>JBILQE010000023.1:0-49373 GCA_044373465.1 Akkermansiaceae bacterium | reverse complement strand
CCCCGCCACACCGCTTTGGCTCAACCTGATACGTGGGAAGTCACCGCGCGGGTTGCCGGGGTTGCGTTGAAGGTGAATGGCGGTGGGCGGGTTATCCGGCAAGGCGGTCAACGGCTTGCGGACCCCGTGATTGAGCCAAAGCGGTGTCGCGCTGCGCTTGCCACCGCACTCCAAAGGCGGCTTGGCCGCACCCATGGGCAAAAAAAATGCCCCGCAGGCGAACCTGCGGGGCATTTTGTGAGGTGGATGCTTACAGCGTGTAAGCGGTTTCGCCGTGCTCGGCGTAGTCGAGTCCTTCGACTTCGACCTTTTCTTCAACCCGCAGGCCACCGAGGAGGACCCGGGCGATGACCAGGGCGATCACCGAGGCGACCAGGCTCCAGACGATGGTGATGCCAACCGAGGAGAGCTGGATCAGGACTTGGGAGCCAATGGTGCCATCGTTGGGAATCCCCTGGCCACCCAGCGACGGGGCGGCGAACACGCCGGCCAGCAGCGCGCCGGTGATCCCGCCGATGCCGTGAACTCCGAAGACGTCGAGCGAGTCGTCGTAGCCGAGCTTGGCCTTGAGCTTGGTGGCGCAGAGGTAGCAGAGGAGGCTTGCGGCCGCACCGATGGCGATGGCGCCCATGGTTCCGCAGGATCCGCACGCCGGGGTGATCGCGACCAGGCCGGCAACCGCTCCGGTGGCAACCCCGACGGCCGTCGGCTTGCCGCTGACAATCCATTCAATGGCCATCCAGACAATCACCGCGGCCGCCGTGGCAACCTGGGTGGAAAGCATCGCCATCCCGGCCGAGGCATTCGCGGCCAAAGCGCTGCCCGCGTTGAACCCGAACCAGCCAACCCACAGCAGGCCGGCGCCGATCACCGCGAAGGGGACCTGGTGCGGGTGCATCGCCGACTGGCCGAAGCCCTTGCGCTTGCCCACCACGATGCAGCCGACCAACCCGGCGATCGCCGCGTTGATGTGGACCACCGTGCCGCCGGCAAAGTCGAGAACGCCCCACTTGAAGAACAGCCCGTTAGCCTGCCACGCCATGTGCCAGACCGGGAGGTAGGAGAGGACAAACCAGACGGTGGTGAAAATCAGCACCGCGGAGAACTTCATCCGTTCCGCAAAGGCGCCGATGATGAGCGCCGGGGTGATGATCGCAAAGGTCATTTGGAACATCACAAACACCGACTCGGGAATGTCCCCGACCAGGCTTGAGGCGGTCACCCCCTTGAGGAACAACTTGTCGAAGCCGCCAATGAACGGCCCCTCGCCGGTCGTCGCCACCGAGTAGCCAAACGCCACCCACAGCAGGCTCATCACCCCCGCGATCGCAAAGCACTGGACAAAAATGCTCAACGCGTTCTTGGCGCGCACCAGGCCGCCGTAGAACATCGCCAAGCCTGGCAGCGTCATCAGCAACACCAACACGCTGGCGACAATCATCCAGCTGGTGTTGCCGGCGTCAGGGGTTGCTTCCACCACTTCCGCGGCAGCTTCCTGGGCGCCCGCAAGCGGGGCTAACAATAGGCCGAGCAGGGGAATCGGCAGAAATCGACGGGCGGACGGCAGGTTGGGCATGGTTGGTTTTCTCCTAATCAATGGGTTATGTTGCTGTGAAGGATGCTCTCTGGGCATGGCGAAACATGGGAAAGCATGTGCCATGCCTACTTTCCTAAATTTTTCACCACCCCCCTGGGCGCGGAGCATTCGTCCCTCCCTAGGATGGCGTTCGGGCCGGCGCATGGCGCGCGCAGGACGCGCGGAAACACCCAGCGGTCCTGCTGCAGGCATGAAAAAAACTGGCCACCCTCCACGGTCCCGATGACCATGGAGCGGCGCCAGCTTGCTTCAGCAATGCCCCGGCGGGCGGCGACAATCGCTTCGCCCGGATTACTTCACTTCTTCGTCCTCTTCCTCGCCGTCTTCGTCGTCGTCGAGGGAGAACTCGGCCCAGCTGACCGCTTCGTTGAGGGCCGGGATGGCGGCCTCGGCGAGGGCGTCGAAATCCGGTTCGTCGCCTTCAAACGAGAACGCCAGCAAGGTGCCGCCGTGCTCGATGTTCGGCGGATCAAGCTCAGCGCTTGATACCCGAATCTGGAACCAGTCGAGCATCCCGGTCTTGCTCGCGGTGTGAATCTGGGCAATCAGGTCGATCGAGGCGGCCGGATCTTCCACCCCCTCCTCGCGCTGGTGGGCAAGATCCTCGTCGTCACACTCAATGCCGCCGATCATCTCGATCACGGTGGCATCCGGATCTTCACTGAGCGTGCGCTCGATGGCTTCAAACTCCGGACTGTCGGTTGGGATGATGGTCATGGCGGATCTTCATCCACCACCATGGCCGATCTGGCAAGCCCGGGAAATCAGTAAGTTCCAATTAACCGCCAGCGTAGTACCGCCCTGCAGGCTTGACAGGCAGCGTCTAACCGCCTTGCTTGGGGCGTCGCCGGGGTCCTGCTGGTTGTCCTATTGCGCACATTTTTCTCCTTTTTCACACCATGGAATGGTCGTCCCCGCTTTGGTATATTAGTTACTTGGTCGTGCTCATCGGGCTGGCCGGGTACGGCAGCCACCGGCTGACGATCTTGTACCTGTACCTGCGCCACTCGCGCAAAACTCCGGTGCCCAAGCGCTTGTTCACCGAGTTGCCGCTCGTGACCATCCAGCTGCCGGTGTTCAATGAACTGCACGTCGTCGAGCGCCTCCTCGAGGCGGTTGCGCGGCTCGATTATCCGCAGGACAAGCTCCAGATCCAGGTGTTGGACGATTCTACCGACGCCACCACCGAGATCTGCCGGGTGGGGGTCGCCCAGCTGCGCGAGCGCGGCTTTGACGCTGAGTTGATCCACCGGACCGACCGGACCGGGTTCAAGGCCGGGGCGCTCGAGCACGGCACGGAGTTTGCCAAGGGCGAGTACCTCTTTATTCTGGATGCCGACTTCGTCCCGAATCCCGACGTCCTGCAAAAGACGATCCACTTCTTCAGCGATGAGAACATCGGGATGATCCAAACCCGCTGGGGGCACCTCAACCGGACCTTCAACCTCCTCACCCGCGTTCAGGCGATGTTCCTCGACGGCCACCTTGAACTTGAACAGACCGCCCGCAACCGCAGCGGCCGGTTCTTCACCTTCAACGGCACCGCCGGCATCTGGCGCAAGTCGTGCATCGCCGACGCCGGCGGCTGGGAGCATGACACCCTCACCGAGGACATGGACCTCAGCTACCGGGCCCAGCTGCGCGGCTGGAAGTTCATCTTCCTCAACGAGGTCGAAACCCCCGCCGAACTCCCCGTCGACATGGACGGGTTCAAGAGCCAGCAGCATCGCTGGACGAAGGGCTCCATCCAGGTCTGCAAGAAGGTCCTGCCCGCCATCTGGCGCTCCAAGTTCCCGTTGTACGTCAAGCTCGAGGCTACCGCCCACCTGACGTCCAACTACGCCTACCTGATGCTCATCTGCCTGTGCTTCCTCATCTACCCCAACCAGCAGTGGCAACCGGACTTCGGCGCGTGGACGTACTACATCATCAACATCCCGATCTTCTTCTTCGCCTCGGTCTCGGTGATTCTGTTTTACATGATGTCGCAGAAGGCCTTGCGGCCTGACTCGTGGTGGAAGGAGTTGCCGTATCTGCCCTTGTTGCTGGCCCTGGGGATTGGGATGTCGATCAACAACACCAAGGCGGTGCTCGAAGCGCTCTTCAACCACCAGAGCGGGTTTGTGCGCACCCCAAAATACGGCATCGAACAGGGAGCCCAGAAAATCGCCCGCCGCACCAGCAGCTACAAGGCAATCAAGACCCTCACCCCGGTCATCGAGTTGTTGTTCGGGTTGTTCTTTCTCTTCGTGGTTGTTGAGGCGGCCATGGCGGGCCGCTGGTCCTCGGCGGTGCTGCTGCTGCCATTTCCCGTTGGCTTTTTCTATACTTCCGTGTCATCCTTGCTACGGATGCTGCCAGCTCTGCCGGGGGCAACCACGACGATCACTGCGGCGGAGAATGTCTCCTCATCCAACGACTGAGCCAGGTATGCGTCCGCGTGATTTCCTCAAGGCTGCCATCGCCGGCGGATTGGCCCTTCTCTGCTTCTCCAGCTGCGCCTCACCCCGCAAGGACGACCGCAACCAGCTCATCGTCAGCGTGCGTGACCAGCGCCTGCTGCTCGCCACCGATGGCAAGCCGGTGAAGGTCTACAAGGTCTCAACCTCCAAGTTTGGCATCGGCGACCGCCCAGGGACCAATTGCACCCCGCTTGGCACCATGGAGATCTCCAAGAAGATCGGCTGCGATGCGCCGCTTGGGGCGGTCTTCAAGAGCCGCCGGCCAACTGGCGAGATCATCCGCCCGAACTCGCCCGGGCGCGATCCGATTGTCACCCGGATCCTCTGGCTCCAAGGCAAGGAAGCGATCAACCGCAACGCCTTCGGCCGCTACATCTACATTCACGGCACTCCCGAGGAGCGCCGCCTTGGCCAGCCTGCCTCCTACGGGTGCATCCGGATGAGTTCGCGCGACGTTGCCGAGCTCTATGATGTGGTTGGCACCGGGGCCAGCGTCAGGGTGATCCGCGGCTCGCTCAAGGAAACTCCCGAGGGCTCAAACTGGGCCGGTGCCGGGTTGATGCGCTCGATGACCCGCTTCCGCGGATGATTGATGGAATTTTTTCCCGCGGAGCTTGACACCCCCGGGCATGTCCGTAGAGTTCCGCCCCCCGGTCCGAAGCAACCGAATTTTTTCACACTACCATGGCCAATACCAAGTCCGCCCTGAAGCGCGTCCGCCAGACGAAGGTTCGCACCGAGCGTAATCGCGTGCTCAAGAGCCGTATCAAGACCCTCCGCAAGAAGGCCATGGCCGCTGGCGAAAGCGGCGATGCCGCGGCGGCCACCACCGCTTACCGCGAGTTCTCCTCGGCTGTCGACCGTGCCGCCAAGAGCAGCGTCATCCACAAGAACAAGGCCGCCAACCTCAAGAGCAAGGCTGCCAAGCGTCTGGCCCCGAGCGCGTCGTAAAGCGTCGGAAAATCCGGGAAATTTCCAAAGCGGTTCCGGTCTCCGGTGCCGCTTTTCTTTTGCCCACGCCCCACCGCCCCGCCCATGCCCACCCCACCCTCGAACGAAGACCGATTCGCCAAAGCCCAACGCATCGCCCGCAACCCCGAGGCCTACAAGGTCTGTGAGGGGTGTGACTCGATTATCGGCAGTGCCGCCGCACTTTGCCCCAACTGCCACAGCTTCAGATTCGACGCCTCCGCAAAGCGGGTCGTCGACCAAGCCCTCGCGCTGGGCGCCAACGTCCAGCGCTCGGTGACCGCGGAGGATCTGAGCTGAGCCTCTTGATGGTCCTTGATGGCCCGCTGCCGGTAGGGCGATGCGTCCCCGCACCGCCCAGCGAATGAACCGCGCTGCGCCGGTAGGGCGATGCGTCCCTGCGTGCGGGGATCACCCGCGGCGGAGCTTGCCGCTGGGGGTGAGCGGGAGGGCGTCGACGAAGGCGATGCGCGCGGGGATTTTGTGCGGGGCGAGGTGGAGGCGGCAGAAATCGATGAGGGCGCGCGGCGATGGCGGTGGCGAGTGGGCCGGGATGACCTCGGCGGTCGGGATCTGGCCGAAGTGCGGGTGGTCGATGGCGCTGACGCGGCAGCGAGCGACTGCCGGGTGGGTCGCGAGGACGGCTTCGACTTCCTCGGGGAAGACCTTCATGCCGGCGACATTGATGAGGGATTTCTTCCTTCCGCGGATGAACAAATCCCCATCGCTATCCTCGGCGACCAGATCACCGGTGGCAAACCACCCGTCGCCGAGCACCGTCGCCGCCGGCTGCCACGGGAGCAAATACGCGTCGAGCATCCCCGGCCCGCGCAGCAGCAGCTCGCCAACCTCGCCGCGCGCCACCGGCTCGCCGGCATCGTCAACCAAGCGGACCTCAAACCCCGGCTGCGGCCTGCCGATGCTTTCCGGTTTGCCCGCCGCCGCAGACAGATTGAGGATCGGCAGACCGACCTCGATCACTCCTAGCCCCTGGTGCAGCGGCTTGCCAAACCGCCGCATGAAATTCTCCGCCGTCACCGCGCTCAGCGCCGCCGCCGTCGACACCGCCAGCCGCAGCGTCGGCCACGCCCCCGCTCCCGCCGGCGTGCCCGCCAGCTGCGCGTAATGGAACGGCGCCCCGTAGATCACCGTCGCACCGTGACGCTCCGCGCTGGCTAGCATCTCCTCCGCGAGCGCCGCATCCTCTAACACCGTCACGCACCCGTGGTAGAGATACAGGACGATGGAAACCGCAAAATGGTGCGCCATCGGCAGCAGCCACAGCACCCGGTCGCCCGCGCCGATCCCGAGACCCTGGTTGGCCGCCAGGATCCGCTCTAACAACGCCGGGTGCGAGATGACGATCCCCTTGCTAGTGCCGGTCGTCCCGGAGCTGAAGCGGATGAAGGCCGGGTTGAGCGCCTGGAACTCGTCCTCGGGAAACCCGGGAGTGACTCCAACAAGCCGCCATGCCATCCAGCTAACTGGCTCGTCGGCGCCGGCGAGCGGCGCGCCGAGGGATTCGGGCCAGGTGTGGTCGGTGGCGAGGATGAGTGCGTCAAGCGCGGTGGTGCGGGCGATATCTAGCTGTTCGGGCGGGGCCAGTTCGGTGGGGATCGGGACGAGGCACCCGCCGGCGAGCAGGATCCCCATGGCGAGCATGATGTAGCCCGGGCCGTCGGGGGCGCGCAGGCCGATGCGCGGGCAGCGGCCGGGGGTGCAGAGGCCGGCGCGCTCGAGCCGGGCGGCGACCGCGTTGGCCACGGCGAAGAGCTCGGCATAGGTGAACTGGCGTTCGCCGGCGATTACGGCGAGCGCGCCGGGCGGGTGGCGAGCGGCGATTTCAGCAATGAGGTTCATTCGGTGGTCGGCGGCGGTCGGCGCTGGCCGGCGGGTCGGACGCGGAAATTAGCCAGCGGCCGGTTGACGGCAGTGGGAGTGCGGGGCCATGGTTGCACAGATGGACATCACCGCGACGCAAAACTACAGGATCGGCAACGAGAAGTTGATCCGGGTGCTGCCGGCAGCCTCGGCGCACCTCCGCGGGTTGTTGGAGAAGCAGGGGCGCGCCGATGGGGCGCTGCGCGTTGCAGTCATCGGCGGCGGCTGCAGCGGCCTTCAATACAAGATGGACCTCGTCGACGGCCCGCGTGACCGGGATATCCTGGTTCGCAGCGCCGAGGTCAACGTGGTCATCGACCCGAAGAGCGCCTTGTTTGTTAGCGGCAGCGAGCTCGACTACTCCGACGACCTCCAGCAGGGCGGCTTCAAGGTCTCCAACCCGAACGCCCTGGTGACCTGCTCGTGCGGGGAGAGCTTCGCCGCCTAACCATTTCCAACCGCCTCCCGCAGTGTTTGACGCCTTTGATGTGTTGGGGATCGAGCGGCGGCTGACGTTGAGTGACGAGTACCTGCGCGAGCGCTACCAGACGCTGAGCAAGACCCGCCACCCGGACGCGCAGGGATCCGAGGCGCTGTTTCGCGAGCTCACCGAGGCCTACGAGCTGCTGCGCAGTCCGGGGCGGCGGCTGCGCCACTGGCTCGAGGTCGGCGGGGTCGAGGGCGATCCGCGCGGCACCATCGACGCGACGCTGGTGAGCATCTTTGGCGAGGTCGGCGCGGCCCTGCAACACGCCGACGCATTCATCCGCCGCCGCGAGGCGGCCCGCACCGCGCTCTCCAGGGCATTGTTGGAGCGGGAGGCCGGGGTGCGCCGCGCCCAGCTTGAGGCCGCCCTGGCCCGGGTTGAGGCGCAGATCGCCGCGCAGTTGGATGACTTCGGGCGCCTCGAGGAGGACGGCCAGCAGATGGCCGCCGACGAGGCGTGGACGGCCGCGCGCAACCTCGGGTTTCTCGAGAAATGGCGCGCCCAGCTGCGCGAGCGCTTCGGCGGGTTGTTCTAGCAACGGCGGTTAGCCTTGCAGCGCCTCGGCAAACTTGGCGCTGACCTTCGGCCACTGGATGACATTCCAGATGCCGGCGAGATAGTCGGCGCGGCGGTTCTGATAGTTCAGGTAATACGCGTGCTCCCAGACATCGATGCCGAGGATCGGGACACCGGCGTCGGTTTCGGCGACAAGTCCGGCCATCTGCGGGTGGTCCTGGTTGGGAGTGCTGGTGATCGCCAGCGCGCCGTTGCGCACGATGAGCCACGCCCAGCCGGACCCGAAGCGGCCCATGGCGGCGGCGCTGAGCGCCTTCTGCATTCCGGCAAGGTCGGTGAACGCCGCGGCGATCGCCTTGGCGAGCGGCTCGCTTGGCTGGCCGGCGGTCGCGGCCGGGCCGATGATTTCCCAGAACAGGGTGTGGTTGGCGTGGCCGCCGCCGTTGTTGCGCAGGGTGGTGCGCAGCGCCGGGTCGGCGATGGCTGGAAGGTTGGCGAGCAACTGGCCGATCGGCATGCTCTTGAGCTTCGGAAACTCCGCGAGCGCCGCGTTGAGGTTGGCGACATAGCCGGCGTGGTGCTTGCCGTGGTGGATCTCCATCGTCTTCGCATCAATGTGCGGCGCAAGCGCCCCAACCTCGTAGCCGAGCGCCGGGAGGACGTGCACGCTTGCCCCCTGCGCCTCGGCGTCCGGGCTTTGGGCTAACAGCGATGCCGGCGCCGCCGCCGCCGCCCCCGCGGCCAGACCGAGTTTGACAAATGCGCGGCGGTTGATTGGTAGATCCTCAGACATGCCGTGCAACTTAGGCCATCGGGTCCGCCGCTCAAACAAAATCTGTTGGGCAGGCCGCGGCCGGCTCAGTCGAGCTGGCGTGCTGGGCGCGGCGGTTGCGGTGGTGCGTTTGGATTGGCCGGCGCGGGTTGTTCGAGGCGGTTGACCTCAAACGGCAGCCGCTCGCTGTGGTAGTTGTTGGTGTCCAGCTCCCAGCCGCACGGGATCCGGTAGCTGTCGGCGATCTCGCGGGCCTTCAGGTAGGTCGCGAACCCCGCAGGATCGATCCGGAAAATCAGCACCCGGTTCGGATAGGATGTCACCAGGTTGCAGATCCGGTGAAACCGCCCGTCGGCCTGCTGCATGTCGGCCAGCGACGCGTCGCCGTCCCCGGGGGTGAAGTTGATCCGCAGGAACATCGCGTTCCAGCTCTTGCCGGTGTTGAGCTCGAACTTCTGCTTTCTCACTGTTAGGTTCTGCTTGGCGAACCAGTCGATGGTCTTCTGGTGGTCGTAGATGGCCTTCGAGCCCTTGCGCTCGCGCACCAGGTCGCGCTGGCGCTCGAAGGCGTCCATGAACATTTTTTTCGCCTCGATCGGGTTGACGAAGTGCGCCTGCTCGCCGCGGATGTAGCAGTAGTAGATGTTGGCGTTCTCGGGGACCGCCCGGCTGTTAGGGATGCTGACCACGGTGGCCGGTTTGGCGGCGGGGACGGGTGTTTGGTCGAGGAGCGCCTCGAGACGGGCGATCTCGAGCTGGAGGGTGTCGGATTTTTTCTTTTCGGCGTCGGCCTCGGAGCGGGTCTTGGCGGCGAGCTCGGTGAGTTTTTTCAGGTCGATGGCGAGTGCCTGGTTGTCCTTGATGGATTTTTCCAGGTGGGCGATGTCGGCCTCGATGGCGGCGATGAAGGCGGCGGTGGGTGGCGGGGCGGTGAGGAGTGCCTGTTGGGTGGCGATGCTGGCGCGCAGGTCGGCGAGCTGGCTGCTGGCTTGTTGGATGTCCTCCGGGGTGGCGGGTTTGAGTTCGCCGAGGATGCGTTCGACGGTGTTGGAGACATCGACCTGGAGGAGGATCAGGACGAGGATGAGCACCGCCACGACGTTGGTCAGGGCGTCCATGAGCGAGTCGAGGTTGATCGCCCCGTCCTGGTTGTTGGATTGGCGCCGGCGCATGGCTCAAGGGAAGAAGGTGGAGAGGTCGATTTCGCCCTTGGTCGGGACCGGCAGCTTGCCGGTGCGGATGGTGAACTTTGCTTCAGCCAGGCCGGCGGCCTTCAGATAGGTGCTGTAGCCATCGGTGCGGATGAGGAACAGGACGAGGGATGCGGGCTCGGCCTTGGCATTGCTGAAAACCTTGTTGAGCAGCGGCTCGGTGCCGATCGCCGCATTCGACACCGGGGTTTTGCCGCCCTTGCCGTCGAGGATCACCACCCCGCTGCCACTGCACTCGATGAAGAACAACCGGGTGTTGCGCGCCACCCCGGTCCCGCCAGGGCGAATCACCACCGGCGTCGGCTTGCTGTCCGGCTTGAGCTTGCGCGCCTCCAGCTCGGCTAACAACTTCGCCTGCGCCTGCTCCAGCGCCGGGCGTTCCTTCTTGAGTGCGGCAATCTGGTCGAGCATCGCCTCGACGCTGCGCTGCAACGCCATGTTGGTCTCCCTCGCCTTGTTAGGGTCGGGCTTCCCCAGCTGTTTGCGCAGGACCACCCGGCGGTCGTCTAGTTGTTGGACCTTGGCGTGGATCGAGTTCTTCTCCTTGAGCTGTTGGCGGACGGCCTCGAGTTGGTTTTCGCCGGAGCGGATTTCGCTTTGGAGCTCCTGGAGTTGTTTGGCGCGGGCGAGCTCCTCGGCCGACCGGTCGGTCGTCTCGGTGGCCTGGATGTCGCTGACGAGCTTGATGATGATCGTTAGGATCCCGATCAGGCAGGCGAGGATGCTCAGGAAGGGAAACAGGTTCACCCCGCCGCCGCCCGCACTGGAGGTTCTGCGCGCCATCCTTGGTTACCTGCCGAAGAACGACCGCTTCACGACGACGACCTTCTCGCCGTTGAGCTTCCCGAGCGCGGCGTTGAGCGAGGCGACCCCCTCGGCGAGCGCCGCGAAATAACTGTTAAGCTCGCTGGTCGGGCGGATGAACGCGTCGCGCGTTTCGGAGGTTAGCTTGTCGATGGCGTGAGAGAAGGTCCCCTCGACGCTCGTCTGGTGGGCGGCGAGCCGCGAGCGGAGCGTCTCGCCGGTGTCCTTGAGCAGGCTCGTCGCCTGGGTCAGTTGGATCAGGAACGACTCGTGCGCCCGGCTCAGCGAGGCGGCAAACTCCGGCAGGCTCGCCGCCTGGGCGAGCAGGTTGTCGCTCACCGCGCTCTTCGAGTCGTTGAGCTTCGGCAGCAGCTTCTCGTTGCAGAACGCGTCGATGCGCGTCAGCACCTCCTCCTCGCGCTTCTGCATCGAGGCCATCGGAAAGGACATGATCATCGAGAGCACCAGCCCTAGCAGGGTGGTGTCGAACGCGACACCCAGCCCGCCAGTTAGGTTGTTGATCGAGTCCTTGAGGGCGCCTGGGTCGCTTGAGCCTGCGGACAGCGAGCTAACCGCCTGGGAGAGCCCCTGGACGGTGCCGATGAAGCCGAGGATCGGGATGGCCCAGAGGAAGACCTTGAGCAGGGTGTAGGATCCCGAGACGCGGTTGGCGTCGATGTCCGACTGGGCGTTGAGGACATTGACGACCTCGCCGTTGTTGTTGCGCTTCTCGAAGAGCTCGAGAGCCTTGCGAATCCGATTGACCATCAGGCTGTCGCGCAGCCGGAACGGGAGCTTGTAGATGTGCTCGATGTAGCTGCCGACGTTGCCGGAGTTGATCTCGAGGCCCAGGCTGTTAGGCAGGATGTCGAGGAGCATGGCCTGTGACTGGCGCTTGGTCTTGAGGAACTTCATGACGAGGATGACGATTCCCCAGATGAACAGGAAGGTTTCGGCCCAGTTGACGGCGCCGCGGGAGATGAAGATGTCGGCGAACTTGGAGCCGGTGAAGGGGATGAGGCTGCCGAGAAACAGCGCGGTGATGGCCACGGCGATGGCGAGGCTGGTGCCGAAGCTGACGTTGGCGTGGTCGGCCTCCGGCCAGCCGCCGCGCTGGGACTGGGGGGTGCGCTTGGCGACGGTGGTCGCCGCCGGGGGGGCAATTTCGGGGATTTGAAGGCGGCGTTTGCATCCCGGGCAGGCGACGACCTGGCCGGCGTGCTCATCTTCGGAGCTCATTTTCAGCGAGCAGTGCGGGCATTCGAATTCCATGCGGATCAGGTGGGTCGCGGGTTGTCCGGGTGCGGGTGGCCGCCAGCGGCGGGCGCAGCGTCGGTTAAAGCGCAAAAGCGCGCGGGGCGCAACCTGCGGGTGCGCTGATCTGTTGGGAGGTGTTGGGCCCCGGGGAGAATCCCAAACTTCGGCTTGGTTAGGCGAGGATCTGCGGCATGCTTTGGGCGTGGCGTATGCAAATGGATCAGGCGGCGGTGGAGCGCCGCGGCGGGTGGTGGTCACCGGCGCCGGGATGGTCACCTCGCTCGGGCTCGGGGTGGCGGCCAACGCGGCGGCGCTGGCGGCCGGGCGCAGCGGATTCCGCCCGGTTAGCCTGTTTGACACGTCGCGCCAGCGGGTCGGCAGCGCCGGCGAGGTCGAGTTGCCGGGGGAGCTGCCGGCGTGCTTGTTAGGCGCGCGCCAGCGGCGTCGGGTTGACCGCGGGACGCATCTGGCGCTGCGGGCGTGCCAGGAGGCGCTGGGGGAGGCGGGGTTGGGGGCTGGTGAGCGGGTGCCGTTGGTGATGGGGACCTCGGCGGGGGCGATGGCGATCGGCCAGCAGTTCTATCAGCAAGCGGTGAGCGATGGCGGGCGGGCCGGGCAGCTGACGCGGGCGGAGATCTATCAACCGCAGCGGCAGATGCGGCTGCTGATGGATGCGTTGGGGATCGAGGGCCCGCAGGTGATCATTTCCAACGCGTGCGCCTCGGGGGCGAACGCGATCGGCCACGCGTTTGAGAAGATCCGCAGCGGGCGCGAGAAACGGATGCTCGCCGGCGGCTATGATGCGCTGTGCGAGCTGGTGTTTGCCGGGTTTGACACGCTCCAGGCGCTGACGCCCAGCGGGATCCCGCGGCCATTTGACGCCGCGCGGGATGGCCTGGCGCTCGGCGAGGGCGCCGGAATGCTGGTTCTCGAGGAGGCTGGGGAGGCGCGCGCGCGCGGCGCCACGGTGCTTGCCGAGATCACCGGCTATGCCGCCGCCACCGATATCCACCACCTCACCCAGCCGCAGCCGCTCGGCGATGCCGCCCTCGAGACGATGACCCGCGCGTGCGCGATGGCCGGGCTAACGCCAGACCAGATAGATTATATCAACTCGCACGGGACCGGGACACCGCTCAACGACGTGGCCGAGGGCAATGCGATTTGCCGGTGGGCAGGGGCGGCGGTCGGCGGGGTGTCGGTGAGTTCGACGAAGTCGGCGATGGGCCACCTGCTCGGTGGGGCGGGTGCGGTCGAGACGGTCATCGGGCTGGTGGCGTTGCGCGGGCAGTTTTTGCCGGCGAGCTTGAACGTGCGCGAGGCTGACCAGGTTTGTGAATTTGATTTGGTGAGGGAGCCGCGCGGCAAGCGGATCCGGCGGGTGCTGACCAATTCGTTTGGCTTTGGCGGATCCAACGCAACCCTGATCCTCGAGGAGGTGGGCGAATGAGCAGCGAGATCCGGATCAACGGGGTCGGCGCGGTGAGCGCCGCGGGCTGGTCGGCCGCGGCCCTGGCGGACGCGTGCGCCGCCGGCGCGGCGCTGCCGACCGAGCTGCTAGAGCGGGTGGTCAACGGAGCCACAATCACCAGCGAGGTCCGCCGGGTGCCCGCGGCGGGTCCCGAGGACGTCCCGAAGTTCCCGCGGCTGCGGCGTGCCAGCCCGATCACGCGCTTTGCGATGGCGGCCGCGGTTCAGGCGGTCGGTCCGGCGCTCACCGCCGCGGTCCAAGCCGGCGAGCGGACCCTCGGGGTGGTCGCCACCATGATGAATGGCTGCGTGAACTATTCCAACCGGTTCTACGCCGAGGTCCTTGCCGACCCAAGCCTGGCGAGTCCGCTGATTTTCCCCGAGACGGTGTTCAACGCGCCGGCGAGCCACATTTCAGCCTATTTCGGCAGCAGGGCGGTTAGCCACTCGTTGTTGGGCGACTCGGCAAACTTCCTAACCGGCGTCGAGATGGCCGCCGAGTGGTTGTTGGACGGGCGGGTCGATGCCTGCCTGGTCGTCGGCTGCGAGGAGCTCGACTGGCTCGTCGCCGAGGGGCTCGGGCTCTACGGTCGCGGGCTGGCGGCGAGCGAGGGGGCCGCGGCGGTGTTGTTGGAGCGGGGCGGCAGCGGTCCGCTCATCGAGCGGATCACCGCGCCGAGCGGGTTTGCCAATGGGCGCATGGCGGCCGCCGCAGCGGTGCGCGCCGCGCTCGCCGCCGATCCCGCGGCCGACATGTTAGTTGATAGCTGCACCGGTGTCCGCTGGGCGGACGCCGGCGAGGCGGACGTTTGGGGTGACTGGAGCGGCCGGCGGTTGTCGCCGCGGCGCGTGTTGGGCGAGCCGCTCGGCGCCTCCGCCGCACTCCAGACGGTCGTCGCCGTGGCCGCCCTGCAGGCCGGCGCGGCGCGCCGCGCGCTGGTCGCCTCCACCGGCGGCAACCAGCAGGCGCTTGGGATGGCGTTGTTGGGTTGTTAGGGATTGGGGTTTTGTTTTTGTCCGGGAGATGCAGGATCGCGGGATGCGTTACTGGTTGATCAAGTCCGAGCCGGATGTTTTTGGCATCGCCGACCTCAAGCGGGTCGGCACCGAGCCGTGGGATGGGGTGCGCAACTACCAGGCGCGCAACTTCATGCGCGACGAGATGCGGGTCGGTGACATGGCCCTGTTCTATCACTCCAACGCGAGTCCGCCGGGGGTCGCCGGGCTCGCGCGGGTCGCCAGCGCCGCCTATCCGGACCCGAAGGCGTGGGACCCGAAGTCGAAGTATTACGACGAGGCGAGCAGCGAGGAGAACCCGCGCTGGTGCATGGTCGACTTCGAGTTTGTCGCCGAGTTTCCGAAGTTCGTCACCCTCGACGCGCTCCGCGCCGACCCGGCGCTCGACGGGCTCCTGATCCTGCGCAAGGGCAGCCGGCTGTCGATCACCCCGGTCGAGGCGGCGCATTTCAAGCGGATCTGCAAGCTCGGGGGGAGTGGCAAGCTGTGAGAAGCGAGCAACCGCTCCCATGGCCTGAGCAGGGAAATTGCACAACTCCGGGTCGGAGGGTCAGAAGGCCAGGGCGCGCAGCGGACTACCCGCTCGCCCAGCCGAAGCTCTCACGAGCTTCGCTACAAGAGCTAGTTCCGCCATGCGGGCAGGGTGGCGTCGAGGATGTTGGCGATGCGGCGGCGTTCGGAGGCTGGGAGGTAGGCGAAGTCCGGGTTGTCGGGTGAGTTGAGGAGGATTGCGCGGAGGTCGGCGAAGACGAGGGAGCGGATTTTCGGTGGGAGGGAGGCGAAGGCGCTGCTGTGGATCATGTATGAGCAGCGGTTTTTGAAGATCCGGCCGTAGAGGCGGAAGTCTTTGAGCGAGTGGCCGTCCGGGGTGGCGGGGGCGTTCTTGGCGAAGGCTAGCTGGAATGCCGGGTCGCCCTCGACGCCATCGGGGCCGGGGGGTGCCTCGCCGCGGAACAGGAGCTCGGCGACGATCGCGGCGGCGCGGCCGGTGGCGACGCGGTGGGCGGAGGTGGTGGTGTCCTCTTCGGTGACGTCCGGGTTGAGGGTGCGGCACAGCCAGAGGGCGCGGCGGTATTCCATGGACGCCTTGGTGAGCAGGTTGTGCATCCGGCATTGGTGCTCGAGGACCATCAGGGCAACGATGTCGCTGGTCGGGCGGAGGTAGCGGGTGGTGTCGATTTTCCCGTCCAGGGTGGTCCAGTTGGCGCCGCGGTCCGGGTTGGCGGGTTGGTTGTCGGGGTCAGCGGTCAGGTTCCCTTGGTGGCGTGCGGTCCCGTGGTCGCCGGTGACAAACCATCCGCCCCAGCGTTGGGCGAGCGGGCTGGCGTGGGTGGTATCGTGGGTGCCGGCGCTGAGGATCGGGCGGCCGTCCGCGGCGGTGAGCACCGAGCGGACCTGCATCCCGGGAACTCCCTCGGTGCGGGCGCTCGCGTGGCACTCGAGGCATTCGCCCGAGCGGGTGAGCGTCGCTGGGGTGCGCGCGCCGGGGAGCTCGAGGAGGTAGAAGACCGGGCCGAGGAGCGGATCGGTGGCGATGATCTCGATAGCCCCGCCGGGGACGAAGCCGACGTAGGTGTCGTCCGAGAAGTAGATCGCGCGGGGTGTCTGCGGGGTGATCAGGGAGTTCTGCTTGCTGGTCTTGGAGAAGACCAGGACCTGCGATTCCGCGGGGACGTTGAGGCGCTTGAGGAGCTCGCGGAGAAACCCGAGCGGCTCGGTGGCGGCGATCGTCTCGCGCCCCTGCTGCCACTCGCGGGCGAGACGGGCGACTGGGTCGTTAGAGAGGCCGGCGGAGTAGTTGACCGGCGCTTGCTCGAAGAAATCCTCGCCATGGGCCAGCGGCGCGACCAGCACCACGAGGGCGGCGAGGGCGCGGAGAATGGCTGGCATGCGCGGGTGGTTGGCTAGGGGACTAACGCTGCCGGGCGGCGCGAAATTTCATCGCGATCAGCGGGTCATGCGCCGCTGGCGGGTGACGATGAGCGAGGCGACCAAGGCGCAAACAAGGCAGAAGATCAGCAGGAGCGCGCCGGTGAACTTCAGCGTCGAGAGGGTCGCCGGGGCCGGCGCGGGCTGCCCAGGGGTGGCGCTGGCCGGGGCGGTGAACCCGATCGCGCGCTGGGTGGCGAGGAACACGTGGGCATTGTTCTTCCGCCGGTAGTCGGAGCGGAACGTTTCCGCCTCGCCCACCAGCAGGTCGATCCGCTGGTTGACGAAAAAGTCCGACGCCGGGCGGGTGTCGTCGCGTTCCGGCCACACGATCATCGTCTCAAGGTCCAGCGCGGTCCCGCGGCGGGTCACCTCGGTGATCCGGCTCAGCTGGCGCTCGGCGGTGGCGGCATCCGGCGCGCCGGCGGCCAGCAGCGCGGTGAGCCCGTCCTTGAGCAAGTTCATCCGCGCCGCCGCCTCCGGACTCAGGTTGGTCGTCTCGCGCGCGTCGTCGATCCGCCGCTGGATCCGGTCGCGCTGGACCTCGAAGTGGTTGCGCGTCGCCTGGGTGACCAGCATCGCCTCGTAGGCATAGCGCAGCGGCATGAACAACGCCGGGACCGGCTCGCCGCCGCGGTCGCGCGCGGTGAGCGAGTCGTTGAACAAATTGTGGTTCATCTCGGTGAACGGGACCAGCGCCCCGGCGAGAAGCATCTGCGGAACTAACAGCAAGGGCACCGAGGTGAGCGCCGCGCGCTCGCTCTTGACCACGCTGGAGATGACCAGCGCCATGCCGGTGCCGGTCCACGCCGTCAGGGTCATCCACAGCCAGTGTTCAAAAAGCATCCCGCGGATCTCCAACACCGCGTTGCCCACCAACAGATAGGTCAGGCACTGGATCGCCGCCAGCAGCCCGAGGACCGCAAACTTCGAAAACACATACAGCCCGGCGTGGCTGCGGCAGTTGCGCTCGCGCCGCAGGATCGGCCGGTCGCGGAGGATCTCGGTGGCGCTGTTAGTCAGGCCGAGGAACATCGCCACCGTGGCGGTTAGAAAGAGATAGGCCGGGATGTGGAGTGCGGTGGAGAAGTCATAGCCGCCCTCGGGAGAGGAGCGCAGGGTGATGCCGATGAGGAAGGCGAGGATGGGAGCCTCGAGGAGGGTGGAGTAGAGGGTGCCGCGGTTGCGGAACTTCGAGAGCAGCGAGCGCTGGAAGTGGGTGATGAACAGGGTCAGCAGCTGGCGGGTGGTGCGCCGTGGGGTCACCGGAATGGGCAGGTTGTCCTCGGCGCGCGGGAGGTCGCCGAGGCGGGTCGGGGCGCTGTGGCGGTGGACTTCGGCGACGAGGTTGTTGCTCTCGAAGCGCTCCTGCCAGAAGGTGGCGGGGAATCTGCGGACGGCGCCGGGGCTGTTGCCGGCGCCGATGGTGGCCAGCGGGGTTTCGAGGACATCGAAGACGAAGTCGGCGCCGAGCGGGGCGTCCGGGGGCGGAAACGCGGTCGTGAGCCCGAGCTCGGTGCAGGCGTCGGTGAAGTACGTGAGCATCCCGCGCGGAGTGCCGAAGAAGGCGACCCGGCCGCCGCTGTCGAGGAGCAGGACCTTGTCGAAGAGCCGGAGGACCTGGGCGCCGGGGCGGTGGAGCGAGGCGATGACGATTTTGTCGCGGGCGAGCGAGCGGAGGGTTTCGGCGACGTGCTCGGAGTCCTTCGACGAGAGGCCGGAGATCGGTTCGTCGAAGAGGAAGATTTCCGCCGGGCTGGACAGGTCGAGGCCGAGGTTGAGGCGGCTGCGCTCGCCGCCGCTGAGGGCCTTTTCGCCCGGTGAGCCAACCTTCCGGTGGGCGAGCGACTGGAGGCTGAGCTCGGCGAGGATGCTGTCGACGCGGCGTTCCTGTTCGGCGGGCGAGAGGTGGGGTCTGCGCACGGCGGCGGCGTGGCGGAGGTGTTCGCGCACGGTGATCTGCGGGTTGAGCGCCTCCTCCTGGGGCATGTGGGCGACGAATGGCCGCAGCCGCGCGAGATTGTCATAAAGCGAGATCCCGTTGAGCCGGACAAACCCGCGCTGCGGCGCAAGCTGACCGGAGAGGGTGGCCAGCAGGGTGCTCTTGCCGCTGCCGCTCGGGCCGATGATGCAGAGCATTTCGCCGCGCTCGATCTGGAAGCTGACGTTGTCGAGCGCGCGGCTTTGCGGGCCGAAGTCGTGGAGGAGGCTTTCGACCGAAAGCGAGCGGATGACGGTGCGCTCCTCGTCGAGGATCCCCTCGCTGAAGCGGCAGCGGATTGCCTGGCTTTCGCTGAGGCGGATCAAGTCGCCGTCGAGGAGCTTGCGGTAGCCGCGCACGCTGATCCCGTTGACCTGGACCGGGCGCTCGAACTCGAGGGTCTCGAGCTCGCCGGTCGCGCGGGTCGGGTCAAACCGGATCCGCAGGACCGAACGCGGGCCGAGCCCCGGGGAGAGCAGCAGGTCGCCCGCGCTGATGGCGCTCGGGTCATTGGAGACAAGATACTCGCGCCGGTCGGTGGCGAGCCTGAAGCGGCCGCTGACGGCGATCGCCTGGCGGCGCAGGCTGTCCATCTGGATGCGCACCGTGTCATCCAGGGTGAGCCATTCATGGAACGAGCAGGACGTCGAGCGGCCGGGCGGCGGGAGCGGCAGGCCGGAGATGCGCAGGCGCGGCTGGAGGAGGACCTCGATGTCGACCTTGGTGCCGAAGCGCAGCCGCAGGACACTTTGGCGCGAGCGGGTCCGTTCCGCGCGCAGGCCGTTCTCGCTGCGCGAGAGGAAAATCACCGGGCCGCGGCCGGTGTGGGCGGCGTTGAGAAAGAACACAAGGTCCTCAAAGGTCAGCGACCAGCCGGGGACAACGAGTTGCTGGCGCTCGCGCATCCGCAGGAATGTCCCGGTTTCCAGCGAGCGGCCGCGCACCCAGAGCAGCCCGGTGCCGGTGTTGCGCACCAGCACGAGGTCGCCAGCCCGGTAGACGCGGAAGCTCACGCCGACGGCCTCGGCGGGCAGGGCGATGTTGCTCTCCGGATCCTCCTCGTTGCCGAAAATGAGCTTCTCAAACGGCGGATCCGCCGGTTCCTGGCCCGCGGTCATCTCCGCGATGATCGCCTGCCCATACTCCGGCCTCCCGAGCCGCCGCATGAACACCTCAAACGACGACCGTCCGCGGACCGACTGGCCCGCCGCGTCCACCAGCGTGAACAACTGCAGCCCAAGCGCCAGCTTCCCGGTGTCGTCCAGCCGGTCGCGCAGCTCGGCGGCCAGCCGCGGGAGCGGCCGCGGCGTGCGCACCGCCCGCTGCAGGCGCTTGGCCAGCCACCCGTGGTCGGCCTCCGGAAACGCGTTGCGCAGCAGGTCCAGGGCGACATCCGCCTCGACCGGATCGATCTGGTGGTCAAGCGCCGTGAAGCTCGCAAAGGTGTCAACCAGCGGGCCGACGAGCGCGTCGCCGCCCGGGCGCAGGGCGCGCAGCCGGCCGACGCCGGGGATGAAGCGCAGCCACGGGAAGCGCTTCACGGCGTTGGTGCGGGGTCGGGCGATCGGCACGCCGGTATCCTTGGCAGATCGGTATCCGACCCGCAAGGCGCCCAAAAAAGGATTTTCTTTTTAACTTTGCGCGCTAATTTGTCGCTCCTTTTTGCAAAGATTGCCGCACGTGCTAAGATTCCTCGAAGTTTACCCTCGCCCCTGCTGATCCGCGCGCTGTTCCTTGCCGCATCCGAGCCCCTTGATTCTATTCCGTTCCGATTGATGCCCGCCGTTTTGATGCTCGTCATTTTCCCAGTCCGCCGGTTTTCCGCCTCGCGCTTGCCTACGCCGAGTGGCAAGCATGCGCCGCTGGCAAGCGCCCGCTTAGCATTTCGCCCGAGCATTCGCCCGATCTCCTGAGTTCCAGAACAACCACTTGTTGCTTATCTAACTAATCGCCCCCACCCACTACTCATCCATGTCAGATTCACAGCCACCCCAGGAGCCAAAGGCTCCCAATTCCCGGACCGGAGCCACAGGCGAGCCGGGCGGATTCAACTGGAAGCTGGTGCTGCTGTTTAGCGTCGCACTCGGGATCCTCGGAATCGCCTTTCTTGGCGGGTCGGGGACCGCGGCGAAAAAGAAGCTCAGCTACGCCGAATTTAAAAACCGTTGGGAACAAGGCCGGGTTGTGACCGGCAACGAGGAGTTTCCGCTCAAGGTGGTCACCAAGGAGAATTCCTATGAGGCGACCATCCAAGGGTTTTCAATGCCGGTGACGGTGCCGAAGGAGTCGGTGAAGACCACCCCCGAGGCTTTCCAGGTTCCGATCAATTCGTTCAACAGCAGCGAGTTGCACGATCTCCTCAAGGGCCGTGCGGGATTTGTCAGCGTTGACAGCCTGCCGGCTGCCGACGACGCGGCGGTGATGTCGCTGGGCGAGTTGCGCCGGGCGCTGGCGTTCGGCGAGGTGGTCACCGGCAACCCTGCCCAGCCGTTCCAGATCCTCGGGCTGCGTGGCAGCAGCGACGGGATGGTCATCGGGGTGCGCAATGTCCCGGCGGTCGCGCCGGTGCTCAATGCCGACAAGGAGGCGCTTGAGCCCTTCGAGGTACCGGTGCCGATGCTGGCGATGGGCGAGGAGATCCGCGAGCTGCTTGGCGGCCAGGCGACCTATGATGCTGACCGGGCGGTGTTGCGCGGGGCGATCTACACGTCTCTGCCGATCCTGCTGCTGGTGCTGGTGTTTTTCTTCCTGTTCCGCTCGCAGATGAAGTCGGCGGGCCGCGGGGCGATGAACTTCGGCAAGAGCAAGGCGAAGCTCCTGGCGATGGACCGCAACAAGGTGACCTTCAAGGACGTCGCCGGCATCCAGGAAGCCAAGGAGGAGCTCTGGGAGATTGTCGACTTCCTGCGTGACCCGCGGAAGTTCCAGAAGCTTGGCGGCTCGATCCCGAAAGGGGTGCTGATGGTCGGCGCACCGGGAACCGGCAAGACGCTGCTGGCCCGGGCAATCGCCGGGGAGGCCGACGTCCCGTTCTTCTCGATCTCCGGATCGGACTTTGTCGAAATGTTCGTCGGCGTCGGCGCCAGCCGGGTGCGCGACATGTTCGAGCAAGGGAAGAAGCAGGCGCCGTGCTTGATCTTCATCGATGAAATCGACGCCGTCGGGCGCCACCGCGGCCATGGCGTCGGCGGCGGCCACGACGAGCGCGAGCAGACGCTCAATGCGTTGCTTGTCGAGATGGACGGCTTCGACACCCAGGAGGGGGTCATCATCATCGCCGCGACCAACCGGCCCGACGTCCTCGACCCGGCGCTGCTGCGTCCGGGGCGGTTTGACCGGCAGGTGACCGTGTCGCTGCCCGACGTCAACGGCCGGGCGGAGATCCTGGCGGTGCACGCCAAGCGGATCAAGCTGGCGGCCAACGTCGACCTGAGCCTGATCGCGCGCGGCACGCCGGGGTTCTCGGGTGCGGAGCTGGCCAACCTGATCAACGAAGCGGCGCTGCTGGCGGCGCGCAAGGCGCTCACCGCGGTGACCCTCGTCGAGCTCGAGGAGGCGCGCGACAAGGTGCGCTGGGGCCGCGAGCGGCGCAGCTTGGCGCTCAGCGAGAAGGAGAAGGAGAACACGGCCTTCCACGAGGCCGGCCACGCAGTCCTCAACGAGCTGCTGGAACACACCGATCCGCTTCACAAGGTGACGATCATTCCGCGCGGCCCGTCGTTGGGTTCGACGATGTTCCTGCCGGAGGAGGACAAGTTCACCCACCGGCGCGACGAGTTGCTCGACCAACTGGTGGTGGCCATGGGCGGGCGGGTTGCCGAGGAGCTGGTTTTCGGCAACGTGACCAACGGGGCCGTCGGCGACATCCGGATGGCGACCAACATCGCCCGCAAGATGGTCTGCGAGTGGGGGATGAGCGCCGACCTCGGGATGGTCGAGTACGGCGAGAACCGCGGCGAGGTGTTCCTCGCCCGCGACATGGCCGGCTCGAAAAACTACTCCGAGGACACCGCCCAGAAAATCGACGAGGAGATCAAGCGTCTCATCGACGACGCCTACGGACGCGCGCGGAGCATGCTCAGCGACCGCCGCGAGCTCCTCGACGTCATCGCCCGGGCGCTGCTCGAGTATGAAACGCTCGACGCATCCCACATCCGCGACCTCATGGACACCGGCCGGATGAGCAACCCGCCGACCATGCCGAAGCCGCCGGAAATCCCCGACGACCTCCGGAAAAAGCCGGTCAAGAAGCCGGTCGAGGGTGGTCGTGACAACGACGGCCCGCTGGCCGGCGAGGTCATCGGCGCTCCGGCCTAGCCTCAGCGTGCAGGCGGGCCGCAAGCCCGCCGGATTCCTGCAACCGCCGGAGCCGCATGGTTCCGGCGGTTTTTTGTCCCGCGGGTAGCGAGCCGGGGATTTGCCAAGTTGGGGAGATTTCGAGGTTGCAAACGGCCTGCTCCAACATTACAGACCCGGCGGTTCGCGTGACCAAGAGCCCCATGGTGTAATGGTAACACAACTGATTTTGATTCAGTCATTCTAGGTTCGAGTCCTGGTGGGGCTGCTCTTGGGTCCGCGAGTCAATTGTGCCGATATAGCCCTGTAGTGTAATGGTAACACACCGGATTCTGATTCCGTTATTCTAGGTTCGAGTCCTGGCAGGGCTGCCACGGTGGGAGGGAGTCGAAGGTCTGAAGGTCGGAGGTCTGAAGGTCTGAAGGTCTGAAGCGCAGGCGCTGCGGAGACGCATCGCCCTAACCTAGGGATGCGCAAGTTGGGCGACGAGGTCGCGGAGGTGGGTTGGCGATTGGGTGCCGAGGAGCTTGAGGGCCATTTCGGGAGGATCGCCGGCGCGGTGGATGACGGTGGCGGGGACCGCGGTGAGGCCGAGTTCGGCGGCTTGTTCCTCCTCGGCGAGGACCGCATCGCGGTGGGTCCGGTGGTGGAGGGCGTTGGCGAGGGCGTGCGGGTCGAGGCCGACACGGGTGCCGATGGCGATGAGGACGCTGGATTTGCCGATGTCCTCGCTGCGTTGGAAGAACGCCTCGAACAGCGCCTGGTGCATGGCTTCGAAGCACCCGTGCGCGCGCGCGAAGGCGGCCGCCTCATGCGCCAGGCGGCTGCGCGGCTGGAGTGTCGGGAGTTGGACGTCGATTCCAAGTTCCGCGGCATGCGGGTAGACCGCCTGGCTCCAGACGTCGCGGAGGTACTCGCCGTCCGGGTCGAGGGTGGGGACCGGATCGGGGCGCAATTCGTAGGCGCGCCAAGCGATGGTGACGACCCCGTGGAACTGCTCGCGGAGGTGGGCGAGGGCCGGAACCATCAGGAAACAGAACGGGCAGACGTAGTCGCTCCAGATATCGAGGTGCACGCGCATCCGGGAAATTACACCCGTGCGGCGCGCACTCCAGTGGCGATGATGCGGGTGGATTGTTTCGCAGGGGATGCTACGGTGCGGGCCCGGCGATGGAGCGACCGAATTTGAAAGCCAAGTTGCGGGATGTGCCGCACACGCCCGGGGTGTACCTGATGAAGGACCGCGTCGGGTCGATCATCTACGTCGGCAAGGCGCGCGACCTGCGGCGGCGGCTGTCGAGCTACTTCATGGCCTCGCGGCTGCAGCGTGCCGACGTCAAGACCCGGGCGTTGATCGACTCGATCTGGGATTTCGAGATCCACGAGGTGCGCAACGAGCAGGAGGCGCTGCTGCTTGAGGTGAAGCTCATCAAGGACTACCGGCCGCGGTACAACGTCAGTTTCCGCGACGACAAGCGCTTCCTGCTCGTCAAGGTGAAGCTCAGCGACCCGTGGCCGAAGTTCCAGACGACCCGGCTCAAGAAGGATGACGGGGCGCGCTACTTCGGGCCATTTGCCCACTCCGGGGCGCTGCGTGCGACGCTCGAGTGGCTCAACCGCGAGTTCGGGATGCGCAGTTGCCGGCCGCTGGTCCCGGGCGAGGCCGACTACCGCCATTGCCATGCCGACGTGATCCGCAATTGTGCCGCGCCGTGCGTCGGGCGGATCAGCCAGGACGACTACCGCGCGCGGGTCGAGGAGGCGTGCGAGTTCCTCGACGGCAAGGGGCGGCGCGGACTCGTCGAGCGCCTCCGGGTGGCGATGGAGGAGGCGGCCGCGGCGCTCGACTTCGAGCGCGCCGCCCAGCTGCGCGACATCATCCAGAACCTCGAGAAAACCCTCAAGCCAACCCGCCAGTTCAGCCGCGGCCGCGGGATCCCGAGCACCCTCAAGCCGCTCGACGACCTCGCCGAGCTCGGCGAGGAGCTCGGGCTCCCCGGGCCGCCAAAGGTGATGGAGTGCTTTGATATTTCCAACATTTCGAGCAACCACATTGTCGCCTCGATGGTGCGCTTCACCGACGGGCTGCCGGACAACGCGAACTACCGGAGGTACCGGATCCGCACGGTTGAGGGGCAGGACGACTTTGCCAGCATGGCCGAGGTGGTCCGCCGCCGCTACGCCCGGATCCTGCGCGAGAACATGGCCGTCGACCCGGACGCAGCAGTTGAGAACCAGGAGGATGTGCTCGAGGCGCTGCGTCGCCTTGAGCGCTCCGGGCGGGCGGTCATCCGGGTGCCGGATTTGATCATCGTCGACGGCGGCAAGGGGCAGCTCGGAATGGCGGTGCGGGAGCTCAACCGGATGGGCTTGTTTGACGTGCCGATCGTCGGGCTGGCCAAGCAGCGCGAGGAGGTCTTCGTCCCCGGGCGCAGCGAGCCGATCCTCATCCCGCATGAGCGCGGGGCGTTGAAGCTGCTCCAGCGCATCCGCGACGAGGCCCATCGGTTTGCCAACGGCTACAACGAGTTGCTCCTGCGCAAGCGGATGAAGGAAAGCATTCTCGACGACTGCCCGGGGGTCTCGCCGCAGCGCAAGAAGTTGTTGCTCCAGCGCTTCGGGTCGGTGGCGCGGCTCCGGAAAGCGACCGTCGACCAAATCGCGGCGATCCCGGGGATCTCGGCGAAAAATGCCGCCGACATCCTCGCGTGGGTCACCCGCTAGGCGTGGCCGGCGTGCTCAAGGGCCCGCTGCTTCATCTGCAGGGCCATCAGGTTGAGCGCATTGGCCCGGGTCGGCGCGAGGTGCTCCTTGAGTCCGGTGCGGTCGACAAACGACATGTCCGCGGTGAGGATCGCATCGGGGGTCTCGGCATCCAGCACCAGCACAAACAAGGCGACCATCCCCTTGGTGATGACCGAGTCGGAATCGGCGAAGTAGTGCATCCGGCCGTCCTCGCAGGCGGCATCCAGCCAGACCTGCGACTGGCAGCCCTTGATGAGCTTGTCGGGGGTCCGGCGCTCGGCGGGCATCGGCGGGAGCTTTTTCCCGAGGCCGATGACGTATTCATAGCGCTCGGTCCAATCCTGGAACAGGTCGAGCTCGTCGAGCAGCTGCTGTTGCTTGTCTTGGATGCTCATGGGCGGGTTCACGGTGCGGGCGCGGCGGATGCCGGCACCGATGCCGGCGGCCCGGAGCCAGGCGCGGCGGGCGCCTTCTCCGGCAGCGGGAAAATCGTCCCCGGAAAGATGCGCGCCGGTGGCTCGATGCCAAACGTCGTCCCGTCGGGCGTCTGGTAGTTTCCGTAGGCGATCGGGACCACGGTCACGTGGATGAGTGGCTCGAGGTCATCACCGGTGCGGACCGCGTGGAGGACCGTGGCGCAGTTCGGGATCTTGTTGATCTCCATGATGTCCCCGGCGCGGAAGTGGTCCGCCGCGGTGACCGCCTTGGTCGGAAACAGGTAGTCGATCATCACCGGGTACGGGCCCGGGCTGCGGAACTCGTCGGGCTGGACGAAGGCGCGCGCGCGGACCATGAAGCCGGGGTAGAAGAACTCGCCCGGGGTGAGCCGGCGCACGCTGGTGACGTGGTACTCGCCGGTGATGTAGGTGTTGAGCAGGGTTTTCCGGGAGTTGGCCATGTAGTTGCGCAACAACTTCTTGTTGAGCAGCGCGGTCTTTTCCTTATCGAGGTTGAAATACCTGCGGTAGAGCGTCTGCGGGTCGGCGGAGGACCCGTTGGGGGCGTCCAGCGCGGTGACCGGCTTGAGTTCCTCGATGCGCCCGATCTTGAGGAGCAGCTCGTAGTTGCGCGGGATCTCCGGCTGGGTGAACAAATACAAGCAGCCAACCCACGAGAGGACCGCAAAACATGCGGCCAGGCTGTTGGTCAGGATCCACCAGAAAATCGGCGGGCGGCGGCGCCGCGGCGGGGCGGGCTTGGGGCGGGGCGGCTCGAGCACGTCGGTAGGGTGGGGGGTCAGTTGTCCTCGCCGGCGCAGGCACCCGGATCCGCCGCGGTGGCGAAGCTGGCCTCCGGGTCCGCGGCGCGCGCTTCGAACGAGGTCCCGCAACCGCATGAGCGCGCGGCGTTCGGGTTGGAAATCTTGAACCCGGCGTCGGAGAGCGCATCGGAGTAGTCGACTTCCGAGCCGCGGAGGAAATCAACGCTGTCCCCGGCGACATGGAGGAGCACGCCGCGGCTCTCAACCGTGGCATCGCCCGGCTCAGCGGCTTGCACGCCCATAACGTACTGCATGCCAGCGCAGCCGCCGCGGCTGATGGCCAGCCGCAGGCCGGTGCCTGCAGGCGCGCCCTTGCGTGCCAGGATGGCGGCGAGTTCGGCGGCGGCTTTCTCAGTGAGCTCGATCATGGGGCGCGGCACTTATACGGCGGAATTTTCCGCGCCGCCAAGAATTTCCACGCCGACTTCGCGCGCGGCTTGCGGTGGCCCGCGCGGCTGACAACAATGCGCCGGTGGCGGAGTCAAAGATACGCATCCTGCCGGAGATCCTCGCCAGCCAGGTGGCGGCCGGGGAAGTCGTCGAGCGCCCGGCCAGCGTCGTCAAGGAGCTCGTCGAAAACAGCCTGGACGCAGGCGCGCGGCAGATCGAGGTCGAGATCCGCCGCGGCGGCGTCGCATTGGTCAAAGTGACCGACGACGGTTGTGGGATGAGCCGCGAGGATGCGCTCATGAGCCTCGAGCGCCACGCGACGAGCAAGTTGCGCGATGTCGGCGGGCTCATGGAGATCCGCACGCTCGGGTTCCGCGGCGAGGCGATCCCGAGCATCGCCAGTGTCTCGCGGTTCCGCCTCGCGAGCCGCGAGGCGATTGCGGTCGAGGGCGTCGAGATCGACATCGATGGCGGCACCATCCGGCAAGTCCGCGACGCCGGGATGTCCCCGGGGACGTGCATCGAGGTCAACGAGTTGTTTTTCAACGTCCCGGCGCGGCGGAAGTTCCTCAAGTCCGAGACCACCGAGGCCGCCCAGGTCGACCACCAGTTGCGCCTCCATGCGCTCGCCGCGCCCGGGGTGCGTTTCACTTTCCGCAAGGACGGGCGGGTCGCCTTTGATCTTCCGGCGGTGACCGACCGGCGCGTCCGGATTGCCGGCCTCATCGGCCACGAGTCGGGCAGCCGGCTTATCGAGGTCGCCGAGTTTCGCGGGAGCGACTTGAATGTCTCCGGCTTCATCCTGCCGGCCAGCCACGCGCGCCGTGGCCGCCAGCACCAGTGCCTGTTCCTCAACGGCCGGCCGATCGAGGACGCGGCCATCTCGCGGGCCATGCGGGATGCCTTCCGCGGTGAGCTCGCCGAGGGCCTCCATCCTGCCGCCTGGCTGTGGATCGACATCGATCCGGCTGCCGCCGATGTCAATGTCCACCCTGCCAAGCGCGAGGTCCGCTTCCGCAACCCGCTCGCCGTGCGCGAGGCGATCCGCCTCGCCGTCGCCGCCGCGCTGCGCCCACCGGCCACGGCGCCCGCCGCGGCCGCGGTCCCCGCAGTCGCCGCGCCCGCCCCGCTGGGCGCACCTCCCGGCCGGCCGCTGCGCGCCTCGGTTCAGCGCGACTTGCCGGTGGCCGCCGCGCTCGCCGCCGCACCGGCATCGGCCACCCCGGCGCCGCCAGCCGCCACCCTGGTGCAGCCACCCGAGCGCCCGCCGCAGCAATTCCGGCTCCTTGGCCTCGTCCAGCGCCGCTACGCGGTGCTCGAGGGCGACGAGGGAATTGTCCTGATGGACCCGCGCGCCTGTCGCGAGCGGATCATCTACGAGCGCCTGCTGGCCGGTGCCGCCGCCGGCAGCCTCGAAGTCCAGGGGCTCCTCGTCCCGCTGCTCCTCGACCTCGACCCGCGCGACGCCGAGCTCGTCCGCCGCCACACCCTCAACTTCGCCGAGGCCGGCATCGAGGTCGGCGCCTTTGGCGGCAGCACCCTCCAGATCCGCAGCCTTCCGGCCATGCTCGACCTCGGCGACCCGCGCGCATTCCTCCTCGAAATCGTCGACGAACTCCGCGCCACCCACGAGTCGCGCCGCGGACGCGACCTCACTTTCGAGGCCTTCGCCGCCAAGATCGCTCGCCAGGCCGGCCGCGCCGAGCCATGGAGCGCCCACCAGGTCGCCCCGCTCCTCGATGCCCTCTTCGCCTGCGACCTCCCGTATTGCACCGCCGACGGCCGCCCAACCCTCGTCCAGCTCTCCCTCAACGAAATCGAACGGAAATTCGGCCGCTAACCACCGTCCCCAACCCAACATCCTGTTGGAACCTGTTGGATTCAGCGCCCCCGCAACCCGCCTAGATCCATGGAAATTGCCTGCAACTGCCCGCCGCCGCCCCGCAAGCCAAAAGAAACCGGGGGAAAGCGCAGAAAATACTTGGCTTGCAATAAATGGTTTCCTAGGGTGTCCCCCGTCATGCGGCCGCAGCTTCGATCATCTGGTCGAATCTTGGTGCTTGAACTCGCTCGCCGAGTCATCACCACGCCGTCATGGTCATCGCAATCAAGCCCGCTGCGGCAGGCTGAAAAACAACTTTCCCGGAAACGGGAAGCCCGGAGGTTCGACGCACAATTCTGGGGGGGAGAGTGCGCAGGGCCTTCCGGGCATCTTTTTTTTTATCCCCCGCGGCTTCGCCCGCACCGCCCGGTGACGATTCCGTTGGCCGCCGCCGCCCGCCTCCCCGCCGCCGTTGGCCTGTTGGCCGCGGTTGTTATGTTAGCCGCGGCGCCGGCCCGCGCCCAGCTCCCGCCGCGCAATGGCCTCGACGTGCGCGCGCGCCTCGAGCGGGCGCACACCGCGTTGTTGGACGAGCGGCGCGCCCGGGTTGGCGAGTTGAGCGACCCGTTCGAGGCGCCGCGCGCGGCGCGGGTGGTCGTTGAGGACCCGCGCGACGGCTGGCGGGCGAAGGCGAAGTGGAAGCGCGGGATCCCGGCGACAGTCTTCTGGGTCGGCGAACAGCCAACGGTCAACAACCCGACACCCAACGACAAAAGCGCCTGGGACCAGAACTGGGTCGAGAATTTCGGCGGTTACGACGACCCGTTCCGCCGCCGCGGGTTCCTCCCGGCGGACTTCACCCCGCAGCTCAACCCGTTCTACATCGCCCTGCCATACAACGACCTGGCTGCCGGCGGCGGCCACCGGCCCGAGGCCCAGCAGGTCATCCCGTGGTTCTGGATGGATTTCCGCGGCGACGGCATCTCGCTGTGCAAGGGCCGCTGGCTTGAGATCCACTCCGCCGGCAAGGTCTGCTACGCCCAGTGGGAGGATGTCGGGCCGTTTGTCACCGACCACTGGGAGTACGTCTTCGGCGATGCGCCACCCCGCCCTAACATCAACCAGGGCGCCGGCATCGATGTCAGCCCCGCGGTGCGCGACTTCCTCGGCATCCGCAGCGGCCAGAAAATCGACTGGCGTTTTGTCCCCGCCCACGCGGTTCCTGACGGCCCGTGGAAAAACCTCGGCATGTCCGGGTCCTGAGTGTTAATCTAACCCAATGAACCCGTCCCCCGCCGCTGCCCGCGCTGCTGGCGCCGCCCGTCGACCGGCGGCCGCCTCAGTTGCCGGCCGCCCCCGGGGCGAGCTGGCGGAAGAGGTTTTCGTTGCGGTAGACGAGGGTGAACTTCGCCGCGGACTTCCCGCGCAACAGGTCCTCGACCGTCGAAAAACTCACCAGCAAAAACAACCCCGGCGCCGGCTCGGCATGGTGGGTGAGCGACTCGGTGACGAAATTCTCGCTCCGCGTCGGCGGGTCGCGGCGGTTGACCTTCAACTCTCCGTACTCGGTGCTCAACGCCTTGCGCAGCTCAAGATAGCGCGCCTTGATGTCCTCGACGCGCGCCTCAGGGTCCTCGTAATCCACCGTCACCTCAAACAACCGGCCAAGCCGGAAGCGCGCCTCGACCGCGGTCGCCTTGGTCCCCGGCAGCGCCTTGCCGCCCAAGTCCACCCGGATGATCCGCAGGTCGCGCTCACCTCCGGGAAGCCGGATGGTCACATCCATCGCGTGCCGGTCCGCCCAGTCCAACAACTTCGACGGCGGGTCGCCCCACTGGAGCCCGAACGGCGGCGCGAGCAGCGCCTGGGCCCTAACATCCATGCCGCCGCCGAGCCAGAGCGCGCCAATGACCAGCAGCATGCGGCAGAGGTTGCGGGCGGGCGTGGGCACAGCCGTTGTTACTCCGTCCTGCGGCCCCGGCGCAAGTGTTCATCCCGCGGCAGCATGCTCGTGGAGACGACCATCGCCATGGTCGCCCTGGCGGTCCTCTCGCTGGTGATGTTCAAGGCCACCATCAACGTCCTCCAGCCGCGCCAGTGGTCGATCATCCAGAATTTCAGCGACACCTATCTAACCTACGAGGTCGCCGTCGCCGAGCGCATGCCGTTTGACGAACTCACCGGCGCGGATTCCCTCTGGCCGGTGTTCCCCGACGCCGCCGAGGAGGAGGTCGTCATCGGCACCCTGCCCGGCGGCCACCAATTCACCGGCACCGTCTTCCGCACCCGCACCCCCTCGCCTAACAACCTGCCGGTCCACCAGGGAACCGGCACGCTGGAAAGCAACCCCTCGCAGATGGAGACCTGGATCGTGCAGTGCCACCTGAAATACATCCTTGGGGGCAAGCCCTACGTCAAATCCCGCACCGTGGTCCGGACCCGATGAAACCTAACAGCCAGCGCCGCCGCCGCGGCTACACGCTCATTGAGCTCTCGGTCGTGATGGTCGTCGGGTTGGCGGTTGCGGCGCTGTGCCTGACGATGCTCAGCCAGTATTTGACCTTCCAGCAGATGATGTCGCGCCAGGCCTTCCTTATCGAGGAGGCGCCGGTGCTCAACAACCTGCTCTCGCGCATGGTCGGGCGTGCCGAGGGGATCCGCCTCTATCCGGACCTCGCCTCGGCGCTTGGCGAGAGCGGGGCGGTGGATTCTGGCGCCAGCGCCCTGGCGCTCTCCTACTCGAACCCGGACAACACCCGCTCGTTTGCGGTCATCGGCCTGGAGGAGACGAGCACCGGCAAGTTCCTCCGGTTCTACCCGATCAACCCGGGCGGCGGGGTCAACTCCGCCGCCTCGGCGGCATGGACGCTGAGCCGCTCGGTCAGCGCCGTGGACTTCCGTATCGAGCAGGGGATTCTGCGGATCACCCTCACCGGACCTAACGAAGAGTCCATCACCTATTCCGGAACCCAACAGTTATGAGATCACTGGCTTATTCGCGATGCCGGCGTGCGCCGGGCGGTTTTGCCTCGCTGATGTTGGTCAGCTCGGTGGCGGTCGTGCTGCTGACGCTGATCCTGTTCGCCTACCGGAGTGCGATCCGCTCGCAGCAGGTCCAGGCGGGGTCCCAGCTGCGCATCGACTACGCGCAGAAGGAGAATGCGTTTCTCCGCGCGTTGGTGGCCAGCGTGCCGAACAAGGCGATCGGGATCATGCAGGACGGCAGCGCCTCGCCCAACAACAGCGACTACCGGTGGGAGCAGATTTTCCAGGACTGCCTAGACGTGGCCAACGCGGAGGCGGCACTGAGCGTGGCGATGGCCGAGGAATTCGGTCTGGATGACGCGCGGCGGGCCAACACCGGCAACACCGTGTTTGTCCGCGACAGCAGCGCAACGTCGGTAAGCATGACCGGATTGGTTAGCCCGGCCTTTGCCGGGACGCTGGGGGAAGGATATTGGCTCAACCCAGGGGTGGCTGGCGATACAGTCCCTGCCGGCTATCCCGAGCCGCTGGTGAGCAGCTACACCGGGTGGGCAAGCAAGGAGGTCAACCACCCGGTGGTCTCCACGGCGAAGCGCTACGCGGACGGCAGCACGTTCAAGGCGATCCCCTACCCGGACATCCACTTCGGCTATGGCGAGGCAGGCAAGCCATTCGTCGCCAAGCGCAACTGGTGGGCGTTCAAGCTCAACCTGGGGAGCCAGGACCTCGCCAAGACCGGCGCGGCGCTGAAGTCGAAGACCTACGTTTTGTCGCTTTATGAGATCCCCTCGCAGCTGCCGATTTCCTCCGCGGCGTTCACCCAGATCGGCGGCCACGCCAGCGGCGCCGGTTGGCAGTCAGTGAATATCACCGGCGGGGTGTTTGGCCAGCGGGTCACCGCCACCGATGGCGCCTCGGTGCCGCGCATCGCCGCGCGCCTCGGCGTCACCGCCCAGGGCGGCCTGGACGTCGGTGGCGTCGCGACCGACGACGGGTTTGGCGCGCGCGGCGTGCGCGAAGCCTACGAAATCGCCAACGACGAGTTCTTCCCGATCTCCGAGGTCGGCGACTCCGGCCGGGTGAGCTTCATCCCGCTCAACCGCGGCAACGACTTCTTCGACCGCTTCGTCACCGACCAACAGAACTTCGAGGCCCCGGTCAACTGGAACAACTACTCGATTGGCGCGCGCCAGTGCGCGATGTCGCTCGACGTCGTCAGCGTCGTTAGCACCACCGACCAGACGCCCACCCGCCTGCGCTTCACCTACAAAAAACAGGGCGTCTCAACTCCTGATGCCGACAAGATCGTCAGCGTGGGCGACCCTCCTGGCAGCTACCCGTTTAGCCTTGAAGTCATCAAGACCGGGCGCACTTGCATCGTGGTCGATGTCGAGAAGCTCCAGACCTATCTGATAGGTCTCGGCGGGGACGGGCTGGATGTGAACCACTCGCTGGTGGTCAACGCGGACTACAACCAGCTCAACGTCCGCAAGCCGGTCAGTCCGAGTTTGGCGACGGACACCGCGGTGGTGCTGCGCGGCGGCCAGGATCTGTCGGCGTTTTCGAAGGGATTATCGATAGTGACGAATTTCAGACTCTATCTGGATGACGACTTCAACCTGGTGAAGAACTCGTCGGGCAACTATCCGGCGGCGTCGTTGTTCGCCCCGGAGCAGCGCTACGGCGCCAATGCCGATCCACTCAACATCGACATCAGCGGCCAGCTCGGGAGCTTCGCCAGCGACGACGACGGTGCGCCGGTCTATCTGATGGATTTGACGACCGGAAGCGGGACGAAGATGGACGAGTCCAAGATCAAGGCGAACCTTTCGATGATCGCCGATCCGTCCGAACTGCCGCCGATCTACGCGATGAACTGGCTGACGATCGTCCAGGAGAAGACCGAGTAGCCGCGAGTGGTTAGGGAAGCCCCCACGGCTTCTGCAGGCGGGCGTATTCCTGTTTTGGCAGGAGCAGATAGAGCGGGCGCTGGGTTGGGTCGATGCGGGCGATGAGCGCGCGCAGGTCGGCCTCGGCCATCGTCGTGCACCCCGCGGTCGGTTGGCTGCCGGCGCCGCGCCAGATGTGGAAGAAGATCGCGCTGCCGGCGCCCGGGCGCGCCTGCGGGGGCGCGTTGTGGGCGATGAACAGCTTGAGGCTGTGCGGGTAGTCGCCCTGGCGCATCTGTTGTTTGAGTTCCCATGGGGTGGCCGGCTCGTGGTCGAGGATGAGGTGCCGGTTGTAGTGCGGCGAGGCACTGTCCTCGACCCAGAGGTCGCGGCTGGTGACTTGGCGGTACGGGAGTTGCGGGTGGCGTTGGAGGGTCGGGGCATACCCCCAGGCGCCCCCGAGGCGGAACACGCCGGCGGGCGTGCGCCCGTCGCCCTCGGTCTTGGTCTTCACGCCTGCGGGAAGCGGATGGATCCCGAGGCCCCAAACGCTGCCGTTGCTCCCCAGCCGGCCCGGCCACGAGGACCCGACCGGGCGCCAGCCACCGCCCGGTTGGCGCTCGTAGTAGGTCAGGGTGACCTTGGAATTGTTCCATCCGTCGGTTAGCCCGACGACCAGTTGGGTCGATGAGGCCGGCAGGCTGAAGTCGGCGCTGGCCGGGGTGGCGAGTCCAACAGCGATAACCAGGGCGGCGGCAAGTCTAAGCATGCCGGATGGTAAGTTTTCCCACCCGATGTTTCAACCGGGAAGCGGCCGTTGTTCGAGGACCATGAACGCACCGCCGGCCCCGCGCGGGTCGGTCAGCGCCGCGTCGGTCGCGCTGCGCGCGTGGGGCGCGAGAAACTCCGTCTGGCTGATGAGCCGCACGGTCGCGAGCCCTAGCGCCTCACCCCAGCGGACCAGGTCGGCGAAGTTAACATCCGCGGTGAGGTCCTGGCGCCCCGGGTTCTGATAGATCGCGGCGCCCTCGAGGCGCTCGTGGAGGAGGAACCCGCGCAGCGTCCCCCGTGGCCGGCGGTGCAACAACCCGCGGTCGCCCGCGCCGTAGTCGATGGTCAGCATCGACCCCTCGCGCCAGTGGGGCCGCCAGCTTGTTAGCCACGCGCGGTAGCTCGCGTGGGACTCGATGACTTGGCCCTTGGCAGCCGGCCAGGCGGCGGCCAGCGTGTCCGGGGTGCCTGGCGCGATGAGCGTTTCGGCGAGGCATCCCGCGGGAGTCACCATGACTCCGAGCTCGTGCCACGCGCCGGCGCGCCGCTCCCAGCGCGCCACCGGGAACGCGTCTACCAGCTCGTTATGATAGATCAGCGCGCGCCCGCCGCAGGCGGCCAGCGCCGCGCGCATGTCCGGGTGCCAGCGGGCCCGCCTGCCCAACAATTTTTGTTGTTCGGCGGCGAGCGGCGCGGAGGTTTCGACGAGGTGGTGGTCGAGGCGGACGCGGGTCGACCACGGCAGCGAGGCGCGCAGGGCGCGGGCGAGCGATCCGTCGCCGGGGCCGACCTCGATGATCGGCAGGAGTTGCGGCTGGGAGCGGACCCATGCCGCGATGGCGCGGCCAAGGACCGGCGAGAGGGTGGCGGTGGTGGCAAAGTCGCCGCGCGCCCCGACGGTGGCGATCCGCCGGGCGTAGTAGCCGTGCTCCGGGTGGTGCAGCGCCAGGGCCATGAAGCGCTCGAAGCTGAGCACCCCGCCGCGGGCGTCAAGTTCGTCGCGGAGCCACTTCGGGACCATGGCCTCAGGCCTCGGCGCGGGCGAACTCCTCGCAGCGTTTGATGTCGAGCTTGCCGGAGGCGAGCACCGGGATTTCGGCGACCGGGATGATGTGGCGCGGGCACCACAGCGACGGCATCCCGGCGTCCATCAGTTTGTAACGCAGGTCGATGCACTCTTGTTCGAGGGCCGGGCCGGCGATGGTCGAGAGCAGCACGATTGCCTCGCCCTTTTGGACATCGGGGATCCCAACAATCGCGACCCGCCGTTCGGTTTCATGGTCGAGCCCGAGGACCTTGTTGACCGCCGCCTCGATCGTCTCGTGCGGGACCATCTCGCCGGCGATCTTCGAGAACCGCGAGATGCGCCCTTCGATGTAGAGAAACCCGTCGTCGTCGATCCGCCCAACATCCCCGGTGCGGAACCAGCCGTCGCGGATGACCTCGTCGGTCTTCTTCGCGTCGTTGAGGTAACCTGGGAAAATGTTGGGCCCCTTGAACCAGATCACCCCCTGGGTGTTGATCGGCGTCGGCTTGTCGGTCGCCGGATCGGTGAACCGGACCGCCATCCCAGGCAACAACTGCCCGACTGACCCGGGGCGCGCGCTTGGCATCACCGTCACCGCGCCCTCCGCGGCAGGATCCGGCAGGTTCACGTTGGTCGCAGGCGATGTCTCTGTTAGCCCGTACCCTTCCTGCGGATAGATCCCGAAGCGCTCGAAAAACGCCTGCGCCAGGTTCGCCGGCAACTTTTCCGCACCGGTCACCACCAGCCCAAGCGAGCTCATCTGCTCGGGCTCGACGCGCTTCATATACCCGCGCAGGAACGTCGGCGTGGCTAACAGAATATAGACCTGGTGCTGGGCGATGAGCTCGGCGAGCCGCTTCGTCTCCAACGGGCTCGGGTAGGTGACCAGGTCGACGCCCTCGATGAGCGGGAAGAACATCGTCACGGTGCTGCCGAACGAGTGGAACAACGGCAGCGAGGCGAGAATCTTCGCCCCGTGTGGCAGCGACAGGCGGCTGCCGAACTGGCAAACGTTGGCCAGCACGTTGCGGTGGGTCAGGCCGACGCCCTTCGGCTCGCCCGACGAGCCGGAGGTGAATAACAGAATCGCCTCGTCGTTGTTGCGGCGCTTTCCGATGCCCAACAATTTTGCCAGCACCGCGGTGGGCAGCAGCTTCGCGGCGATGACCCAGCGGATGATCTTCGGCTTGAGGATCGGCAGGATCCGCTCGATGAAGATGAGGTCGCGGTTAGGCGGCCAGGGGAACGAGGAGACCTTGCGGACAAACGGGTCGGCGGTGATGAACTTGTCGATGTCGCCTTGGCGGATGGCCGAGCGGACCGCCTCGTGGGAGGCGGTGAAGTTGAAGTTGACCGGGATTTTGCCGGCGAAGAGCACCGCCACGTTGGCCACCAGCCCGCCCTTGCCGGGCGGCAGGATGATCCCGACCCGCCGCTTGCTGGTTAGCTTGCGGATCTCCTTGGAGAGCGCCGCCGCCGCGCCTAACAGGCGGTCGAACCCCAGCACCGAGTCGTCGGTCCCGTCATGGAGCTTGCAGCGGCTGCCGTGTTTTTTGAGGCCGGCGAGCACCGCGACGGCGAGCGAGCCCTTGAGGAACGGCCTGTTGGAGAAGGCGCGCTCGCTCGCCTCGAGGAGTTGTTCGCGGAAGGTGGCCGCCGAGAGGGTGGCGGCGGGGACCGGCTGGGCGAAGGAGAAGACCGCGCCGGAGGTAGCCGAGTCGATCGAGAGGACGACCTCGCGCGGGTAGTCGACCGCGAGCGGGAGGACCGGGAGTTTGAAGCTGCAGAGGGTTTTGAGGATTTTGCCGGGGATCTGGAGCGGCTCGCCGGGGCGGGCGAGGACCGGGGCGTTGACGAAGATGAGGATGCCGTTGTTGGCGAGCTTGGGTTTGAGAGCCTCGCCGATGGCCTCCGGGGCGTCGTCGTCGGCGGAAAACGAGGCGCCGGGTTTGCCGCTGCGCTCGAGGAAGTCCCTGACCATCGGGTCGAGCTTGGCGGATTCCTCGATGAGCCAGGTCACCGGCCGGTCGTGGAAATACTTCGCCAAGGCAAGCAATTCCTGGAACCCGAGGCGGCCGGGGATGAGCAGGAAACCGCTGGCCGGGATCCGGTCGGCTCCGAGGATTTGGGGCGAACTCATGGGAATGGAAAGTGGGCGGCCCGCGCGACAGGCGGCTGCTGGCGGCAGATCATCGGGATTTTCCCCGGCCGATCACGCCTTTTTTCATCCCAGAGGCAGAACAGTTGGGCACCGCCGCGCGGCGGCCACCCTAACGCCAGTCCTCAATGAGCAAGCCGGCGACCCGGCGGAAGTCGCGGGTGCGGCTAGTCACCACCGTCCAACCGCGTGCCAGGCCGGTTGCGGCGATGAAGACGTCGGTGATGCTGATAGGCGTGCCGCGTTTCAAGACGCTTGAGTTGAGGTCGGCCGCCGCGCGGGCGCAGCTGGAGTCAAATGGCAGAACCCGGAGGCAGGAGACAAAGCGCTCCACCTTGGCATGTTCGCTGGCACGCTGGTCGCTCGGCGCGCGGGCGGCACCTTGGAAGAGCTCAAACTCCGTGATGCTGGAGATGAAACATTCCCGCGGAGAACAGGCGGCCAAGCCTGCGATCACGGCACTCCGGCCACGCAGGACGTCAATGCGTCTCCATCAGGAATGTATACACTGCTATTCATATACAAGCGAGGGCCAAGTGGCTCGCTTGGAAACTTAGTGAAGACCCCGCAGGGTTGAGCATGGCGCGTCGTGGCCGTCCACCCGTGATGCCCGGCGCTGGCGGCCAACAACTTCCGCCTTGCCGGCGACCGTCCCAACAAGCTCTCATGGCTGGCCGGCAGGCATCTCCGCGGCGATCCGATCCCCGAATGTTTGAGAAAATGAAGACCCTTATCCGAAGCACGGTTGTTCTGCTAGGCGCTTGCGCGATGTCGGTGTTAGCCGCTGGCGAGACGCCGGCGGGTGCCAAGCCGGCGCACCCGCTCGACGGGAAGTGGCTGGTGACGGAAGTCTGGGAAGGGGGCGAAAAGAACGCCGACGAGGAGGAGGCGAGATTCCTGACCTTTGGGGACGGCAAGCTGGTCGCCAAGATGGGTGAGCACGAGCTGAGTGCGGGATTTACCTTGGACGACACCAAGTCTCCCCGATGGCTGGTCATCCAAACCGAAATCGACGGCGAGACGCTGACGATCCCGGGGATCTATGAGATCGGCAATGGGGTCCTCAAGCTCTGCCATCCTCAGGAGCCAGACGGCCCACGCCCTGCTTCCTTCGACAAGGCCGCGGAGGTTGTGCTCGTCATCCTCAAGCGCGAGCCAGCGGTGCCGGCTGATCCCGAGAAGCCCGCACCGGTTCCGGCGCCGACTCCCGCGCCCGAGGCCAAGGAGAAACCCTGAGCCGGACCGCGGCGACTGATCTAACCGTGAATGGCACCGCACGCCGCCGGCCGCCCGGCTTCATCGTCGCGGCGGTTGCCATGGTCCTGGCCCTTCCGGGGGTTCGGTTGTTGGAGGCGGGACTGCGCTTCGCCTATCTGCGCGACCTTTACCCGACCATATGGGACGGGCTAACAAGGGACATATGGTTCAGCGCGGGGTGGCAGGCCTATGTGAAGACCCCGCTCGGGCTGAGCATGACGATCCTTCCAATACTGCTAGTCATTGGTGCGCTCGGCTGCTTTCTGATGGGCGTGCGCCGCGGGAGGACAGGCGGCTGACGGTCGGCGGGGGTGAGCTTGCCGCCCCATGCTCAGCCCCTGAATTTCCGGCTTTCCAGAGTCGTGGTGGCAGGTGAGATTGGCGGCGCGGAGCTGGGTGGCCAGACAGTGGCTGGCAGCCGGTTGCGCTGAACGCCGAGAAAAAACGATGCCGGTTCCGCCGATGCCAATCCCGTATGCCCGGAGGACGGATTTGGACCACCTGCGGGTCCTGGCGGTGTTGCATTTCGTGATCGCGGGCCTTGCGGTGGTTGGGCTGGTTTTCCTCTTCCTGCACTACCTGGTCATGCGGACGATGATCGGGTCGCCGGAGATCTGGAACCAGACCGGTGGAGGCGGTCCGAATCCCGAGCAGTTCTTCGGTCTTTTCAAGTGGTTCTACCTGTTCATGGCGGTCGTCTTGGTGGCCGGCGGGGTGGCCAACCTGCTCTCCGGGCTGTTCATCCAGAAGCGCAGGAACCGGCTGTTCTCGCTCATCGTCGCCGGGGTGAACTGTCTGCAGGTCCCGCTTGGCACCGCGCTCGGGGTGTTCTCCTTCATCGTCTTGCTGCGCCCGTCGGTCCGCGACCTGTATCTCGAGGACTAACAACCGATGGGCCGGCAGGCCGCACCGGATCCCCGCTTGCCGTGTGTACCTGATGTGATACATTCCGGCATGACCCAATCAGCCGTTATCCACGCCCGGATCGATCCCGCCACCAAGGAGGCCACGGAGCGGGTATTGGCTGAGCTGGGACTCACTCCGACAGAGGCGATTCGGCTTTTTTACCGACAGATTGCGCTGCGCGGTGAATTCCCGCTGGAGTTGCGGGTTGCGAATCCGCTCACGGTGGAGACCTTGCTGCGTGCTGACCAAGGAAAGGACCTTGAGGAGTTTGCTTCGACGGCTGAGCTCTATGAGTCTTGGGATTCATGAGAGTTCTTCAGACCTCGCAGTTTAAGAAGGACCTCAGGAATTCTCATAAGCGCGGCAAGGATCTGCAGAAGCTCAAGGAGGTGATCGATGCGCTTGTTTCCCTGGAGCCACTCCCGCCGAAACAGCGCGATCATGTTCTGGCCGGCAAGTGGCTTGGTTGGCGCGAGTGTCACCTGGCCCCTGACTGGCTGCTGATCTATAAGCGCTGCCCCGACGAACTGGTTCTCGGGAGAACCGGATCCCACTCAGACCTCTTTTGACTGCGCCCTGGCGAAATAGCGCTCAGCCCTCGGCGCTGGCCTCGGCGAGCTTTTCCTCCATCTCGGCCTTTTGGAGCTGGTTGGTGAACTCGGAGAGGTCGCCGGCGAGGACCGCCTCGAGATTGTGGGCGGTGAAGCCGACGCGGTGGTCGGTGATCCGGCTCTGGGGGAAGTTGTAGGTGCGGATTTTCTCCGACCGGTCGCCGGAACCGATGAGCGACTTCCGGTGGGCGGAGTATTTCTCCTGCTCCTCGCGGTGCTTGAGCTCGAATAGGCGGGCGCGGAGGATCTCCAAGGCTTTCTCCTTGTTCTGCCCCTGGCTGCGGCCCGCCTCGCAGCGGACCATCAGCCCGGTCGGCAGGTGGAAAACCTGGACGGCCGACTCGGTCCGGTTGACGTGCTGGCCACCGGCGCCGCCGGCGCGGCAGACTTCGATGCGCAGGTCGTCCGGGTGAAGCTGGATGTCGACCTCCTCAGCCTCAGGGAGCACCGCGACAGTGGCGGTCGACGTGTGAATCCGCCCCTGGGTCTCGGTGGCCGGCACCCGCTGGACCCGGTGGACGCCGCTCTCGTATTTCAGGTAGCGGAAAACCTCGTCGCCGGTCACTTTGAGAACCACTTCCTTGAACCCGCCAACCTCCGACGGGCTGCTGCCAAGGTGCTCGGTTTTCCACCCGCGGTCCTCGGCGTAGCGCTGGTACATCCGCAGCAGCTCGCCGGCAAACAACGACGCCTCGTCGCCGCCGGCACCCGCGCGGATTTCCAGCAGCGCGTCGCGGTCCTCCGTCGGGTCGCGCGGCAGCAGGTTGTATTGGACGTCGCGGGCGAGCCGCTCGATCGTTTCTTCCAATGCGGGGATCTCCTCGCGGGCCATGCTGGCGATTTCCGCATCGTCCTCCTTGGCGAGCTCGAGGTTCTCCGCCAGGTCGCGGCGCGCCTTCTCAAGCGTCTCCCACATCCCCATCAGGGCGACCAACTGGCGGTGCTCGCGCATCATCGCCGTCGCCCGCGCCTGGTCGCCGAAGAAGTCCGGATTGGCCATCATCGCCTCGACTTCGGAAAGCCGGCTGCGACGTTTGACGACTAAGGCTGAGTAATCCATTGGCTGCGGGGAAAATTGCGGAATCCGGGAAAAGCAAAAGCCGTCCCACTGAGCGGGACGGCTTTGAAAGGTCTGGCGAGCCGCGGGGCGGCCCGGCGATGGTCGTTCGCTACTTGGAAGCCGCGGTGCGCGCCTTGCGGATGATGCTTGCCACGGTTTCCGACGGCTGGGCGCCTTGGGAGATCCACTTGTCGGCCTTCTCGAGGTCGATCACGTAGTTTTCCCCGGCCATCATCGGGTCGTAGGTCCCGACCTGCTCGATGTAGCGACCGTCGCGCCGCGCACGGCTGTCAACGGCGACGATCTTGTAGTAGGGACGGTCCTTGGTTCCCTTGCGGTTCAGTCTGAGAGCTACAGCCATGGTGTGATTCGGTGAGGAAATTTCCCGCACGTCAGCGGGCGGGCCGGGAAACTGTGCCAATCCGCCCCAATTGCCAAGCAGAATCTTGCGGAAAATCCCGGCCCCAGGACTGGCTTCTTTCGGCAACCACAGGGGTTCAACGCTCCCGGAGGGGAACCGAAGGGGGGGGTGAGGATGGCCGAAGGGCGCTTACCTGTGGGGGGACGACTCCGCAGAACCCGGCATGGGTCCCTCAAGGAGCCGCGACTTCAGTCGCGCTTCATCAGCGAGAAGGCAAGAGTTTCCGGAGCGACCAAACGATGAGCGGGCAATTAAAGGTCTGGCCATTGATCGGAGGGGTGGGTTGGTGCTGTGTGGCTTGTGATCCGTTTGCGGCGCATTTTCGCGGCGATGCGGGGCGACTTCAGGCGCATCGCAGGCAGGCCTCCGCTCTCCGTCGGCGCTGTGGTTAATTGCCGGTAGGCGCGCCACAAAGCTTGATCGGCCTGATGGATGGCGGTTGATTGGCGGCATGGATCTGGACGCACTCAGGATCGCGCTGGCCGCCTCGCCGGAGAATATTCCGTTGTTGCTGATGGTCGCGCGGCTCGAAGAGGACCGCTTCGCCCTCGCCGAGGCGCGCGAGTGCCTTGACCGGGTGCTGGCGCTTGACCCGAAGCACTGCGACGCGTTGCTGGGCGTCGCGCGGTTGTTGGATTATGACGGCGAGACGTCCGAGGCGCTGGTGCGGCTCGAGGACCTGTGCGGGCGCGAGCCGAAATTCGCCGCGGCGTGGTTGTTGCGTGCGCGGCTTGCGCTTGATGAGGGCGAGGCGGCCAACGCGCGGGCGTATTATGACGAGGCGGTGGCGCTTGACCGCGGGCAGGCTGACGACGAGTTGCTCACCGCGATCCTCAAGGCGGGCGGCGCCCAGCGGAGCGTCATGACCACTGGCGGCAGGGTGCAGATCGTTGAGGATGAGGATGATGACGGTGAGTCGCCGTTCGAGGGGCTGGATGCGGCGGCGGCGCGCGACCTCGGGATCGACTTTTGCGTCCGCGCCGAGCTGAAGTTCAGCGATGTCGGCGGGATGGAGCGGGTCAAGGACGACATCCGGATGAAGATCATCCATCCGTTGAAGAACCCCGAGTTGTTTGCCGCTTACGGCAAGAAAGTTGGCGGCGGGGTGCTGCTCTACGGGCCGCCCGGGTGCGGGAAGACGCTGATGGCCCAGGCGACCGCAGGGGAAATCGACGCGACGTTCCTGTCGGTCGGGCTGCACCAGATTCTCGACATGTATATCGGCGAGTCTGAACAGAAGCTCCACAGGATCTTCGAGTTGGCCCGCAAGGTGGCGCCCGCGGTGCTGTTTTTCGACGAGATCGACGCGCTGGCCGCCGACCGCCGCGACATGCGCCAGTCGGCCGCGCGCACGCTCGTCAACCAGTTCCTCCAGGAGCTCGACGGGTCGCAGGCGAGCAACGACGGGGTGCTGGTCCTCGGTGCAACCAACGCGCCGTGGCAGCTGGACGGGGCGTTTTTGCGGCCCGGGCGGTTTGACCGGATCCTGTTTGTCCCGCCGCCGGACCTGACTGCGCGCGAGGAGATTGTGGCGATCCACGGGCGCGGCAAGCCGCTGGTTGACTTCAACCCGCACGAGCTTGCCAAGGGGACCGACGGGTTTTCCGGCGCCGACCTCAAGGCGGTCTTCGACCAGGCAACCGAACTGGCGCTCACCGAGGCGATGCGCAAGGGGGCGCTGGTTCCGGTCTCCGGGAAGATGCTCGCCAAGGCGGCCAAGGAGGTCAAACCGAGCACCCGCAAGTGGTTCGAGAGCGCCAAAAACCACGCGCTCTACGCCAACCAGAGCGGGTTTTACGACGACGTCCTCTATTACCTCGGGCTGAAAAAGTGAACGCCGACTTCAAACGCGCCCAACTCCTCCGGGAACGCGGCCGGCATCCGGAGGCGGTCGCCAGCATCCTCGGCTACCTGGCCAGCGAGCCGGACGACCCGCATGGGTTTATCGAATTGGCGCTCAACCGAATGGTCATCCCCGGCGAGCTCGAGCGCGGGCTCGCCGACGCGCGGACCGCGGCCGGATTGATGCCCGGCGACCCGCTCCCGCTGACCTTGCAGGCAAGCATCCTCAACCGCCTCGACCGCGACCGCGAGGCATTGGTGCTCTGTGACGAGGCGCTTGCGCTCGATCCGGAATTCGGGTTCATCTGGCGGATCAAGGGGTTCGCCCTGGCGGGGCTGAAGCGCTGGAGCGAGGCGGAGGCCTGCGCGCTGCAGGCGCTCGAGATCGACCCGGACGACCAGGCGGCATCGAACCTCCTTGCGCATGTCCTGCGGATGCAGAACCGGCTCGATGAGAGTGAGCAGGAGACCCGGCGCCGGCTTGCGCGCGATCCCGAGGACTCGTTTTCCTTCGCCAACGCTGGCTGGGCAGCCTTGCAGCGCGGCCAGGTGGCTGTGGCCGAAGGGCATTTCCGCGAGGCGCTGCGGCTTGAACCAGGACTCACCCACGCCCGCGAGGGGCTCAAGGAATCCTTCCGGGCGCGCTCGGCGTTTTACCGGCTGTTTTTGCGCTGGGTGTTTTTCATGCAGCGGCTCACCGAGGGGCGCCAGATGCTCTTTGTGGTTGGCTTGATGGTCGTCTTCAAGGTGCTCCGGGAGAGCCTTGCCGGCGTCCACCCCGGGGTGATCATCGGCTTGGCGATCGTCTACTACCTCCTGGTTTTCGGCACCTGGCTCGCGGCAGGCTTGGCCAACTTCATGCTCCTCTGGGACCGCATGGCCCGGTTGGCCCTTGAGCGGGTTGAAATGCTCGATGGGCTCACCGTCGGCGGGTTGTTCTTCGGCGGCATCGCGTCGCTGGCCACCGGGTTGGCGCTCGGCAGTCTCCCGGTTGCCGCCGCCGGCGCGGCCCTCATGATTGCCGCCATTCCCGCCTCGCTGGTCTTCACCAACCCGTCGCCGCTTGGCCGCTGGGTTTTCGGCTCCATCGCCACCGCCGCCCTCGGCTTCGGCGCCGCCATGACCGTCACCCTCGCCGCCCAGCCCCAGGTCGACCTGTTTGACCGCAGCGCGCTTGGCGTGGCCTTCAGTGGCGCTGCCGGCAGCCACTTCGGCTTGCTCGTCTTGCTCGTCGTCGCCGCCACCTGGCTCGGCAGCGTCTCGCGCCTGCGCACAGCCAAGCCGGCGTGACCTAACCAATCGAGAGCTCGAACACCCGGGCGAGCTTGGCGATGAATGGCCGCTGGCGGGCCGGCGCAACCAGGTGCCACGCCTGGAACTGCCCCTGCAGGGTGCCTTCTGGAGCGGCGGGCACGCGGTTGAACGATGCGAGCGCGTCCCAGCCGCCCGGGTCGGCCTCGAACACCGGCAGCAGTGCCGCCGCCACCTGGTTGTTCTTCTCGCGCTGGACCGCGTCGCCGCGCAGCGACGATTCGTTCTGGCCAAACCAATCGACAAACCGGGTCCCGGCTGGCAGCTGGCCGCGCGTGGTGGTTAGCCGTTCGTCGGCATAGCTTGCCAGCGCTGGCGCGTAGTCTTTCCAATTCGGATAGGGTGGGTTGATGGCCCATGACTTCGCCATCGCCCGCAGCGCAAACAGCGAGGCGGTCTCGCAGATGGATTCTTCTAACCAGTGGTTGGCCTTGCGGCCCTTGATCCAGGTCTTGCGCCAGTCGTTGCTGTGGCCCGCCAGCGCGTGGCAGAACTCGTGGGCGAACTGGAACGCGAACTGGCACCAGAGGGTCCCCTGGGTGTTGAGGCCGATGGCCACCCGGTTGTCCGGCGTGTGCTCAAACAGGGTGATCGGCGACTCAGCATTGTGATAGACATGGAAGCCGCTGACTTCCCACCGGGTTGTTGGACAATGGACCCACAGCTCGCCCGCCGCCGAGGCGAGCACCGCGCGGATGTCCGCCTCGCCCGCTCCGAAGCCATCGGCAATCCGCAGGTCGACCACCCGTCCCGCCGGCGCCGGCTCGCCGGCACGGGTCGCAGACGAGAACATCCCTGCGCTTGCCGCGCAGGCGTTGAGAAAAAATCGGCGGCGGGTCTGCATGGGCGGTCGCATGCCTACCGGCTAACCGCGGGAAGTATTTCAGAATCGTTAGGAATAGCTGGGCTCCACCAACAGTGCGGTCCGGCGCCAAGGCTGACCAGTTTATGGGGGGCAGCGCATGCTAAGCTCCCAGATAGCTGGCCTGGACCTGGGGGTTGAGCTTCAGCTGGGAGGAGGGTCCCTCGAGGAGGATTTTGCCGGTTTCCAGGACGTAGGCGTAGGATGAGACGTCGAGGGCGAGGTTGGCGTTTTGTTCGACGAGGAGGATCGAGAGCCCTTGCTCGCGGTTGATCTCGACGATGCGCTCAAAGATGGATTTTACCAGCAGGGGGGCGATGCCGAGGGATGGCTCGTCAAGCATGAGGAACTTCGGCCGGCTGAGGAGGGCCCGGGCGATGGCAAGCATCTGCTGTTCGCCACCGGAAAGGGTGCCGGCGGCCTGGGTGGCGCGCTCCTTGAGGCGGGGGAAGAGGGAGAAGACGTAGTCGGTCTGGGTGGCGATCCATTTCCGGTCGCTCTGGAGGTAGGCGCCCATGCGGAGGTTCTCCTGGACGGTGAGGTTGGCAAAAACCATCCGGCCTTCCGGGACGTGGCAGAGGCCGCGGGCAACGATCTTGTTGGCGGCCATGCGGGAGATTTCCTGGCCGTCGTAGGTGATTGAGCCGGTGGACTTGAGCAATCCTGAGAGGGCGCGCAGGGTGGTCGATTTCCCCGCGCCGTTGGCACCGATGAGAGTGACGATGGACCCTTGCGGGACCTTCAAGCTCACGCCGTGGAGCGCCTTGATGGCGCCGTAGCTGACGTGGAGGTTTTCGACCGTGAGCATGGGTTAGATGGCGGCTGCGCCGAGGTAGGCTTCGATGACCTTCGGGTTGCCTTGGATTTCCTTCGGTGTCCCCTCGGCGATTTTAATTCCGTATTCGAGCACGGCGATCCGTTCGCAGATGCCCATGACGACCTTCATGTCGTGTTCGACGAGCAGCACCGACAGGTGGTAACGCTCTTTGACAAAGCGGATGAGGCCCATCAGGGCGTCCTTTTCCGCGGGGTTCATGCCGGCCGCGGGCTCGTCGAGGAGGAGGAGCTTCGGGCGGGTCGCCAGCGCGCGGACGATCTCGAGCCGGCGCTGGTCACCGTACGGGAGGGAGAGGACCAAGGTGTCGCGCTGGTCGGCGAGGTTGAAGATATCGAGGAGTTCGAGGGCGTTTTTCTCGGTCTCGGCCTCGGCGGATTTCCACCGCTTGCCGCGCCAGAGCGCGCCGAAGTACCCCTGCGGGTTGTGCAGCCGGGCGGCGACGCGGATGTTGTCCAACACGCTCAGCGAGCCGAACAAGCGGATGTTCTGGAACGTCCGGGCGATCCCGCGGGCGGCGAGCCGGTTCGGTTTGATGCCGAGCGTGTCGTTGCCGCAGAACAGGATCCGGCCGCTGGTCGGGCGATAGACGCCGGTGATCATGTTGAATGCGGTGGTTTTCCCCGCACCGTTGGGGCCAATCAGGCCAACGAGTTCGTTCTCGCCGATGGCCAGAGTGAGCTCGGACACCGCGGTGAGGCCACCGAACCTGATGGTGGCGTTTTCCAGCTCCAACAACGGCGCGCTCATGTCGCTTTGCGGCGTTTCAGGTTGATCGAGAACAGCCCGGCCGGACGCAGGAGCATCAGCAGGATAATCAACGCGGCGTAGATGATCATCCGGTAGTCGGAGAAGTCGCGCAGGAACTCAGGCATGAGCGTCAGCAGGATGGCCGCGGCGATGACCCCCGCGGTGCGGCCCATCCCGCCAAGGATGACCATGACGACGATGTCGATCGACTTGATCCAGTCGAAGCCGGTCGGGGAGAGGAACTGCTTGTGGTGGGCGAACAGGCCGCCAGCGATGCCGGCAAAAAACGCGCCGGTGACAAACGCGGTCACCTTGGTGCGAGTGGTGTCGATGCCGTTGGATTCCGCGGCGATCTCGTCATCGTGGACGGCGATGAACGCCCGGCCGTAGGTCGAGTTGACCAGCGCGGAGATCGCGTAGATCGTGATGGCGGCGAATCCGAAGGTCCACCCGAGGGTGGTGAGTTTCGGGATGCCTTTGAGTCCGCTGGCGGCGCCGATCGCCTGGGTGTTCTGGGCAATGACCCGGATGATTTCCCCGAACCCAAGGGTGACGATCGCAAGGTAGTCGCCACGCAAGCGCAACGACGGGATCCCGACCAAAAGCCCTACACCGGCCGCAAGCAGCCCGCCGGCGAGCAACGCGAGCGGGAAAAACCACAGCGCGCTGGCGGTTTCCCCGGCGCTCAGCGAGATCCACGCCGCAAAATATCCGCCGACGGCCATGAACCCCGCATGGCCAAGGCTGAACTGGCCGGTGTGGCCGTTGATCAGGTTCAGGCTGGTCGCCAGGATGATCGCGATGCCGACATCGATCGCGACCCCCAGATAATACCCGTTGAACTGCGGGGAAAAATACGACGCGACGACCGCCAGCGCGATGCCCACCAACAGCCAGCGTTTTGCTCCGGAAAGATGCATCAGACTTTCTCCACGGTCGAGCGGCCAAGCAGACCGGCGGGTTTCAGGATCAGGATCAGGATCAGGATGCCGAACGCGATCGCGTCCCGGTAGTTTGACAGCCCGGGGATCCCGCCGGCGATGACCTCGAGCAGGCCAAGAAGGATGCCGCCAAGGACCGCCCCCTGGAGGTTGCCGATCCCGCCAAGCACCGCGGCGACAAATGCGCGCAGGCCCGGTTGGACGCCCATGAGCGGATCGATCCCCGGAGCCTTCATCGAGTAGAGAATCCCAGCGACCGCCGCGAGCGCCGAGCCGAGCCCAAAGGTGAACGAAATCACCCGGTTGACCGGCACTCCCATCAGCAGCGCCGCTTGCTGGTTGAAGGAAACCGCCCGCATCGCCGTGCCGATCCGGGTCTTCTGGACGATGAACCACATCGCCACGAGCAGCACCGCGGTGACCGCCACGGTCAGCACGTCATTGCTGGAAACGACCAGCCCGCCCAGGTGGAGCGACGACTCCGGCAGCAACTGCGGGAACGGCTTCGGCGCCGCACCGATGACTTTTTCGTTTTGCGCGGTATATTCGATGAACAACGAGACCCCAATCGCGGTGATCAGCACCGTGAGCTTCGGCCGGTTGCGCAGCGGCCGGTACGCGAAGCGCTCGATGAACATCCCGAGGCACGCGCAAACCAGCGCCGCGACGATGAATACCAGGATGCACCCGAGCACCGACTGCGCCCCGAAGACCCTCTCAATCTGTGGCGAAAGCCAGAACGCCGTGAACGCCCCGAGCATCAACACGTCGCTGTGGGCGAAGTTGATGAACCGCAAAACCCCGTAAACCATCGTGTAACCAAGGGCGATGAGCGCATAGATCGCCCCGAGCCCAAGGCCGTTGATGATTTGTTGAAGCC
>JBILQE010000065.1:0-13803 GCA_044373465.1 Akkermansiaceae bacterium | reverse complement strand
TTTTTTCGTTCATTTTCAGGGTGCTTTTCCATGGCATTTCCGGCGACCGTTAGGAGGATCCCCGGATTGGCAAGGTGTTACCCATGTATTGAACCTATTGTGTTACCCATGTTCTGAACCTGGACCGCTGGGGCGCAGCGGCTAGCCGATCGATGACCGGCTGGGGAATGGGGCGACTGAGGATTGTGGATTTTTGATTGTTGAGGTGAGGTGGGTGGTGTGGGCTGGGGGATGGCCGCAAGCTAACGGCTAGTTAACCGATGATCGCCCTGAGAGTCCGCCTGTCGCTGATGATGTTCCTGCAGTTTTTCCTGTGGGGTGCGTGGTTTGTGACGCTGTACCTGGTGCTCTCGGCGAGCGGGTTTTCCGAGTCGGTGGTTGGCGGGGCGTACGGGAGTGCGCCGGTTGGCGCGATGGTTGCGCCGTTGTTCCTTGGGTTGGTCGCTGACCGGTTCTTCGCCTCGGAGAAGGTGATGGGGGTGCTCCTGTTGTTAGGCGGGGGGCTGATGCTGTTAGTCCCGGGGGCGGTGGAGGCGGGAGCGGGCGGGACGGTGGTGTGGTTGTTGACCGGGCACATGCTGTGTTTCATGCCGACGCTTGGGCTGGCCAACACGGTTGCGTTCAGCCACCTGAGCCAGGAGGAATTCCCGGCGGTGCGCGTCTGGGGGACGATCGGCTGGATTGTCGCGGGGCTGGTTGGCGGGTTCCTTGGGTGGTCGGGAAGCGTGAACTTGTTCTGGCTGGCCGGCGGCGCCGCGGTGTTGTTGGGCGGCTATTGTTTCAGCCTGCCGAGCACGCCGCCGCCAAGCGCGGGCGCGCCGGTGAACCTGCGGGCGCTGCTGATGCTGGACGCCTTCAAGCTGTTAGCGCGGCCGGCGTTCCTGGTGTTCATCATCTGTTCGACGCTGATCTGCATTCCGCTGGCGTACTATTATGCCAACACGTCGGGGTTCCTGGCCAACATGGGGTTCGAGCAACCGGTCTCGGCGATGACCATCGGCCAGATGTCCGAGCTGTTGTTCATGCTGCTGATCCCGTTTTTCTTCCGGCGGCTCGGGGTGAAGTGGATGATCCTTGTCGGGATGGCCGGCTGGACGCTGCGCTACCTGTTGTTTGCGTTAGGCGCGCCCGACCAGGTGGTGTGGATGTTGTTTGCCGGGGTGGCGCTGCACGGGATCTGTTATGATTTTTTCTTTGTGACCGGGTTCATGTACACCGACCGGACCGCGCCGAAGGAGATCCGCGGCCAGGCGCAGAGCATGCTGGTGTTCTTCACCCAGGGGATCGGGATGTTCATCGGCTTCAAGGTCGCGGCCCACAACATGGCGCCGGTGAAGCCCGCCGCCGATGCCTTGGCCGCGGCGATTGCCGAGGGCCGCGGCGGGGAGTCGCTGAGCTTTGCCCAACAGCTAGGGCAGATGTTTGCGGTTGGGCTGCCAGGCGGGGTTGATCGCGGGGTTCTAGCAAGTGCCTCGGCGGCATGGCAGGCCCACTGGCTTTTGCCCGCGGGCATGGCGGCGGCGGTGGCGGTGGTTTTTCTTGTTGGGTTCCGGGTGAGGAAGGGGGAATGACTGGGGTGACTGGATTGACCGGGTTGACGGAGGGTGAATTTCTAAGATGAGTGACAACATTCGATTGCGGGTTTTGTGTGTGGGTGCGGGGCACATGGGGCGGCCGCATGCGCTGGCGTATCAGGCGCTTGACGGGGTTGAGGTGTGCGGGGTGGTGACCCGCTCGGCGGCGAGCCGGGCCGGGCTGGTGGCGGAGTTGGGCGGGGCGGTGGCCGGGTTTGACGACTTCTATCAGGCTTTGGCCGCGACCCGGCCCGACGCGGTGTGCATTGCCACCTATCCGGACAGCCACGCGGAGTTTGCCGCCGCGGCGCTGGCTGCGGGGTGCCATGTCTTTATCGAGAAGCCGCTGGCTGAGTCGGTAGCTGACGCTGAGCGGTTGGTGGCGATGGCCACCGCGGCGCGGCGCAAGCTGGTCGTTGGCTACATTCTGCGCCACCACCCGAGCTGGGAGAAGTTCATCGCGATCGCGCAAACGCTTGGGAAGCCGCTGGTGATGCGCATGAACCTCAACCAGCAGTCGTCCGGGGCCAACTGGGAAGTCCATCAGAAGCTGCTAGCCTCGGTCTCCCCGGTGGTCGACTGCGGGGTCCACTACGTCGACGTGATGTGCCAGATGACGCGGGCTAGGCCGCTGCGGGTTTCCGGGATCGGCGCGCGCCTCAGCGAGGACCTGCCGGCCGGCCAGTTCAACTACGGGCAGCTGCAGGTGACCTTCGACGACGGGTCGGTCGGCTGGTACGAGGCCGGCTGGGGGCCGATGATGAGCGAGGTGGCATTCTTCGTGAAGGATGTCGTCGGCCCTAACGGGTGCGTCTCCATTGTCGCCGAGTCGGCAAGCGCCGCGGGCCAGAGCGCCAACATCGACGCCCACACCGCGACCCAGGCGCTGCGGCTCCACCATGCGGAACTCACCGCGGCGGGAACCTTCGCGCGGGCCGACGAGGTGCTCGAGCTGGTTGCCGAGCCGGACCACAACGCGCTGTGCCTGCGCGAGCAGGAGTTTTTCCTCCGGGCGATCCGCGAGGACCTCGACCTCACCGACCACCTCCGGGATGCGGTTTCCTCGCTGCGCATCGTGCTGGCTGCGGATGAGAGCTTCCGGACCGGAAGGACCGTGGAGCTATAGCGAGATAGGTTTCGTTAGACTTATCTATCACCGTTGATTCGCGGGGCGGAAATGAGTTGTTCCAGCGCACCCGCCGGAGTCTAATAGTTGCATGTTTAACAGGTTGCGCATGTTTTCCAGGGTGGTGGCGGGCTTGTTGCTAGGCGGGCTGCTGAGCGGCTGCTTTGAGACGAAGCAGGAATTCACGCTCAACCCGGACGGGTCGGGGAAGGTGATTCATGAATGCAGCTTCCAGCCGGTGGACCTGATGGCCGGTGACAACGACGACCCGGAGACGGCGCTGACGAAGGCGGTGGCCGATGTGCTCAAGGACACCCGCGGGATCGAGGTTTGGAAGGACGTGACCTACAAGCGCCTCGACGACGGCCGGGTCAATTTCAAGGGGACTGCCTATTTCAAGGACCTCAACGAGGTGGATTTCGGCAGCCAGGGGATGTTGAAGTTCGGCTGGGCCGGCGATGCGGCTGGCGGCGGGGTGTTGTCGCTGCGCAAGGATGAGCCGGACGCGGACGCCGAGAAGCCGGCGGAGCTCACCGCGGTGGAGCGCGCCGCGAAGGTCAAGGAGGAGCGGGCGAAGTTCCAACAGACCAAGCCGATGATGGCGGCGATGGTGGGCACCATGCAGCACTCGGTGCTGATCAACCTGCCAAGCGTCCCGACCGAGGTCAGCAACTTCGCCAAGCGGGAGAAGTCGCTGGCGATCAAGATGGACGGCGGGAAGATCCTGACCGCAATGGACACCCTGATGGCGGACGACGCGTGGGTCGCGGCCCATGGCGGCGATATGGACGAAGGTGGTCCTGAGTTTGACGACCGGTTCAACGAGGTCATGTTTGGCACCAAGGGGCCGGTCCGGGCGGTCATCGCCAAGGGCGCGGCACCGGCGTTCGATTATGCCGCGGAGGTGGCAGCCGCCCAGGAAAGCTATGCGGCGTTGCGCAGTGCCCTGGGGGCTAGCAAGGGGACCGGGCCGGCGGCCAAGGGCGAGCCGCTCAAGGGGCTCGAGGTTGTTGGCCTCCAGACGGTTTTGAAGGTCCCCAAGGGCTTTGACTTCGGCCCGTTCATCTCCAAGCCGGGCTTGAAGGTGGCGCTGCACGCGCAGTTTGCCGGGACGATCCTGTCGGTTTCCGACGAGAGTGCGCTGGAAGTGGCGACCGCCAGCGATGGCAGCAGCCTGTTGGACAGCGATGAGGTGGAGCTTGAGTCGGTGAACCTTGCTGAAGATCAGACCTCGGTGATGTTCGAGGTGAATCTGGCCACCCCGAAACCCGGGGTCACCGGGATCAAGGAGCTGTCCGGCACGCTTGAATATGTCGTCGCCGAGGGGACCCGCGAGCTTGACCTCGGGATCACCGAGCTCAAGGCAGGCGCCAAGGGGACCGAGCTCGGGGCGGCGATCAAGGAGATCGACGCGGGCGAGCGCCAGATCACCCTGGATGTCAATCTCGACCCGGACGACATCATCAGCTTTGAAGCCGTCGCCGGGAACACCCGGGTCGAGCTCGAGCGCAACGGCTACGGCGGGTTCAACAAAAACTACACCTACACGCTGAGCTACGAAGGGAAGCTTCCCGCGGGTGCCAAGCTGGTCCTGACCCTCCACGACAACATCCAGACCTTCAAGGTTCCGTTCACTCTCAAGGATGTCCCGCTGTGAGCCGGCGGGCTGGAAGAACATCGTTTCGCTCGACATGCCGGCGCGCGCCCGCAAGCTGCGCCGGTGAAGAAGACCTTTCCGCTGACCGCCCCGAACCACGCACCGGCCCGGGTCGTTGAACAGATCAAGCACGAGCTGCGCAAGTACCTGAAGCGCGAACGCAGCAAGCCGCGCCCCGAGGGGGTCGACTTCTGGGACTTCGACTGCCGCGTCGGGGCGACCAGCGAGTCGGCGGAAGCCAAGCATGTTGAAGAGCTTATCCCGGCGATTGACGCGGTGGCCGCGGCGGCCAGCCCGGGCGTGTATGTCGAGATCCTCGCCAAGCCGGGGCGGCGCGGCGGGGCCGCAGGGTAGGCTCGCGGACTTGATTGACGATTGTTGACCTCCGATTGTTGATTTTTGCTGGCCCAAGGTCTGGCGAGGGTTGGTCGGCGCACCGCTGGACAACGTCGGCGGGACGGGCGAGGTTGGCGGATGAAATGGTGGGCGGTGATCGGTGCGGGGTGGCGGTGGCCGCGGGGAGCGCGCAGGGATGCCCGGTGTGTGGCAGCGCGACTGGGGAGGCGGTGCGCGCGGGGATCTTCGATGGCTCGTTCTGGGCCACGCTGGGTGAGGTGGTCCTGCCGATTCCGGTCACCGGGGCGATCATGGCTGTGCTTTACCGGATCCTGCCATGAAAGCCGGCAACCCAAGCGGACCGCTGATTCGCGCGGGGATGGTGCTCGGCATCGGGCTCGGCGGGTTCATTGACGGGATCGTCTTCCACCAGATCCTCCAGGTCCACGGGATGCTGACCGCGCGGGTTGCCAAGACGAGCATCGCCAACGTGGAGATCAACATGTTCTGGGACGGGATGTTTCACGCCTTCACCTGGCTGATGACCGTGGCGGGGGTGGTCATGCTGTTTCGCGCCCAGCGGAGGGCGGATGCCGCGTGGTCCGCGCGCGCGTTCGCGGGGGCGCTCGCGCTTGGCTGGGGGATGTTCAATTTGGTTGAAGGGGTCATCAACCACCACCTTCTGGATCTTCACCACGTCGTCGAGGCGCGGGGGGAATCGGTCTATGACTTGGCCTTTCTCGCGCTCGGGGCGGTGCTTGCGCTGGGCGGATGGCTGGCGATCCGCCTCCGGCCAACCAATCTCCGCCCCAATGGGGCAACGCATACCAGCCCGGGGTGAAGCCCCGGGAGACTGGAATGCGAATCAAATGCGTTCTGAAGGACCGCTGCATCGCTGGGGCGTGGGTTGTTGGCACCGCGATATGCGGCGTTCCTGCAGAACGCGGGAATGCGGCGGGGCGTGGATCCCAGGGCGTTGCCCTGGCTGGGCTGGTATGCGTTGCCCCTTTGGGGCGGTCGGGTTCGGGCGGCCAGAGGAACATCCGGGCTAACAATCTTTTAGGTTGTGCGGATCTGTATTCCGACGTGACTGTCGGGTGGTTGGTCCTATGACCCGGAAAACCCGCCTGACGATTTTGGCCGGCCTGCTGGTAGGCGGGGCGCTGGTGCTGATGCTGACGGGCAGCGGGCCGGACAGCGCCGAGCAAGCGCTGACCGATGGGCCGGGTGGAAGCGCGCCGGTGGCTGACGAGGGGGGGAGTGCGGCCGAGGGGTCGCGGGCGGCGGGTCGACGTGAGCGGCCGGTGCGTGGGAGGGCGGCGCTGGAGCGGGAGTTTCCCGCCGAGCGGATCGAAATGGCCGGGAGGGCCAGCGCGCAGGTGCTCCACCCGCTGAAAGCGTCACTCGACCGGTATGAGAGAGAGCAACTGGCGAGGAACAACTTTCCGTTGTTGCTGCTGGATGGGCAGGTGAGCTTCAGCGCCGCTGAGCTTGGCAGGATCCAGGAGCTTTACCTGGAACTCGCCGCTCGCGAGATCACCAGCAAGCGCGCCGTGGTCGAGCGGCTGTGTGCCGATCCTGCGCCCTTGATGCGCCTCATGTTGATGCGCGTCGAGTATGGCCGGGAGTTCACCAATGCCGACTGGAAGCAATTCTACAGGCGCGGCGCCGCCGAGTTCAAGGACGTCAAGCCGGCCTTCGATTGGGTCTACTATTATCATCCGTACGAGGACCCGGAGATTCGCCGCACGGTTGCTGAGATGCTTGATCCAGAACGGCGCGAGAAGTTCTTGCGGATCGTGGAAGCCGCCGCCGCCGAGCGCGTGCAGTTGCTTGCCCTTGCGAAGGCGCAACCGGACGCCAAAGCGTCGCGCAGCGAGCCCTATTTCTACCCGCTCCTCAACTCGATGCCGGCGACCATGGAGGACTTGTCGCGCTTCCGGGTACGCAGGTCCCGCTAGGATGGCGGGGCGCGAACCCAGGGTAGGCGGGTACGCCAACCCTGGGCTTTGAGGCGGAACCGCGCTGCGGTTCGGTGTGATTTGGCCCTTTGGTCCCCAGGGTAGGCGGGTACGCCAACCCTGGGCTTTGAGGCGGAACCGCGCTGCGGTTCGGTGCGATCGACTTTCGACTTTCGACTTTCCGACCTTCGACTCTTTCTTACCGGAACAAGATCGGGATGATGAGGATGGCGAGGATGTTGACGACCTTGATCATCGGGTTGACGGCGGGGCCGGCGGTGTCCTTGTAGGGGTCGCCGACGGTGTCGCCGGTGACGCTCGCGGCGTGGGCGGGGGATCCCTTGCCGCCGTGGTTGCCGTCTTCGATGAATTTTTTGGCATTGTCCCATGCGCCGCCGGACGAGGTCATGGCGATGCCGAGGAACAGTCCGGTGACGATGGTGCCGACGAGGACGCCGCCGAGGGCGACCGCGCCGAGGCCGGGGATGAGGGCAACGCCGACGACAAAGATGAGCGGCAGCAGGGCGGGGAGGATCATCTGGCGCAGCGCGGCCTTGGTGACGATGTCAACGCACTGGCCGTAATCCGGCGTGTGGGTCCCGTTGAGGATGCCGGGGAACTTCTCGATCTGGCGGCGGACCTCGCGGACGACCGCGCCGGCGGCATTGCCAACCGCGTCCATCGCGTAGGCGGTGAACGAGAACGGCAGCAGCCCGCCGATGAACAGGCCGATCATGACCCGCGGGTCCATCAGGTCGAACACGAACGCCTGCTTCATGTGGGCCTGGAGTTCCTCGACGTAGGAGCCGAACAGGACCATCGCGGCGAGGCCGGCGGAGGCGATCGCGTAGCCTTTGGTGACGGCCTTCATGGTGTTGCCCACCGCGTCGAGCTCATCGGTGATTTTGCGCACCGCCGGGTCAAGCCCGCTCATCACCGCGATCCCGCCGGCGTTGTCGGTGATTGGCCCGAAGGCATCCAGCGAGATGATGATCCCGGAGAGGCTCAGCATGCTCACGACCGCCACGGCGATCCCGTAAAGTCCTGCTTGCGAGTGGCAGAGCCAGATCGAGGCGGCAATCGCGAGGACCGGCAGCAGGGTGGCGTGGTGGCCGGTGCTGATCCCGGCGATGATGTTGGTCGCGTGGCCGGTCTTGCACGCTTCGGCAAGCCGCTGGACCGGTTTGCAGTTGGTCGAGGTGAAGTAGTTGGTGATGCCGACGGCGACGAAGGTCAGGACGATCCCGACGAGCACGCAAACATAGAGCGCCGAGGAACTTACCAGCTTCCCGGAAAATTCGATCGCCTCAGGGAACATCGCGTGGGTCACCGGCCACAGGAGCCCGGCGGAAACCAGCCCGCTGACGCCGACGCCGCCGAGCAGCGCCTTGGTTGGCGAGATCCGGGTCAGGTTGACGAACATGATCCCCAGAATCGCGCCGATGATCGACACCCCGCAGATGATGAACGGAAACACCAGCGCCGACATCGCGTGGTTGGCCGCGCTCAGGTACCCGACGAGGACCCCGCCGATCAGGCTCACCGCGTAAGTCTCAAAGACATCCGCGGCCATCCCGGCGCAGTCGCCGACGTTGTCACCGACGTTGTCAGCGATCGTTGCCGGGTTGCGCGGGTCGTCCTCGTGGAGGTTTTGCTCGATTTTCCCGACCAGGTCGGCGCCGACGTCGGCCGCCTTGGTGTAGATCCCGCCGCCAAGCCGCGCAAACACGCTGATGAGCGAACTGCCGAGTGCGAGGCCGACAAGCGAGTCGATCGCCATCTTCCCGCTCCCGGTCGTCTTGAGCACCGCCATGTAGAAAATCCCCACCGACAACAGCCCGAGCGCCACCACCAGCAACCCGGTCACCGCACCCCCGTTGAACGCAACCCGCAGCGCCGGGTGCGACCCGACCGAGGCCGCCTGCGCGGTCCGGACGTTGGCCCGCACCGCGACCATCATCCCAATGTACCCGGCTGCCAGCGAGCAAACCGCCCCGACGACGAACCCGCCAGCCGTCACCCAGTCGCGCAACCCGCCGATGGCCAAGAACATCACCACCGCGATCACCGAGATGGTCACCACCTGCCGGTGCAGGTAGGCTTTCGCTCCCGCCTGGATCGCCGCTCCGATCTCCGCCATCCGCGAGTTCCCCGGCGAGGAGGACATCACCATCCGGATGAGAATGATCGCGGCCGCCAGCCCGAAGGCACCAAGGACGATTGACGTGGTAATTCCGTGGTCGGTCAGAAAGGACTGCATCGGGTTTTCTCGTTGGGTATGGGTTGCAGCGCACCTTGAAGCACCCGGTCTAACTGACAAGTCGAAATCGCAAGCGCCCGGGAAGATTGATCCTGCTTGGTATATGCCGCATCTGTGCTGTTAGCCGGGGCTTGCCAGCGGATGTTTGACCGCTTGACGCGGGAGCGTGCGGCGGGGCATGAGTTGGGGGTGAAGTGGGGAATTTTCGTGTGGTTGATGGTCGGATTGGTGCCGGTGTGGGCGGGTGACTACCATGTGGCGATCGGCGGGGCGGACGAGAACCCGGGGACCCGCGACCACCCGTGGAAGACGATCCAGAAGGCGGCGGAGGTGCTGCAGCCGGGCGACCGGGTGTTGATCCACGCGGGGACGTATCGTGAATGGGTGAGGCCGCCGCGCGGGGGGACGAGCGAGGAGAAAAGGATCATCTACCAGGCGGCGCCCGGCGAGGAGGTGATCCTGAAGGGGTCCGAGGTGGTCGACGGCTGGGTCAGGGAGGGCGCGACGTGGCGCCGGGACCTCCCGGACGAGTTTTTCGGCGAGCGCAACCCGTTCAAGACCAACCTTGCGGGCGACTGGCTGCACTTCGGCTACGAGAACCACCTTGGGGAAGTGTATCTCGACGGGGTGTCGCTGCGCGAGGTGTTCAGCGACGAAGAGTTGGCGCGGACCGCCGGGAGCTGGCGGGTCGAGGCGTCGCCGGGGGTGACCGGGCTGCGGGTGAACTTCGGGGACGCCAACCCGAACGCCTCACTCGTCGAGGTGAACGCCCGCGCGTCGGTGTTTTTCCCGAAGGTCAAGGGGTTGGGGTTCATCACCTTGGATGGGCTGACGATCGCCCAGACAGCGCCCCAGTGGGTCGCCTGGCTGGTTTTCCAGGAGGGCGCGGTCGGGACGTATTTCGGCCACCACTGGACGATCGAGAACTGCCGGTTCATGGACGCGAAGTGCGTCGCGCTGGTGGCGGGGAACGACCCGTCGTATGAGAATGACGGGTTTGACATGCAGAGCGTCGGCCGCCACCTGGTGCGCAACAACCACTTCATGCGCTGCGGGGAAGCGGCGATTCACGGGTTCAAGGGGTGGGCCGGCAGCATCATTGAGGGGAACCTGATCGAGGACATCAACCCGAAACGCCAGTTTGGCGGCGAGGAGAGCGGCGGGATCAAGATCCACCTGCCGATCGACGTCACGGTGCGCAACAACATCATCCGCAGGGTGTTCTCCGGCAAGCCGGAGGGCTACACGAAGAAGAAGCCGCTCCAATACACCGGGATCTGGATCGACTGGGCCGGGCAGGGGACCCGGGTGAGCGGCAACGTCGTCTACGAGACCGAGGCGTGGTCGTTGTTTCTCCAGAACAACCAGGGGAGCCCGCTGCTGGTCGACCACAACATCTTTGACCGCAATGTCATCGTCGAGTCCCGCGGGGTCGTCTTTGTCCACAACCTGTTCCTCAACTCCGGCTGGACGGTGCGCGGCGGCGCCGATGTCGCGTTCTGGAAGCCGCATTCGGCGATCAAGGTGGGCGTCGCCCCGACCGCCGCGGCGGACGTGAAATGGTGGAACAACTTGTTCATCGGCAAGGGCGCGGAGACGTTTCCCAACAACCCGGGGTATGCCGCGGACTGGAATGCGTTCCTCGCCGGGGCCAAGCCGACCACCTGGGGGGACGCCCACAGCGTGGTTGGGGACGGTGCGGCGCCCGTCTTCAAGTCGCTCCCGGATGGGGTCGAGATCGTCATGCCCGCCGGCTGGGTCCCGCCGGCGCTCGGCGGGCCATTGGTCACCAGCGAGTTTGTCGGGCCATTCGAGCTCACCGGGCAGGGTCTCGAAGACCGCGACGGGCGCCCGCTCGCGCTCGACAGCGACCTCCTCGGCCACCCGCGCGAGTCCGGGAAGGTCGTCCCCGGCCCGGTCCAACCGCAGGCTGGGAAGCACCCGGTCATCCGCCTGCGCGCCGGTCCGGTGGCTAGGTGAGCGGGGGCGGGTGACCCACGCGACGGAAGTCGCTGTTCCTTGTGCGCGGGCGGCGCGCGAGTTTGGAGTGCGGTGTCGCGCTGCGCTTGCCAGCGCACTTCAAAGGTCGTTTATCGGGCGGGTGAATGACCATCGCGCGCTCCCGGACCATCCGCAGGTCGGGTACGTCGCCAGCTTCGAGGAACTCGTCGCGGCGCGCTTTTCGGGCAATATCAACGCCTTGTGCTGGCCGCGCCGGCTCGTCGGGGATTTTGGGGAGGTTGTTGCGGCGCTCGGGCCTGGCGACGGGGTGGTCACCCTTGATGAGGAATTGCTCGCCTCCTTGCCGCTCGGGCAAGCCGGACGCGCGGCGGCCAGCGTGATGCTCGACGATCTGCGCCTCCTCCGCGACCGCCAGCTTGACCCGGTCCTCAACTGCATCCACGCCTACCCGCGCGATGCCGAGGACGCGGTGGTCGCCACCGACGTCATGTCGTTCCACGTCGACAGCGCACCGGTCGAGGCCGACACTTGGCTGTGCACCTACCACGGTGCGCCAAGCGAGGGGATCGCCAACGCCGAGGCGCTGAGGAAAATCGACCATCCGGCGATCCGTGCCGCGCTGCTTGGCGAGTTTGGCGGCGCCGACGATGCCGACTTCGCCGACTATCTCGGCGACGCCTGCTACGACCTGCACTACACCGCGCTCCCCGGTGCCAATCCCTACTCGTTCGGACTCTTCAACCTGTGGCGCATCGCGACGCTCCATCCTGGTTCGTCGGTCCTCCCCTGCATCCATCGGGCTCCAACGACCCCCGCCGCGCGCTTGCTGCTGATTAGTTAAGTGCGAAGGGCTATTTGGTGTTCCAAAGGTCGTTGGGCTCGAGGAGCGATGTTGGGCCGGTGGAGTTGAGCCAGGAGCGGGCGGCGGGGTCGTTGTTGAGGAAGGAATCCCAGAAGGCGGTGCTGAGTGCCAGGATGAGGCGGTGGTGGTTGGGGTTGGGCGGTTGGGTGTCGCCGGCGAGGGGTCGGTCGGAGAAGGCGGAGTGCTCACCGTTGTGAAGGACGAGCTGGAATTTGTCGCCGGGTGGCAGGGCGGCGAAGACTTCGAGGCGGGAGGTGGCGTCGGCTTGGCTGAGCAGGGGGACAACGTCCTTGGTCCCGGTCATGAGCATCCAGGGGATGGCGACTTTGCCAAAGGCCTCGTTGGCGGTGCCGATTCGCGGGGTGCTGGGGCTCATGGCAAGGGCGGCATCGATGCGTGGATCGGCAGTGAGCAAGCGCAGGCGCCCGGCGCTTTGGCCGCTGACGGCTTGGGTGGTGACCGCCCCGAACGAATGGCCGGACATGCCGATTTTTTCCAGGTTCATCCGTCCGTGGAGCGGGTGGCCAGCCTGCTGGTTCCAAGTTTCGAGTTGATCGATGACGGCGGGGATGTCCTGGACGCGCAAGCGGAAGTTGGCCAGGCTGGCGGCCTTCTGCATTGCCATGAGGCGCTGGCCGGGCGGGACATCCTGCCAAACCGCCGAATCGCTGCCCGGGTGCTGGACAAAAACCACAAGGTAGCCGCGCGCGCTCCAGTGTTGGCCAAGATAGGGGTTGTTCTCCCGCGAGCCGCCAAGACCGTGGCTGAACATGACCACCGGCGCCGGCTGCGGCGTTGCCGGCAGGTAGACCCGGAGCGGGATTTGCCGCGGTGGGTCATCCACCACAAGGTCAACGGAGCGCACCTCTTTGGATGGTTCGATGGCCAGCGGGTCGTAGGCCGCTTCGGGCGGCGCGGACGACTCGGGCTGGGCGTTTTCGCCGCACCCGCTGCCAAGGAAAGCGAGGGCGACCAAGCCGAGGACTGCGGTTTTCATCCATGGGTTAACCACCGGGATTGGGCCGCGTTTCGGGTGGAAGTGGAAATGCCAGGCTTCCAGCCCCCCGTGATTCGCCGGGCGGCGGCCCGGGCTGGGGCTCGCGGTTGGTGGCGCCGTGGCTAGCAACTTTGCGGTTGCACGGGTGGGGTGATGCGCTTAGCTGGGCGATTGCTTGGGAATGCTGATCATGAAAGTTAGAATCATAGCTGTGGTGGGGATGCTGCTGGGTGCGATGGCGTCGGCGGAGGCGTCGAAGGAGAAGCCGGTGATCGGCTTGTCGCTGGACACGCTCAAGGAGGAGAGGTGGCAGAAGGACCGGGACACGTTTGTGGCGGCGGCGGAGAAGTTGGGGGCGACGGTGATTGTGCAATCGGCCAACAGCGATGACACGCGCCAGGTGCGGGATGTCGAGTCGTTGCTCAGCCGCGGGGTGGATGTGCTGGTGATCGTGCCGCACAACGGCGAGGCGATGACCCGGGCGGTGAAGTCGGCCAACCAGGCGAAGGTGCCGGTGATCGCCTACGACCGGTTGATCCGGAATGCGGCGATCGACTACTACCTGAGTTTTGACAACGTGAAGGTCGGCGAGGCGCAGGCGGCGTACGCGGCGGCGCGCTTCCCGCAGGACCGCAAGGCGCGGATCGTGCGGGTGTATGGCGCGCCGACGGACAACAACGCGAAGATGTTCAAGCAGGGGCAGGACAACATTTTGCAGCCGCTGATCGCCGCGGGGAAGGTGGAGGTGGTCCACGAGGACTGGGCGCAGGACTGGAAGCCGGAGAACGGCAAGAAGATCATGAACGCCGCGCTGACCGCCCACGGATCGAACATCGATGCGGTCATCGCCTCGAATGACGCGACCGCCGGAGGGGCGATCCAGGCGCTGCGCGAGGAGGGACTGGCCGGCAAGGTGCTGGTCACCGGCCAGGACGCCGATCTTGCTGCCTGCCAGCGGATTATGGCCGGCACGCAGGCGCTGACGATCTACAAGCCGCTGAAGAACCTGGCGACGCTCGCGGCGCGGGTGGCCGTGGCGGTGGCCAAGGGCGAGAAGCCGGCGGCAAC
>JBILQE010000022.1:0-50476 GCA_044373465.1 Akkermansiaceae bacterium | reverse complement strand
GAGCCACTGGTCGGAATTGAACCGACGACCTACGCATTACGAATGCGTTGCTCTACCCCTGAGCTACAGTGGCGTTTCCGCGTTGTCCGCCGCCCCGGGTGAGCGGAGCAATTGACGCTCGGGCGATGTAGCACCGCGGGCGGCGGGAGCAAGCGGAAAGTGCGCGCCCCGCCCGGACTGGGCGGCGGGCGATCCTACGGGAGCAGCCGGTCGCGCAGCCCGGCGGCGGGCAGCCCGCAGGCGCCGAGCTTCGCCGACCACGCCTGGCGGCGGCGCGCGATCGCCCGGTAGCCGGCGTCGCGCAAGCCACGCGGGACGAGCCAGCCAAGCGTCGCAACGCCCCCCCAGAATCCGCCGATGATCCGCAGGGTGCGCAGGATCGCGGCGCTGCGCTCGAACTGCGCGCGGACCACCCCGCCAGCCTCGAAAACCAGCTGGATCGTCCCGGTTTCCGAGACATCGACCGCGATGCCGAGCGCGCGCGCGGTTTCCCCCTGGAGCGGCGCAAACCATAGCCGCCCGCGACGGTCAAGCCGGTGGAGCAGCCGGACGCTCCGGTCACACATCCCGCAGGCGCCGTCAAACAACAGAATCCAACGACCTGTTGGAACGCTCTCACTAACAACCATCGCCGCGCACCCTAGCGGCCCGGCGGGCGCTTATCCAACCGAAACGGCAAATACCATTTGTCGAAGCCGCCAACGCATCAATGTTAGCCCATGAGCCAGCGGATCCATGACCTGCCGACAAGCGAGCGGCCGCGCGAGAAGCTCGCCCGGCTCGGCCCCGGGGCGCTGGACAACGCCGAGCTGCTAGCCTTGTTCATCCGCAGCGGCACCCGCGGGGCGAGCGCCATCCAGATCGGCCGCGAGCTGCTTGCCGTCCACGGCGGGCTCGCGCCGCTCGGACGCCTCGGGCTCGACGAGCTGCGCAAAACCCGCGGGCTCGGCAAGGCGAAGGCCTGCGAGCTGGCCGCCATCTTCGAGATCGGCATCCGCGTCGCCCGCGAGGAAATGCAGACCCGCCCGATGGACGAACCGCGGCTCGTCTACGCCGCCCTCGGCCCGCAGCTCGGCCACCTGACCTACGAGTCGCTCCAAGTCATCCTGCTCAACACCAAGCTCAACTCGACCGGGGTCTTTGAAGTCTCCCGCGGGACCCTCAACGAGACCCTCACCCACCCGCGCGAAGTCCTCAAGCCGGTCATCGCCCGCGCCGCCTACGGGTTCGTCCTCGTCCACAACCACCCGTCCGGCGACCCGACCCCAAGCCGCGCCGACGAGGCGTTCACCCGCCGCCTCCGCGACGCCGCCGAGCTCCTCCAACTGCGCTTCCTCGACCACGTCATCATCGGCAGCCGCTGCGCCGGGCGCGAACCGTGGTTCTCATTCAAGGAGGCCGGGCTTCTCTAACACCCACTGCGTCCCTATTCTTCCACCCCGATGGCTGCGATCAACATTCCCGAGTTTTCCGGCGTCATGCTGCTGCCCGACTGCACCCTGTTTCCGCACGGGGCGCTGCCGCTGCACATCTTCGAGCCACGCTATCAGGTGATGTTGGAGAAAGCCTTGGAAGGCGACTGCATGTTCTGCGTCACCAGGTTGTTGGCGCCGGAGGGCCGCGACCTCGGGAGATGCGCGGCGCCGGTTGGTACTATCGGGCTGATCCGGGCGTCGCGCGAGCAGGACGGCGGGACCTCCGACCTGATCCTCCACGGGGTTATCCGGGTGCGCTTCGACTACTGGCTTGATTCGGCACCGTTCCCGCAGGCGCACATCACCCCGGTCCGCTCGCTCGGGGCGACGACTCCGGCGGCGGCGGCCCAGGCGACCCGGCTGCGGGCCGCGGTGCGCAGCGCGGTGGCGAGCCTTCCGCCGGAGATCGGCGAGGCGGTCGAAACCCTCTTCGTCCGCGCCGACGATCCGGTCATCCTCGCGGATATCATTTCCCAACAGTTTCTCCGCGACCCCGACGAGCGCCAACAGGTTTTGGAAATGGAGGAGCTCTCCGAGCGGATCGACTTCCTCATCGGCATCCTTGCCCGCGGAGTGATCTGAGCCCCCGCATTTGCGCTGTAACTTTGGCGCCCCCATGGGTGTAGTAGCTTTCTATGCTGAAGCCCTCACGCCGTTCCGTCCTCAAGGGTCTCGCCGCGGGCGGACTCAACCTGCTGCTTCCCGGCGGCCTCTACGCCCAAAACGGCCCGCGCCGCCCCTCCCCTAACGGGAAGTTGCGGATCGCCTTTGTTGGAGTCGGCGGGCGCGGGACCGCCGCGGTCGACGGGCTGGCCAGCGAAGAGTTCGCCGCCTTCTGCGACGTCGATGCCAACCATGCCGCCGGGGTCTTCAACAAGCATCCCGATGTCCCGCGCTTCAAGGACTTCAACGAGATGTTAGCCAAGCTCGGCGACACCATCGACGCGGTCACCGTGAGCACCCCGGACCACACCCACTTTGCCATCGCCATGGCCGCGGTGAAGGCCGGCAAGCACGTCTATGTGGAAAAACCGCTGTGCCAGACCATCGACCAGACCCGCCAGCTGTTAGCCGCGACCACCAAGGCCGGGGTGAAGACCCAGATGGGCAACCAGGGGCACTCGAGCGACACGATCCGGGCGCTCAAGGAGCTCGTCGCCGCGGGGCTCATCGGCGACGTGAAATCCGTCGACGCGTGGACCGACCGGCCGGCCGGTTGGTGGCCGCAAGGGATGGCCGCCGCGCCGCAGCCCGCGGAAGTCCCCGGCCACCTCGCCTGGGACCTCTGGCGCAATGGCCGCGACCTCCCGTACAGCCCGGAATACCTCCCGTTCAAGTGGCGTGGCTGGACGGCCTGGGGCTGCGGCGCCCTCGGCGACATGGCCTGCCACATCCTCGACCCGTTCTTCTTCGCCTTCGACCCGGGAATGCCAGAGTGGATCCAGGCCGAGGCCGAGGGCGGCTCCAACGTCGCCTTCCCGCTCAAGTCGACCGTCACCTATCATTTCCCCGCCCGCCCCGGCCGTCCGGCGTTCGACCTCGTCTGGCGCGACGGCAAGGGGAACCTGCCTAACCGCCCGGACGCCCTCGAACACGGCCGCGAAATGGGCAACAAAAGCGGCGGCACGCTGATCTACGCCGCCAAGGAAACTGTCATGACTAACAGCCACGCCGGCATGGCCAGCATCATCCCCGAGGCCCGCGCCATCGCCGTCCCGGCACCCGAAAAATCCCTCCCGCGCATCGCCGGCAGCCACTTCAGCAACTGGACCGACGCCATCCGCGGCACCGTCCCAGAAGCCTCCTCACACTTCCAATACGCCGCCATGCTCAACGAGCTCGTCCTCCTCGGCGTCATCGCCCAACGCATCCCCGGCGAAAGACTCGTCTACGACGCTTCCACCGCCACATTCAAAAACAACGACCGCGCCAACCACCTCGTCCGCGAGGTAGTCTAGCAGGCGGATGGCGGCCGCCCCAACAAACTGCTAGAACCGCTAGGCGAACACCTCGAGCACCGGCCCGGCCTTGTCATCGCCGCCGATGACGAATGGCCGGCGCGACGGCGAGACGACCACCTCGGTGGTGTCGATGCCGAGGGCGTGGGCGATGGTGGCGTTGAATGCCGGCAGGGTCACGGGCTTGTCCTTGACCTTGTCGCCCTTTGGATCGGTTTCGCCGTAGCGGAACCCGCCCTTGACGCCGCCTCCGGCCAGCAGGCAACTGAACGCCGACGGGTGGTGGTCACGCCCCAGCTTGTGGTCGGCCTGGATCTCCGGACTGCGGCCAAACTCGGTGGCGACGACCACCAGCGTCTCCTCCAGCAGTCCGCGCCGGTGCAGGTCGCTGATGAGTGCCGCGTAGGCCTGGTCAAACTGTTGGCAGCGGCCCTCGACGGCGGTGAAGTTGTCGTAGTGGGTGTCCCAGCCGCCGAGCTCGACCTCGACGAAGCGCACCCCGTGCTCGACGAGCCGCCTGGCTAACAAGCACCCCTGGGCGAAGCGGGCGCTGCCATAGAGGTTGCGGGTCTCCTCGGTCTCCGCGCGGGTGTCGAAGGCCTTAAGGTCCTCGCTGTTCATCAGCGTGACCGCCTCCTTGTAGAGCTCCTCGTAGGCCTTCACGTCGGCGCTCGCGTAGCGCTCGTGGAATTTCCCGTTGAGCTTGTCGGCCAGCGTCAGGCGCCGGGCGAAGTTCTCCTCGCTAACCGCCGCGGAGCGGCGCGAGTCCTTCAACCCCTCCTCGGCGCCGCCGATGGGCGCGGCGGAGAAGTTGGGCCCGAGGAACCCGCCCGACGAATGCTCCGGGGAAACGTCGACGGCCACGTAGCCGGGGATCTCCTTGTTGATCCGCCCGGCGAGCCGCAGAATCCACGACCCGAGCGCCGGGTGCTTGATGGTGCCGCGCGCCGCGTAGCTCGTGTGCAGCAGGTACTGCCCCTGCTCGTGGGCCCCTTGGTTGGACGTCATCGAGTTGATCACGCACACCTTGTCCATCACCCCGGCGGTCTTCGGCAGAAAGTGGCTAACAACCACGCCGTCGGCCTTGGTCGCAAGCGCCTCGACCGGCCCCTGGACCTCCTTGCGCTTCGGCTTGAGGTCAAACGTGTCAAGGTGGCTCATCCCGCCCGACATGAACAGATAGATCACGCTCTTCGCCTTGCCGCGACCACCCGCCGCTGCCAGCGGCGCACCCGCGAGCGACCCGCCGAACAGCGGCAGCAAACTAACACCCAGGCAGCTCTTCGCCGCACGCGACATGAACTGGCGCCGGCTGAGCTCGTCGGCCTGGTGGTGGATAGACATGGTTGTTAGTGTTATTGCAGGAACAAAAACTCCGAGGACATGATCAGCGCGGAGATGATGTTGCGGTAGCCCTCCTCGCCGGCGGCGTTCACCTCGTCGAGCATCCAGCCGAGCTCCTCGGCCGACGGCGGGCGGGCGAGGGTCGCCAAATAGATCCGGCGGATCCGTTCCTGGGGAGTGCTGCTGCCCTCGAGGCTCTTGAAGATGTGGGCCTTCGGGTTGGCGACGAGCTCCTTTTCAACAAACCCGTTCATCAGCGAGAGGACCTGGCCGACATTCGGCTCGCGCGTCCCGCCCTCGACGACCTGCCGGTCCGACTGGCCGAAGAGATACAGGAAGTGGCCGCGCGGCGCCGGACTGGCGAGCTCCGAAGCGCGCACCTTCGCGTCGGCGCCATACTGGAGCGGCCCGGCCCGGCGGGTCGTCATCGCCATCGAGTCGGATCCCGACCCGCTCGCGCCGTCCGCCCGGATCGCCGCGACAAACTCCGCAAAATACTTCCGCAACTCGCGCTCGTCCTTGAGCGCGAGCACCTCCGCCGAAAGCTCCGGCATCGTCTTGCCGGCCAGCACCGGCTTGCCGGCAACGATGATCCGCGCGTCCAAGGTCCGCTTCGGCAACTTGTCCGGGTCCCCCACCGCCAGCGTCACCAGCGAGTCCCAGATCTGCTCCGCGCTCAACCGCGCCACCTTGCGCCCACGCAGGTTGTCCGCCTCCACCACCGCCGCCTCGGTGTTGGCCACCAGCTGGAATGTCTTGGTTGTTAGCAAAACCTGCTGGAACGCGCGCAGGTCGTAGTTGAGCGCGCCGATCAGCTCTATCAGATAGGCCATGAGCTCCGGGTTGGCAGTCTCCGCGGGGGCGACATACTCGTCGACTGGCTCGAAGATCCCGCGGCCCATCACCCGGGCCCACATCCGGTTGGCGATCACCGCGGCAAAGCGCTCGTCGGTCCGGGTCGTCACCCACTCGGCGAGCTCCTTGCGCCCGTGGCCGCTTTCGCGCCGCTCGGACATCCGCACCGTGCGCCCGAACGGCGTGCGCGCCCCGACCATCTCGCCGGGCTCGGCGTCGCGGTACTGGTAGTCGGCCGGCAGCGCGATGCGCCCCTCGCCCCCACCCGCCAGGCTCATCCCGTAAACCTTGTCCCAGATGACCTGCGCCGCCGCATACTCCGCACTCTGGCGCGTCTCCTGGCTCGCCCCCAACTCGTCCCATAGCCCGCTCATCTGCTCGCGCTTGACCATCCCCTGGCCATGGGTGAACGCGGCTAACTGGTAGAAGTCGCGCTGCTCCGGGCCATCGTACGGGTCGTCATGGCACTGGGCACACTCGATGCGCGAGCCGAGAAAGATGCGCATCGAGTTGGCGATGTTGTCCAACGGCATGCCGCGGTCGCGGGTGTAGTAGCCGACCGCGGCGGTCTCGCTGGCCCAGCCGTCGCCCTCGGCGCTGAGCAGCGTGTGGACCAGGCGGTCCCACGGCATGTTAGAGTCGATGGCGCCGCGGACCCAGTGGCGGTAGGGCTCGTTGGTGGCGTTGGATCCCTCGCGCCCGTCGGTTAGGCGGAGGAGGTCGAAGGCCCAGTTGGACAGGTGGCTTGAGTAGCCCGGCGAGTGGACGAGGAAGGCGGCGAGGTCGTCGCGCTTGGTGGGTGACTCGGCCTCGAGGAAGAAACGTGCCTCCTCGGCGGTCGGGATGCGGCCGACGGCGACGAGGAACGCGCGGCGCAGGAAGACCGCGTCGCTGACGAGCGGCGGCATGCCGAGGTTCTGCTTTTTGGCCGCGGCAGCGACGAGTTCGTCAATCCGCGCAGCCGCCGCGGGGATCGCCGGCGCGGGCGCAGTGCCGATCGCTCCGTGCGCGGCGGCGCCCACCAGCAGCATGGCAAGCGCGAGTGCTTGTCCATGGCGGCGGCGGTGGCGGATGGGACGATTCATGCGTAATAGCACTACCTAACTAGGAAATGGTTTCTATCGAGTCAACCCGGCGCTTCAGGTCCCGGACGGCAGCCGCGGGACTAACGGTACTTGGTCTTGCGCCCGCTGGCGGGCCGATCCGCGGCCGGGGTGCGCCCGTGCTTGAGCGACTCGATCTGGTCGCGCAGGTGGGCGGCGCGCTCGAACTCGAGCCGCGCGGCGGCGTCGCGCATCTCGCCCTCGAGCTCGGCCATGACCCGCAACCGGTCGTAGCCGGCCTCATCCTCGGCGAGCAGCCCGGCGCTGAACTCGTCGGCGTGGCGGGTTTCCTCGCGGTGTTGTTGGAGGCTTTGTTGGACGGCGCGGACGACGCTCTTCGGGGTGATCCCATGGAGCTCGTTGTACTCGATCTGGCGGGCGCGGCGGTACTCGGTGACGTTGATGAGCTTCTGGATCGAGTCGGTGACCACGTCGCAGAACAGGACGCACTCGCCATTGAGGTGGCGCGCCGCGCGCCCGGCGCTCTGGATCAGGCTCGTCTCGTTGCGCAGGAACCCCTCCTTGTCCGCGTCGAGGATGCACACCAGCGACACCTCCGGCAGGTCGAGCCCCTCGCGCAGCAGGTTGATCCCGACCAACACGTCAAACTCCCCTCGCCGCAATTCCCGGAGAATCTCGACTCGCTCGATCGCGTCGATGTCCGCGTGGATGTAGCGGACCTTCAGCCCGACACCCTGCAGGTAGCCGGTTAGATCCTCGGCCGTCCGCTTCGTCAGGGTGATGACCAGCACCCGCTCGCCGCGCTCGACGCGCTGGCGGCAGCGCTCGATGGTGTCGTCAATCTGGCCGTTGAGCGGGCGCAGGGTGAGGACTGGGTCTAGCAGCCCGGTCGGGCGGATGATTTGTTCGACGACGAGCGGGGTGCCGCGCCTCCCCGGGTCGAAGTCGCCGACCGGTTGGGCCGACCCGCTAGGGATGACGTCGAGGTCGCGCAGGCGCAGCGGCGGCATGCCGTCGGGGCGGGCGGCCTTGACGTCGATGAACCCCTTCACGTCCGGGCGCGAGTTGACGATCTCAAACACTCCGGGGGTGGCGCTCACGTAAAGCCGCTGGCCAGTTAACTCCATGAACTCGGGAAACTTCAGCGGCCGGTTGTCCAGCGCGCTGGGCAGCCGGAAGCCATGGTCGACCAACACCGTCTTGCGGCTGCGGTCGCCCTCGTACATCCCGCCGATCTGCGGAATCGACGCGTGGCTCTCGTCGATCATCAACAAAAAGTCCTTCGGAAAAAAATCCAACAACGTGTACGGCCGCGCCCCCGGCGGCCGCCCGGTCAGGTGGCGCGAGTAGTTCTCGATCCCCTGGCAGAAGCCCATCTCGCGCATCATCTCGATGTCGTAGTCGGTGCGCATCCGCAGCCGCTGCGCCTCGATGAGCTTCCCCTCGCGCTCAAACTTCGCTACGCACTCGTCGGCCTCCTTCTGGATCTCGACGATCGCGCGTTTCATCTTGTCGCCCGGGGTGACGAACTGTTTGGCGGGGAAAAACGTGTAGCTCTCCAACCGGTCGATCACCGCGCCGGTCAGCGTGTGGACCGTGGCGATCCGCTCAACCTCGTCGCCGAAAAATTCGACCCGCACCGCGGTGTCCTCGAGATACGCCGGGTGGACTTCCACCACGTCGCCGCGCACCCGGAACTTCCCGCGCCCGAAGGCGATGTCGTTGCGCTCGAACAACAGCCCAACAAGCCCTTCTAGCAGCTCGTCGCGCCGCAGCTGCTTGCCCTTCCACACCGGGATCATCATGTTCTGATAGTCCTCGGGCGACCCGAGCCCGTAGATGCAGCTCACCGAGGCGATGACGATCGTGTCCTCGCGGGTCAGCAGCGAGCCCATCGTGCTGAGCCGCAGCCGCTCGATCTCGTCGTTGATCGAGCTGTCCTTCTCGATGTACGTGTCGGTGCGCGGGATGTACGCCTCGGGCTGATAGAAGTCGAAGTAGCTGACGAAGTATTCGACGGCGTTGTTGGGGAAGAAGTTCTTGAACTCCGAGTAGAGCTGGGCGGCGAGGGTCTTGTTGTGGCTCATCACCAGCGTCGGCCTGCCGGCCATGGCGATCAGGTTGGCCATCGTGAAAGTCTTCCCGGACCCGGTCACGCCCAGCAGCGTCTGGTGGCGGTTCCCCGCCTCGAGCGACTTGTGGAGCTTCGCGATCGCCTGGGCCTGATCGCCCATCGGTTCGTAGTCGCTGACGAGTTGAAATGACACGGCGACTTCTTACGCCCCGATACGGTCAACCGCAAGAGGCCGTGGAAAGGGAAAAAATATTGGACGCGAGGAGAGCTGTGCCATACCATGTATGGCATGAAGATGACGATGCATATTGACGAGGAGCTGCTGCTGCGCGTCATGGTCGCCTATGGCTGTGAGACCAAGACCGAGGCGGTGGAAATGGCCCTGCGGGAGATGGACCGGCGGACGCGTTTCCATGAGCTTGGCGCCAAGGGCTTGGGGATGACTCCTGAGGAACTTGCCGATGCCGTCGAGCCCGGCTATGACCCGGTCGCGCTGCGCGTGGCTGAGCAAGCGGGAGCCTATGGAAGCAAGTAACATCCTTGTAGACAGCAATGTCTACATTGACCTTCTGAGGCACCGGAGGGACGCCGCGGCGGTCCTCCACGAATGGGCTGGACCACGCGATCTGGTCATCTGCGGGATGGTGCGGCTGGAGGTCTTGCGCGGAATCCGCTCGCTGCGCCTGCGCGCGGCTCTCGGGGCATTCATGGACGTCATGCTCAACGTCCCCTCTGACGGACGCTTGTGGCAGGAGGCCACCGATTTGGCCTGGGCGCTGGACCGCCGGGGAATGGCCATTCCCGGGGCGGATGCCGTCATCGCCGCCAGCGCGCTGCGCTTGAATGCCGCTGTGCTCACCTCCGACGGCCACTTTGCCTGCGTCGACAAACTCCAGGTCATCCCCCCACCAGCCTCTTGGTTCCAACCATGGAAAGTGCGGCGGATCTAACACCCGGGGCGCAGCCGCCACCTCCAACATTCCGGGAGGCGCTGAGGTTTTGGTGGAAGCTTGGGTGGATCAGCTTCGGCGGCCCGGCCGGACAGATTGCGATCATGCACCGTGAGTTGGTGGAGAGGCGCCGCTGGCTCGGCGAGTCCCACTTCCTCCACGCGCTGAACTTCTGCATGCTGCTTCCGGGCCCCGAGGCCCAACAATTAGCGACCTACCTCGGCTGGCGGCTGCACGGGGCGCGTGGCGGGATCGCGGCCGGGGTGTTGTTTGTGCTGCCGTCGGTATTCATTCTGTTTGGCCTGAGCTGGCTGTACATGGCCGGGGGCGACATCCAGTGGATTGCCGGGCTGTTTTACGGGCTCACCGCGGCGGTCATTGCCATTGTCCTCTCGGCCGGCCGCCGGATCGGCTCAAAGGCGCTCAAAACCCCGACACTCTGGGGGATCGCCGCAGCCGCCTTCGCCGCGATCTTCTTCCTCAAAATCAACTTTGTCCTCATCATCGGCGGCGCCGCGCTCATCGGTTTGCTCGGCCACCACTTCGCCCCGCGGCAGTTCCCCGCCGGCCATGGCCACAGCCCAGGCGGCGGGGCCTCCGACGACGATGCCATCGTCCTCCCACCGGCGGCGCGGGCCACGCCGCTGCGCGCGCTGCGGGTCGCCGGGCTGTGCCTGGTGTTGTGGTGGCTGCCGGTGTTGTTAGCCGCGCTGCTGTTTGGCCGCGGGAGCATCTTTTTCCAGCAAGGGGTGTTCTTCAGCAAGGCGGCGCTGGTCACCTTTGGCGGCGCCTACGCGGTGCTCCCCTACGTCGCCCAACAGGCAGTCGAAAACCACGGCTGGCTCGCCCAGGCGCAAATGATAGCCGGCCTCGGGCTTGCGGAAACCACCCCGGGGCCACTCATCATGGTGCTCCAGTTTGTCGGCTTTGTTGGTGCCTGGCAGAGCCCCGGCTCGCTCCACCCACTGGTTGCCGGCTCCCTCGGCGCAGCCATCACCACCTGGGTCACCTTCCTCCCCTGCTTTCTGTTTGTCTTCCTCGGCGCTCCCCACGTCGACAGCCTGCGTTCCCGCCCCGCCGTGACCCGCGCGCTCACCGCCATCACCGCCGCGGTCGTCGGCGTCATCCTCAACCTCGCCGTCTGGTTCGCCATCCACGCGATCCATCCCGCTCCTAACAGGATTGACTACTTCATCGCCGCCCTGGCGCTGGCCGCCTGGATCGCCATGGAACGTTTCAAATTCGGGGTCATCACCACCCTTGGCGGGTGCGCCGCCCTTGGCCTGTCGTGGAAACTGATTTCCAGCGGAATCGCCTAACCATGCCTGCCAACGCCAAGGAAATCCGCTTCACCCGTGCCGGCCAAGCCGTCCCGCTGTGGCTTGGCGCCGCCATCTGCCTCACCGCAACCCTGGCTCTGTTGTGCATACGCTGGATTCCCGGCAACGACGGGCTTGGTCCGCCGGCGCTCTGGGCGCTTCTGCCCGCGGTTCCCACCTGGATCCTCGCCAAGCTGGCCATCCACTGTACCCGCCACGCCTACCTGATCCTAACACCCCTGGGGCTGGAAATCCTCCCGCTGTTGCGGCCCGCCGCACGCATGCGGCTCATCCCATGGCAGCAGATCGACTCCCTCGACTGCACCGACTCCCGGTTGACTCTCCACTTCAACCGTGAAATGTCCTCCGGCGTCCACCTCACGCTTCGCCCCCTGCGCCACGACCAACGCGTGCTTCTCAAGTCCGCCCTGGCCGGACGGATCGACGGCGCCATTTCCAACAATTGCTAACAACCCAGCGTCAACCAGCCCACCTCCATGCGCCCGCCGTCCATCCAGATCCAGTCCGTGCTCGACACCTTTGGCCGCCAGGGATGGCAGTGTGAACTCGTCGAGGGGCGCGATGTCCTGCGTACCGGCTTCGAGGCCCACCACACCCGCATCCACCTCCACGCCCAGGCGTTTCCCGAGCTCAACGCACTCAGCGTCGTCACCGAGACCCCCATGGAGCTTGGCGAGGACCGCCTGCCGCTGCTCCTCGAGTTGTTAGCACGGGCCAACAAGCAGCTGACGCTCGGCAGCGCCGAGTATGACATCGACCGGGCCCAGCTGATGTTCCGCCTGACCAACCTGTTTGAGCGGGAGAAGTTCGACGGCGACATCGTCTCCTCGATGGTCCACTGCGCGATTGCCGAGCTCGACCGGCTCACCCCGTATGCGGCCATCATCCGCGACACCGCCGAGGACCTCCTCGACGACCTGAGCATCGAGCGGCTGCTGATGCGCGAGGACCTCATCCCGCCGGTCCCGGGCGAGGAGGACGAGTTCTAACCCGAGGGCAGCGCGCTTGCCGCCACCCGCGCCCTAGGCAATCTCCGAACGACTGAAGAACCCCTCCATGCGCTGGTGGAGCGATTGATAGAAGCGCGCCTTCATCTCCTCAAGCGCCTTGAGCTTGTCCGGATTGAGGTACCCGGCCTCCTCCTCCTCGACGCGCATCCGCTCGGCAAACGACTTCTCCATCTCAATGAGCGAGTCGATGAACTCGCGCGCCACCCGGGTGTGCTCCACTCCGTTGACCAGCGCATGCTCCAAGGGCTTGTTGCGGGTCACGGTTGTTAGGTTGCCCGCGGCGAGTTGCTCGATGTAGCGGCGGTTGCTCGCGAGGAAGGTCCGGTGGTCGGACTCGAAGCAGACCTCGTCGCGGTCAAGCAGCGTGTCGTACGGGCCCGGCTTGCAGAAGAACTTCACGATGAGCGGGATAGTATCGACCAGCATGAACAGCAGGGTAAGCACCAGGTAGGTCGAGAAGGCAAACATGCCGGCCTCGTTGCCGCCCCGGAACAGGGTGTGCAGCGCCAGCGTCTGGGTGAGAATGTCCTTGCGCGGCTCGGCTTGCAGATCGTCGAGCCGCTTGCGCTCGTCGGCAGCCACCGCCGCCAACTCGCTCTGGGCGCGCTTCAACTCCTCGAGGCGCGTGTCGATCTCAGCTTTGATCGTCTCGCGCAGCGCGTTCTGTTGGATGACGAAGACCTCCGCCTGGTCCTGCTCGACGCGCTGTTTGAGCGCCGCCACCCGCTCGACCTCCACCTGGTTGCTGCGCTCGATCTCCTGCAGGCGCAGGTCAAAGGCCGCGATCGCCGCCGCCTCCGCCTCGCGCGTCCGGCTCTCTAACGAGGCCTTCTCCGAGGACAGATGGTCTAACAACGCGGCGAGCCGCCGCGACTCCTCGCGGCGTGGCTCGAGCTGGTCTGAGCGGATGGAGCGGGCGCGCGGCCCCTCGCCGGCGAGGCCGGAGCGCTGGCCATTGAGTTCGCGCTCGAACTCGGTCTGCCAATAGGTCAGCTCGCCCTGGATGGCAACCGCCTGCGGGGAGACCTCGGCAAGCTGCTGGTTGACGATCGCGAGGCGCTCACTGAACGGTGCGGTGGCCTCGGTGATGGATTTTTTCAGTTCGGCCTGCTGTTGGGTGGTTAGGCCGGGCAGTTCGGCGCCGGCGTCTTTTTGCTTCTGGACCTCGAAGCGTGCCTGGAATGTTTCGTTCCACTTTTCGCGCTTGGCGGTGATGCCGTCCTCGAGGCTGGCGATCGCGCCGCGCACGGCGTCTTTTTCGGCGCTGAAGCGCTCGCGAACCGCCTCGACCTCGGTCTGCCGGTCGCGCTCGACGACGGACTGGATGGTGTCGCGGAACAACAAAAGCACCAGCGGGTGGGCGATGGTCAGGCCCATCAGGACCGCCACGCAGAAGCGCAGTCCGAACTGGCCGAGTTTGCGGCCGATGGAGAGAAACGGCCGGTAGCTGGCCAGCAGCGCGCGGTCGATGGCCAGGATGATAAACGCCCAGACGGCGGCGACCGGGAAGATCACCCCAGGTCGATCAGTGAGAGTGGAAAGCGCGTAGGAGCAGGCGATGAAGGCAAACGAACAGGGGACCAGCACGGTCGCCCCGAATGCCACATACTTGCGCTGTTCCCAGGTCGGGCAGGCTTCAAGAGTCTCGGTGCCGGCCCCGGACAGCCAGAAAAAGACACGCTTGAACATGGGTGAGCGCGAGTTTTCCGTGGACATAGCTTTTGGCATACCGCCGCGCCGGGATCATCCTTTCAACGCGAACTTGAATCGATGGCTTACCACGGAATCGCCCGGCACCACCATAAAAGTTCTCATCCCGCGCGCAGCAGCACCCGGTAACAGCGCCACCCGAGCAACAACGCCGCTGCGCCCAGCCCGCCGGCAAGCCCGCACCAGAACCCGACCGCCCCAAGCCCGACGCCAAACATCAGCACCATCCCTAACGGCACGCCGAGCCCAAGGTAGGCCAGCGAGCACAGCCAGGCCGGAACAACCACGTCGCCGGCACCGCGCAGCGCACCGACGCAAACGACCTGGAAGCCGTCCACAAGCTGGAAGATGCCGGCGACGACCAGCAGGCTAACAGCAAGGTCGATAACCTCCGGCTCGCTGACGAACCCTCCGGCAATCGCCCGCCCCGAGGTGATGAACACCACCATGGTCACCGTCGCAAATACCGCGATGAGCAGCCACGCCCCGGCGATGATCCGCCGCAGCCGCTCGCGCTGCCCCGCCCCGATCACCTCCCCGACCCGGACAGTCACCGCCATCGCCAACCCCAGCGGAACCATGAAGGCCGTCGCCGTGCAGGTCAGCGCGATCTGATGGGCGCCGAGCGCAAGGGTTCCTAACAAGCCAACGAGCAGCGCGCCCCCGGAGAACGCCGAGACCTCCACGAGCTGTTGGAGGCTGGCGGGAATGCCGATTTTCAGCAAAGTCCGGAAGCGCGCAAGCCGCAGCGGGATGCGCCAGCGGGCCGGCCGCCAATCGGCAAGGCGGCGGTCGCCCAGCAACCATGCTCCGAGGGCGATGAGGACGAGCACCCGCGCAAGCAGGGTGGCGATACCGGCCCCTTCAAGTCCCATGGCCGGAATCCCCAGGCGCCCAAAGATGAAGATCCAGTTGAGCAGGACGTTGAGGGCCACCCCGGCGAACATGATCCAAAACGGCCACCACGGCCGCTCAAGGGCATCCGCATGGTTCTTCAGCGCCGCAGTCATCAGCGCAGGCAGCAACGAGACCGCCACCAACATCAGATAGACCGGCGTCCGCGCAGCGACTTCCGGCGGCTGACCAAGCCGCCCGAGCTGCCCGGCGAGCACTCCGAGGACCCCGATGACCAGCAGCGAAAAAACCACCGCCAACACCAGCCCGTGGCGCAACACCTCGCCGGCCTCCTCCGGCGCTCCCGCACCGCGCGCCTGGGCAACCCGCACCGGCACCGCGGTGAGCAACCCAAGCCCGAAGACCAGCGGAACCAAGGTCAGGCTGTTAGCCAGGGTGGCGGCTCCCAGCGGAACAACCCCGAGGTGGCCGATCATCATCGTGTCGGCCAAGCTGATGAGCATCTGCCCGAGCTGCCCGGCGATCAGCGGAAACGCCAGGGCAAGGGTCGCAAGGGTCTCGCCAGCAAGCGACCGGCGCCGCGCAAGGGATTGGACTCCGCCAGTCATCACCGGTGAGCGTCCTCAGCATGGATCCGGCCGGACCTCACCCGCGCGCCCCGAGCCGTTTGAGTTTCCGCCGCACGCTGGTCTTGCCCGCCGCTGACAACCGGTCGATGAACAACACCCCGTTGAGGTGGTCAACCTCATGCTGCAGCGCCCGCGCTAACAACCCGTCGGTCTCCAGCTCCAGCACCGAGCCATCCAACAACCCAAGCCGCGCCCGCACCTGCTCCGGGCGGGTGACGCTGGCGCGGAGGTCCTCGATGCTCAGGCATCCTTCGGTGTCGGCCACCTTCGGTCCCTCGAGGGCGAGCTCCGGATTGATGAAGACCAGCGGCATGATCGACTTCAGCGCAACCTCGCGGCCGGCGACGCGAACATACGAGACGCACTCCGGGTCATGCGACACGTCGATGACGGCCATGCGCAGCGCCCGACCGATCTGCGGGGCGGCCAGCCCGACGCCCTGGGCGTCGACCATCGTCTCCAACATGTCCTGGGCGAGTTGGCGGATCTCGGCGGTCACCTCCGTGACTGGCGCGCAGCGCTGCCTCAGGACCGGGTCACCGTACTGTACAATCTGAAGAATCATCGGGAAATGGAGGCTATTCGGTGCCGGGCAGGCGGATCCGCGCGGGCACATCCTTAATGTCGATCCCCGCCTTGGTCAATGCATCCCAAACTTTCAATAGCCGCTCGACGCTGAGGTTCTTGTCGGCCTCCAACTCGAGCTTGCGCCCCGGGTTCTCCTTGAGGAAGGCTAGCAGATACTGGTCAAGGAACCCGTCCGGGACACTCAGCGAGTCGAGTGTCACCTTCCCGTCGGCGGCCACCGCCAACACCGAGCGCGGGTCGACCACGCTCCCGGCCGGGACCTCGCGCACCGTCGGCAAATCGATGTGCAGCACCGAGCGCGGCTGCTTCGGCGCGGTCGTGACGATGAAAAAAATCAGCAAGATCGTTAGAATGTCGATCATCGCAATGATCGGCACCGTCGGCTGGCGCTTCTTTGGCTGATAGAACTGCATCCGCTACTTCCCCTCCTCCTCGCTGGCCGCCTGCCTGCCCAACTGATGCTGGTGGCACGCGGAAACCACCTGGCCAAGCAACACCTCGAGGCGTGCCGCCATCCGCTCGACCTTGCGGTTGAAAATGCTGTGGGCGACGACCGCGGGCACCGCAATGGCCAGCCCAACAATCGTGGTGTTCAGCGCGCGGGCGATCCCGCGGGCGATGTTGGCCTGTTCGGCGCTCTCACCGATATTGCCGAAAACGACGACGAGCCCGCTGGCGGTCCCTAGCAGGCCGAGCATCGGCGCGATGGTGATCACCACGTCGATGAGCGACAGGCCGCTGTTCATCTTGACGATCTCCTCGCGGGCGCTCGACTGGACCGCCTCCTGAACCTCCCCCTGGCTACGCCCGCCGTTGCGCACCGCCACCGCACAGAGCCTCGCAAGGGCGCTGCGGCCCTCGCTCAGATCCCGGTCGAGCATCGCGACCGTCCCGCGCTCGAGGTGCTCGTCGATCTTCTCAACCTCCCGCTCAAGGGCCGCGGGAACAACCCGGTGGATCCTCAGCGTGAGCGACTTGAAAACAATCGCCATGACCGCCACCAGCGACGTGAGCGCCAGCAGCGCCATGAAAAACCCGCCCGCGGCGAAAAACTCAAACGAACTGCGCAGCGAGTCGGCAAACCCGCCGGAATCGCCGCCGCCGCCGGTCGCTTGGGCAAGCACGTCTAGCAAGGCAAGCTGGTCTAGCAGCTGATGGGGCGTGGTAGTCAACATGGTTAGAAGTAGAAATTGAAGGTGAGCTCGAGTGGTTCGCCATTGAGCTCGCGGGTGACCTCGGCTGGCATCGAGGGGATCTGCGCGTTGCGGATGGAAGTGACGGTGAAGCCCTTCTGGACCTCGCCGACCTCCACGGCTTCGACAAACGCGAGGGTGGTGACCTTGCCCTTGGAGTTGACGACGAAGCGCACAGTGATGAACCCCGGAGTGATGAGGTCACGGTAGCGGACGCAGTTGCGCTGCCATTCGAGTTCCACCGCGCGGCTAAGCTCGGCCTGATAGCGGCCAAGGGCGGAGTCGGCGACGTCGAGGGCGGCCTTGCCCTTGCGCGAGATTGACCCCTGCATCTTGGTCTTCTCCTGGTAGCCGCTGAACGCCGGGTCGCTCGACGGCTTCGGCAGACTGGCTGGCGCCGCCGGGGCCGCCGGGGCCGCCTCAGCGACCGGGCGCTCCGGCGGGCTCTCGGCGACTGGCTTGCCCGGCGCGGCCGGCTCGCCGGCGAGCTCAGTGACCAGCGGTTGCACCGTGCTGGTCTCAAGCCGCTCGGGTGTGTCCACCATCCTCGTCCCCTCCAACAACTCGGCCGGCTTCAGGCTTGGGCTTCCCGCCGCGGCCGGCATCACCTCCGCGGGCGCATCCGCCAGTTCCTCGCCAACAGGCGGCGCGGCAGGCTTGGCTAACAATGCCGGGTCGACCTTGGCGGGGGCCGCCGGATCGGCCGCGGCCAACAATGCCGGGTCCGCCGCGGGCGCCGCCGGGGCCTGCGGCTGGAGTGATCCGTCCTGATAGACGCTGTCAGTCGTCTCGATCTCGCCATCGCGCGGGTCGACGCCGTCCTGGGAGGGGACCTCAAGGGCTCCGGCGAGCGGGTCGGCCTCGCTCGCTGCGGTGGTGTCGCGTTCGCCAAAGTAGCGTGGCCGCTCCGGTCGGCTTGCTTGCTGGTCCGGTGAGGTCCGTGCAAATTGCGGGTCTGCCGGGGCGGGCGCCGGCGCCGGTTGGAGCATTTCCGGGGAAATCACCACCACCAGATCGGCCACCGGCGCCGCCACAACCATGGGTGGCTCGCTGGCGCGCCGCTCCAGGGCCGCCACGCTGAGCAGGCTCAGGCCAACTGCACCGTTGATAACCAACGAGGCAACCCCTGAAGCGAGCCAGATCAGGCGGTCCTCGCGGACCGATTGTGTGCGCGGATTTCTCACAGAACCGCGCCAGCTTCTCTCTCCGCGCCCGCTTAGGCAACCATCGAGTCACCTTGGCCCATCACCCATACGAAATTGCATGGAAACAATCATTGCAATCCACCGCGTGCGATCGTTGAGCTCGTGGCCCGAATGCCCCCACTTGCCGCCGATTCAGGGTCCCGTGACCGCCCGACCTCAAGGTGTTCAAGTGGCTCCTCGGTGAGCTCGAATAGCAGATCCTCCCGCCGCGCCCGCCCTCCGGAATTTCCCATTGCCCGGATCAGGGATCCATGGCTAAGGTCCTCCCTGTTAGACCCCCCGGCATCCTCGACCTAACTGAACATTCCCATGAGATCGATCAGCACCGTGGTAGCGTTGGCCTTGAGCTTGCCCGTGGCGGGCCAGACGACGCTGGGGGAAGGAGACAGTTATGCGTGGGGGGCGAATTTCGGGTGGATAGAGATGGCGCCGCAGCAGCCGGCGCCGAGCACGGGGGTGGGATTTCGGTTTGGCGAGTTCAGCTGCAGCGGCTACGTGTGGTCGGCCAACACCGGGTGGATCAACTGCGGCGACGGAACCCCGGCTAACGGGATCAACTACGCCAACGACAACAACAGCGATTTCGGGGTCAACCACTACGGCACCGGCGGGCTCTACGGGATGGCCTGGAGTCCCAACATCGGATGGATCAACTTTGGCTGGTGGACCCTTGAGCCGGACAACCCGGATCGCCCGCGCGTCGACCTGGTCACCGGCGAGTTCAGCGGCTACGCATGGAGCGCCAACTGCGGATGGATCAACCTCGGCACGGGCATCCTCAAGACCGACTCGATGGACATCATCGACACCGATGGAGACGGCATCTCGGATGCCTTCGAGCACGCCTACACCAACGGCCTCGCCGCGATGACGGCGACTTCCGACGGCGACGGCGACGGATTCTCCGACAAGGACGAATACCTCGGCCTAACCAACCCGCTGAGTCCGCTGAGCAACCTGCGGATCACCGCGATGAACCGGACCGTCGCCGACGGGACCGCCACCGAGCTGACCTGGATCAGCTCCCCGGCGCGCCGCTACATCATCGAACGCAGCGCCACTCTCGCGCTGGACAGCTGGCAGAAGTCCCCCCTCGATCCCGCCAGCTTTGCCCCGGATTCCGGCAACTCCACGACGCGCACCACCAACGACACCGCCGCCACCCAGCGGTTCTACCGGGTCAAGGCCGTCATTCCGCTCCAACCGTAGCGCGCCGGCGCCTCAGCCAGCCGCAGGCAAGCCCGGCCAGCGTGGCCAGCGCTATGACTAACAGGAGGTTCAGCGCCGCGAGCCAGTGCTCTGGAATGTTGGCCAGCGGGCTTTGCCGGTACGGGAAGCCGTAGAGGAAGTCCAACATCGGCGCGCTCCCGTGGCTGCTGCTAGTCCACGACCTGAGGATGACCGCGAGGTTGACCGCGAGCAACAGCGCGTAGCTGAGCGGCTCGATGACCACCACCCGCGGGCGCTTGCACAGGCAGCGGCTAACAACCCAGGGCCACCCCCAGGCGAGCAGCGCCACGATGGCCAGGTTCAGCGCCAGCGCGCCGGGTTGGAAGGAACCCTGACCGGGCATCCCGTGGCCGGTTCGCGGATCCAACACGACCGCATCGAGCCGATAGGTCAGCGGAATCCCCGCCCGGCTCCAGATCGCGCTGTGGCCGCCGGAAAACCGCGACGGCAGGACTTGGGCGAGCACGCCAAGCACCAGGATCCGGGCGAAATCACCGGGATCGATTGCGAGGATGCGCCGGAGTTTCGCGAGGTTCACCGTCTGGTGTTAGTTGGTTAATCCTCGGGATTGGCTGCCAGCCGGGATTCAAACAAATCCCAACAAGCAAGGAACCCGGGGGCGAAATCCGCGCGCCGCTCGGCAACCCAACAGCGCACAATCTCGAGCGGAAACCACTCGCCGGTCTCCACCTCGCTGCACGGATAGCGGACCGCGCCATCGTGGAGCGCAACGAACAACTGCACGTGCTCCCAGCCAAGCTCGGCGGTCGGAGAAAGTTTGCCCGCCCGCTGCAACTCCGCACCCTCAATCCCGAGCTCTTCGGCGAGCTCGCGCACCGCGGCGGCCTCGTACCCCTCGCCCGGCTCAAGGTGGCCCGCAGCGCTTGAGTCCCAGCTCCCCGGGTGGACGTCCTTGAGGCGCGAGCGCTTCTGCAGGAACAACTCGCGCCGCCGGTTGAAAACCAGAACATGGACCGCCCGATGCAGCAACCCCTGCGCGTGAACCTCCCCGCGGGTCGCCCGGCCGACCACCTCGTCAGCCTCGTTGACCACGTCAAACTCCTCCTCGGCACTCTGCGCATTGTCTTTGAGCGGGTGCGGATCATAAGCCCGGGTCAGTGCCACCCAGTCCTCCAGCGAAAGCTCCTCGGCCCTCGCCGCGACCGCCACCCCGCAGGCCGCGGCAACCTCCTCCCACGCCGGCTCGGCGGGCATCTGTTTGTGGAGTTGCTTGCGGCGCTGCGCAAACCCCCGCCGGATCAACTCGTCAAACAGCCGCGCGTCAAACACCGGCAGGTCCACCGCCCGCGGCCGCACCACCATCACCGTCGAATCAATCTGCGGCCGCGGATGGAACGCCTCCGGCGGCACCGTCTTGACCGGGCGCGAGTCCCACTCGCTTTGCATCCGCAACGTTAGAACCCCGTACTCCTTGGTCCGCGGCCGCGCCACGATCCGGTCAATGAACTCTTTCTGCAGCATCAACACCGCCAGCCCGATCGCCGTCGGCTGGCGCAGGAAATTCCGCAATATCGCCCCGCCCGCCGAATACGGGAGATTGCCTAACATCTTCACCGGCTGCCGGGCAAACAGGATGCGCGTGTCAAACTGGGCACCGTCGGCATGGTGGACTTCCACCCCGGGGACATCCGCGAAGCGCTCCCGCAGGTAGTCGGCCAGGCGCGAGTCATACTCTACCAGAATCAGCCGCTTCACCCGCCCGGCGAGATGTTCGCTCAAGGCACCAGTCCCCGGGCCGACCTCGACGACCGTATCCTCCGGCTGCGGGTCGAGTTGGGCGACAATCCACGCGGCCACATTGGCGTCGATGAGGAAATTCTGCCCGAGCTTGCGGCTTGGCAGCACCCCGGCGGCCGCCAGCACCTCTCTGACCTCGGTTGCGTTCACCCACGCTTGATCGGGCATCCCGCCGGTGCCGGCAAGGCCAATCGACCCGCCGCCCGCTGTGTCCCGGCCCTAACATCGCCGCGGCCGCGGCGCTGCCAGCCGGCGGGGCCGCGGAATTTCGCACCGTGACGGTGCGAATTAGGGTTGCTGCGGCGGGAGTCCACCTCTTAACTTCCCCCGCCCCGCCCCCTGGGCCGGGCATTACCCAATTCCCTTTTCATGATTGAAAATTTCCGCAAATACACCGGTTTGATGATCGGCGTGCTCGGCCTGCTGTTTGTCGGGCTGATCTTCTTTGCCGTCGACTCCCCGTCAGCCCGCGACGACGGCAGCGGCGCCGGCGCGCCGGCAGTCGAACTCAACGGCCAAACCTATTCGGAGGGCACCTATCAGCGGCTTGGATCCAGCTCCGCGGGTCTGGCCTTCCAACTGCAGATGGGCGGAATGCTTGAGCAACTCGGTGGCCACCCCTATTACCCGGACCCGCAGTTGTTCTTCGCCAACCGGATGATCCTGCGCCGGGCGATGGAAACCTACGGGATCTCCCCCAGCGATTCAGCGGTCAACGCCTTTATCCGTGAACGCTCAGCCTTCACCAGCCCCGATGGAACCTTCAACTCCGAGGGATACCGCAACCTGGTCAACAACATCGGCAGGCTCGGCATGACCGAGGCGGATGTCCGCAGCCTGGTTGCCGACTCACTCGCGTTAGAGGAACTCGCCCCACTCATTGGCGGCGGCCTGCTCCCTGACCTCCAGGCAACCACCCGGATCTATGACGCCGACCGCCAGGAGCTAACCGTCGCGGTCGCCAGCCTAACAGCAGAGTCGTTCACCAAGACGTTCACCCCATCCGACGAAGAGATCCGGGCGTTCTGGGAGACGACCAAGAAGTCGTTCCAGACCGAGCCGACGATCAAGCTGAGTTATGTGCTGGTGGGGCCGGCGCCCACGCCGGTTGACCCCGCCAAGCCAGCCGAGCCGGTGAAGGATGTTGATCCGCAGAAGCAGGCGGCAGATCTGAAGATTTCCGACGAGGTCGACCTGTTCCTTGTGGAAGTCGACAAGACCCTCGGCAAGGGATTCGAAGAGGCCGCCAAGAAGCACGGCTGGGCGATCCAACAAACCGATCATTTCAGCCGCAAGGCGGTGCCCGAGGCGCTCAACCTGCAAGTGCGCGGGCGCGCCGACCGGCAGACCGCGGCGGACTTCCTCTTCAGCATCGTCCCGACCTCCGACCCGCTCTCGGTGTTTTCCGAGGCGATTCCGGTTAGTGAGAGCCAGTGGCTGGTAGCGCGCCTCGACGAACGCGTCGAGGCTCGCGAGATGACCTTTGATGAGGCCAAGGACCAGGCCCGCACCCTGCTCATCGAGACCCAGGCCGGCAAGGCGATGGTCGCCCGCGCCAAGGAGATCGAAACCGAGATCTCCAAGGCCCTCGCCGCAGGAACCTCGTTCAGCGATGCCGCAAAGGCCCACGGGCTCACCGCCACCACCTACGGCCCGTTCCGCCGCAACCAGCCGCCGCTGGGCGCTCCGGCCGCGAACCAACTGTTTGAAGTGGCCCAGGACCTCGCCCCCGGTTCGCTGGCAAAGCTCATCGAGCTTCCCGACCAGTCCGTGTTCGTCTTCCTCCAGAGCCGCGAGGCCGAGCGCCCGGAAAATCCCGAAGCCGAGCTCAAGGGCACCGCCGAGCGCCATGCCGGCTTCAATGAGCGCGCCGCCATCCAGGCATGGTTCGCCCAACAACGCACCCTTGGGAACCACAAGGTTCTCAGCCGGCCTTGAGCGCCCGTCGGATGCCGGACGACTCCACCCGCGACGCACGCTTCGACGAGGCTAACGGGTCCCTGGCCGTCGGGGACCTCGAGGCCGCCGCCGCCGGCTACCGCGCCTGCGTCGCCATGGATCCCGGCTTTTTCGACGGCTGGCACGCCCTCGGCATGACCCTCATGAAACTCGGCTCACTGCGCGAGGCCATCGGCTGCGGGCTCCAAGCGACCAGCCTGCGACCCAACGACTTGCTAGCCTGGACGGCCCTCTCGCAGATGTACGTCAAGGACGGGCAGATCGCCGAGGCCGAGGCGGCGAAAGCCAATGCGCGGATTCTCTCGCTTGGCGGCAGGGTCGTCCGGGACTAACATCGGGGCGACTCCCGCCGCAGCCGCATCCACTAATTTTTCCGCGCCAGCCATGTTCTACCTGACCACCGCCATCGACTACACCAACGGGTCGCCCCACATCGGCCACGCCTACGAGAAGGTGCTCGCCGACGTCATCGCCCGCTACCGGCGGCTGCGCGGCGAGGAGGTGTTTTTTCTAACCGGCGTCGACCAGCACGGCCAGAAGGTCCAACAAACCGCGGAGAAGGAGGGCGTCCACCCGGCGACCTTCGTCAAGCGCACCACCAAAAAGTTCTCAGCGCTGTGGGCGAAGCTCGGCGTCGCCTTCGACGGCTGGGCGGAAACCACCGACCCGCGCCACATCCGCTGCGTCCAGGCGATCCTAACCGACCTGCACGCCAAGGGCGAGCTCTACAAGAAAGCCCACCGCGGCCATTACTCGGTGCGCCAGGAGCAGTTCCTCAGCGACCGCGACCGCAACGAGGCCGGCGAGTTCGGCCCGGAATGGGGCGAGGTGGTCGAGATTGAAGAGGAGAACTGGTACTTCCGGCTCAGCGCGCACACCGCCTGGCTGCGCGAGTATGTCGAGGAATCTAACGACTTTGTCCTCCCCGGGTTCCGCCGCAGCGAACTGCTCAACGCCCTCGAGCGCTCCGGGGAAACCGACCTGTGCATCTCCCGCCCCAAGGAGCGGCTGCGCTGGGGCATCGAGATCCCCTTCGACCCGGACTTCGTCACCTACGTCTGGTTTGACGCGCTCATCAACTACATCTCGTTTGCCGGCTACCACGCCGCCGAGGACGCCGGGCTGCCGGACTTCTCCACCCTCTGGCCATGCGCCGCCCATATCATCGGCAAGGACATCCTCGTCCCGGCCCACGGCATCTACTGGCCGTGCATGCTCCATGCCATGGGCTTCGCCAACGCGCAAATGCCCAGGTTGTTAGTCCACGGGTGGTGGAACATCCGCGGCGAAAAAATGTCCAAGACCCTCGGCAACATCGTCGATCCGGGGGAACTGGCCGACACCTTCGGCGTCGACGCGCTGCGCTACTATGTCGTGCGCGACATCACCACCGGCAAGGACGCCGACTTCGACCTCGAGCGCCTCGTCATGCTCTACAACACCGAGCTGGCCAACGAACTCGGCAACCTCTGCAACCGCGCCCTCAACATGAGCCAGCGCTTCACCGCCGGCATCCTCCGCCATGGCGCCGGCCTAACCGAAGATGACCACGCCCTCCAGGCGTCGCTGGCGGAAGCCACCGCGGCCTACACCGTTGCCATGGATGCCTTCGACATCGCCGAGGGGCTCAAGGCGATCAACCGCCACGTCGCCCACTGCAACGGCTATGCCGAGCGAATGAAGCCGTGGGAGCTCAACAAGGACCCGGCCATGGCCGAGCGCCTCGCCACAGTCCTCTATCATCTAGCGGAAAGTGTGGCCCACGCCGCGGTGTTGCTCTCTCCAGTGCTTCCCGACGCCTCGGCGAAACTCCTCAACCAGCTGCGCGCCGACCATCTCACCCGCGCCACCCTCGCCTCGCTCCACTGGGGACTGCTCCCGGACGGCCACGAGATCGGCAAGCCCAAGCCGGTCTTCCCGCGCATCGAAAAGGCGGCCGAACCGGTCTAGCAGGTTGACCGCTCAGGCGATGATCGACCTGATCACCTCGCCGTGGACGTCGGTTAGCCGGAAGTCCCGGCCCGAGTAGTGGTAGGTGAGATTCTCATGGTCGAGCCCTAGCAGGTGCAGAACCGTCGCGTGCAGGTCGTGGACGTGGACCGGCTCGTCTACCGCGGCGAAGCCGAACTCGTCAGTCGCGCCATGGACGTGGCCGCCTTTGACGCCGCCGCCGGCCATCCACATCGTGAACCCGTAGTGGTTGTGGTCACGCCCCTTCATCACGCCCATGTTGGACCCGGCCTGCGGCAGCTCCACCACCGGGGTGCGGCCAAACTCGCCGCCCCAGATGACCAGGGTTTCCTCGAGGAGGCCGCGCTGTTTCAGGTCTGTTAGGAAGGCGGCGATCCCCTGGTCGCACTCGCCGGCAAGGCGGCGGTGGTCCTCGATGTTGTCGTGGCTGTCCCATGGCTGGCCGTTGCCGTGCCAGAGCTGGATATAGCGGACGCCGCGCTCGACGAGCCGGCGCGCCATCAGGCACTGGCGGGCGAAGTCGCCCGGGCCATAGAGCTCCTTGATGGCCGCCGGTTCCTTGGAAAGGTCGAAGGCGTCGGTCGCCTCGGTCTGCATTCGATAGGCGAGCTCGAAGCTGCGGATGCGCGCCTCGAGTTGTGGGTCGTGCTGGCGCTCGGCGAGGTGGCGGCGGTTGAGTTCCTCGAGGATGGCGATTTGTTTGGCCTGGCGTGGAGCGCGGGCGGCCGGGTTGCGGAGGTTTTCGATCATCCGCTCGACGTCCTGGATCGAGGTGTCCAGATAGGTCCCCTGGAAGTTCCCCGGCAGGAACGCCGCGCGCCAGTTCTCGGCGCGCTTGATCGGCATGCCCCCGGGGCACATGGCAACGTAGGCCGGGAGGTTGTCGTTGTCACTTCCCAGACCGTAGCTGATCCATGAGCCCATCGAGGGACGCGACAAGCGCCCGTCACCGCAATTCATCAGCATCAACGACGGCTCGTGGTTAGGCACGTCGGCCTTCATCGAGCGGATCACACACAGGTCGTCGGCGTGCTGCGCGGTCTTGGCAAACAGTTCGCTAACTTCCAGACCGCACTCGCCGTAGCGCGCGAAACCAAACGGCGAGCGCAACGCCGCGCCGGTCGGCCGCTCGGTCTTGAGGCCATCTAACGGGATGACCTGCCCGTGGCGCTTTTCCAACTCGGGCTTGGGATCGAAGGTGTCGACCTGTGACGGCCCGCCGTTCATGAACAGATGGACGACACGCTTGGCCTTGGGCGCGAAATGCGGCCGGTCCCAGCGGTCCGGGAGCGCGCCGCCGAGCGCGCGGCCGCCAAGCATGCTCCCAAGCGCCAGGCCGCCGAACCCCATGCCGCAGCGGCGCAGGAAGTCACGCCGTCCAAGGATCAGGTCGCGCGGATTGGGTGCGTGGAACGAGTGGCCCATCTCAGTCGATATAGTTGAACTCGTTAGATGCCCAAAGCAGCTGGATCAGGTCCGCCCATGGATCACCGGGGGTCGCTATGTTAGGCTTGCTGTCAGGCGTGGGAAATTCGTCGCGCAGGTGGCCAACAACCACCGGTTCGGCGCGCGGGTCTTCGCGGCCGAGGATCCGCAGGTTCCAGCCAACCGACCCGTTGTTGGCGCCGGCGGGCGCGCGCAGGACGAAGTCGACCACCTCGCCGGCCTTCACCCTGACCCACGGATGCGCGATGGTCGCGCTCGCGGGAGCGCCAAGTGTGCCGGCCTGCAAGAGCGCGCCGTCGGCTGCGCGGATTTCCCACGCGAGCGGCTTCCCCTGCTTGGCCGGGCGGCTAAGCTCACCAACCAGTTGGACCTCGCCCGCGGCGAGGGCGCGCCAGCGTGCCACTAACACCTTTGCCGGCGCCGGATGGGCCGACTGTGGGCCGCCATGGAGGAACGGGACCGGCGCGCTGGCGAGCTCCTTGCCGGTCTTCCACACCCCGTCGGCGAACACCGGGAATGGCCGCAGCTCACCCGCCACCCCGTTGTTATCCTCGCCGTGGAGAATCTCCCAGTTGCCTGTTAGGCGCGGCTGATAGTCGGCCGGATCCGCCGCCGCCACCCAGCCGGTCACCAGCTTGAGCTCGGCGGCGCTTGGCTGGCGTTGGAGCACCCGGGTGTAGATCCAGCGCGCCCGGGCGCCGGGGTCATGGAGCGCGGCGAGCGCCGGATCGCCGGCGAGCTTGGCCGCCTGGCGCACCATCAGCGGGCTGTTGAGGAAAAACAACGCCTGTTGGGGCACCGTCGTCTCCACTCGCCCGGGGCTGTGGTGGTCTGGATGCGGGACATCGAAGGAAACCAGGTTCCCCGGCAGCGCCCAGCGGTCGACAAACCCGTAGACGCTGCGCCGCCGGTCCGCTCCCTCGTCGTCCAACCGCAGCGAGCGCCCGCCGACCTGTCCCAGGTCAAGCGTCCCGCTGGTCGCCAGCACCCGGTCGCGCATCGCTTCAAAGTCGGTGCGCCGCCGGTTCCATTTCCAGAATGTCTCGTTGGCCTCGTCCACCTTGGCGTTGGCCGCCGCGCCGGAACTCTCTAACCGGAATGCCCGCGAGGTCAGCAGCGTGCGCTGCAGCTGCTTGGTCGAGCCACCGCTGCGGATGAACTCGAGTGCCAGCCAGTCCAACAACCGCCGCAGCCGCGGCTCGGGCTGTTGGATCCCGAAGTCGCCCGGGTCGGCCAACGGGGCGCCGAACTGCCATGCCCAGACGCGGTTGACCCACGCCCGCGCGGTGAGCGGATTGGCTGGATCGGCGATCTTCTCCGCAAGGCTGAGGCGCGCGCTCCGGTCCTTGGGAAACTGCTCTCCGCCGAGAAAACTCAGCCATTGGCGCTCGAAAGTCTCACCCGGATTACCCGGATCCCCGCGGAGATAGGTCCGCGCCGGCTTCCACTGGCGCGCATCCGCCACGCTCATTGCCCGTGGTGGCGAGCCAAGGTGCTCGGCCTCCAGTTGGCTCATCGCGCTCTCGCGATCACGGTGCTTGTTAGTGTCCTCGACATCAAACAACTCGCTCATCCGCGATGGTGAATACGCCAGCGGGCAGTCGCTCCGCTGGCGCAGCGCCGCCAGTTCGCTCCCGCCCTCCGCGGCCCATTCCCCCGCCAGCTCGCGGCACAACGCGACGCGCCCGGCCGCGTCGGCCGCCCGCATCGCCGCCGCCCAGGCTAACAGCCGCGGGGCCGCCTGCTCGCCCTCCGAATGCTGCTGCAAAAACGCCCGCCAGCGCAGTACCGCGGTTGGCCGGAACCGGCCGCGCTTGAAGCATTCACTCGTCGCCTTCCCCTGGTCCCAGCCGTCGGCCTGCGCCTGCCAGGCAAGCTCAAGATAGACGGCAAGCCCGGCCGGGTCGCGCAGGTGATCGAGCAACTGCTGGCGTGCTGCCAGGTCCTCGGCCTCCAGCTTGCCGGCCTCCTCGCGAAACCGGGCAAAGGCCTCCGCATCCTGCGGCACCCCGATGACCGGGCGCTGCGCCGGCTCCTCGGCGTTCTCGAAAATCGAGTAGAGCGAATAGTAGTCCCGCATCGTGATCGGGTCGCTCTTGTGGTCATGGCAGCGCGCGCAGGCCACCGTCGTCGCCATGAACCCGCGGGTGACCACGTCGACACGGTCGTCAAGCGTGTCGGCGTCGCGGCCGCGCAGCCCGACAGTTAGAAACCCGAGCGCGGCGAGGTCGGGATGATCCTGGCGGTCGACAAGATGGTCGGCAGCGATCTGAAGCTTGATGAAGCGTTCGAAGGGAAGATCCCGGTTGAAGGCGCCGATGAGCCAATCCCTGTAGGTGTAGGCATAGGGATAACGGTTATCCTTGTCGAAGGCGTAGCCGCGGGTGTCGGCATAGCGGGCCACATCCATCCAGTGGCGCGCCCAGCGTTCGCCATACGCCGGGCTGGCAAGCAATTCATCGACGAGCGCCGCCCAGGTAGCGTCATCGGAGTTCTCCTCGATCCGGCGGATCTGCTCGGCGCTGGGTGGCAGGCCGGTGAGCGTGTAGGCCGCGCGCTCAAGCCAGCGGCGCGGTGCGGCAAGCTTCGCGGCGCTCACCCCGGCGGCGGCGCGCGCCTCGCCTAGCAGGCCATCGACCGGGTGGGCGCCGGCCACGGCGGCAGGCTGGAGCGGTTGATAGGCCCAGTGGTCGCCGGAATCGCCGGCTTGCGCAGGCAGGACCAGCAGGAACCAGGGAGCTAACAGACGCAGCGTCATGAGGGAACGCGGATGAAGGCGCGCCTGGGGCGCGCCGAAGTGTCAAAGCCCGCGGATGATTTCGCAGCCGGGGAGCTTTTTCTGCAAGGCCGCGACAGCTTCGTCAGTCACCTTGGTCTGCCAGAGATACAGGTACTTCAGGTTGGCGAGGCCACCGAGCGTGGCCAGGCCCGCGTCGGTGATCTGGGTGCCGTAGAGGTTGAGGGACTCAAGCGTGTTCATCTTGGCAATGATCGCGAGCCCCGCATCGGTCACCGGCGTTTCGGATAGACGCAGCATCCGCAACTGCTTTGCAGGCTCGAGCTGGCGCAGCCCCGAGTCATCAACCCGCGTTCCGGATAGATCAAGCGAGACCAGCGCGGGAACCACCGGGGAAAGCTTGCCAAGCTGGTCGTTGGCAAATGCCTGGCGCATGCTAACCGCACTGAAGACCACCGCGCTCGAGTTCTGCGCCTCAAAGCTGATCGCGCCCGGGAATTCCTGCTGCAAGCTCGCGAGGCTCCCCGCAATGGCGCTGCGCTCGGTGGTGCGCTTCTTGTCGGCGAGGTCCTGTTGGGCCTTCGCGGCAGCGAGCTGCTCGGGCGTCACCCGCTTGGCCAGCGCGGATTCGACCTCCGGGGTCTTCGGCAGGTCCGCGAGCTTGGCTGTTGGCGAGCCGCCCTGGTCCAGCCACCACTTGATGAGAACCAGCTCGTGGTCCTCGATCTGCTTCTTCCCGTCCGGCGGCATGTGCTCGTCCTCCTCTAACGGCAACTCGATGCGCACCACAATCGCGCTCTCCGCGGCGTTCCCAGGTTCGATCCCTTTGCCCTCCTCGCCGCCCTCGACGAGCAGCTCATACTCGTCCATCCGGAACTTGCCCTTTTTCTTCTCCGCGTTGTGGCACGCGTAGCACTTCTGCTCGAGAATCGGCACGATCACATCCGCGTAGACCACCTGCTCGGCCGCCGGCCGCGCCACCGGCGCGTCGGCCGCGCTCGCCTGGCTGGGCGCCTCGCCTAGCAGCTCGCGCAGCGCCTGTGGAGCATACTGGGTCAGGTAGCCTTCGCCGTGGGTGAGCGTGCCACCGTCATGGCTGGCGAAAGTGAGCACCCCGACGGAGGCGAAAATCGTCAACCGGCACGGCCACGGGCTGCGGCCGACAGTCCAGAGCCGGACAAGCAAGGCGATGATTGCCAGAGCGGCGACTGCGATGCCGCCCCACAGGTGGCGTTCGACGAGCTCCTCGTTGTAATCGCCCGCCGATCCTTGCCATAACAGAAACCCGAGAATCGCGGCGAGCACCGCGCTGACCGCACCAAGGAACAACAGCCCGGGCCCGGCACAAACCCGCTGCTTGCGCGCAAAGATGCCACCGAACTCAAACAGCCCCGCGACCACCAGGATCCCAATCGGCAGGTGCAAGATCACCGGGTGCAGACGGCCGAAAAACCTCACCAAGTCGTCCACCTTGGTCCCCTCCGCCGGCGGTCCAGCAATCAGAGGCATCGCCACAACCGCCGCGATTAACAGAATTCCGCCAACGGTTAACAGCATGCGCAGCTTGCTGCAGCAGGTCGAAGAAGATGCTGGGTCGGTCATGGTGAGTGGATTGGATAGCTGAAAATTCCGGAATGCACACTTAATTGCTAGACGCGCCGGCGACGCGCCCGCACGGCCGGGCGCGACGTTGCCATGCGAGCATACTGCCCCCGGGACCGGTTTCTAGCAGCGAAATGGCCGCTTTGTGGGGGCGCCTACTCGTCGTCGTCGTCCGCGCCGTGGCTGAGGATGAAGTGCAGGTCCTCGATCCCGAGGTTGCTCGCAAACCCTTCGTCGCCAAGAACATTGGAGACCAGCTGGGTCTTCTGGTGCTGCAGCACGCGGATCTTCTCCTCGACGGTGTCGCGGGTGAGCAAGCGGTAGGCGATGACCTTGTTTTTCTGGCCGATCCGGTGGGTTCGGTCGATGGCCTGATTTTCCACCGCCGGGTTCCACCACGGGTCGTAGAGGATCACGTAGGAGGCCGAGGTGAGGTTCAACCCCGAGCCGCCAGCCTTGAGCGAAAGCAGGAACACCGACGGGTCCTTGGTCGTCTGGAAGCGCTCGATCTCGCCCTTGCGGTCCTTCGTCTGGCCCGTCAGGTAGTGGAACGGCCGCGCGCCAAGCTCAAGGCGCGCCTTGATCAAGTCCAACATCGAGACAAACTGCGAGAAGACGAGCACCTTGTGGCCCTCCTCGTGGAGCTGGTCTAGCAGGTAGAAGAGCGACTCCATCTTGGCGCTCTCCTCCTTGAGGAACTTCGGATCAATCAGCCCCGGGTGGCAGCAGATCTGGCGCAGGCGCATGAGCCCCTGGAGAATGGCGAACGAGTTCTTTTTGACCGCCTCGTCGGAGTCCAGGCCTAACAACGCCTTCTGGATCCGCTTGAGCTCGGCCTTGTACATGTCGGCCTGGACGCCCTCCATTTTCGAGTAGACCTCCTCCTCGGTGCGCGGCGGCAGGTCCTGGGCGACCTGTTGCTTGGTGCGGCGCAACAGGAACGGGCGCAACCGCGAAGCAAGCCGGTTCTGGCTGCCGGGATCCTTGCGCTTGTCGAAGCGCTTCTTGAAGTAGGCGCGCGAGCCAAGCACCCCGGGCATCGCGAAGGCCATGAGCGACCACATGTCTAACAACCGGTTCTCGATCGGGGTGCCGGTCAGGACCAGGCGGTTGCGGGAATTCAGCTCGCGGGCGCACTTGGCGGCCTTCGAGTCGGGGTTCTTGATCTGTTGGCCCTCGTCGAGGATCACTGTTAGCCACTTGATCTGGTTGAGCAGCTCGCCGCAGACGCGCAGCTGGGCGTAGTTGAGGACCAGCATATCGAGGTGGTTCTGGACGCGCTCGACATCGAGGTCGTCGCGCGAGCGGAGGATTTCGACGCGCAGTTCCGGGGCGAACTTTTCCGCCTCGCTGTACCAGACGTCGAGGACCGACTTCGGGCAGACGATGAGGACCGGCAGGTGTTCGCCGCGCTCGGCCGCCTCGCGGCGCAGCCACAGGACATAGGTGAGGCTCTGGATGGTTTTCCCGAGGCCCATGTCGTCGGCGAGGATCCCGCCGAAATGGTTGGTTGATAGATAGGCGAGGAAGTGGAAGCCCTCGATCTGATAGGGCCGGAGGGTGGCGTTGAGGTTGGTGGGGAGCTCCGGGCGGACGTCGATCTGGATTTCCTGGGCGCTGTCCTTGATGCGCTGCCATGCCTTCGGGTCGAAGACCTCGGCGGCCTTCGGATCGGCCAACTGCAGCGCGTGCATCCGGTGGGTTTCCCCGGACAGGTCGAACGGGTCGAGCCCGAGCCGGGTGACGGCCTCGCGCTGGTCGGCGTCGAGCTTGATTTCCAAGCGCATCCACGACCCGTCCTCCATCCGGACGTAGCCACCGCGGGCGGCGACCAGCGAGCGGATCTGCGCCTTGGTCAGGTTGACGCCCTCGACGTCGATGACGATGCGCAGGTCAAACCAGTCGATTTCCTGGTTGATGACCTCGAAGCGGACCGCGGCGGTGACCGGGTCGGCAAGGATCGTGCGCAGGCGCAGGTCGATGTCGGTCTGCAAAGACGCCGGCAGCGCGCGGACCCATTCGGCGAACTTTTCCGGAAATTGTTTGGTGATGCGCGCCTTGAACGCCTCCAACTTGTCGTCGTAGGTCAGGCCCATCTCGGCGAGCAGGCGCGGGACCGGATAGAGATCCTCGCGGGCGAAGCGCAGCAGCTGCTTGCCCTTGAGCGGTTGCTGTTCGATGACCTCCCAGCCGTCCTTGGTCAGCCGCTCGGTACGCCGGCCCTTCTTCTCGATCGCGTTGACCTCGATGACGAGGTGCTCGGTCTCCGCCGCCGTTAGCCCTTGGGCGAGCTTCATCTCAAAGCGCGGGAACAACTCGAGGTCGACGACGCGCTTCTTGAGCGAGGGCGGCAGCGAGGCACCAATCTTGCGCAGGAACTCGACCCCCTCAAGGCTGTCGATGACGGCTGTTGGGATCTGATAGCGCGGCATCACCTCGGTCTCCTCCAACCAGCGCGGCGGCCCGGGGAAGACGGTCTCGTCGGACTGATAGAGCTCCTGGCGCCCCGGCAGCAGCCGAACCGAGTGGGAAACGTTCTCCTCCTCCTGGGTGACGAGCTGGAGGGCAAAGTTGCTAGCGTCGTGGTGGTCGTCCTCGCAGCGCCACTTCAGGGCGCGGTCGACGACGTTGAACGGGCGCTCGTCGAGGTTGACGATGTATCCGCGCAGCGCCGGCTGGCGGAACACCCGGTTCATGAACCGGCAGGCTTCCTCGAGGTCGAGGTCCACCGTGCTCTCACCGGTTTCCCGATAGAACGCGAGGAAATGCTCCCAGAGCACCTGGCTGGAGGCATCCATGCGCAGGGCGGCCTCGGCGTGGAGTTGGACGAGCCGCTCGATTTCGGCCTTTTCACGGACCGACTGCCAGATCCCGCCATTCTCAGCCGCTTCGAGGCGCGCTTCGTTGATCGTCGAGACAAGCCGGATGGCAATCTGGATCGGCGCGTCCTGCGGCGGCCGGTCGTTGACACTTTCAATCCGGTCATACCACGCGGCGACCTCGCGCTCGCGCTCCCAGTCGTGCATCCGCTTCTGGACGTTGGCCAGATCGGTCACCACGTTCATGAACTCCGGGTAGGGCAGCTTGCGCTTGTAGAACGCGTAGGCGATGTAGTTCCAGAACTCGAGGATGTCGCCCGGGGGGATCGGCCAGAGTTCGAGCGGCTCGTAGCCGTGGATTTCCCAGCGTGGGTTGAGCCGCACCATGTCGTGGTCGTGGAGCTCGCCCTCGATAACGTAGCGCCGGTAGCGCTTCTCGACCTTGGTGACGAAGTCCGCCTCCTTGTCGTCGAGCTCGCGCTTGAGCTTCTCCTCGATGAGGTCGATGACCGGCGTGTCGTCAAACTCGTTAGGCGACTCGGGCAGGTCCTCGCCGCGGTGCATCCGCTCCATCATCGTCGCGTACTGGCAGGCGCCGGCGATCATTTCGTCCTCGGCGGTGCACGAGCCAAACCAGCGGTTGCCCTGGAGCCGCAAGCTGGTCCGGAACGTCCCGGTCTCGTCCTCGACACGCCCCTGGATGAACAGGTGGTTGCCGAAAATCTGGGTGACAGCCCCGTCGTTCTGAAGCTTCTCGCCACGCTGGCGGGCCTCTTCGGGAAAGCTGTTAAGGAAATTGAGGGTGGCGCGGTCCGGATTCATGAATCTTCCTAACGGTAATGGTCTACGGGCAGTGGGCGAAAGCCGCGGAGGGGGAGGATACACACGACCCCGCGGTTCTAGCAACAAAAACCACGGACCAGAACCCGCTGCGCTGCCGGCGAGTGCCAAAACCTCCCGGAAGGCCGGCAATCCGGCGCCCGCCGCTCTGGATCCCCGCTGGAACCTTCCCCGCACTCTGGCATAGTGACAAAATGGCTCCCATCCTGGTTTGCACCGACGGCTCGCTCTATTCCTCAAGCGTCTATGCCCATGCCCGGTGGGCCGCGACCCGCTGCCAGGCGCCGGTCCACCTGCTCCACCTCATCGAGCGCTCCGAGTACCTCGGCGCGAGCAACCTGAGCGGCAACATCGGCTTTGACGCGAGCGCCGAGCTGCTCGAGGAGCTCACCGGCCTGAAGGAATCCCACGCGCGCATCGCGCGGCTGCGCGGCAAGGCGATTCTCGAGGATGCCCGCTGCCGGCTCAACCTTCCTAACCTCACCGCCAGCCAGCGGTATGGCTCGCTGGTGGAGACCCTGATGGAAATCGAAGACTCCGAGGAACGCCCGGCGCTCATCGTCATCGGCAAGCGCGGCGCACACGTCGACTTCGCCCGCGGCCACCTCGGCAGCAATCTCGAGCGGGTCATCCGCTGCGCCAGCGTCCCGGTGCTTGTCGCAGCTAGGGATTTCCAGCCAATCAAGCGCTTCCTGCTCGCCTTCGATGCTGGTCCGAGCGCCGCCAAGGCCCTCGCCCATACCCTTGGCGACCCGCTCCTCGCCGGCCTGGAATGCCACCTGCTCGCCGTCGGCAAGCCGGGCAGCCAGCTCGCCGCCGACCACCAGCGGGCGGCCGCCGAGCTCGCCGCCGCCGGATTCTCCCTCATGGCCGAGCTTCTCCCCGGGGATCCGGAGGAGGTGCTCGCCAGCGAAATCGTTCGCCGCAAAATCTCCCTCCTCGTCATGGGCGCCTACGGCCACTCACGCATCCGCCACCTCATCCTCGGCAGCACCACCACCGCCCTCATCCGCTCCAGCCACCTGCCGGTCCTGCTTTTCCGTTAGGCACCAGCGGCCGGCCCCGGGGGGGGGCCGCGCCTGGATCGCAACTTCCTGACGACCAGCCCGTCGGCGGGTCCAAACAACCACGCCGCGAGAAACAGAATCCCGCCGGCCAGGACGATCCCGGCAGCTCCGTTAGAATTGGTGTGGTAGGCCAGAAGCAGGCCGCCGAGGGAGGAGAGCAAGGCATGCAAGGCGGCGCCCCAGAGGATGGCGGGAAGCCGGACGCAGCACAGATAGGCGCTGGCACCCGGGAGGATCAGCAGGGCGATGACCAGGATGGCTCCAACCGCCTGGAAGGCCGCGACGACGATCACCGAGACCAACACCAGCAGCAACCGGCTAACAAGCGCCGGGCGGTAGCCAAACGAGGCCGCCAGCCCGGCGTCGAACGACGCGAGCATCAGCACCCGGAAGAAACCGACGACCAACAACACGGTGAGCCCGGCAACCACCGCCTGGACAACGAACACCCGCGGAATCAACAGCCCGAAGATTTCCCAGCGCTCGCGCAACACCGCGCTCTCCAGCGAGCCAAACAGGACGCAGTCGGGGTCGAGGTCGACGCGCGAGGCAAACAACCGCAACAACAGCACCCCAAGGGCAAACATCCCGGTGAAGGCAATCCCGATGGCCGCATCCTGCTTGATCCGGGTGCGCGAGTGAATCTGTTCGATGATGAGCGTCGCGCCCACGCCCGCCAAGGCCGCCCCGGCTAGCAGCCACGGCGAGGTGAGGCTGCCGGTGAAGATAAACCCGATGACAATCCCCGGCAGCACGCTGTGGCTCACCGCATCCCCAACCAGCGACATCCGCCGCAGCACCAGAAAGGTCCCCGGCAGCCCGCAGGCCAGCGCGACGCAGAACGCGCTCCCTGCCAACCACAGCAAGGTCGTGGACTGCAATGGTTCTAGCAACCAGTTCATCGCCCGTCCCCCTTCCCCAGCCCGCCGCGCTCCAGCGCCGGAATCGGACTCCCGTGCGGGTCGGTTTGCGGATACTCCAGCGCCCGCTCTAACTGGCGGACGGTCTCCTCGCCCAACAAGTGCTCGATCCGCTCGGCGTCCTCATGAACGTGGTCGGCGTCGTAATCGGCCTGGTGGGTCAGGTAGAGCTCCCACAGCCGGTGGTTGCGGACGATCTCGGCGGCGCGCCGCGACCCTTCCGGGGTGAGGAAAACATCGCCAAGCTCGCCGCTGCTGGACGCCTCGCCGTGGCGCACCAGCGCGCGCACCCAGCGGGTCGTTTCCTCCAGCGTCTCGCGCCGGCGCTCGGCGATCTCGCGCACGCTGACGCCCTCGCCATGGAACTCGCGCGCCTCCAACACCTGATAGATCGCCTTGAGGTAGTTTTCCCGCGCCACCCTGGCGCTCCGACCGCGGGCGCGCAGCCACTTGGCGACGAGCCCGTGGCGCGGCGCGGCAAAGAACACGACCGCAAACATGAAGGTGGCCACCAGCGCAATCAGCGGCCCGGTCGGCAGCCCCGCCTTGGCAAATGAAATCAGGGTGCCAGCCACCCCCGCGGCCGCGCCCATCACCGCGGCGGCTAGCATCATCCGGTTGAACCGCTCGGTGAGCAAATACGCCGCCGCCGCCGGCGTGATCAACATCGCCGAAACCAAAATCACCCCGACAGCCTGCATCGAAACAACCACCACCGCCGTAAGCAGCAAGGCGAACACCCGCTCGAACAACCTAACAGGATAGCCCAACGAGCCGGCAAACCCGGGATCGAAACTGATGACCACCAGCGGCCGCGCAAACACCAGCGCCGCGGCCGCCACCACCAGGGTGACTGCGCCCATCAGAACCAGGTCGCTGCGGGAGACCGCCGCAGCCTGTCCGTAGAGGAACGCGTTGACCCCGGACGGTTGATAGATCGAGATCGCCGCGATCCCGAGCGCGAAGAACACCGCCAGCACGATGCCCAGCGCCGCGTCCTCCTTGAGCCGGGTCGTGGTCACCATCGCCCGCACCAACAACATCCCCAGCAACCCGGCCACCAGCGCCAGTCCGAGAACCACCAGCGGATTGCGGCTCGGCGAGAGGACAAACCCGGCAACCACCCCGGGAAGGACCGCGTGGGAGACCGCGTCGCCGGCCAGCGCCATGCGCCGGACGACGACAAAGCTGCCGATGAGCCCGCAGCCGACACCCAGCAGCAATGCCGCCGTTAGGGGCATCCACAACGCCGGGGGCAAGCCGAGGAAGTCGTTCATGGCCGGGCTTGGCGGGCGGCGGCATCGGCCATCTCGCTCAGGATGGTTAGGCGGCCGCCATAGGTTTTCTGGAGCAACTCGGCGGTGAACACCTCGGCGGTCGGGCCCGCGGCAACCACCCGCATGTTGAGCAACACCAGCCGGTCGAAGTAGGCCCGCGCGGTATGCAGGTCGTGGTGGACGACCAGCACGGTCTTGCCACCCTCGCGCATTTCCTTGAGCAGCGCGATGATCGTCGCCTCGGTGGCCGCGTCGACCCCGGCGAACGGCTCATCCATCAGATAGAGGTCGCTGTCCTGGGCGAGCGCGCGGGCGAGGAACACCCGCTGCTGCTGGCCGCCGCTGAGGTTGCCGATCTGGCGGTTGGCGTAGGGAAGCATCCCGACTTTCTCGAGCGCCGCGCGCGCCCGGTCGCGCTCGGCGGCTCCCGGGCGGCGGACCAGCCCGAGGCCGCCGAATGTCCCCATGAGCGCCACATCCATCACCGTAACCGGAAAATCCCAGTCGACGCTCTCGCGCTGCGGCACGTAGCCGACCCGCGCAAGCGACTTCGCCAGCGGCTGACCAAACACCTTCACCCAGCCGCCGGTGAGCGCCACAACCCCCATCACCGCCTTGATCAGCGTCGACTTCCCAGCACCGTTAGGACCGACGACCCCGATAAGCTCGCCAGCCGGCAGCGCGATGTCGACGCCGTAGAGGACCGGACGCTTGTGATAGGTCACCGTCAGGTCGTGGGTTTCTAACGCAATTTCAGCCATCGGTTCCAAAAGTGTCAGAATTTGGCGCGCACGCCTATGCCAAGTTGCCCACCATCGAACAACGCCAGATCCCCTGGATGGTTGTCCGGATCGCGGCCAAGCGGGAAGCCAACCGCGCAGCTCACGCTGAGTTCCCAGTTCGCATCCATTGCCACGCGAGCCTCCGCGCCCGCGCAGAGATGATCAAGGCCGCGGTGGCCGTCGACCACATAGCCGCCGTTGAACCCGCCGCCGAGCTTCAGGCTGATATCTAACCAGCCAGTCCCCCAGCCCGGGGAAACGACCTCGACAAGCTGATAGATGCCGGCCGCCTCCGCTGAATAATAGAGGTGCCAATGCGCCTCGAAGCGCGCCGCAAGTGCCCAGGCGACCCGCACCCCCAGCTCGTGGTCGAGTTCGGCAGCTGGCAGCCGGACCAGGCCGGCAGCGACCTCCCACTCCAGGTCGCCGCAGGATCGCCCGTAGCCAACGGTGAGCTGTTGTTCCTGATAGGCTGAGTCGGCGCCCTGCGCGAGCCAGAGCGACCCGCGCAGGTCTGCGACTGCCGCTTCTAGCCGGGTGCTAACCAGGCTCCCACCGCCAAGGTTGTCGCGTCCCTCGCTTAGGTAGCGGCTTTCCCACAGCAGCCCCGCGGACCCCTCCCACCCCGCAGCCCCGCGATTCGGCTCAACGATCATCTCCCGCGTGTCCCCGGGCGGCTCGAGCGCCGCGGCCGGAACCGCGCCCAACACCAGGACCACCCCGCTTGCGCGATTCATTTGAGTCCCTCGACGATCGTGTTGACGTTGTGTTTGAGCATCCCGATGTAAGTTCCGCGGTCGTAGCTCTCGCCGGCGACGGTGACGACATCGCCGGGCATGCCCATCGAGTCGGAGTACAATGGCTGGCTCGACAGCGCCGCGCCCGCCTCTAACGCAACCGCCTCGATCCCCTTGGCATTCACGCTGGATTCCGGGAAAATCGTCCGCAGCCCGCGCGACTTGATGAGCTCAACGAGCACCAACCGGTCGCGCACGCCCGCCTCGGCGACCGTCGAGAGTCCCTGGAGGCCGCTGACCTCGAAGCCAAACACCCGGCCAAAGTAGAAAAACGCGTCATGGCTGGTGACCAACACCCGCCGCTGCGCGGGAACCTCGGCGATTCGCTGGTGCGCCCACTCGGCGAGTCCGCGCAATTTCGCCGCGTAGGCGTCGCCGCGCGCCGCATACTCCGCGGCCCCGTCCGGATCAATCGCGCTTAGGCCCGCGACGACTGCCGGAATCGTCTCCGCCCAAAGCGTCGGGTCACCCCAGATGTGCGGATCATAGTGGCCAACAAATCCCGCCTCCGGGGCCAACAGCCGCGCCGGCGCCAGGCTCTCGCCCAGCGCCACGGTGCGCTTGCCGCGCTTGCCCATCTCCTCGAGGGTCTCGTGCATCGCCCCCTCGAGGTGCAGCCCAACATAAACGATGAGGTCCGCCTTCTCCAACAACCCGACGTCGCTCATGCGTGTCGTGTAGCTGTGCGGGTCGACCCCTGCGGCCATCAGCCCGTGGACTTGCACGCGCTCGCCGCCGATCTCCCGGACCAGGTCGGCGGCCATCGTCGCGGTGGCCACCACCTGCGGACGGTTGTCGGCCGCCACCCCGCCGCGCCCGCAGCCGAAGCCACCCATAAGCAGCCCAACCAACCCCAGCCCCGTCATCAATCGCCAAAATCGCTTCATTGCCACGTCCCATAGCCGCAGCGAACCCGCCGGGCAACCGGAATCTTAGCCGAGGCTAATTTTATTCGCCACGCTTGAATTTATCCCGGTCTGCGCGGAATTCGATTTTGGCGTTTGGAAAGTGGCGGCGGGATCGGGTATGGAGGTGGCAGGCCATGTCCGAAGCGTTAGAATTCAGTCCGATTGAGGAGATCGTCGCGGAGATCGCGGCGGGGCGGGTGGTGATCGTGGCGGACAACCCGGAGCGCGAGAACGAGGCTGACCTGATCGGAGCGGCCGCCAAGGTGACCCCGGAGCTGATCAACTTCATGGCGATCCACGGGCGCGGGCTGATTTGTGCGCCGATCACCGCGGAGCGTGCCGAAGCGCTCGACCTGCCGCTGATGAGCCGGCGCAACCGCGAGGCCCACCGGACCGCCTTCACCATCTCGGTGGACGCCGCGGATGGCATCAGCACCGGCATCTCCGCCGCCGACCGCGCGCGCACCGTCGCCTTGTTAGCCGATCCGCAGGTTGACGCGAGCGCCCTGGTCAAGCCCGGCCACATCTTCCCGCTCCAGGCGATGGCCGGCGGGGTGTTGCGCCGGGCCGGCCACACCGAAGCATCCGTCGACCTCGCGCGCCTCGCCGGGCTGCCCGCCGCCGGGGTCATCTGTGAGATCATGAATGACGACGGGTCGATGGCCCGCGTCGGCCAGCTTGGCGCCTATCAGCGCCGCCACCAGCTCAAGGCCTGCACCATCGCCCAGATCATCGAGTTCCGCCGCCGCTCGGAGAAACTCGTCGTCCGCGAGGAAACCATCACCCTGCCCACCGACTACGGCGACTTCGACTGCCACCTCTATCGGATGGAGCTCGACGGCAGCCACCACCTCGCGCTGACCCGCGGGCCGATCGATCCGGACAAGCCCACCCTGGTGCGGGTCCACTCCGAGTGCCTAACCGGCGATGTGTTCATGTCGCGCCGCTGCGACTGCGGCGGCCAGCTCCACCTCGCCCTCGAGACCCTCGCGGCCGAGGGCGGCGTGCTCCTCTACCTCCGCCAGGAAGGGCGCGGCATCGGCCTGGCCGGAAAAATCCACGCCTACAAGCTCCAGGAGCAGGGGCTCGACACCATCGAGGCAAACGAAAAGCTCGGCTTCGGATCCGACCTGCGCGACTACGGGATGGGCGCCCAGATGCTCCACGACCTCGGGGTGCGCAAGATCCGCCTCCTGACTAACAATCCGAAGAAGGTCATCGGCCTGGACGGCTACGATCTAACCATCGTCGAGCAGCTGCCGCTGCGCCTGCCGGCCAACCCGCACAACGAGAAATACCTCGATACCAAGCGCGACCGGATGGGGCACACGCTTTGAAGCGGCCGAAGCCCGATTGACTTTCACCGGCTAAGCCTGCATATCGCCCGCGTGTCCAACGCCCTTCCACCCCGTCCGCGAAGCTCGCGCCGCAGTTTGCGCGTCTGCATCGTCGCCTCGACCTACAACGAGGAATTCACCAACGGGTTGGTCAACAACGCCGTCGAGGAACTCGCCGAGGTCCTGCCGAATGCCCGCGTCGACCTCGTGCGGGTCCCCGGCGCCTTTGAAATCCCGGTGACCATCGAGGCGCTGTTGCGCAGCGAGCCGCCCAGCTGCGTCATCGCCCTCGGGCTGATCATCCGCGGGTCGACCGACCACGCCGACCTCGTCGCCCGCAGCGTGACCGACTCACTCCAACAGCTCGCCCTAACCCACGTCGTCCCGGTGATCCACGAGGTCCTGTTAGTTGCCGACGACAAGCAGGCGTACGCGCGCTGCATCGGCGCACCCTTGAACCGCGGCCGCGAAGCGGCCCGCGCCGCCGCCTCGATAGTCAAGGTGATGGCCGACATCGAACGCTCCGGTCCTTCACGCCCCCAAAGCCGTCATGCCTAGCCGCCGTGAAATCCGCGAGGCCGTCGTCCAGTTCCTCTACTGTGCCGATCTCGACCCCGCCGCGCCCAGCACCGAGCTGCGCGATTCGTTCTGGCAGTTCGTCAGCGGCCCTGGCCAGCGGCGCCACCTCGCGGCCAGCCTGAAATTGTTGGAGCACCTCAGCCAGGGCCGCACCGAGCGCCTCGCCGAGCTTGAGACCCGCGCCGCGGCCGCCCGCCCGCTCATCAGCGCGTTTCCAGAGGCCGAGCCGCTCGGCCTCGAACTCGACCGGATCCTCGCCCTCGAACAACGCTGGTCGGATGCCCTCACCCGCCTGCGCCGACTCCCCGACACCGATGTCGACGACGAGGCCGCCGCGCGCCTAACCACCGGGCTCGGGCAGCTCTATCTGATAGACCGGTCGCTCGAGGCGGCGCGGCGGCGGTTGCTGGGCCAGCTGGATGATTTCCCGCGGCTGCGGGTTGGACTAGAGGGTTTGGGAGCGACGCTGAGGCGGCTGCAGCGTTTATCGGAGCGGGTGAGGATGGTTGAGAATCCGGAGAGTTTTCCCGAACAAACCGACGTGGCGCATTTGCGCGAGTCGCGCCACGAGCTTGCCGAGCTGCGAGCGGAGGCCGACGGGTTGAGCGATGCGGTCCTGGCCAACCGTGCGGAGCTCGATGCGCGGCTTGCGGCGGTGGTTGAGAACTTTTCCCCGGCGCGGGTTGACCCGGTTGACCGGGCGATTTTGCGCTTGGCGGCTCATGAGATTTTCACCGCGGCGGTGTCGCCCGCGGTGGCGATCAACGAGGCGATCGAACTGGCGAAGCGCTACGGGTCGAGCGACTCGGGGCGGTTCGTCAACGGCGTGCTCGACAAACTTGCCAAAGGATAGGCCGCAGGGAAACCCGCGCCTCCCATGGCCCGCCCGCAACGGAAGCCGCCCAGGGTGTTAGAGAAACACCCGCTCGATGGTCCACCACAACCCGGTGCAGGCGATGGCGGCGGAGGCGAGCTTGCGGAGCCACTCGAGATTGGCGGCCGCGCCACGGCCCGGGCGCCATGAGTGCCAGCCGCGCAGGGCCACCAGCAGCACGCCAGAAACCGCAAAGCCAAGCAGCAGCACGCTGACCTGGCCGAGCTCGACGCCGAGGTTGAACCCAACAAGCGGCTCCAACAGCCGGTCCGCCGGCAGCTCGAGCTCCTGCATCACCCCGGCAAACCCCATCCCGTGGAGCAGCCCGAGACCGAAAACAAGGGCGACGCGCCACGGCTTGAGCTCCCTGACCCACAGGTTCTCAACGCCCACATAGACAATACTCAGCGCGATCAGCGGCTCGACGACCCGCGGCGGCACGCTGATCACCCCTAACACCACGAGCCCGAGCGTCAACGAGTGCGCCACGGTGAACGCGCTCGTCTGCCAAAGCAGCGGCCGGATCTTCGGCTGGAGCAGAAACAACCCGAGGATGAACAGGATGTGGTCCAACCCCAGCGGCAGGATGTGCTCGTAGCCGGCGATGATCCAGGTCAGCAGCGTGCTCCCCGCCGCCGCGGTGGTTTGCCCCGCCTCCCCGACTGTTAGTAACTCCGCGGACCGGTCGGTGGAGTCTAACCGGAACACCTTGACCGCCGGCTTGGCCTCGGCTCCGGCGCTCTTCACCTGGAGGATGAGGATATCGTCGGGGTCGTCCCAGTGGAGGGTCAGCGGGCCGGTTAGGCCGGGCGCGAGCGCGCCGCTGAGCACCACCCTGACGAGCGCGTTCTGGTCGGAATCCTCCTCGAAGACCGGCGGAGAGGTGGCGTAGTCCGGAAACTCGCAGGTGAAATCCAGCGGGACATCGCCCACCGAGATCCAGAAGAACGAATGCAGGAACTCGTCACCCTGGGCGCGGATCTCGGCATGCTCGAAGCGACTCAGGCTCGCCGCCCAGGCGCCGCCTGCGCTCCCCGGCTCGCCCGGGTCCCCGGACGGCGCGCTCGGCCCCTCCGGCGCATACAGCATCCACGCCGGAATCCACACCGTGGCCTCCCAGCCGCCGCCGGCGACGCTCAACTCGCCGCGCAGCTGCTCGATCCCATGCCCGCGGCACACGCCGGTTAGCCCCAGCAGCGCGGCGCACAGCAGGAAAACCAACCGGTGGGAAGATGGCACGCGGGGCTCGGTCAGTTAGAAGATGTTAGCCGCGGACCCGCTACTTCGCCGGCTCAACGACGAGCACCCCGCGCATGAGCTGCCAGTGGCCCGGGAAGGTGCAGACGAACGGATACTCGCCGGGAGTCTCGGGCGCGGTGAAGAGCAGGTCCTCGGACTGCCCGGGATCCAACACCTTCGTCGAAAAGATCACCTCGGGGGTGTCCGGGACGAACTGCTTCTCGGAGGCGCCCGGCTTGGACGCCAGCGCGTCGGCCAGTCCGCCGACCTTCGCCAGCGTCCCGGGTTTGACGATGACTAGGTTGTGCTCCAACAAATCGTTGTTTTTGAAGGTTAGCTTCACCTTCTGGCCGGCCTTCACGGTGAGCTTGTCCTTGTCGAACTTCATCGCGCCCTGGATGAGCCCCAGCTCAAGCCGGACCCGGTCCTTGTCGTCGGCACCGGCGGCCGGCGCTTCCGTTGCGGGGGCTTTCTTCAGCGCGTTGACGATCGCCGCAAGGCCCCCGCCGAGTTGCTTCCCTTCGGCGGCGGCAAGCACCCCCTTGGCATGCCGGCGCGCGGCCGCGTTGGCGGCCACCTTCACCCAGCGGTCGTTGCCCCCCTTGGAAAGCGCTTCCAACAACCCGGCGCCCGCCGCGTCGGATGGATTCTGGTCGGCAAGCGCCTCATAGGCCGCCAACTGCACCTTGATGTCGGCGTCGTTCAAGATCCCCGAACTGAGGATCGCCTGCACCGCCGCCTCGCTCTGCGGCAGCGACTTCACCGCGTTGCTCCGGACCCCGCGCGACGGGTGCTTCAGCGCCCCGGCCACCGCCGTGAACGCCTCCGAACCGGCGTCATCCAGCGCCCCCAGCCCGCTGAGCGTCCGCGCCGCGTGGATCGCCCCAACATTCAGGCCGGCCTTGTCGACACTCGCGTCCTTGACCAGCGCCACCAACCCGGCCACCACGTCTTGCTTGCCGCGCTCGACTAACAGCCGCTGCGCGTGGCTCCGCCACAACATGTTAGGATGGGTTAGCGTCTTGACCAACTGGTCCGGGGTCGCCTTGTCGAGCGGCAGCTTCGCGTCGGGCTTGGCGCCGGTGTAGACGATCCGATAGACCCGCCCGTGCTCCTGGTCGCGCAGCTCGGTCTCATACGCGTTGGCGATCCCCGACTTGAACCCGGGAGGCGCCGGGTTGTGCTGGATGATGTAGTTGTACCAGTCCAACACCCAGACCGCCCCGTCGGGTCCGACCCGCGAGACGATCGGCGAGAAATACTCGTCGTCGCTGGCGATAAGGTTCGAGTGGTTCAGCGACGTGTAGGCGCAGCCGTCGTTCTTGAGCGTCCACTGGCCGACCACCCCGAGGGTCGGCTCGTTGATGAAGGCGACCTTGTTCCAGTATTCCTCCGGGTAGGTGCGCGCGGTGTAGAGGTAGTGGCCGGTCCCCGCGGTGTAGATGTTATACCCGTCATACTGGCGGAAGCGCCGGAAAATCGGCAGCCCGCGCGCCGAACTGTAGGTGTGCGTCGGACTCCCCTGCGTCACCCCAGCCAACTCGAAGAACCGGTTAGCCAGCGGCAGCGTCATCGACGGCGCGCCGTTGGCCCCGGTGCCAAACAAGTCGCCCTCCTCGGAGAGGCCGAAACCGTAAACGTTGCGGTGCCCCTGGGCGAGGAACTCGAGCTTCGAGCCGTCCGGCTTGAACCGATAGAACCCGTTGCCGAACGCCTGCTCGGCCCCGCCAACCTTCCCCTTGAACGCCGAGTAGCCGACCGAGCCCCAGATCCAGTTGTCCAACCCGTAGTTGAGGTTGTTAGGCCCGGCGTGGGTGTCCTTCAACCCCCAGCCCTCGAACAACACCTGGCGCACGTCGGCCTTGTCGTCGCCATTGGTGTCCTTCAGGAACAGCGTCGCCGGCGCCTGGTGGACGATCACCCCGCCGTTAGCGAATGTTAGACTCGTCGGGATGTTCAGATTGTCGGCGAACACGGTGAACTTGTCGGCCTTGCCGTCGCCGTTGGTGTCCTCGCAGATCTTGATCTGGTCGCGCCCGCCCTCTTTGCGCAGCTCGTTGGGGTAGTCGATCGTCTCGGCGACGAACAACCGGCCGCGCTCGTCCCAGTTCATGGCGATTGCCTTGCGGATGTCCGGCTCGGAGGCGAACAACTGGACCTCGAAGCCCGCCGGGGTGACCATCCGGCGCATCGACTCGGCCGGGGTGAGCGGGACCTGCTTCTCGGGCCAGGTTTTCGGGATGTCCGGGTGCGGAAATGCCTCCTTCTCCGACGGGCGCCGGTAGGCGACCTTGGCCGGTAAAAACTTGAACGGCTTGTTGAGCACCCGGCTGGCCATCACCGCCGGCACATCCTGCCCCGCGGTCCAACGGATCGCCCGTTCTATCAGGTCAACGAACCCCTCGTTGATCCACGTCCGGTAGTCGTTGCCCCAGGCGGTGTAGAACACCCGCCCCTTGCCCTGCTCACGCACCCAGCTGACCGGCTCGGCGCTCCCGTCGGCCTTCTTCCGCGTCTCTAACACCGTGCGCCCGGCCTCGACCTGCTCGCTGTGGACCAGCGGGACGTCCCAGCTGGTGAAGGCGGCGTGGCCCTGCATGAGCGGGTGCTTCGCGTCCACCGTGGTGGTCATCTCGGCACCGGCGCCATCGGCCTGCGAGCGGGCCCCGAGCATCCCACCCCACGCCTTGGACTTCGGGAAGTTCGCCCCGCCGGTGTGGACCGCGAGCAACCCGCGGCCGGACTCGACGAACTTCACCATGGCCGCCTCCTGGGCCGCGCCTAACTCCTTGTGGTCGCCGTAGACGAGGATCGCGTGGTACCCGGGCAGCGTCGTGGACAACAGAATGTTCGGGTCCTCGCTGTAAAACACCTCGATGTTGCGGTCTAGCATCCTTGTTGTTAGGTCGGTCATCTTCTGGGCCGCCTCGGTCTTGCCGCTGTCGCCAAGGAACAACACCTTGAGGCGCTCGGGCTGGGCCGCGGGCGCGGCCGCCAGCGGCCCGTGGATGACCAGCAGGGCGGCGATGGCCGCCGCGGCGGTGGCGAGATGCTGGCGCAGGCGGGCGGGCGCCCGGAATGATAGAGAACCGGAGTCGGATTTCATGGTGGGGAATGCGCGGGATTTTCGCGCCGGTCTCGGGACTCTAGGGTTACGCCTGCGGGTGGCAATTTCTTTTGCCGCGATGTTGGCCGCCGCGGCGCGTGAAAAACGCCTTTGACCCGGGCCATTCCCACCCCTTTGCTGGCAGTCGACCACGATGAATCCGCGCGCCCTCGTCTCCCTGCTCGTCGCCGCCATGGCCACCACCGCCATGGCCGCAGAGCCCGCCCCCACCGGCGTCACCCTCGAGGTCCTCGCCGACACCACCGCGGTGGTCCCCGGCAAGAGCTTCCAACTTGGTGTTAGAATCATCCACCAACCCGGCTTCCACACCTACTGGATGGCCCCCGGGATTGTTGGAATGGCAAGCTCGGTCGAGTGGCAGCTGCCGGCCGGGTTCAGCGCCGGGCCGCTCCACTGGCCAGCCCCGGAGAACGTCAAGATGCTCCGCTACGCCGCCTACGGCTACGAGTCGCCCGCCATGCTGGTCGCCACCATCACCCCGCCCGCAGCCCTGGCGCCCGGCCAGCCGTTGCGCTTCACCGCCCACGCCACCTGGATGGCCTGCGCCACCACCTGCCACCCGGGCACCAGTCTGCTAACCGTCGAGCTGCCGGTCGCCGCCACCGCCGCCCCGGCCAACGCCGCCGCGTTCGCCGCCGCCGCCCGCCGCGTCCCGCAGAATCTAACCCTCCCGGGGATCCAGGCCGCCACCGACGCGAAAAACCTAACACTCACATTCACCCTGCCGCCCGGCAGCGACCCCGCCGGGATTGTGTTCATCCCCGAAACCAACCTCTACGACCCCAACACCGCCCAACAGCTCAGCAGCGACCCGGCCGGCCGCTGCGTGCTGACCATCCCGCTCATGCCGCTGGCCGCCGCGCAAGTCCCCCCCACCCTCAGCGGCCTGCTCCACCGCCCCGGCGGCTGGCCGCAACTCGGCGGCGCACCGTTCGGACGAATCAGCGTCCCTGTCGCCGGGGTGCGCTGAGATGGCATCGCCGCCATCCTCGATCAGCGGCGGGCTTTTCACCGGCAGATTGCTCCAAATTGCGGGTCGATGCCAAAAAAGGCCCCTCTGACCAGCGCGACCCCGGTCACGCGGGGACGAATCCGGCATCTTTGATGGCGGGTACCGAGGGCCTTGGAAGCTCCTCACCCTTGGCCAGACGGTGGTCAATCTCATCGCGAACCACCGTGCAGAGTTCAGCGTAGGTAGCTTCCTCGCTTTCTCCGTGGCACACGCCACCAAAAAAAAGATCCGGACAGTACCCGATGTAGCACTCGTCCTCGTCATTCCATTTCACGAAGCGAAGGTAGCTGTCCGCTGGCTTCATGACTGGAACTTTAGTCGCTCAGCTTGGATTTGGCAATGACGTCCGCGACTTGGCGCTCCCTCGGAGGTCCTTCAAGAGGTCACGGATCTTCCTTGGCACGGCGGTGGATGCGGGTGATGCGCGACCACCTCGGCCTCGCCATCCTCTCCCCATCGCCTTACCCCAACTCGCAGTCAATGGTGGGCAATGCTGGCCCGAATGGCGCTTACTTAAGTGCCCGCCCTTCCTAACTTAGGCGGTGAAAAATCTCATCCCCGGCCGAGGCGGACGTCCATCCAGACGGCGAGGGCGAGGACGGCGCCGCGGGCGATGAATTTGATTTCCGGGGCGACGGCGAGCAGGGTCATGCCGTTGAGCAGGGCGGTCATGATCAGGGCGCCGAGAATGACGCCCGAGACGGTCCCGCGGCCGCCGCGCAGGGCGGTGCCGCCGATGACGCAGGCGGCGATGGCGTCGAGTTCCATGAGGTCGCCGACGGTGGTGGTCGATGCGCCGGAGAAGGCGGTGGTCATGAAGCCGGTCAGGGCGACGGCGACGCCCATGAGCATGAAGGCGCCGATGAGGACCCGGTTGACCGGGATGCCGGAGAGCAGCGCGGCTTCCTGGTTGCCGCCGATGGCATACAGGTAGCGGCCAAACGGCGTGTGGCGGGTGAGAAAAAACACCCCCGCCGCCGTGGCCGCAAGCACCAGCAGCGACACCGGGACGCCGCGGAATCCGTTGAAAAGAACCACCGCGCCAACCAGCGCCACCGCCCAGCCAAGCCACCCGCCAACCGCCCGGGCGACCGGCGGGACGCGCAGCTGGTGGGCGCGGCGCGCGGCGCGGGCGCGAAAGCTGAGCAACGCCAGAACGGCCGCCACCAGCCCGGCAAGCGCCAACCCGACGGACGATGGTAGATAATAAGTCGTCAGCAGCGAGTAGAGGTTTTCCTCATCGCCGCGGGACACGGGGATGGTCGAGTTGTCGATGATCAGCCAGAAGAGCCCCTTGAAAACCAGCAACCCGCCAAGGGTGATGATGAACGACGGGATCCGTTGGCTGACAATGAGCCCGCCCATCAGCGACCACAGCACCAGCGCCGCCGCCAACCCGGCGCCCAAGGCCAGCGGCGCCGCCCAGTCGTGTTGGAAGACCAGCACCGCGGCGATCCCGCCAATCAGCCCCACCCCGCTACCCACCGAGAGGTCGATTTGCCCGGTCAGCAAAATCAGGAACATCCCAAGCGCCAGCGTGCCAATCATCGAAAACTCGACGACCAGCTGGGTCAGGTTGCGCGGCCCAAGAAACGCCGGCTCCTTGAAGGCAAAAAACCCGCAGATCGCGACAAGGGCCAGCGGCAGGGCAAGATTTCGAAGGACGCGGGTGTTCATCGGGCAGTGAGTGGTTGGTTCGGGGCATGCCCCATGGCGGCAGCCAGCAGGGTTTCCTGGGAAAACTCGGCGCGGGGGAACTCGCCGCCGCTGCGCCCGCCATTGAGCATGATGATCCGGTCGCTCAGGCCCATCAGCTCGGGGAGCTCGCTGGAAACCAGCAACACCGCCACGCCCTCGCCGGTGAGTCGGCGGATAAGCTCGTAGACCTCGCGCTTGGCGCCGACATCGATCCCGCGGGTCGGCTCGTCGAGCATGACCACCGTGG
>JBILQE010000101.1:0-4037 GCA_044373465.1 Akkermansiaceae bacterium | reverse complement strand
CATGTTCACCGTGAGCTTGTTGAGCGTCAGGTTCTGGTTCAGGTCCACGCCGAGATCGCCCGCCGTTGAGCTCGAGCCAAGGTTCAACAGCGCCTGGTCCGCGGTGCTGCCAGTTCCTGGAACTCCCTCGCCTCAAGCGCCACGCGGGCCTTGAATTCGGGGTCGTGTCTTCTGCGTTTGCCTTTCATTTCGTGTGTGTTTGGTTCGGTTTACAGTCCGCACCCACACACCACAATTATAGCTTAGCCCTTGGCCCGATTTTCGGGGTCCGGCTCAAATGACGATCCCGTTCGCCGGGGTCGTGAACGAGATTGATCCTTCGGCAGGCGTGCTCACGAGCACGTCGGGAAGAAAGGCACTGTTGAGGAACCCGAACGAGGAATCGTAGGCGATTAGCCCGAAGTAGTTATTCTCCCCGGTGGCCGAAGCGCGATAGTTGATGGTCGTTGCGGTTGAAGGAGCCACGTTCAACGTGAGGTAATCGGCAAAATCTCCCCCGCCGGTGTTCAGGGAGCCAACAACCCCGTGGTTGTTCAGGAAATCCGCGAAGCTCGAAGTCAGGTCGGTCGCGGTGGCCGAACTGTTGCTGAAATCGGTGCCTTCGACATAAACGGCTGCTTCCGCATCCGTTGGAACCAATGACAAGCCGGCAAGAGCCGCTCCAAGCAATGATTTAGCGGCAAACGGCGAGGGCGGATTCATGCCATGGTGGTATGGGCTCACGCGGAGCTAGTCAATCTCCCATTGCCGGGCTTCCGGTGGTCCACCCGGACAAAAAAACCACCGTCACCCGGGTGGGCGACGGTGGTGGAATTTTCGGCTACCGAAGGGCTACTTGATGAACAGCATTTCCTGGTAGGTTGGCAGCGGCCAATCCTGGTCCGGAACGAGGGCTTCCAGAGCATCGACCGCAGCACGGGCTTTGGCCATCGGCGGCAGGACGGTGTCGAGCCAGACGCGCGGGTCGCTCCCAGCATTGGCGTGGGCAACTTCCAAGGCATCCAGTGAGTTCTCAAGCTCGACGAGTTGGGTCTTCACCTTGGTTACCATGGCCGAGCCGACCCCGCCAAGGACCGCGGCGGAATCCGCAAGCTGCTTGGCGTAGGCGAGGGCGACCGGGAAGATCACCGTGCGGCCGATTTCCTTGGTCAGGTTCGCCTCGACGTTGAGCGCCGCGCAGTATTGCTCGGCGTAGATCTCCTGGCGGCTGTGCAACTCCTGCTCGCTGAGCACGCCATACTTTTCGAAGACCTCGACGACCTCCGGGTAGGTGATGGCGGGCAGGGCGTCCGGGGTGGTCTTCAGGTTCGGCAACCCGCGCTCGGCGGCCTCCTGGTGCCACTCTTCCGAGTAGCCGTTGCCGTTGAAGATGATGTGCCCGTGCTCGTCGATGATCTCCTTGAGGAGCATCTGGATGCCGGCGTTGAGGTCGTCAGCGGCCTCAAGCTTGGTGGCGATGTAGTCGAGCGACTCGGTGACGATCGTGTTGAGTGCGGCGAGCGGGCCGGCGATCGACTGGTTCGAGCCGACGGCGCGGAACTCGAACCGGTTGCCGGTGAAGGCAAACGGGCTCGTCCGGTTGCGGTCACCCGCGTCCTTCGGCAGTTCCGGCAGGGTGTCGACGCCGATGTTGAGCACGCCGCGCTGCTTGGAGGTCGTCGCCCCGCCGGCCTTGATTTGCTCGAAGACGTCGGCAAGCTGCTCGCCGAGGAAGATCGAGATGATCGCTGGTGGCGCCTCGTTGGCACCCAGGCGGTGGTCGTTGCCCGCGCTGGCCACCACGGCGCGCAGCAGCGGCGCGTACTTGCTCACCGCGCGGATGACCGCGGCGCAGAAGACGAGGAACTGGGCGTTTTCGTGCGGGGTGTCGCCCGGATCGAGGAGGTTTTTCTGGGTGCTGTTGCCCATCGACCAGTTGACGTGCTTGCCTGACCCGTTGATCCCGGCAAACGGCTTCTCGGCGAGCAGGCAGACGAGCCCGTGGCGGTCCGCGACGCGCTTGAGCACCGTCATGATCATCTGCTGGTGGTCGGCGGCCACGTTGGCCGACTCGTACACCGGGGCGATCTCGAACTGGCCGGGAGCGACCTCGTTGTGGCGGGTCTTGGTCGGGATCCCGAGTTTGAACAACTCGCGGTCAACCTCATACATGAAGCCCATGACCCGCTCCGGGATGACCCCGAAGTAGTGGTCGTCAAACTCCTGGCCCTTCGGCGGACGCGCGCCAAACAACGTCCGGCCGCACGCCAGAAGGTCCGGACGCGCGTAAAAGAATGATTTATCGATGAGGAAGTATTCCTGCTCGGGGCCGGCGCTGGCTGCCACCCGGGCGATCTTCTCGTGGCCGAAAAGCTTCAGGATCCGCCGCGCCTGCTTGTCGAGCGCCTGCATCGACTTGAGCACCGGGGTCTTCTTGTCGAGCGCCTCGCCAGTCCAGGAGACGAACGACGTCGGGATGCACAAGGTCGTCCCGTTGATGTTCTCCGTCAGATACGCCGGGCTGGTCGGGTCCCAGGCGGTGTAGCCACGGGCCATGTGGGTCGCGCGGATCCCGCCGTTGGGGAACGACGACGCGTCCGGCTCGCCCTGGATCAGGGTTTTGCCCTTGAAATTTGAAATCGTCGTCGTCCCGTCCGGGCTCGGGTCGTAGAACGAATCGTGCTTCTCGGCCGTCAGCCCGGTCAGCGGGTAGAAAACGTGGGTGAAGTGGGTCGCCCCGCGGCTCATCGCCCAGTTCTTCATCGCCTCGGCAACCTCGTCGGCGAGCTTCTCGTCGAGCTTCTTGCCTTCCTTGATCGTCTCGGCGATCGAATTGTAGGTAGGCTCCGAGAGCATCGCCTTCATCGTCGCGAGACTGAAGGAGTTGGCCCCGAAGACCATGTCGGGGGATTCCTCGGAAAAATTCACCGACGCGACGGATGGTTCGCGACCAACAATCGAGGCAACGGCGAAGGCGCGGGCGGACGTGGTACTCATTTCTGGGTTTTTTTTCTATGGGATTGATCGTGGTACCCCCCATGCTTAGCAAAGGAGATCGCGAGCACGCAATAAGCATGAGATGTGCCAATTAGAAGCACCAATTAGAGAGTTTTTTCACCCGTGAAACCCGCCGGATCCACCCCAGTCTCGCCACGCCATTCGCTGCAGTTGGCGGATGCCTATGACCACCTGCTGAGCAGCCCGCCAGCCCACGACTACGTGATCCGGACGCTGGCGCGCCGAGAGGCCAACGGGCTGCCGCTGATGGCCGCCGAGCTGGTCATCGCCGGCCACGACACCCGCCTGGCCCACCCGCTCACCCAGCAATACCCGGTCCACTTCCGGAAAACCTACTTCCCCGGCCGGCTCCGCGCCGATCCCCGGAAGGAGTACGACAACCACCTGATAGCGAGCAGGTTGATTGCGATCCCGGAGCCCCTCGGGTGCACCGCGGCGACGTTTCGCAGCTGTTTCCTGCCCGGTAGGCCGTTCAACCGGGTGTCGCCATTCGGCGCGGAGCCGGAGGAAAGCAACATCCGGATCGCCCAGGAACTCAGCCTGGCCGCCGCCGCCGGCCTTTGGCGGCTCCTCGAGGAGGCCCTCGCGCTGTTCCAGAACCTCCACGCCGGCGGCCTCGCCCACGGCGACGCGGAACTCCACAACCTGATCGTCTGCGGCGCCCCGCTGGAGGTTCTCCTGATTGATTTCGAGAACTCGGTGGCCAAGGAGGAGCTCCCCGACGCGGACGCCTGGGAAGCGAAGTGCCTCGCCGACCTGCAGTTCATCCTGCGCGAAGCGATCTTTGTCCAATGCGCGCTGGGCCCACAAATCGGCCCGCTCGCCGACCTGTCGGCCGCCCAGATGGACACGCTCCTCAAGCACCCGGACCGGTTCCGCCGGGAAATCGACCGCTCCGGCGCCAACTAGCATCCAGGTAGTGACGGCATGAAGTCATTCAGCAACCGGCGCTGGGCAGACCGTAATGTTTGGTTCAACGTCCCTAGCGGACCCCGTGAGTGCTGCAACATGCACGGGTGGCCGAAGGTCCAAATGGTTCG
>JBILQE010000064.1:0-14258 GCA_044373465.1 Akkermansiaceae bacterium | reverse complement strand
AAGATGAACGAGCGCGCCCGGTTGACCAGCAAGTCGATGATCCCGCGGCTGGCAGCCACGTAGCCGCCCGCCAGCCCTGCCGCCTTGCTCAGCGTGCCGAGGTGGATGTCGATCCGCTCGGCGACCCCGGCCGCCTCGGCAAGCCCCATCCCGGTCGGCCCGATAACTCCGAACCCGTGCGCCTCATCCAGCAGCAGCAGCGCCCCGTGGGCATCCTTGAGGGCAACCATCTCCGCCAGCGGGGCAACGTCGCCGTCCATGCTGAAGACCGACTCGGTGACGACAAGGATCCGCGCCGCCGCCGGCAAGGCGCGCCGCTGCCCGCTGAGCAGCCGTTCGAGCTTCCCAAGGTGCTGGTGCGGAAACACCCTGACGGTCGCACCGCTGAGTCGCGCGCCATCGATGAGCGAGGCATGGCAAAGCTTGTCGAGCAGGATGACGTCACCCTTGCCGACCAGCGCCGGAATCGTCCCGAGCGCGCAGGCGTACCCGGAGGCGAACAACAACGCCGCGCCTGCATGGTTGGCCGCCGCCAGCGCCTCCTCAAGCTCATGGTGAACCGCCAACGACCCACTCACCAGCCGCGCCGCCCCGGCACCCGCGCCAAACCGCCCGATCCCGTCAATGCACGCCTGCTTGATCGCCGGGTGGTCGGCCAGCCCGAGGTAGTCGTTGGAGGAGAAATTCAGCAACCCGCGGCCACCACTCACCATCCATGGCCGCTGCGGACCGGCCAGCGGCTTGAGGTGGCGCCTCAGGTCGCGCGCCTCGAGCTCGGCGAGTTCTCCGTCCGGGTCGCGCATCGACCTAGCTTTCCTCCGGGCAATTCAACGCCCAGCGGAGCAATTTCTCCGAGTCCGACCAGACGTTGGGCGTGTTGCTTTTGAGGACGACGACGACGACCGAGCGGCCGTTGAGCGCGCCGCTCGACACCAGGCAGCGGCCTGAGGCGTTGGTCGTGCCGGTCTTCATGCCGTTGCAGAAGCTGAGTTTTTTCATGACGCGGTTGGTGTTTTCCAGCGTCTGGGTCCGCCCGTCGTTGAACCGGAACGTCAGCGACTTGGTGCTCATCGACCGCCGCAACACCGGGCTGCCATAGGCCGCGCGCCCCAAGATCGCCAAGTCGCGGGCCGTCGAGTATTGCCCCGGCTCGGTAAGCCCGTGCGGGTTGCGGAAGTTTGAGTTCCTCATCCCCAGCGCCCGCGCCTTGGCGTTCATCCGCGCCGCAAATCCCTCCTGGCTCCCCGCCACGTCCCGCGCCAGCGCCCGCGCCACGTCGTTGCAGCTCTTGACGATCAACACGTCCAACAACTGCCGCCGGGTGTAAACCTCCCCGGCCTTGATCCCCAGCTTGGTCGGCTCAACATTCCCGTCCGAGGCCGTGATCGTCACCCGCTTGTCAAGGTCCCCGGCATCCAAGACACACAGCGCCGTAAGCAGCTTCTGGGTGCTCGCAATCGCCCGCGGGCTCAGCGAGTTCTTCTCGTAAAGAACCTGCCCGGTCTCAACATCGATGACGATCGCCGCCTCCGCGGCCACCGCCGGCGCGCTCGTCGCCGGCCGCCTGACGATCCGCGCGACCGCCGCAGGCTGCTGGCTCCAGTCGCCTGCCGTCGGCACCGCCCGCCGGATCGGCGGCTCGGGGCTCACACACGAATTAAGGACCACCGCCATGGCGGCGGTGGCGAGGCTGATCAGGACCGGGCGGCGCATGCCTCGGCAATGTCCTTAACCCAACGCCATTCTTCAAGGGATAAACGAATGTGTTAGGAGGGGAAAATCACTTGCCATGGCCCCCGGGTGGGTGTTTATGTTCTCTCGAACACTGTTCAAGCGAATTTACCCACAGGAACCGCCACCGAAAAACCACCATGAGCTCAGACCTAACCGACCGGCAGGAGGAGATCCTCGCCTACCTCCGCTGGGCCCAGCGCGATACCGGGGTGATGCCCTCGACGCGCGAGATCCAGAACCACTTTGGGTTTGCCAGCCAGACGGCGGCGATGAGCCACCTGCGGGCGCTTGAGCGCAAGGGGGTGATCCAGCGGCTGCCGGGCAAGGCGCGGGCGGTGATCTTCCCTGAGGAGCTTGACCGGGAGGAGATCGTCGACATCCCGATCTACGGCCAGATCGCCGCCGGCATGGCCTCCGCGGTTGAGCCGCAGCGCGAAGGCTGCCTGTCGATCGACGTCACCTCGCTCGGCGTCCCGCGCAACGCCCGGACCTTCGCCCTGAAAGTCCGCGGCGATTCGATGGTCGATGCCCACATCTGCGATGGTGACACCGTCGTCATGGAGTTCCGCCAACCGCGCCACCGTGACATCGTCGCCGCGCTCATCGACGGCGAGACCACCCTCAAGCGTTTCCTGATCGAGAACGGCAAGCCATTCCTCCGCGCCGAAAACGAGATGTTCCCCGACCTCATCCCCGCCCGCGAACTCATCATCCAAGGCGTCCTCGTCGCCCTCCTGCGCGCCAAGCCAAAATAACCCCCGTCAACCCCGTCAACCAGCCGCCTCCGCTCTCAGCCGCTGAGCGGCAAAGGCGGTGGTGAGGGGGTGGTTTCGGCGGCCTCGAAGAGCTTGATGGCCGTGCGTGCCACCTGGGTGGTGTCGTAAAATGCGTAGGCGCCGACGGCGGCGGCGCCGGCAAGCGGGATCCAGCGAGCGGCGCCCTTGCCGATGGCGTGTTTGCCGAGGGCCACGGCGACCTTTTGGGTCACGCCGCGGAGGGTTTCGCGTGAGGCGGATTTGATCAGTACCCGTTCGCCGACGCGCACGGCAATGTCCCGAACCGCCTGGGCCGCGGCGTGGCGGAAAAGGCAGTAGAGCATCTGCTCGCGTGACAGCCAGGATTTCTGGCCATAGACCGCAGCGATATCCGCAACCATGCGCGCCTGGATGCGCCAAACCGCAAGGATCTCAGGGACAACCGTGATCCATCCGAGTGGGCCGGGAGGCAGGGCAAGGGCGCTTGCGGTGGTGGCCGCGGAGGTGGCCGCGGAGCGGGCAAGTTTCGCGGCGGCCGCCGCGGGGGTGGAGCTCAGTTGCTGATCCGAATCTGGGATGTTCCCGAGGAACGAGAAGATGAGCTCGCCAAGCTTCGAGGCGCTGGGCTCTGGAACCGCTGGCAGGTCGTTGGGCATGGCCAACCATAGCGGAAAAATCCAACTCCGCCATCGCGCGGGTGGCATTTTCACGGCTGGCCGCTCAGCTTACCTCGGCGCGGATCCGCCGATGAGTTGCCGGAGCCACTCGCGGGTGGCGAGCGTACTTGGGCGATCCTCCAGGAACCCGACGTCCACGTGCACACCCTCGCCGAGGTCCTCCGGTGCTTGGAACCACCGTGCCTTGCGCCGCGCCGCGCGCTCGTCCCAGCCGATCCCCACTTTGTTCCAGCCGCTGCCCGGCTCGCTCCACTGTTTGCCGGGGTCAATTGAGGTGATGAAGCCACACCACCGCTGCCCAATCCGATCATTGCGCAACCCAAGGTAGTTGCCGGCATAGGTTCCACGCGAGAAACCGACGAAGACGACCGCCTGCGGGTCCCCGCCGAAGCTCGTCACCACCTCGTCGAGCGCCGCCTCGCAGTAGCCGATGGCGCGCTCGATGTCGCCCCACCCGTCGACCTGCTCGCGCTGCCCGTCCGCGCTGATGAACGGCAGGTTCAAACAAATGAATCGCTCCCCGCGCGCCAGCCCGTACCCTTGGCGGCTGTCCGCCGTGCGCCCGGTCGAATAGCAAAACTTATGGTAGAACCGGTTGCCGGGGTATTCGACGATGACCGGATAGCGGTTTCCCGCAACCCAGTCGCGTGGCAAGGTGAGGACATGCCTGACGTCGGTGCCGGCGAATCCGGGCAACTGCCGGAAAACCCTGCGACCGGGAGCCGGCGGCCCATCGATGACCTCCGGGACCAGCACGCGCCGGGCGATGGCTTCCGGGAGCGGCCGCCCGGGCCCCGTGGCGGCGATTTTCACGATCTCAAGATCAATGGGTTGCTTTGAGCTTTCAAAGACCAGCTCGAGCCAGCGGAGGGAAGCCGGATTGGTCGCCGGGGTTGCGACATCCTTTCCGGGATAGCGGGCGTGGAGGTCGATCCGGAAGGTGGCGCTGGCCCCGGGAGCGAGGGATTCGCGGCCGGCGGGGTTGCCGGCCGGGAAGGTGCTTGCGCCGCCCCATCCTTGCCCGGAATGCGCCCAAAAAGTGAACACCACCGGGGTCGTGCCGCGGTTCACCAACTCCGCCTCGACACACCCGTGTCCGGAGAGGTCCAGCCCGCTCGGCGAGAGCGGGAAAACCAAGCTCTGACCTGCGCCCGGATCCGCGCGCACCCGCAAGCGGCCGTTCTCCTCCGCGGCATCCACCCCGTGGCCCACCAGCGTGGCAACCGCAAAACCCGTCTCCCCGCCAAACAGCACCCGCGGAGCCGGCTCTGCCGCGGCGAGCAAAGACCCTGCACCGATGCCGAGCGCACACAGCATGCGGATGCGGAAGGGCTTGTTGGAACCAGGCATGCGGTGCGATTGCGGCAAGGGTGGTGACAGGACGCGGCTGGATCCTGATAGCAGAGAGCGGAAAAATCCAGCTCCGCCACCGCGCGGGTGGCCGTGGGCGGAGAGCATCATCCGGGGAGTCGCTCGGAAATCCACGCGAGCAGGCCATGGGCGCCGTCCTCGATCAAATCGGCCACGTCCTCAAATCCGTCATCGCCACCGTAGTAGGGGTCCGGCACGGCGCTTGCCTGATGGTGGCGGCAAAATTCGGTGAACCGCCGGATCTTCTCGCGGTGCTCGGGGAGGCGGGTCAGCTCGTTGAGGTCGCGGAGGTTGTCGTCATCCATCGCGAGCACCAGGTCAAACTCATCGAAGTCACCAACCACAACCTGGCGGGCGGACCCGGTCGGTAAGTAGCCGCGGCGGGCGAGCGTGGCGGCCATCCGCGGATCCGGGCCATTGCCGCGGTGGTAGCCGATGGTGCCGGCGGAATCGACTTCGATCTGATCGTTTAGCCGTTGCCGTGCAACGAGTTCACGCATGACAACGTCCGCCGCGGGCGAGCGGCAGATGTTGCCCATGCAGACAAACAGGACGCGGAAGGGCTTGTTGGGACCAGGCATGCGGTGTAAGCGATTGCGGCAATGGTGGTGACAGGACGCGGCTGGATCCTGCTCGCAGCGCTGATGCTGCTGGCACCGGTATGCAATGGAAAGCCAAACGTTATCCTCGTCCTCACCGACGACCAGGGATTTGGCGACCTTGGCAGGCATGGCAACCCGGTCCTCAAGACGCCCGAGCTCGACCGCTTCGGCGAGTCCGCGGTGCGCTTTGACCGGTTTTTCGTCAGCCCGACGTGCGCGCCGACGCGGGCCGCGCTGCTCACCGGCCAGCACGAATTTGCCGTCGGGGTGAGCCACACGATCATGGGCCGCAACCTGCTGCGGCCCGGGGCGGCGACGTTGCCGGAAGTCCTCGGCGCGGCCGGTTACGCGACCGGGATCTTCGGGAAATGGCACTTGGGTGAGAACTTCCCGTGCCGTCCGCAGGACCGCGGGTTCCAGGAAGTGCTCATCCACGGCGGCGGGGGAATCGGCCAGACGCCGGACCGCTGGGGCAACCGCTACGAGTCGCCGGTCCTCCAGCACAACGGCACGTGGACGCCCTATTCCGGCTATTGCACGGACATCTTCTTCCGCGAGGCGACGACCTGGATGCAAGCGCAGGTGACCGCCCGCAAGCCGTTCTTCCTCTATCTGGCGACCAACGCGGCGCACGCGCCGTTCGCCGCCACCCCGGAGGATGCCAAGCGGTATCTGGATGCCGGGATCGCTCCGGAGTTGGCGAATTTTTACGGGATGCTCGCCAACCTCGATCGCAACTTCGGCGCGCTGATGCAGGCGGTGGATGCCAGCGGCGCGGCCCGGGATACTATCGTCATCTTCATGTCGGACAACGGCTCAGCGCTCGGCGCGTTCAACGCCGGCATGTCCGGAACGAAAGGGTCGGCCCGCGAGGGGGGCGTGCGCGTGCCCTGCTTCATCCGCTGGCCGGAGAAGCTCAAGCCACGCAATGTCAGCGAGATCGCCGCCCACGTCGACCTCCTCCCGACGCTCGCCGGATGGTGCGGCGCGGCGCTTCCGGACGGCTGGACCGGGGCCGGCGTTGATCTCGGCAGCGCATTGCTTAACGAGAAACCATTGCCACGCGATCGCGCGCTGGTCACCCACGCCGGCCGCTGGCCGGGGGAGGACAGTCCGGCACAGCACCGGTTCCGCAACTACTCGGTGCGCGACAACCAGTTCCGCCTCGTCGGCTTGGCGCTGTATGACCTCCACGCCGACCCCGGCGAAGCGCACGATGTTTTTGCCGGCCATCCGGACGTCGTCAGCCGTCTGACGACCACCTATGGGAAATGGTGGGAATCGGTCGCACCCAGCCTCCAGCTGCCGGTCCGCTACCTCATCGGGTCCGAGGAGCAGCCGCAACTCGCACTCACTGCCCACGATTGGTGGCCACCGCGCGATGTCGAGAAATCTGTCGGCGCCGCCACCCTCTGGAGCCAGCCGCAGGTCCGCGGGTTGCTTGAGAAGCTCGCCAACCCGGCCGCCCGCCAGCAGCTCACCTCGGTGACCGGCCGGTGGTTCCTGCAGGCTGCCCGCGACGGCCACTACAAGGTCACCCTGCGGTTGCTGCCACCGGAGGCTGGCGCCGACGAGGTCCGCGCGCTCGGGCGGTTGCGCAGCGGCAAGGCCCACGTCCGGGTGAACCGCGAGGAGGTCATCGTCGATGTTCTCGATGGCGCCAGCGCGATCTCCGTAGGGATCGACGTCGAGGCCGGCGAGCTCGACCTCGAGGCCTGGTTTGACGGCCAACTGCCCGCACCGCACGTGCTTGGGGCGATGTTTGTCACCATCGAGCGGGTGGGGGAGCGCAAGCGCACGCTGCGCCCCGAGATCCGCCCGGCGGGCGAGCCATGATTTCGCGCAACTCCGCGTGGCAGCCGGGGTTGTTCCGGTGCCGCTGCGTGGCCATCTTACTCCTATGAAAAACCCCTGGCTCATCCCGGTCATCACTCTCACCGTCGGTGCCGCATCCGGCTACCTGATCGGTTCCGGCAACCAACAAGCACCCGAATCCGGGGCCGAGGCCAACGGCGCACCCGCCCGCACCGAGCGCCGGACGACCAAGCCAACCGGCGGCCAGAGCACCGCCGGCACTAGGACCCGCGCCCGCGACTTGGGCGACATCTACCGCGAGCCGAGCCAGGTCGGGCGCGTCCAGTCGCTCATCGACTATTACGGTGCGCTCAGTTCGGAGGAATTCGCGGCGGAGGCCGACAAGCTTGAGAGCCTGCCAGCAACGGACCGGATCATTGCCGCCTATTTGTTGTTTGCGAAGTGGGCGGAAGTTTCCCCGACCGAGGCGATGGCCCACACCGACAAGATGGGGTTCACCGGGATGTTCGTCAAACCGACCGTCCTCCAGAGCTGGGCAAGTGTGGATCCGGTCAACGCCGCGGCCTACTTTGAGAAAAACCCGCGCGAGTTCGCCATGATGGGCGCCATGGGCGGAATGGGTGGCAACCGTGGCAGCCGCGGGTCGTCCGGCGCATCGATCATCGCCGCGGAGTGGGCCAAGCAGGACCCGGAGGCCGCGCTCGCCTGGGCCAAGGGGCTCAGCGGCGGCGAAAGCCGCGCCGCGGTGAGCGGGATCGTCGAGCAGGTCGCCAAGGAGGACCCGAAGAAGGCGTCCGCCATGGTCGCCGGACTCGACGAACGCGCGCGCGGCGATGCCAACTCGATGATTGCCCGCGAGTGGGCGTCCAAGGACTGGGGCCAGACCGAGAGCTGGATCAACAGCCTGCCCGCCGAGCAGCGCGACGCCGCCTTCTCCTCCGCCTTGCGCGGGCTCGCCGCGACCGATCCGGCGCTGGCCGCCACCAAGTTCGCCGGCCTTCCGGAAGGCGAGTCGCGCGACCAGGCCGCCGAAGTCATCGCCAACTCGCTTGGCCGCGACAATCCCAAGGCCGGCATCGAATGGGTCATGGCCAATGGCAGCACCGACGCCCAGGAGGAGGCAATCCGCCCGCTGATGATGAGCTACTCACGCACCGACGACGCCGGCGCCCAAGCGCTCCTGGCCTCGATGCCGGCCGGCGAGGTCCGCGACCGTGCGGCCTCGACCTACGTGTTCAGCAACATGTCGAGCAACCCGCAGGCGGTCATCAGCGTGGCGGAAACGATCAGCGACGAGCGGACCCGCGAGCGGACCTTGCAAATGTCCGCGATGCGCTGGGTCGCCGAAGACCGCCCGGCCGCCGAACAGTGGATCCAGAGCAACGATGCCTTCGACGCGGAAACCAAGCAACGGCTTCTCTCCGGCGAGGAGCAGGGCGGTGGCTGGCGCGAACGGATGCAGCGCGGCGGCGGCAACCCCGGCGAGGGGCGCCCGCAGCGCTAACCCAGTCAGACGAATCCGGGTGCCGCGGAAATTCCGCTTGGCATCCGGGTGCTTCCGGCCTGAATGACTCTGATGTTTAGCACGAGCCAATTGACCGGAGAACAAACCCAGGCACTCCACGCCTGGGCTGAGGAGGGGGCCAGCATCGCCGACCTACAGCGCAAGCTCGCTGACGAGTTTGGTCTGAAGATCACCTACATGGACGCGCGCCTGCTCGTCCTGGACCTAGGCATCATTCTCAAGGAGGAAAAGCCACAGGAGCCGGTCAAGCAGCCGGACGCCCCGCTGGTTGGCGATGGCACCGTGACGGTCACCGTGGATGAGATCACCGTGCCCGGCAGCCTGGTCTCCGGCCGGGTCACCTTCGGCGATGGCATGCGCGCACTTTGGTATCTCGACCAGATGGGCCGCCTCGGCCTCGATCCGGACCAGACCGGCTACCGCCCGAGCGCGCCGGACTTGCAGGAATTCCAGGATCAACTGCGCGCGCTCATGCAGAGCGCTGGCTGAGCGACTTAGCGTTGGCAGCGGGGGCAATCGAAGGTCGCCCGCTGGCCAAGCACGCTGCGCCGGATCGTCGCTCCGCACGCCTTGCACGGCTCGCCCCCGCGGTCGTAGACCTCGAGGCTTTGTTTGAAATAGCCGGCGGTCCCGTCCTCGCGGAGGAAATCGCGCAACGTCGTTCCTCCCTGGGTGATTGAGCGCAGCAGGATCTCCTTCACCGCCGCGACTAGCTTCCCCAACCGTGCCACGCTCAGCTTGCCGGCCGGCGTGGTCGGCCGGATCCCGGCGCGGAACAACGCCTCGCAAGCGTAGATGTTGCCCACCCCGACGACCACCGCCTGGTTCATCAGCAATTGCTTGATCGGAACCGCCCGGCCGCGCGCCGCTCGCTGCAGCATTCCGGCGTCGAACTCGGGCTCGAGCGGCTCGGGCCCGAGCCTTGCCAACAGCGGGTGGGCCAACGGCTCGCTCTCGACATAAAGGATGCAGCCAAACCGCCGCGGGTCGTGGAAACGCAGCTGCATCCCCGAGGAAAGCGTCACCGTGACGTGGTCGTGCTTGCGCAGCGGCGCGTCGGGCGCCAGCACCCGGATGCTCCCGGACATCCCGAGGTGGATCACCAGGTGGCCGCGGTCAAAGCTGACAATCAGATACTTTGCCCGCCGGCGCACCGCCGTGATGGTTCTTCCCGGCAGCTCGCCGACCTCCGCGGAAACCGGCCAGCGCAGCCCGGCGTGGCGGACGTCGACCGCGGTGACCGTGCGGCCGACAAGGTGCGGCTCGATGCCGCGGCGGGTGGTTTCGACCTCAGGGAGTTCTGGCACGGGAATCGCTCAGGTAAAAATATAGTGGGCGGCGGTGATGACGTGGCAGGCGCTGCCGGCCAGCACGAACAAGTGCCAGATCGCATGGTTGAAGCGCAACCGCTGCCACGCAAAAAACGCCACCCCCAGCGTGTAAAGCACCCCGCCGGCCACCAGCCAAACGACCCCGGCCACCGGCAGCGCGCGCGCGATTGGCCCGATCGCGATGAGCGCCAGCCAGCCCATCACCACGTAGAGCGCGGTTGACCCCCAGTGGTTCTTGCGGGCCAGCCCGAGCGTCTTCACCAGCACCCCGGCAAGCGCCAGCAACCAGACCACCGCCAGCAGCGTCCATCCCAAGGGTCCGCGCAACCCGACCAGCGCCAAGGGCGTATACGATCCGGCGATGAGCACGTAGATGCACGCGTGGTCGAGCGTCTGCAGGACCTCCTTCGCCCGCGGCGAACTCGCCGCGTGGTAGAGCGTCGAGGCGAGGTAGAGCAGCACCAGGCTGCCGCCAAAAATCAGCGCCGCAACATTCCGCAGCGGATCGCCGGCCGCCGCCACCCACAGGTAAACCAGCGCCGCCACCGCCAGCACCGCACCAATCCCGTGGGTCACCACGCTGGCGATCTCTTCGGCCGGCGACTCGCACAACCCCGAGCGCTCACGAGTTTCCCCAAGGCACCTGCCCGCTGGTGGCTCGGCTGGATCTCTCGGCATCCTTCCATCTACCCGCCGGCACCGCTCTTGTCGAACTCCGAGGTGGCGCTTTTGCCATTGCTTCTTCCCGGGCGGCATTGCAAAGCAGCCCCATGCCCAAGCCCAAGCCGGACGCCCCCACCCATGTCGTCGTGAAGGTGTTTCTTTACGGGATCCAGCCGACGATCTGGCGGCGCCTGCGCGTCCCGCTCGAGATCGACTTCGCCACCCTCCACGACCACCTCCAGGACGCCATGGGATGGAACAACAAGCGCCCACACGAGTTCCGCCACGGGAAAGGCAAGCGCCTCGTCGATGTCATCGGCCCGGTCGGCCTCGCCGACCAAACACCCGGCGAGTTCCGCGATGAGCTCAGCCTGACCATCGCCGCCTACCTTGGCCGCAAGGCACTGCCGATGCGCATGCTGTACCGCTACGACTTCGCCGACGAGTGGATCCACGAGGTCGTCTTCGAACAACGGGTCATCGCCACCGGCGGCCCGGCACTCCTCGAGGGCGCCCGCGCCTGCCCGCCCGAGGACTTCGGCGGGTCGTTCGCCTACATGCAGGCGCTCCATGGCGACCTCGAGTGGGATGACCGGAAATACGACCCGGAGGCATTCAACCCCGCCACCGTGGTCTTCGGCGCCCGCCGGAAGCGCTAAGATCCGGGGAACGGGAAGGGGAGGGGAAATCCTGCATTTTCCGCTCGCGCGATCGTGCGCATCGCATCCCGCCGACCGCGTCCCCGCAGCGCCAGCGAATGGACCGCGACTGAACCGCGAACCGGTAGGGCGATGCGTCCCCGCAGCGCCCAGCCAATGAACCGCGAATGAACCGCGAACCGGTAGGGCGATGCGTCCCCGCAGCGCCCAGCGAATGAACCGCGAATGAACCGCGAACCGGTAGGGCAATGCGTCCCCGCAGCGCCCAGCGAATGGACCGCGACTGAACCGCGAACCGGTAGGGCGATGCGTCCCCGCAGCGCCCAGCGAATGAACCGCCATTGAGTGATGGCGAAGCGCCGCCCAATGCGCTTCATCGGCCGGCCATCCAGTTGCGCGGTTCAGTCGCTGGGCGCTGCGGGGACGCATCGCCCTACCGGTTGCTTGCGCGCAACTCAGCCTCACCCCGCCTCACCCCGCCGCTGCCAGACGGATCGCCTCGAGCACCTCCCAGCGGGAATAAAGCGCGGCGACCTTCGCCTTGGCGGCGGCCAGCTCGGCCTCGATTGCCTGCCAGTTGTCGGCGTGGGTCTCATGGAAGTCGGGTGCGCCGAACACCGCGCTGAGGCGCGCGACCTCCTCCTCGGCGGTCAGGATCACCGCCTCGATTCCACCAAGCTCGCGCTCCTCATTCCACGTCAGCTTGCGTGGCCGGTCGCGCTTGGCGCCCTTGGCGGCGGGTGCTGTCTGCTTGTTGACGGGTACTTTGTCCGCGGCGCGCCGCTCGAGGTAGGTATCGTAGTTCCCGACGTGGTAGCGGATCTGGGCGTCGCCCTCGAAGGCGAGGATATGGGTGCAGACGCGGTTGAGGAAATACCGGTCGTGGCTGACGACGATGACGCTCCCCTTGAATCCGGCGACGGCTTCCTCAAGCAACCGCAGGGTGCCGAGGTCGAGGTCGTTGGTCGGTTCGTCGAGGATCAGGACGTTGCCGCCGCGCTTGAGGATCTTGGCCAGCAGGACCCGGCTGCGCTCGCCGCCGCTGAGCAGCTCGATCCGCGTGTTGATCCGCTCGTCGGTGAACAGGAAACGCTTCAGGTAGGCGCGCAGGCCGATGGTTTCATCGCCAAGCTTCACGTCCTCGCGGCCTTCGCCGACTTCCTCGAAAATCGACTTGGTGTCGTCCAACGCCAGCCGGTCCTGGTCGATGTCATTGATCTCGGTGCGCTGACCGATCTCCACGGTCCCCCGGGTCGGCTCCAGTTTCCCGAGGATCACCTTGAGCAAGGTCGACTTCCCCTGGCCGTTGCGGCCGACGATCCCAAGCCGCTCGCCCGGTGCCAGTTCCAGATCGAGGTTGTCGATGAGCGTGCGCCCGCCGAGGTCGACGCCGAGCCCGCGCAGCTCGATGACCCGGTTGCCGAGCTTCGGCGCGGGGGGGATGATGAGCTCGACATCGAGCTCCTGCTCAGGGGCTTCCTGGGCGGCGGTTTCGAAATACCGGTCCATCCGGTCCTTCGCCTTGGTCCCGCGGGCCTTCGGCGCCCGCCGCACCCAGTCGAGCTCGCGCTTCAGGAATCGCTGGCGCTTGTGCTCCTGGCTTTCCTCGCTCGCCTGGCGCTCGGCGCGGGTGAGCAGGTAGTCGGTGTAGTTCCCCTGGTAGCTGGTGAACGTCCCGCGGGCCAACTCGATGATCCGGGTCGACACCCGGTCGAGGAAGTACCGGTCGTGGGTCACGAACAGGCAGGTCCCAGTGTAGCGCGACAGGAAATCCTCCAGCCACTCGATCGCCTCGGTGTCCAGGTGGTTGGTCGGCTCGTCGAGAATCAAAAAGTCCGGCTTGGCCAGCAACGCCCGGCACAGCGCGACCCGCCGCCGCTCGCCGCCCGAAAGCGTGCCGACGATCCGCTCCGCGTCCGGCGCGTGGAGGTGGTTGATCAGGCTGCCGGCGCGCTGCTCGAGCGCCCACCCGTCCGCGTGGGTGATCTGGTCGAGCAGCTCCGCGCTGCGGTTCCCCTCCGGCGGGGTGTTCTCGTATTCCTCGATCAGGTCGAGGACCACCCGCGCGCCCTCGAGGATGTTCTCCATCACCGTGGCCGACTCGTTGAGCTCAAACCGCTGCGGGAGATAGCCGGTGACCAGGTCGCGGCGCGTCACAAAGCTCCCCGAGTCCGGCGCAAAGTCGCCCGCCGCAATCCGCAAAAATGTCGACTTCCCCGCCCCGTTGCGCCCGAGCAGCCCGACCCGGTCGCCGTCCTGGATGGCAATCGTCGCCCCGTCGAGGATGGTCTGGTGACCATAACGGACGACGAGTTCGGAGGCGCTGGCAATGGCATCGGACATGGGCGCGGACTATTACCCGGACTTTCCCGACTTGTCAGCCCCCGCAAAAATTAAAAATCCCCCCGCGCGCCCCGCGGATGCCGTGCCCGCCCCGGCGAATCCGTTCTTGGCACGCCCGCCGCCCCGATGAATCCTCGCCACCTATGAACCGCCTGGGAATCATCTGGTCGCTTGCCTTTGCCCTTCTCGCCCAGCCAGCCATGGCCATCGGCACCCCCCGGATGAGCGAGCCGGAAATGACCGCCGCCGCCGACATCGTCGTCGAAGGGACCATCACCCACGTCGCCCTGCTCAAACGCTGGATCGGCACCACCCCGGGCGTCGATACCGGCTACGAACACGGCGAATTCCTCAGCACCCTGAAAATCACCAAATCCCTGAAGGGCGACCTCAAGCCCGGCGCCGACCTCAAATTCTTCGTCAGCGCCTACATGGAAGGCACCTGGGACAACCCGCCACCGCTCGGCTTCGTCTACGACGCCACCCAGGACGCCGTCACCCCGGACACCTCCCTCAGAGTCTTCCTCAAGTGGAACCCGACCGACAAACGCTACGAACGGATCCACTTCAACTCCGGCTTCATCGTCCTCAAAAAATCCCCCAAGCCATTCCCGAAAAACGAAAATGTTGAATAGCGCCTGAACCGCGCGCAGCCGGTAGGGCGATGCGTCCCCGCAGCGCCTGCGCATGAACCGCACAAGAACCCGCGCGCAGCCGGTAGGGCGATGCGTCCCCGCAGCGCCCCGCGCCTGAACCGCATTAGAACCCGCGCGCAGCCGGTAG
>JBILQE010000006.1:0-88711 GCA_044373465.1 Akkermansiaceae bacterium | reverse complement strand
CAAACCGCGGGGCCAGCGGGAGCGCCGCCATCTCGCGCCCCGCGGCGGTGAGTTCGCCGTTCTGGTCGAGCGCGCCGAGGTCGTGGAGCAAGCGCTCGGCGCGCGCCAGCGACGTTGCCTCGGGCGCATCAAGCCAACGGAACGCGCCGACGTCCGCCACCCCCGCCGCCTTGAGCCACAACGCCGCCTCCGCCAGATCGACGCGCCGGACCTCCGGGATGTCGAATGCCGGCCGGCGCGCGTGGTCGGCCTCGCTCCACAACCGCAGGCAGCGGCCGGGTGCGGTCCGGCCCGCCCGCCCGGCGCGTTGTTCCGCCGACGCCTGGGAAATCTTTTCAATTCTCAGCGTGTCGATCCCGCGGCGCGGGTCGAACGCGCCGACGCGGACCAGCCCGGCATCGATGACCGTGCGGACCCCGTCGATGGTCAGCGAGGTTTCCGCAACGTTGGTGGAAACAATGATCTTCGGCCGCGACGAGGGCGCCACCGCGGCATCCTGCTTCTCCGGCGGCAAACCGCCATGCAGCGGAAAAACCTCCCAGCCGCGCGCCCAGGTCGCCGCCCCGAGCACCCCCACGGTCTTCTGGATCTCGTAGGTTCCTGGCAAAAACACCAGCAAATGGCCAGCATCTGGCGACGCCAGCGCCTCCCGGCACGCCGCCGCCACCCGGTCCCACACCGGAACTTCCCGCGGCGGCCCGCCACGGCGGTCGGCTGCGGGCGCAGTCGCCTTATGGTAAATGATCTCCACCGGAAACCGGCACCCGCCCGCAGCCAGCGAGCGGACCGGTGCCAGATAGTCCTCCAACCCGGCAACCTCAAGCGTGGCCGACATCACCAGCAGCGCCAGGTCGGGCCGCGGACCGTCCTGAAGGTCAAGGCAGCGCGCCAGCGAGAGGTCGCCCGCGAGGCGCCGTTCATGAAATTCGTCGAAAACCACCGCGGCGACACCCGCCAGCCCCGGGTCATCCTGGAGCCAGCGCTGGAAAACCCCGTCGGTCACATAGACAATCCGGGTATTTTTTCCGTAGCGGCTGTCAAACCGGACCGCATACCCGACCTCGCCGCCCACGCTGCCGCCGCGCTCTGGTGCCATTGCCACGGTGAGCTACAATGCCCTCGGCCAGATGGTCGCCAGCACCGACTCCGACGGCGTGACTACCCTGATGGCTTACAACAGCCGCGGCGAGCAGACGATCTCTGCCATCGACCTCAACGCCAACGGCCAGATCGACTTCGGCACGGACACGGTGAGCTTCTCCGAGGCCGTCCCCGCCCTTAACACCGGCAACCCGGTCATCCGCTCGCTCCAGAAAGTTTGGCAGCCAGGCGACACCAACCCGGCCGCCGGGACGGTCGTCTCGATCACCGACAGCGCACCGGACGGGCTCGCCAGCACCTCGACCCAACTCGGCGTGGCCAACCCGGCCACCAGCCTGACCACGCTCGGCACCGGCGGGAATATGATCCAGACCCAGGTCTCCCCGGACGGCTCGTACACCGTGAGCACCATCTTCGCCGGCCGCCCGGAGGTCACCGCCTATTATAATAGCGCCAACGTGCTGGTCGCCTCGACCGCCGCCCGCGATGCCAGCAACACCCCGGGCAGCGGCTACGATCCGCTCGGCCGCCCGACCCACCAGTACGACTCGCGCACCGGCGTGACGACGACCACCTACCTGTCGACGACCGCCGACGTCGTCGCCAGTACCACCGACCCAGGCAACCGCACCACTTCGTTCAGCTACGACGTCCGCGGCCGGCAGACGACCATCGACGCCCCGGACACCCTCGACGCCAGCAGCGCCCTCTTGACCAACATCACCACCACCAGCTACTTCCCCGACGGCCAAGTCCAGGAAGTCAACGGCGGCCAGACCTACCGGGTCAGCCACACCTACGATTACGCCGACCGCCAAAAAACCCTGACAACCTACGGCGCCACCCCGGCGGTCACCACCTGGACCTATAGTCCGACCCGCGGCTTCCTTACCCGCAAGGAATACGCCGACGGCAAGGGGACCAACTACACCTACACCCCGGCTGGTCGCCTGGCCACCCGCGCGTGGGCACGCGGCGTCACCACCACCTACAGCTACGACGCCGGAGGCCGCCTCACCCTGACCGATTACTCGGACACCACTCCCGACGTCGTTCTCAGCTACGATGCCCTCGGTCGCAAGGTCACCGAGTCCCAGACCAACCGGACCCAGTACTCCTTCGCCTACAACCCGGCCACCCTGGCCCCGGTCAGTGAGACACTCGCCTACGACCTCAACGCCGACGGCACCCCGGACTTCACCCGCGTCCTCGACCGCAGCCAGGACACCCTCCAACGCGCCAGCGGCTGGCAGCTCAAAGATGGCGCCACCATTGAAAACGAAGTCGCCTACGGGTACGACACCGCTGGCCGTCTCGCCAGCGTGACCAGTCCGGCAGGCACCTTCAGCTACGCCTACCAAGCCAACAGCGTGGGCCTGCTCAGCAGCGTCACCAGCCCCGCCCACACGGTGACCAACACCTGGGAGAACACCCGCGACGTCCTTGCACGCAAACAAAATGCCGTTGGCGCAGCGGTCATCTCGGCGTATGACTACAGCGTGAACCCCCTCGGCCAGCGCACCGAAGTTGCCAAGACCGGCAGCGCGTTTGCGTCGAACCGCAGCATCGCCTGGGGCTACGACGCCCTCGGCCAGGTCGTCAAAGCCGACAGCACCGCCGGCTTCAACCGCGCCTACGAATTCGACGGCATCGGCAACCGCAAGAAGACCGCCGACAGCCTGACCTTGCCGGCCACCGACAACTACACCGCCAACGCCCTCAACCAATACACCGCGGTCGATACGATCAACCCGGCCTACGACGACGACGGCAACGCCACGGCTTACCCGCTCCCGGCCCACCTCAGCGCTAACAGCACCCTGAACTGGGACGCCGAGAACCGCCTCATCAGCGCCACCGTCAACGGGACGACCACCACTTATCTCTACGACTCCGGTAGCCGCCGCATCGCCCAAACGACCGGCTCAAACACCACCGTCTACGTCTACGACGCATGGAACCCGATCGCGGAGTACACCGGAACCAGCCTCGCCAGAACTTATACTTGGGGTCTCGACCTCAGTGGCTCCCTCCAAGGTGCCGGCGGCGTCGGTGGCCTCCTCGCCGTGACGGAGGCAAGCACCTCGCACTTCCCGACCTATGACGGCAACGGGAATATCAGTGAGTACCTCGACAGCACTGGTGCCGCCGCGGCTCACTATGAGTACGACCCATTCGGCCGAACCACGGTTTCAACCGGCACCAAGTGGGGCGACTTCGCTCACCGCTTCTCAACTAAGCCGATTGATTACCCAACTGGCCTCTATTACTACGGCTACAGGTGGTTTGATCCGGCGACGGGAAGGTGGCCATCGAGAGATCCGATTGAGGAGGCGGGCGGAATTAATCTCTATGGCCTTGTCGATAAGGGACCGCCTAATCATTTTGACCTTTTAGGAAAAGAAAAATGCGCCCCATCAGAATTTGGTAGGCGAGATTATCGCACATTTGTCCATACGGATCTATATGATGAGGGCGAAGCGCTTCTTGATGTCGTAGTCGAAATTCTTGATGCTTCAGGACTAAATTTGAGCTTGGTTACGGCGGTTTCATATACCGGAGAAGTTGAAGTGAAAGTTCAAGAATGTAAGTGCACTAAGGCTGCATCACGCGGGATCGGGTGGCTTAAATTTGAAGATGCCACCTATGAATGGGTTGACGAGCGAATTGTCGGACGGAGAGATATAACCGGGGGGGATGCATGGTTCAAGGATACCTACACCCCTGCTCATTGGGATAGTTATGTGAAGGACGCGACTCGGATAGCCGAAGAGATCATAGCGGCCGATTAAGTTAAATAAAAATCAAATTGCGCTCTCGCGCCTTATTTAGGAGTTTCACCAAGCGGGCATTAAAGGAAATTTAAGGCATGATGAATAGAGTTATTAAGGTATTAGTTTCTGCTATGCTCGTTGGCATTGCTGCCTTCATTGTATATAGCTTAATCAAGATAATGGTTGCGGATGATTGCATTTATGGCGAGGATTCATTTTTAACTCATTTATTATTGACGCCCCGTGATTTATCTTCATTGCCGATGAGTGGTATTGCGGGGGTGCCCGAATATCAAAGCTATTCGGGTGGCGGGGCTGATAAACGCCCTCCTGGAAATCGGGTGACTTACACTACCAGTCTTAACTCAGATGTAGTGATGCGCGAAATTAAGTTGCATTTCTGTAATCGAGGCTATTCATATGATGGGACGACAATTAGCAAGGGCGACCAAAAGGTTTGGATCGCCATATTGGGGCAGAAGGTATCCGTTGGAATTGTTACCATCAAACACGCGGCCAGTCCGTAAGTGCTCCATTGGCGTCCACTCGACTGTCTGACTCGTCGGCTTCAGCTAAAGAAGTGCATACGCGAAGTCAGGGAGATAGAAAAAGCCGGGCAGGGGAGACCCCCGCCCGGCTGTGAGTTGGTTAGGTGCCGCGCCGGTTAGGCGAGGCGGGTGGGCTTACATCATGCCGCCCATGCCACCCATGCCGCCGCCGTGGTCGTGGCCGTGGCCGCCGCCGGACTCTTCCTTGGCAGGAAGGTCGGTGATGACGCACTCGGTGGTGAGCAGGAGGCCGGAGATGGAGGCCGCGTTTTGGAGGGCGGAACGGGTCACCTTGGTCGGGTCGACAACGCCGGAAGCGATGAGGTCCTCGTACTTGTCGGTGGCGACGTTGTAGCCTTCGTTGCCCTTGGCGGTCTTGACCCGCTCAACGATCAGGGCGCCTTCGCGACCGGCGTTGGCGGCAAGCTGACGCAGAGGAGCTTCCACGGCGCGGGCAACGATGCCAGCCCCGGTCAGTTCGTCACCGGTGAGGCCAAGATCACCCACGGCGGCCTGCGCGCGGATCAGCGCGGTGCCACCACCGGGGACGATGCCTTCTTCCACCGCAGCGCGGGTGGCGTGCAGGGCGTCTTCCACGCGGGCTTTCTTTTCCTTCATCTCGGTTTCGGTGGCAGCACCGACGTTGACCACGGCCACCCCGCCGGCGAGCTTGGCAAGCCGCTCCTGGAGCTTCTCGCGGTCGTAGTCGCTGGTGGTTTCGTCGATCTGGCGGCGGATCTGGTTGACCCGGCCGGTGATCCCTTCGGAGGTGCCGCCACCTTCAACGATGGTGGTGTTCTCCTTGGTCACGGTGATGCGCTTGGCTTCGCCGAGCTGGGAAAGCTCAACGCTTTCAAGCTTGATGCCGAGGTCCTCGGTGATGACTTGGCCACCGGTGAGGATGGCGAGGTCTTCAAGCATCGCCTTGCGGCGGTCGCCAAAGCCCGGGGCCTTGACTGCGGCGATGTTGAGCGTGCCGCGCAGCTTGTTCACCACGAGGGTGGCGAGCGCTTCACCTTCAACGTCTTCCGCGATGATGAGGAGCGGCCGGCCAGACTTGGCGACCTTCTCAAGCAGCGGCAGCATGTCCTTGAGGGAAGAAATCTTCTTCTCGTGGATAAGCAGGTAGGCGTTGTCCAGGGAGACTTCCATCGACTCCGGATTGGTCACGAAGTACGGCGAGAGGTAACCCTTGTCGAACTGCATGCCTTCCACGACGTCGAGGGTCGTTTCGATTCCCTTGGCTTCCTCCACCGTGATGGTGCCGTCCTTGCCGACCTTGTCCATCGCTTCGGCAATGATGTTGCCGATCTCGGTGTCCCAGTTGGCCGACACGGTGGCAACCTGGGCGATTTCCTTCGCGTCGCTGACCGGCTTGGAAAGCACCTTGAGCTGGGCGACGATCGCTTCCGTGGCCTTCATGATCCCGCGCTGGAGCGAAATCGGGTTGGCTCCCGCGGTCACGTTGCGCAGGCCTTCCTTGTAGATGGCCTCGGCAAGCACCGTGGCGGTGGTCGTGCCGTCACCGGCGGTGTCCGAGGTCTTGCTGGAAACCTCGCGGATCAGCTGGGCGCCCATGTTCTCATACGGGCACTCGAGTTCGATCTCCTTGGCGACAGTCACGCCGTCCTTGGTGATCGTCGGCGATCCGAACTTCTTGTCGATGATCACGTTGCGACCCGAGGGCCCAAGCGTCGCCTTGACCGCGCGGGCCAGTTTCTCGACTCCGCGCAGCAGCGCGTGGCGGGCATTCTCGTCAAATTGTAGTTGTTTGGCCATGATGTTGGTAATTGCTAGTGGTTGGTTTTTTTGAATTTCTGTTAGCTGACGATGCCGAGGATGTCGGACTCCGAAAGGATCAGCATTTCCTGCCCGTCGACCTTCACTTCGGTCCCGCCGTACTTGGAGATGAGCACCTTGTCGCCCACCTTCACGGTGAACTCGATTGCCTTGCCGTCATCGTCCTTGCCGCCGGTCCCGAGGGACACGACTTCCGCTTCCTGCGGCTTCTCCTTGGCGGTGTCAGGCAGGACGATGCCGCCGGCCGAGACCGTGTCGGCTTCGATTCGCTTCAGCAGCACGCGCTGGCCGAGAGGTTTGATGGTTGCCATATTTTTGTTATTACTTGGTTCTTGGTTGTTGGTTTCGAGAGGCCGCCCCGGCGGGTGCCGGAGCGGAAACTTGTTGTTAGGACCTGCTAGTCGACGACTTCCGCGTCGACCACCTTGCCCTTGGCCTGGCGCGGCTCGGATGTGCCGGGTGAGTCATCCTGGTTCCCGCGCTCGAAGCCGGCGTCCGGCCCCGGGGCGCCGGCCTGCTGGGCGGCGGCGGCGAGTGCCTGGAGGGCGCCCTGGAGCTCAGCGGATGCCTGCTTGACCTCGTCGTGGTTGTCGGACTTGAGCGAGTCGCGCACCTTGGTGACCTTTTCGCCGATCATCTCCTTGAGTTCGGCCGGGGCGTTGTCGCCGAGGTCGGCAAGTTGCTTCTCGACCTGGTAGGCGAGGTTTTCGGCCTGGTTCTTGGTTTCGACCAGCTCGGCGCGCTTGCGGTCCTCCTCGGCGTGGGCCTCGGCGTCGCGCTTGGCCTTTTCGATTTCGTCCGATGAGAGTCCCGAGGACCCTTCGATGGAGATTTTCTGCTCCTTGCCGCTCTTGGTGTCCTTGGCCGAGACGTGGAGAATCCCGTTCGCGTCGATGTCAAAGGTCACCTCGATCTGCGGCTCGCCACGCCGCGCCGGGGCGATCCCGTCGAGCTTGAAGGTCCCCAGCAGCTTGTTGTCGTCGAACATCTTCCGCTCGCCCTGGCAGATCCGGATGTCGACCGCCGGCTGGTTGTCCGCCGCGGTCGAGAACGTCTGGCTCTTCTTGGCCGGGATCGTCGTGTTGCGCTCGATCATCCCGGTGGCCACGCCACCCATGGTCTCGATAGAAAGTGTTAGCGGCGTCACGTCCAACAGGAGCACGTCCTTCACGTCGCCCTGCAGCACCCCGCCCTGGATCGACGCGCCGATGGCGACGACTTCGTCCGGGTTGACCCCCTTGTGCGGCTCCTGGCCGGCTAGCTCCTTGGCCGTCTCAACGACCTTGGGCATCCGGGTCATCCCGCCGACAAGGACGAGCTCGTCGATGTCCGCGGCGCTCACCCCGGCTTCCCGCAAGCAGTCGATCACCGGCTTGCGCGTCCGCTGGAACAACCCGTCGGTTAGCTGCTCGAGCTTCGAGCGCGTCAGGGTGATCTGGATGTGCTTCGGCCCGGTCGCGTCGGCGGTGATGAACGGCAGGTTGAGGTCGTAGCTGTTAGACGAGCTCAGGGCGATTTTCGCCTTTTCGGCCTCCTCCTTGATGCGCTGGAGCGCGTCTGCCTGATTGGCGAGGTCGACGCCCTGGTCCTTTTTGAACTCGTCGACGATCCACTTGATGAGGGTGTTGTCCCAGTCGTCGCCGCCGAGCTGGGTGTCGCCGTCGGTGGCGAGGACTTCGAAGACGCCGTCGCCGATTTCAAGGACGGAGATGTCGAAGGTGCCGCCGCCGAGGTCGTAGACGGCGATTTTCTCGTCGCTCTTCCGGTCAAGCCCGTAGGCGAGTGCGGCGGCGGTTGGCTCGTTGATGATCCGGCGCACCTTGAGGCCGGCGATTTCGCCGGCGGCCTTGGTGGCGTTGCGCTGGGAGTCGTTGAAGTAGGCCGGCACGGTGATGACAGCCTCCTCGATCTTCTCGCCGAGCTTCGCCTCGGCATCCGCCTTGAGCTTGGCGAGCACCATGGCGGAGATTTCCTGGGGCGAGTAGGTCTTCTTCTCGCCGTTGACCTCGACCTGGATGTGGGCGTCGCCATTGGCGGCGGCCACGATCGTGTACGGCGTCTGCTTCTCCTCGGCGGAGAGCTCGGCGAACTTCCGGCCGATGAGCCGCTTGGCCGAGAAGATCGTGTTGCGCGGGTTGGTGATCGCCTGGCGCTTCGCCGCCTGGCCGACGAGCCGCTCGCCGTTCTTGGCAAACGCCACCACCGAGGGCGTCGTCCGTGCTCCCTCGGAATTCTCCAACACGACCGGCTCTCCGCCTTCCATGACGGCCATGCAGGAGTTCGTCGTGCCCAAATCGATACCTAGAATCTTGGCCATATTTTGTGTTCCTTGAGTGGTGACCGGAGCACTCGGTTCCGGGCGGGTTGCGTTCTTGTTATTGAAAGTCGCTGGGGAAATTTTCCCGATCCGCAATTCGCAGCCGCCGTGCCAAGGGCCGCGGTGATATTGTTAGATGTTGGTGTTAAGGGACTTGTAATAATTCGGCGGTTTTTCCCTGACCGCCCTAGCGGGGGCACGCGTCATCTTGTCACACCCTGTGGGCGCCCTGGGGGTGACATCCTGACGCGCCTGTGGCGATTCTGTCGCGGCAGGTAAATTGGTGGTTGGCAATCGGCAGCGGGGGTCTAGCCTCCGCGGCCATGCTCCAAGCCGGAATCGTCGGGATGCCCAATGTTGGCAAATCCACCCTATTTAATGCGCTGACCCGTTCCCGCAAGGCGGAGGCGGCCAACTATCCGTTTTGCACCATCGACCCGAATGTCGGGATGGTGGTCGTTCCCGACGAGCGGCTTGCGGTGCTCTCAAAGCTCTCCGGGAGCCACAAGCTGATTCCGACCGCCATTGAATTTGTGGACATTGCCGGGCTTGTCGCGGGGGCCAGCGAGGGCGCCGGGTTGGGGAACAAGTTCCTGGCCAACATCCGCGAGGTTGACGCGATCGTCCAGGTGGTCCGCTGTTTTGAGAACGACGACATCATCCACGAGCTCGGGTCGGTCGATCCGCTGCGCGACATCGAGATTATCAACTCCGAGTTGATCCTCGCCGACCTGGTGGCCCTTGAAAAGCGCAAGGCGTCCCGCGAAAAAAAGGCCAAGTCCGGCGACAAGGAGTCCCAGGCGGAAGTCGACCTCATCGCCAAGCTGCTCCCCCACCTCGAGAACGGCCTTCCAGCCCTGACCGTTGAGCTCAGCGACAACGAAAGGAAACTCCTGCGCGAGTTCTTCCTGCTCTCCTCCAAGCGGACCATCTTCGCCTGCAACGTCGCCGAGGACGAGCTCGCCGCCGCCGTCGCCAACCCGGATTCCCACCCGCTCGTCGCCAAGGTGCGCACCTACGCCGCCGAGCATCAGGGAGCCGAGTGCGTCGTCATCTCCGCACGCATCGAGGAGGAACTCATCGAACTCGACCCCGCCGAGGCTGCCGAGTTCCTCGCCGACATGGGCGTGAGCGACTCCGGCGTCTCCAGCCTGATCAAGGCCGTCTATCACCTGCTAGGCCTGCGCACCTACCTCACCACCGGCGAGAAGGAAACCCGCGCCTGGACGATCGTCGCCGGTGACAAGGCGCCCGCCGCCGCGGGCGTCATCCACACCGACTTCGAACGCGGCTTCATCGCCGCGGAAATCGTCCACTACGACGACCTCGTCGCCCTCGGATCCAAGGCCGCCGCCCGCGACGCCGGCAAGCTGCGCATCGAGGGCAAGGAGTATGTCGTCAAGGACGGCGACGTCGTCGAGTTCCGCTTCAACGTCTAGGCGCAAGATTGTTAGGAGCCGCTAGCGCTTGTTGGTGGTTGCACACATGCGCCGCTAATCAATTTTTCTTTATCTCCAAACGGGGATTATAAAATTAGACGCGCCGGCATGGTGGGGTAGCTTGGCTTGATCAGGAATGGCCGGCTGGTGTTGGCGTGGCGGCAAATCGCCGCGGCGCCTCCCCCGGGGGCCGCACCGGGGTCAACGACCAAACCACTAACCGACCCAAACCAAACCCATGAACACCCGCACCATCCTGCTTGCCCTCGGCGCCGCGTCCATCCTCGCAAGCTTCTCGAGCTGCACGGCCTACGTCACCCCTCCGACCGGCACCGCCGCGTCGACGACGACCACCACCCAGCAGACCAGCCCGTACTACGGCGGCTCGACGACGACCCAGCGGCGTACGACGACGACCGCCTACTAGAGTCTCGACAATCCTGCGGGGGTCACGCGGCGCAAGCCACGTGGCCCTTTGTTTTTCCAAGGGCGGGAAGCCCGCGGCGGACGGGTAGGTTAGAGGCTGCTAGACCTCGCTGCCGGGCTTGGTATTGACCTTGACGGGTCGCTGCTAGGCCCGTTTGATACCCGCCTTACCATGCGTCACTTCCACCTGCCCCGCTGCGCGCGCGTCGCCCTTGCCGCCGTCCTTTCGTTTGTCGCTATTCTAACCGCGGGCCATGCCGGCGCGCAGGAGTTCGAGGGCAAGACGATCACCGCGGTGGTCATCGAGTACCGCGGGGCCCGCACGGTGGACGAGGCGCGGCTGCGCAACTTCATGTCGGTCAAGCCCGGTCAGGCCTACAGCGCGGAGAGCCTCGACAAGGATATCCGCAGCCTCTACGAGAGCGGATTGGTCGACGATGTGCGCTTCCTGGCCGAGGCGGATGCCGCCGGGGTGAAGATCATCGCCGAGGTGGCCACCCGGCCGGAGCTCGACGCGATCGGCTTCCTTGGCAACACTGCCTTCAAGGAGGAGAAGCTCGCACGCGAGACCGGCCTGACCTCCGGCAGCTCGCTGAGCGACGCGGAAATTCTAACCGCCCGGCGGAAGATCGAGACGTTCTATCAGGAAGCCGGTTACCCCGACGTGGTCGTCAGCCACCGGCTGCAGCCGGGCGAAGGCGGCGGCGCGGCGCTGATCTTCCTCATCGAGGAGGGCGGCAAGAACCTCGTGCGCAACATCGACTTCCAAGGCAACACGGTATTCAGCGACAAGACTCTGGCCAAGGAAATGAAGACCGAGGAGAAGGGCATCTTCTCATTCCTCACCAAGTCCGGCCGCTTCGAAGCCGGCCAGCTCGACGAGGACCTTGAGGCGGTCCTCGATTACTACCGCAACAACGGCTACCTGCGCGTCAGCAGCCCGGGGATCCTCCGCACCCCGGTGGGCGACGGCCGGGTGGATCTAACCATCCCGCTGGTAGAGGGTGATAAATACACCGTCACCGGGGTTGGGCTTGGTGCGATGACGGTCTTCACCCCGGAAGAGATCCTGCCGTCGCTCACGCTGGTGGCCGGGGACGCCTATTCGGCCAAGGAGATGCGCGAGGACATCACGACGATCCGGAGCTTTTATGGATCGCGCGGCTACGCCGATGCGCAGGTGCTTCCCGACATCAGCAACTCCGGCCCTAACCAGGTGACGATTGTCTATCGGATCACCGAAGGCAGCCGCTACCGGGTTGGCCGGGTCAACATCGAGGGCAACATCAAGACCCAGGACAAGGTGATTCGCCGCGAGAGCCCGCTGGCGCCTGGCGACTACTTCAACTCGGTTGAGCTCAAGACGACCCAGAGCCGCCTGGAGAACATGAACTACTTCTCCGACGTGCAGGTTTCCGCCACACCGAGCACCCAGGCCGGCTACCGCGACCTGAACATCCTCGTCGAGGAGAAGCGCACCGGCTCGATTTCCTTCGGGGTCGGATTCAGCTCGGTGGACAACGTGGTCGGCTACATCAACCTCGAGCAGACCAACTTCGACATCCGCAACCCGTGGAGCTTCACCGGTGCCGGCCAGCGGTTCTCGACCTCGCTGCGCGCCGGCGCGGAAACCCAGAACTTCGAAATCTCGCTTACCGAGCCGTGGTTCCTCGGCCAGCGGCTGGCCCTCGGCGGGCGCCTGTTCTACCAGAGCGCGCAGTACTTCAGCGACATCTACGACCAGACCAACGTCGGCGGCGCGGTGTTCCTGCGCAAGGCCGTCGGCCGTTACGGCTACGTCCGCGGTGAATACACCTTGGAGAACATCGAGATCGACCTCGAGCCGATCGCCATGGCTCCCTCGGAGTTTGCCGAGGACGGTGGCGAGTTCCTCCGCAGCGCGGTTGGATTCAACTATGTCTACGACAGCCGCGACAGCAACATCCTGCCGCGCACCGGCCACAAGTTCGATGCCGGCGTCAAGGTGGCGGGCGGGATCTTCGGCGGCGACGTCGACACCTACACGTTCACCGTCTCGGGCACCAAGCACTGGGAAATGTGGGGCGACACGATCCTGACCCTCATCGGCGAGGCATCCACCGTCGACGCTCTCAGCGGCCGCGTTCCGGTCTTTGAGCGCCAGTTCCTCGGCGGCGCGCGCACGCTCCGCGGGTTTGAGTTCCGCGACGTCGGCCCGCGCGACGCGACCACCGGCGAGGTCCTTGGCGGCCAGACGATGGCCTTCGCGACCATCGAGTACACCGTGCCGGTTGTGGAGCGCGTCCGCGCCGCGGCCTTCTACGATCTCGGGCTGGTAAATTCCGGCGCCTGGGACTTCGGCGTCAGCGAGTACTACAGCGATGCCGGCCTCGGCCTGCGCCTCAACCTGCCCTTCGGCCCGCTCGCCCTCGACTACGCCATCCCGCTCGAGTCGCCAGATCCGCTCGCCGACAAGGGCGGGCAGTTCAACTTCTACCTGAACTATCAGTTCTAGGCTAACAACGCTTCCCGAACCCCCGCCGGCACATGCCGCGCGGGGGTTTTTTGTTGGGCGGAACTAACAACGCGTGGCGGCGTCCGGGACCAGCGTCCCGTCGGCAAGCCGCAGGTCCAAGCTTTCGGCTCCCGCGGCGCGCCTTGCAAGGTAGCCGAGGGCCGCCCTTGGAGCCTGGCCATCGGCGCGGGTCCAACTGGTGAGCGTTCCGGCCGGGCGCTCGATGGTGCTTTCCGCGGTCCAGAGCAGCGTCCCGGTTAGGTCCGCGGGCAGCCCTGGAGCCAGGGTGAGCCTGACGAGGCTGCGGTTGGTCTTGCCGGCGCTGCGGATGCGGGAGATTACCTCCTGGCCAAGGTAGCACCCCTTGGTGAAGGAAACCGAGCGGGCCTCCAGTCCGGCCTCCGGCGGCAGCGTCTGGGCGTCAAGCTCGCGCCCCCAGACGGGAATCCCGTGGCCGATGCGCAATTCATCAAGCACCTCCGGGTCAAGCTGCCGAAGCGCGTCGAGGGCCGCCTGCGGGCCCCGGCTGAAAACGTCATGGCCGGCAACTCCGTAGCGTTCGCAGGCGCTGACCAGCGCGTCTGCGGTCAACTCCAACAGAGACGGGTCAGCCCCCAACACATGGGTCAGCTGCCAACTCCCCGACTCGTCGGCAATGCTGACGTCGTCGGCGATGATGTAGCGCTCAAGGCGCATCGCCAGCGTCTCACCAAGCTCCGCCGGCGCATCGACTAACAGTGAGTCCGGCAGCGCGCTCACCCACGCCTCGGCCTGGATGCGCCCCTTCGCGTCAGTTAGGCAGGTGTGGCGGGTCACGCCCGGGGCCAGGGTGGCGACGTCCTGGGTGAGCTGGCCGTTGAGATAGCGGAGCCGGTCGTTGCCGGTTAGGCGCAAGATGCACCGCGGTTCGAGGCGGATGGCGCCGGTGGGCGGATTCATTGGGTGTAGGCTTGGAAGACCGCCGAGAAATCCTGGTTGCCATGCCCCTGCTCTTCGAGCTCGGCCATGCGCGCGGCCACCGCCGCGGTGACCGGCACGCTGGTCACCAGATGGCTCGCGAGCTCAAGCGCCAACCGGCTGTCCTTGAGCATGTTGGTCAGGGAGAAATGCGCCGTGGCGTCGCCCGCGAGCATCGCCGGAAGCTTCATCTCCACCAACGCTGAGCGGCACGCGTTCTCGCCCAGCGCGTCTAACAACCGCGCCCCGGCCACGCCGTGGCGGGTGGTCACCGCGAGTGCCTCGGCAAGCGCCTGGACGGTGGCGGCGGAGATCATGTTGGTTGCGATTTTGACGACCGTGGCGGCGCCGACCGCGCCGATGGGCATCAGCAGCCGGGCGCTTGCGGAAAGCAGCGGCCGGGCGCGGGCGAAGGCCTCGCTGCTCCCGCCAAGGTAATAGACCAGTGCGCCCTGTTCGGCGGCGAGCTTGCTGCCGGTGAATGGGGCATCGAGAAATTCGCAGCCGCGCTGCGCGCACCAGCGTTCGAGCCACGCGACGGATTCCAGATCGGCCGTCGCGTGGCTCGCGATCAGGGGCCGGTGACCTGGCTCTAACTCGATGGCGGCAAAAACCTCGCGGATCGCCTCGCCGTCCTTGAGAAACACCTCCACCAGCTCCGCGCCACGTACCGCCTCGCTGGCGCTGGCACAACAGCCAGGCTGCGGCGTTCGGTTCCAGGTCCGCACTTCGTGGCCATGCTGGCGCAGCCGCGCGGCCACCCGCGAGCCGATGATCCCCAGCCCCAATACCGCGACGGTGGCTGGCTCGCTGGTCATCGCGACCGCTCCTGGGCGATTTTCGCAAGCTCCTTCGCGACCACCAGAATGCTGTCGACGTCGGCGCGTGTTGGAGCGACCCCGGGGTTGAGGGTCATTTCGTCGCGCAGGGTGGTTAGAAGCTCGCGCATGCGCAGGAAGTTCGGGCGCTCGGCGATGCGTGGTTCAAGCGAGCCGACCATCTCGGTGTAGTAGTCGGCGATGTCCTCGCGCATGAGGATGCGGGCGCGCTCCTCGGTGAAGTTTTTCTGCACACCCAGCGCGGAGACCTCCAGCGCGCGGATCCAGCCACCCATCGAGATCAGGTGGGCCAGGTCGGCGTCGCGCAATTTGACGAGTTCCATTTCGACGTCCTTCTGGGTGGCGTTGAGCTCCATTTTTAGTTGGTCGACCTTTTGTTTGCGGGCGCTTTCAAGCAGGCCCGCGGCATGCCGGTTGACCCGGTCGCCGGCGCCGAGCGCCTTGCCATAGCGGTTGAGGTCCTCGGCGAGCGCGTCGACGCGTCCGAGTTCCTGGGTCTGGACGATCAAAAACCCGTCAGCCAACAAAAACCCGAGCTCCACGGCAAGGTCGGCCCGGTCCAGCGGCATCCGCGCCGGGACGACCCGGCGGGTCTCGGCAACCGGCAGCGGCGAGAGGCTCGTCAGTTTCTCGAAGATCTTCTCGATCGAGGGTGCGGTGAACTCATTGACCCCCAGCTCCTCGCGAACGTGCGGGTCATCCAGCAGGTCGGGCGGGACCTGCCCCTGGGCGTCGCCCGCGGGCGGTTCCACGTTCGGATCCACCGGGGCGGGTTGCTCAGCCGGGGCGGCTCCCGGCTCACCCGCCGGCGGCGCGGGCGTCTCGCCGGGCGCAACCGCCGGCGCGGTTGGCGCGGTTGGCGCGGCGGGCACCGCGGGCGCCGCGGCGTCGCTCGGCGTTGCCGCGGGCGCTTGGTCTTGCGCGGGGGCCAACGCGCAACAAAGGCCGAAAGCGATGGTGACCAGGGGGCTGCAGCGGCGAATCATGGGCCAATAGTCCATGGCCCACGGCGGATTGCAATCTGGGAAATGGCCGCGGGCCTCCCCGGGCTATCAAAAAGCAGCTTGTTCCAACAACCTGCACTCAGCCAGATACGCCGCTTGCATGGCGTGGTTCCGCGTGGATGTTAGGCGGCATGCCAAAGATCCTCGCCCTTGCTGGAAGTTCACGCAGCGACTCGGTCAACCGCAAGCTCATCCACGCCGCCGTCGAGATCGCCGCGGAGCACGGAGTGACCCTGGAGTTGTTAGAGCTGGCGGATTTCCCGCTGCCGCTTTACGACGGCGACCTTGAGGAGGCCGACGGGCTGCCGGAAAACGCGCGCCTGCTCAAGGCCCGGTTCGTCGGGGCCGACGCGCTGCTGATTGCCGCGCCGGAATACAACTCGTCGATCACCCCGTTGCTCAAGAACCTCATCGACTGGGTGAGCCGTTCGGAGGATGACGCCGAACCGGCGCTCTCCGCCTACCGCGGGAAAGTCGCGGCGCTGCTGGCCGCCTCCCCGGGACCGCTCGGCGGCCTGCGCGGGCTCTTCCATCTGCGCGAAATCCTCCAGAACATCGGCGTCACGGTCGTCCCCAAACAGTTCGCCCTTGGCTCTGCTTACGACAAGTTCGATGCCTCGGGAAAACTCACCGACCCGCGCGCCCGCGACCAGGTGGCCCAGGTCGTCACCGCCCTGGCCGAGATGGCCGGCAAGCTCAGTTAGGTCCTGTGCGGCCGATATGGCCAAACCCTAGCGGAAGCTAACCGCCACGGCGTCCTTCAGCGCGGCGCAGACCCGCGCGTGGGCGGCGTCGACCTCCTGGGACGTCAGGGTCCGCTCGGCACTCCGGTAGCCAAGGGTGTAGGCAATCGACTTGCGCTCCGCGGCGAGGCGCGCGCCGGTCGGATCGCTGAAGACGTCAAAGCAGCTCACCGTGGCTAACAGCGGCTCCTTGATTTTGCCGAAGGCCTTCTCGATCTCGCTGTTAGGAAGGCCGGCGTCCATCTCCAGGGCGACATCGCGGGTCGAGCCGGGGAACTGGGGAAGCTCGCTGACGGCGGCGAGCGGTGCGGCGGCCTTGCGCAGGCGTGCGACGTCAAGCTCGGCGACCCACACCTGGGTGGTGAAGTCGAGTTCGCGGCAGCGCGCCGGGCTGAGCGCGGCACAGGTGCCGAGCGGCTGGCCGTCGGCCAGGACGTCGGCGCCCATGGCAAACCCGGCGCGCTCCCTGGGGACGAGCTGGATGGTCCGGCCGGGGAGGAGCGCGGCGATGAGCGCCTTGAGATCGTAGATGTCCGCTGGGCGCGGCTTCGGGTTGCTCCAGCTCGCGGGTGCCGCCGGCCCGCCCAACAGGATGGCCAGCGCCTCGCCCTCGAGGTCGGTCGCCTTGCCGCCGCCGGCGTTGCGGTAGTGGCGGCCAAGCTCGAAAAACCGCAGCGCACTGGCTCCCTGGCGGACATTGCGCGCCGCCACCGCCACCAGCCCGGGGACCAGGCTCGGACGCATGACCGCATGGTCCTCGCTGAGCGGCAGGTTCACCCGGATGACATCCCCGGCTAACAGCGGCTTGAGCGCCAGCGCATCGGGCAACTGCGCGTCGCTGATGAGCTTGATCGTCTGCGCCTCGTAAAAACCCTGCGCGACCAGCCGGTGGCGCAGCGCCATCTCATGGTCGTAGCTCGCGTCAACCTCGCTCGCCTCGGAAAACCACCCGTGCTGGCGCGCCGGCACCTTCGCCAGCCCGTGGACCCGGGCGATCTCCTCGACAAGGTCGATATGCCGCTGCAGGTCGGCGCGGAAGCTCGGGATGTCCCAGAGGCCGTCCTCCCGCTTTGTTAGCCCGAGCCGGGTGAGGATTCCCTCGGCCTCGGCGAGCGGGAGGCTGGCGCCCATCAGCTGGTGGAAGCGGGCCGGGTCAAGCGCCACCGGGTGGGTCACCACCGGCGCCGCGCCCGCCACCCGGGTCGGCCCGGCAATCTTCCCACCGGCAAGCTCAACGATGAGCTTGGCCGCGAACGCCGAGGCCGGCAGCACCATCCCCGGATCCACCCCGCGCTCATACCGGTAGGACGAGTCCGAGGAAATCCCCAGCCGCCGCGAGGTCCGCCGGATCCCGCTGGTCGCGAACCACGCCGATTCTAACAACACTGCGGTGGTCGAGGCGCTCACTCCGGAGGCGGCGCCGCCCATGACGCCGGCGAGGGCGAGCGGGTTGCCGGCGTGGTCGGCGATGACGAGGTCCTCGGAGTTGAGGGAATGGGAAAGCCCATCAAGGGCGGCGAACGCTTCGCCCTCGTGGGCGTGGCGGACGCAGATGCCGTCGCTGAGCTTGGCGAGGTCGAAGGCGTGGAGCGGTTGGCCAAGCTCGTGGAGGACGAAGTTGGTGATGTCGACAATGTTGTTGATCGGCCGCAGGCCGATCGAGGTGAGCCGCTCCTTGAGCCATGTTGGACTCTCCCCAACAGTGACCCCGTCGATCCTAACAGCCGTGTAGAACGGGCAGGCCGCGGGTGCCTCAAGGCGGATGAACTCGCCGGCGGCGGCGGTGGCGGCGGCGGGGATGGTGCGTTGGGTGCGCGGCTTGCCGGTGAGGGCGGCGAGCTCGCGGGCCATGCCGGTGTGGCTGAGCAGGTCGGGCCGGTTGGGCGTGACCTCGACTTCCAACAGGGTGTCGGCGCTGAACAACTCGTGCAGCGGGGTGCCGACCGGCGCGTCGGCGGGCAGGATCATCAGCCCGTCGGCCCCGTCGGTTAGCCCGAGCTCGCTGGCGCTGCAGAGCATCCCGCGCGACTCGACGCCGCGCAGCTTGCCATCCTTGATTTTGAAGTCTCCGGGCAGGACCGCGCCGGGAAGGGCGCACGGGACCTTGTCACCGACCTTGTAGTTCTGGGCGCCGCAGACGATCTGGCGCAGGCATTCCTCGCCGGCATCGACCATGCAGACCTTGAGCCGGTCGGCGTCCGGGTGCTGGACGGCCGACTCGACCCGGGCGACAACCACCTGCGGATCCCTGATCCCACGCTGCTCGATGCCCTCAACCTCAACCCCGGCGAAGGTCAGCAGCCGGTCTAACGCATCCACGTCGTGGTCGGATAGATCCAGATGGTCGGAGAGCCAGTTGAGCGAGACGTTCATCGGAAAGGAAATCGTTGTTGGAAAAATGCGGCGGCTGTTGGGGGAGGCGGGCGCCTGACGCGGGTGCGCGGGTGCGCCGGCGGGCGGATCAGGCGAACTGGGCGAGGAAGCGCGTGTCGTTTTCGATGAGCAGGCGGATGTCCTTGATTCCCCAACGGATCATCGCCAGCCGGTCGAGCCCCATCCCGAACGCGAAGCCGGTCACCCGGTCGGGGGCGAATGCCTCGTCGCCACGGCTGGCGGCCACCGCGGCGAACACCGCCGGATCGACCATTCCACAGCCGGCGACCTCGATCCAGCGCGGCTTCTGGCTTTTGACCTGGAGCTTGATGTCAATTTCGAAGCTCGGCTCGGTGAACGGGAAAAAGTGCGGCCGGAAGCGGACTTCGGTCGTCGTCCCGAACATCGCCCGGAAAAAGTACTCCAAGGTCCCCTTGAGGTCGCCCAGCGAGACGTCCTCGTTGACGTACAACCCTTCCAACTGGTTGAAAACAGATAGATGGGTCGCGTCGATCTCGTCGCGCCGATAGGCCGAGCCGGGTGCGATGATCCGCACCGGCGGCGCCTGGCGCTCCATCGTGCGCACCTGCACCGTCGAGGTGTGGGTGCGCAGCAGCTTGCCGCTGGCAAAGTAGAACGTGTCCTTCTCGTTGCGCGCCGGGTGGTCGGCCGGGGTGTTGAGCGCGTCGAAACAATGGAACTCGTCCTCGATCTCCGGGCCGTCCGCCAGCGCGAAGCCCATCCGCCGCAAGATCCCGATCGCCTCCGCGCGAATCTGGGTCAACGGGTGCAGCGCCCCGCTGTGGACCGCGCGCCCCGGCAGCGTCGGATCTATTTGGGCAAACGCCCGCCGGTCGGCCTCCGCCTGCAGCACCGCCGTCTTGGCCTCCAGCGCCTCGCTAACTGTTTGGCGGGCGCGGTTGAGCCACTGGCCGAAGGCCGGGCGCGATTCGGCGGGGACGTCCTTGATCGCGGCCGCCGCCATGGTCAGCGCGCCTTTTTTCCCGAGGAACGCGACCCGCGCCTCGTCGAGACTCCGTTCGTCGCCGGCTGCGGCGATTGCCGCCACCGCCTCGGCTTGGATTGCTTCGAGTTGCTCCTGCATTTCGGTTGCGCGGGGATAGCCGCGATGGCTTGGGCGATGAAGAAAAACATGGCCGGGGAGACGAATCTCCGCGGCCATGCGGTTTTGAGTTGCTGGGCGCCGACGTTGTTAGGCGGCAGCCTTCTGTTGCAATCCGGCCTTGGCCTGGGCGACGATCGCGTTGAACGAGGCGATGTCGTTGACCGCGAGGTCGGCGAGGATCTTGCGGTCGATTTCGATGGCGGCCACCTTGAGGCCTTCCATGAAGCGGCTGTAGGTCAGCCCCTGGGCGCGGACGCCGGCGCTGATGCGCTGGATCCAGAGACGGCGGAACTGGCCCTTGCGCTTCTTGCGGTCGCGGTATTCGTACTGGCGGGCCTTGTAGACGGCGTCCTTGGCGTAGCGGTAGAGCTTCGAGCGGAACCCGCGGAAGCCTTTGGCGCGAAGGAGGATGCGTTTCCGGCGCTTGCGGCTGGCCGGGCGGTTGGTGGCACGTGGCATTGGTTATGTTTTTCCTGAGCGGACTGTTGTTAGTATGTTTCCTCCCGCAGTCTCGTCCGATCTGATCCCGCCGGGGCGGGAAGGCTGCGTGGAGGCCGCCCGAGACGCGGGCGGTGGCGTGGGAGTCGCGGTTCTGTTGTTAGGCGAAGGGAAGGTTGGCTTTGACAGCTTTCATATCCGCGCGGGAAACAGTGGTGGCTTGCCCCAGGGCGCGCTTGCGCTTGCTGCTCTTCTTTTGAAGAATGTGGCGTGCCCCTTGTTTCCGGCGCAGAATCTTCCCCGTGCCAGTCACTTTGAATCGTTTTGCGACTGCCTTTCGGGTCTTGGCTTTTCCTGATACTCTGGCCATGGGGCGGGCAGACTAGTCTTGGGTTGCGGGTTGGCAAGAGGAAAGTGGCAGAAGAATCCGGGCGGCTGCGGCAGGGTGGGGGATCCGGGATTTTCCCCGGCGCTGGCGGCTGCCCCGGGTTGACCTGGCGGGTGGAATGGCGCAAGACTCCGGTTAGCTGGCGCGTAGCGGCCAGTTGTATTACAGCTTTTCCAGTCGATGAACATGAACCGCTTGCTCCTCCTCAGCCTAGCCGTGGCACTCGCCAGTCCGTTGGATGCCGCCCCGGTGCTCCCCGCGCCCGCCAAGGGCGAGCGCATGGTCATGATTGGCAACGGGTTGGGCGAGCGGATGATCGACCACGGGTATCTGGAGGCGGACCTGTACCTGCGCTTTCCAGACAAGAACCTGGTCATCCGCAACCTCTGCCGGCCGGGCGACACCCCGGGATTCCGGCCGCATCCGTCGCGAAAGTCGCAGTGGGCGTTTCCCGGGGCGGAGAAATTCCGGCCGCAGAACAAGCCGCATGCCGGCCAGGGGCATTACCCGACGCCCGACGAGTGGCTGACAAACCTGAAGGCGGACACGATCCTGGCGTTCTTCGGCTACAACGAATCCTTCGACGGCCCGGACGGCTTGGCCAACTTCAAGGGTGAGCTTGACGCCTTCGTCACCCACACCCTGGGGCAGAAATACAACGGAACGAGCGCGCCGAAGCTGGTGCTCGTCTCGCCGATCGCCTTCGAGGATCTAACCGCAAAGCGCGACCTGCCTAACGGAAAGGCCGAGAACGCCAACCTCGCGCTCTACTCCAAGGCGATGGCCGAGGTGGCCGCGGCCCACAAGATCGGCTTCGTCGATTTGTTTGAGGCGACCGCCAAGGTGTTTCCGACGCTCAAGTCGCCATTCACCCGCAACGGTTTCCTGCCTAACGACGACGGCTATCGGCTGCTCAGCCCGATGATTTCCGACGCGCTCTTCGGCAAGGCCGCGACCCGCGCAAGCGCTCCGGCGGCCAAGGTGCTGGCCGCGGTGGCTGACAAGAACTGGCATTGGTTCAACGACTACCGGATGGTCAACGGGGTCCACGCCGACGGCCGCCGCTACGAGCCGTATGGCCCGCAGAACTATCCGGCCGAGTTCGCCAAGATCCGCGCGCTCACCGAGATCCGCGACCGCGCCATCTGGGAGGTCGTCAACAACCGCACCCTGGATGTCGCCGCCGCCGATGCCGCCCTGCCGCCGCTCCCCGAGGTCAAAACCAACTACAAGCCGAGCAACAAAAACGGCAACCCGGAATACCTCTACGGCGAGGCCGCCACCAAAATGTTGGACGTCCCGGAAGGCTACAAGGTCAACCTCTTCGCCTCCGAGAAGGAGTTCCCCAATCTCGCCAACCCGATGCAGATCTCCTTCGACAACAAGGGGCGCCTTTGGGCCGCGGTGATGCCCACCTACCCGGCCTACCGCCCCGGCGACCCGCGGCCGAACGACAAGCTGCTCATCTACGAGGACACCGACGGCGACGGCACCGCCGACAAGGAGACGGTTTTCGCCGACAACCTCCACCTGCCTATCGGCTTCGAGTTCGCCCCCGAGGGCGTCTATGTCTCCCAGGAACCGCACCTCATGCTGCTGCGCGATACCAATGGCGACGACCGCGCCGACACCCGCGAGGTCGTCCTAACCGGCTTTGACTCCCACGACACCCACCACGCCATCAGCGCCTACGCCGCGGATCCATCCGGCGCCTTCATGTTGGCCGAGGGGGTGTTTCTCCATTCCAATGTCGAAACCCCCTATGGCCCGGTCCGCGGCGTCGATGGCGGATTCTATCGCTTCAGCCCGCAGCGCACGATGTTAGAGCGGACCGCCCAGCTCTCCATCCCCAACCCATGGGGTGTCGCCTTTGACCGATGGGGCCAGGATTTCTTCCTCCACACCTCCGGCCCGAGCATGAACTGGATGCTCCCCGTCTCGGTCAAGCCGACCTATGGCAGCAAGACGCCGTCGACCCCCGACCTGGTCCCCAAGGGTCACGCCGTCCGCCCGACCTCCGGGCTCGAGATCGTCTCATCGCGCCACTTCCCCGACGAGGTCCAGGGCGACATCCTGCTAGGCAACGCGATCGGCTTCCTCGGCATCAAACAGCATGCCATCAGCGACGCCGGCACCGGCTACAAGACCGAGTTCCGCCAGGACCTGCTCAAGAGCAACGACCCTAACTTCCGCCCGGCGGACCTCGAGTTCGGCCCCGATGGCGCACTGTATGTCATTGACTGGCACAACGTATTGATCGGCCACATGCAGCACAACGCGCGCGACCCGCTGCGCGACCATGTCCACGGGCGGATCTATCGGATCAGCTATCCGGCCCGGCCGCTGGTGGCGCCCGCGAAGGTGGCGGGCGCGCCGATCGCGACCCTGTTGGAGAATCTGAAGCTCCCCGAGGACCGGGCGCGCTACCGGAGTCGGCGCGCGCTGCGCGAGTTTCCCGCCGACAAGGTGCTCATGGAAATCAAGGGGTGGGTCGTCAAACTCGACAAGAACGACCCGCGCTACGAGCACCACAAGCTCGAAGCGCTCTGGGCGAGCTGGGGGATGAACCAGGCGGATCCCGAGCTGCTCGCCGAGCTGCTCCAAGCACAGGACTTCCGGGTCCGCGCCGCGGCGGTGCGGGTGCTCCGCTATAACTGCCACCGGATTCCGGCCCACCCGGAGTTGTTAGCCAAGGCGGCCGCCGACCCGCACGGGCGGGTCAGGCTCGAGGCGATCGTTGCCGGCTCGTGGCTGGATAACAGCGTCGGCAAGAAGGTCGTTGAGATTGCCTCGCAGCAGCCGCTAGATGAGTGGAGCAGCAACGCGGCGAAGACCGCGGCGAGCCGCCTGAGTGGTGCGAAGGATGCGGTGGTTGTTGAGCATCCGGTCCCGCCGGTGCCTGCCGGGCTGGATGCCGCGGGGAAGAAGCTGTTTCTCGCCGGGCATGAGATCTATTTCCGCGAAGGTCACTGTGCGACCTGCCACCAGCCCGACGGCAACGGGCTTGACCCGGCCTTCCCGAGCCTGGTCAACAGCCCGTGGGTCGCAGGCGAGCCGGACCGGCTCATCAAGCTGAGCCTTTACGGGCTGATGGGTCCGCTCGAGATCAACGGCAAGAAATACCCCGGGAATGTCCCGATGACTCCGTTTGGCGGCATGCTCAATGACCAGGAACTCGCCGCGGTCCTCACCTATGTGCGCAACCACTTCGGCAACAAGGCTGGCCCGGTCAGCCCGGGCGACGTCGCCCGCGTCCGCAAGGCCACCCAGGGGCGGACCGACTTCTATCAGGTCGACGAGCTCCTCAAGGAGCACCCGATGAAGTAGCTGGACCATCGCCCATGCTGGCCGGGGTGCGCATGGCGCTAAATCCCCTTGCTATCGGCGGGCTCCTCGCTCAGGAGAATGATTCTTCCAACAAACAACCAGACCACAACCCAGCAACCTATGTTAGTCCGCCTTGTTTCGATGTTAGGATCACTGTTGCTGGGCCTTGGGGTGCCAGTGCTGGCCCAGGAGTCGGCGCCGCCAGCCGCGGAGGCTGCCGGCGAGGCCCAGGCGGGGACCGAGGAGGGGTTGGCCGAGGCGGCGGCCGCGGAGGAATATCTCAAGTTCATCAGCAGCCTCGACTGGAAGACCGAGGGAGCCGGCGAGGTCGGCAAGCTTGCCACCGTGGAGGTTCCGGCCGGGTACCGGTTCACCGGGCCGGAGGGGACGATCAAGCTCATGGAGAACTTCGGCAACCTGACCAGCGGTGCTGAGCTCGGGTTCCTTGCGCCCGACGACATGAGCTGGTTTGCGGTCTTCGAGTTCGACGAGATTGGCTACGTCAAGGACGACGAGAAGGACTCGCTCGACGCGGCTGAAATCCTCAAGCAGCTCAAGGAGGGCCAGCTGGAGGCCAACAAGGAGCTTGCGCGCCGCGGGATGTCGACCCTCGAGGTCGTCGGCTGGAAAACCGAGCCGTTCTACAATCCAACGACCAAGAACCTCGAGTGGGCCTTGCGCCTGCGCTCCAGCGACGGCGGCGAGGTGCTCAACTACCGGACCAAGCTGCTCGGGCGGCGCGGGGTGATGGATGTGGTGGTCGTCTGTGACGAGTCACAGCTCGACGCGGTCATCGCGGAGTATCAGAAGCTGCTAACAGGATTTTCGTTCAACAAGGAGGAGTCCTACGCGTCCTTCACCAAGGGCGACAAGGTGGCCGAGTACGGGCTTACCGGGTTGATTCTCGGTGGCGGGCTGTTGGTCGCGGCCAAGTCCGGCCTGCTCAACAAGCTGATTGGGCCGATCGTTGGCGGGTTGGCATTTATCGGGGTTTTCCTCAAGCGCCTGTTCGGCGGCAAGTCGAAGGACGCGGTCTAACCCCCTGCGATGTTAGCCGCGGCCGAGTTTTTCCTGGTAGCGCTGGCGCTGTATCTCTGGGAGTCGGGCCTGTGGCTGCCGTTGCGCACGGTCGGGCTGCGCCGCGCTTGGCGTGGCCGGACGTGGAAGGTGCTCGCGCCTGACCGGCTCATCGCGGTGCGCGAGGTCGGGCTGGTGCCGATGTTGTTGGTCCCGCCGGACACCGGCCTGGCGCCGTGCCAGGTCCCGCCGCTCATCGTCGATGCCGGCGGGAATCTGGGAATCGCCAGCGGCGACGCCTATGAGATGTCAGGCAAGGCCGGCTGGGAGGAGCTGCAGATCCTCCCGCAGCACCTCGGGCTGGGTGGGGCGCAGGCGCGGATCGCCTCGCTGCGCTCGGTGCGGATGCTGTCGCGGGCGCGGCGGCGCGGCGATTCGCCGGCGGCGGCGGTCGAGCGGATGTGGTTGTTGGCGCTCAGCCCGGTGCGCGCCGCGCGCGAGTGGCGCCGCTGGCAATCGGTGGCGCGGCCGCTCGCCTGGCTTGGCAGCCTGCTCTTCGGCGGATTTTTCGGCGCGCTCCCGTTAGCCTACTTCTCCGCCGGGATGCTAGGCGCGCTGGCGGTCGCGGTGGCGCTGTGGCTGCTGATGTTGGCCACCGCGCTGTACCTTTGGTGGTTGGGCAGGCGCGTCTATCCCGACGCGCGCGCCGCACTGCGCGCCGACGGCTGGTTGGCGCTGGTGCTGCCGATGCACGCGATGCGGGCGCTTGAGATCGCCGCGGTGCATGCGCTGGCCACGACCCATCCGGCGGCGCTGCTGGTCGCTGGCGGCGACTGCGCCAACCCGTGGCTCGCTGGCTTCCTGCGCCGCCTGCGCCACCCGCGCCCGGGCCATCCGGGCGACGCCGCGCTTAGCTCCTCCGTTGCGCCGCTGGCCGCGCGGCTGTTTGCCGGGCGGGCGGCCGCCTTGATGTTAGACCGGGCGCCGTCCGCCGGTGAGGATCCCGAGGCGCGCCGCTGGTGTCCGCGTTGCCATGCGCTGTTTGTCGCGGGAGTGGCGAGCTGTGCGGACTGCCAGCAGGTGGAGCTGCGCGACCTGTGAGGAGGCTTCTCGCGGCTTGCCATTGTGTGCGGGATGGTCTTTTTTGCCGCGGCGTACGCGAATTAGAATTATGGATACCGTTCAAGAACCCACCCAACAGCACGCCTTTCAGGCAGAAGTCCGGCAGCTCCTGGATATCGTCATCCATTCGCTCTACACCGATAAGGAGATATTCATCCGTGAGCTGGTGTCGAACGCCTCCGACGCGCTCGAGAAGATGCGCCTCAAGGAGCTAACCGAGCCGGATGTCCAGGAGAAGGGCGCCGCGCTGGAGATCAGCATCAGCGCCGACCCGGAGGCGAAGACTCTAACCATCACGGACAGCGGCATCGGGATGACCCGCGAGGAGCTCATCGAGAACCTCGGCACCATCGCCCACTCGGGGACCAAGGCGTTTCTCCAGGCCATCCAGGAGAAGGACGAGGCCAAGCCGGAGGTCATCGGCCAGTTCGGGGTTGGATTCTACAGCGCCTTCATGGCCGCCGAGCGGGTCGAGGTGTTCAGCAAGTCGTGGCAGCCCGGTGCGAGCGGTTGGAAATGGGAGAGCGACGGGCGCGGCGGCTACTCGCTCGGCGAGGCCGGCGAGTCGGCGCGCGGGTCGAAGATCGTCCTGCACCTCAAGGATGACGAGTTCGCCAAGGTTGAGCGGGTCCGCGAGGTCATCAAGAAGTACTCCAACTTCGTCTCCTTCCCGATCCTCGTCGACGGCGAGCGGACCAACACGATCGAGGCGATCTGGCTCAAGCCAAAGAACGAGGTCAAGCAGGAGGAGTACGCCGAGTTCTATCGGTTCAGCGCCCACGCGTGGGACGAGCCGTTCTACACGATGCACTTCAGCGCCGACGCCCCGCTCGCGATCAACGCCCTGTTGTTCACCCCCGGGGAGAACAACGAGCGCTTCGGCATGGGCCAGATGGAGCCCGGCGTCGCCCTCTACTGCCGCAAGGTGCTCATCGACGCCAAGCCTAACGGGCTCCTCCCCGAGTGGCTGCGCTTCCTGCGCGGGGTCATCGACGCGGCCGACCTGCCGCTGAACATCTCGCGCGAAAGCATGCAGGACAGCGCCCTGGTTCGGAAACTCAACCAGCTCATCACGAAGCGGTTCCTGAAATTCCTCGAAAAGCAGGCCAAGGACGACCCGGCCCGCTACCGCGAGTTCTTCACCAAGTTCAGCCGCTTCCTCAAGGAGGGCATCGCCACCAGCCACGAGCATCAGGAAGCCCTCGCCGGGCTGCTGCGCTTCGAAAGCTCGCTGAGCGAGCCGGACACGCTAACAAGCTTCGGCGAGTATGCCGACCGCGCCAAGGACGGGCAGCAGGAGATCTACTACCTAACAGGGCCGTCGCGCGCGGTCATCGAGTCCGGTCCGTACCTTGAGGCGTTCAAGGCGCGTGGGCTGGAAGTGGCGTACTTCACCGATCCGGTCGACGGGTATATCCTCTCGGCGCTGGAGAGCGTGGCCGGGCGCAAGCTGGTGGCGGCGGACCGGGGCGAGATCGAGCTCGACGAGGTGGCGAGCGCGGGTGAGCGGTTAGGCGAGGACGAATCCGCCGCGCTGACCGGCTGGATGAGCGAGCAGCTAGCCGAGCGGGTGGCCGCGGTGGCCGTCGGCAAGCGGCTCGTCGAGAGTCCGGTGGTCGCGTTGACGCCCAAGGAGGCGCTGGCCCCGCAGATGCGCGCGATGATGAAGGCGATGGGCCAGGAGGCGCCGGAGCCGAAGCCGTCGTTGGAGATCAACCCGGGCCACCCGCTGGTCAGGAAGCTCGCCGCCCTGCGCACCAGCAACCCGGAGCTCGCCGCCGCGGTGAGCACCCAGCTCGCCGACCAGGCACTCCTGGCTGCTGGCCTGGTGGACAATCCCCAGGCGGTTGCCGCGCGGATGAACGCCCTGTTGGAACGGGTGATCTAGCAGGGCCTGCGCAGCGCGTTTTTCCAAGCTTGTCGCGGCGAGTGGCGGCGCCCATCCTGTTAGGGATGAAACCCGTGCTCCCGCCGCTGCAAGTCGTCAGGCCGTGTCCGAAGCGCTGGAGCGAGCTGGAGGGAGATGCCAAGCGGCGGTTCTGCAGCGAGTGCCAGCTCCACGTGCACAACCTCTCGGCGATGGACAAGCGCGAGCGGGCGGAGTTTATCGCCGGGCGGGGCGCCCACGCATGCATCAGCTACGCGCTGCGCGCGGACGGGAGCATGGTGACGCCGCCGCGCTGGGCATGGCTGGCGGCGACCCGCGGGGTGGCCGCGGCGCTGTTGGCCGGCGCGCTGCCATTTATTTTCGGCGGCTGCGCGGAGCGCCGGACCACGGGCGCGCCGGTCTTCAACGACAAGGAGTCCGGCCGGCTGACCGGCGAGGCACCCACGCTCACCGTTGGGGGCGTCGCACCCGCGCCGCCCGGAGAGTAGCGAAGTCTGTGAGAGTGGCGAAGCTCGCGAGAGCTTCGGCGGCAGGCGCCGGGAGGTTGTTGGCGCGTGCTGGCGTGCTGGCGCCAGGCGCCACGCGCTTGGCCCCGCCGAACTTTTCCACGAAGTTCGCTACAAAAAAAGGGGGCGCCGCGAAACCGGCGCCCCCTTGGGCGAATGTTAGCTGCTGAAAACTGCTAGTTCTTGCTAGAAACCCACTTCACCGCGTTGGTGAGGATTTTCATGTAGGCCGGGTGGCTGTGCGCCTTGTCGTCGTGGCCGAGGGTCATGCAGACGATGCGGGTCTTCGGGTCGTTGACGACCCAGACGCTGGCGTGGGGCTTGGCGCCCTTGCCGTTGTTGGCGAGGATCGTGTAGTCGGCGCCCTCGTTGAAGTTGTGGAGGTAGCTCTCGTCCTTGATGGTGAACTTGGCAGGGACCTCGGCCATCGCCGGGTGGTCGGGCTTGACGACCTCGACCTCGAACTCGCCACCGCCGTGGCCCTTGCTGCCGCCGGCGACGAAGCGCTTGTTGTAGTTGCCCTCGGCGAACGGGTGGACCCAGCAGCCGGCGTGGAGGATGACCACTCCCTTGCCGGCATCCGCGTGGGCCATCAGCGCCGCCTGCCACTCCTTGCTGCCCCACTGCTTGCCGTCATTGCCGCTGCACACGACGACGTCGGCTTCCGGCAGCAGGGTGAGCGCTTCGGCGCTGTTGAGCGTCGCCGCGGTCTCAAACCCGGCCGCCTGCAGCGTCTCGGAGTCCATCTTCAGGAAAAACGCCGGGAAATTGTGCGAACTCCCAGAGCCGGTCACCAGCACCCGCACCACCCCGGGCTTCTTCGTCTCGGCGAACTTCTGGCCGGTGGCGACCGTGGCGTTGGGCGGCAGGGTTGTTAGGTCGACCGGTTCGGCGAGGCTAACAGTGGCGGAAAAGGCCAGCGCGCAAGCGGCGGCCGTCAGGGTGATCAGCGATTTGTGTGGTGCTTTCATTGAGTCTTGATTGCGGGGATATTTCTCCAAGCGCAGACGCTAGGTGGTTTTACGGAGCCGTCGAGCCTGTCTTTCGGCCGCCGCGCGCCGGATTGGACGGCGCCGCGCGGTGGCTGAGACGGCCGGGGCCGCCGGATTGTTAGGCGCAGGGCTGGCGGTTGGGCGGCCTGGTTGCGGGTGGTGCGGAGGATGGATTTCTAAAACTTGATGATTCCAGCGTTGCCCGCGGCGTGGTTGTGGGGACAATGCGGGCCGCCTCCATGACCAACCCATTTCGAGAAGACCTTGTTTCCCGCTCGCGCGCTGAGGCGTGCACGGTGGTGATTTTTGGTGCGACCGGGGATTTGACCCACCGCAAGCTGGTGCCCGCGCTCTACAATCTGGCCGTCGACGGCGAGCTGCCGCCCGGTGTGCGGATCATCGGCTTCGCGCGGCGCGACTGGAGTGACGAGAAGTTCCGCGCCGGGCTTGAGGACCTCAACCGCAAGGTCTCGCGCAATGCCCATGAAGACCCGCTGTGGGCCAGCTTCCGCGAGTCGATCCACTTCCACCAGAGCGAGTTCCAGGACGACGACGGGTACCGGCGGCTGGCCGAGCGGCTTGACGCGATCGACCGCGAGCGCGGCGGGCGGGGCAACCGGCTGTTCTACATCGCCAGCGCCCCGGAGTATTTCGACGACATCCTCGAGCATCTCAAGCGCGCCGGCCTCAACCGCCCGGCCCCGGGCTGCTGGGCCCGGGTCATTGTCGAGAAACCGTTCGGCAAGGACCTCAAGAGCGCCCAACACCTCAACGAGGTCGTCAACAACACCTTCGAGGAAAAGGACACCTATCGGATAGACCACTATCTCGGCAAGGAGACCGCGCAGAACCTGATGGTGCTGCGGTTTTCCAACGCGATCTTCGAGCCGCTGTGGAATAACCGTTATATCGACCACGTGCAGATCACCTGCGCGGAGAACCTCGGGATGGAAGGCGGGCGCGGCGGGTATTATGACACCGCCGGAGCGCTGCGCGACATGGTCCAGAACCACCTGTTGCAGCTCTTGAGCCTGGTGGCGATGGAGCCGCCGACGGACCTTGGCGCCGACGGGGTGCGCGACGAGAAGGTCAAGGTGATCCGCTCGCTGCGCCAGTGGGACACCCCGGCGAAGGTGGCGGCCAACGTGGTGCGCGCCCAGTACACCGCGGGATTTGTCGACGGCCGGCCGGTGGTCGGCTACCGCGAGGAGGACCGGGTCAACCCGGAGTCCAAGACCGAGGCGTATGTGGCGCTGCGGATCATGGTCGACACCTGGCGCTGGAGCGGAGTGCCGTTCTACGTCCGGGTCGGCAAACAGCTGCCGAAAAAGGCGACCGAGATCTCCATCCACTTCAAGGCCGCCCCAACCGTTCTGTTCAACGCCATCCCCGGCGGCAGCCCCGGGGCCAACGTCCTGGTCATCCGCATCCAGCCCGACGAGGGGATCTCCCTGCGGATGGTCTCCAAGCTCCCAGGCACCGCCCTGCGCCTCGAGCCGGTCAAGATGGATTTCCACTACGCGAGCAGCTTCGGCAAGGGCAGCCCGGAGGCGTACGAGCGCTTGTTGTTAGACGCGATGGCCGGCGACGCGACCTTGTTTGCCCGGCGCGACGAGGTCGAGGAGGCATGGCGCTTCATCGACCACATCGAGCGCGCCTGGCATGCGAGCGACGCGCCGCCGGCGATGGCCGAGTTTGTCGCGGGCAGCTGGGGGCCGAAGGAGGCCGACGAGCTGCTGCGCGAAAATGGCCACAGCTGGCGGCGGCTGTGAGGGCGGAGCCGCCTGTTATTGTTAGCTATCAACATCCCGAACGAGCGATGAGCGAGCCCAGCGAAATGGATCCGGAACTCGGCCGCGAGGTCGGCATCGGGGTGATTGACGGGGAGCTGAAGAAGCTCTGGGACGAGGACCAGGCGCGGACCAATGCGTCGTTGGTCAACATCGCGATCTACTCGGAGGTGGCCGGGTCGCTGCAGCGCAACTCGGAGATCATCAAGAAGATCACCCGTGACCATGCGTGCCGGGCGCTGTTGGTGGAGATCGACCGTGAGGCGGCCGAGGCGTCAATCCGGGCGTGGATCACCGCCCACTGCCATCTTTCGGGCGGGCAGAAGGCGGTCTGCTGCGAGCAGATCGCCTTTGCGCTGAAGGGCCGCTCGCGCGGGCGGCTGCGCAACACGGTGTTCTCCCACCTGGCCAGCGACCTGCCGCTGATCTTCTGGTGGCAGGGGGAACTCTCGCCGTTGTTTGAGGAAAGCCTCTACAGCCTGATAGACAGGTTCATCTTCGACAGCTCCCGCTGGTCGGTGGACCCGTTAGGATCGTTCGAGAAAATCGAGACGGCGGTGGGCAACTCGGCGCGCCAGCTGGTTGTCCAGGACCTGGCGTGGACGCGGACCTATCATTACCGGCTGGCGGTCGCCGGATTGTTTGACACGCCGCAGGCCCAGGAGGCGTTGCCCGCGATTGCGAGCGTGGCGCTCGCCGCCCACCCGCAGCACCGGATGTCGGCGCTCCAGCTCGTCGCCTGGCTGAGCACCCAGGCGCAGTGGACGCTGCGCGCGGTCGTCCGGGAGCCGGCCCGGGAGGTGATCACCTTTTCCAACAAGGCCGGCGGCGCGGTGGTCGCCACTGTCGACTATGCGCCGGAGAGCGCCCCGCTCGGGTCGCTCGAGATGGCCGGCGGCGGGATGCAGCTGCGCGTCTGGCGCGAGCCCGGCAGCCGCCACCTGTTCCACCGGCTTGCGGTCGGGGCGGTCCAGTTAGACGCGGTGGCGCCTGCCGACAGCGACGAGGACGCCGATCTAATCGGCGACCAGTTGGCGCGCGGCGGGAAGAATTCGCTCTACCGGCGGACCTTGCCGCGGTTTCTCGAGCTTTTGCGGATCTGAGGGAGAATGCTGCTAGGTGGGGGATGGGTGCGAAACGCGCTTGAACGATGGGCCGATAAACCCCATGTTCCGCCGCCCGCACGACCCGGGGTTTCCGACCCGCCTCGCTATGCCCAATCCGATCCAGCTTCCCGACGACGCCCCATTCACTCCCGAGCAGCGGCAATGGCTCAGTGAATTTCTTTCCCGCATGCTGGGTGGCGAGGCCGGCACCGGCGCCGGCGCCAGCGGGCCGAGCGTGCCGGTGACGATCCTCTACGGGTCGCAAACCGGCAACGCCGAGGGGCTCGCCCGCAAGCTCCTCAAGACGCTCAAGAAGGGGAACTTCGAGCCGGCCGTCGCCGACATGGCCAGCTACCCGCAGGAGCGCCTCGCCGGCGAGAAGAACCTCCTCGTCATCACCAGCACCTACGGCGACGGCGAACCGCCGGACAGCGCCGCCGACCTCCACCGGTGGCTGCACAGCGACGCGGCCCCGCGCCTCGAGGGGGTGCGCTTCTCGGTGTTAGCCTTGGGCGACACCGAGTACCCGGACTTCTGCAAGTGCGGAATCGAGTTCGACACCCGCCTCGCCGAGCTCGGCGCCGAGCGGGTGGTTGGCCGGGTCGACTGCGATGTCGACTACGAGGCGCTCTACAACGGCTGGCGCGACGCTGTCGTCATGGCCCTCGGCGGCTCGTCGAAAGCCGCCCTCAACGGCGGCGCCACCCACGAGCAGGACGCCGAGGACGGGTTCTCGAAAAAGAACCCGTTCCCCGCGCCGATCCTAACAAACTACAACCTCAACGCCGCCGAGTCGGAGAAGGCGACCTATCACATTGGCTTCTCGCTGGCCGGCTCCGGGCTCACCTATCAGGTGGGTGACGCGCTCGGGGTGTTTCCGCGCAACGACGAGCGGGTGGTGGATGAGATCCTGGCAGGCTTGCCGTTCAAGACCGACGAGTGCGTGCCGCTGCCGACCGGCGGCGAGGCGCTCCTGCGCGACGCGCTCATCGAGCACTACGACATCCGCGGGATCAACAAGTCGTTCCTGCAGAAGTGGCAGGTGCGCAGCGGCTCGCCGTTTTTGCGGGCGCTCGTGGAGGCCGACGACAAGCAGGCGTACGAGGGATTTTGTTGGGGCCGTGAGCTCATCGACCTGGTGCTCGACCATCCGGCGGATTTTGCCGACGCGGAGGATTTTGTGTCGATCCTCAAGCGCCTGCAGCCGCGGCTCTACTCGATTGCGTCGAGTCCGAAGACGCATCCCGACGAGGTGCATCTAACGGTTGGGGTGGTGAAGTATGCCACCTTCGGGCGGCGGCGCGGCGGGGTGTGTTCGACGTTTTTGGCCGAGCGCTGCAAGAGTTTGAAGCCCGGGGTGTTTTTGCACGAGAACAAGCTTTTCCGACTGCCAGCGGACGGGTCGGTGCCGGTGATCATGGTCGGCCCGGGGACCGGGATTGCGCCGTTCCGGGCGTTCCTCGAGGAGCGCCGCGAAACCGGCGCGCCGGGGAAGAACTGGTTGTTCTTCGGCAACCCGCACCGCGCCACGGACTTCCTCTACGAGGAGGAACTCACCGCGATGCTTGCCGCCGGCCACCTGACCCGGCTCGACACCGCGTTCTCGCGCGACCAGAAGCAGAAGATCTACGTCCAGGACCGGATGGTCGAGGCGGGTGCCGAGTTGTGGGCCTGGCTGCAGGCCGGGGCGATGTTCTATGTCTGCGGTGACGCCTCGCGGATGGCCAAGGATGTCGACGTGGCGCTCCACAAGATCGCCGCCGAACATGGCGCGCTGAGCACCGAGGCCGCCGCCGCCTATGTCGCGAGCCTGCGCAAGGACCGCCGCTACCTCCGCGACGTCTATTGATCTCTCTGTTAGCGCGCCTCGTCCATCAGGACCTTCAGGCGCGCGCGCAGCATGTCCAATTGTTCGGCGTGCGCCGGGTTTTTGGCCAGGTTGACCTGCTCAAGCGGGTCGGCCGTTAGATCAAACAACTCCTCGTAGGCGAACTCCGGCCAGTGGACGTATTTGACGTCCTTGCGGACGACCGCGTTGGACGACGGGATCCGCTCCTTGGTATCGATCGTGGAGTGCTCGTAGAGGAACTCGCTGCGCCAGTTGGGCCGGCCGCCGCCGGGCTGATAGAGGGTGGCGAAGTCGCGCCCCTGCATCCCGGCGGGCGCCTGGAGGCCGGCGGCGGCGAGCAGGGTGGGGGCGAGGTCGACGTTGAGGACGAGCGAGTCGTTGGCTGTGCCGCGGGCCGCCGCGGGGATCCGCGGGTCATGGATGATGAGCGGCACGCGGATGCTCTCCTGGTGCGGGTACCATTTGTCGGCGAGCCCGCGGTCGCCGTGGTAGTAGCCGTTGTCGCCGATGAAGACGACCAGCGTGGTGTCCAACAGCCCGGTGGCGGCCAGCTCGTCGAGGATCCGCCCGCAGGTGGCGTCGACCTCGCTGCAGAGCCGGTAGTAGTTTTTCATCATCCGCTGGAACTTTTCAGGGGTGTCGAAGCGCCAGTGGAAGCGGACCCTCCCCTCGTTCCGGGCTTGTTGGAGAAACGGCGGAAGATTGTGGAGCGCCTCGTCGGTGGCCAGCGGCGGGCGTGGGATTTCGACTTCCTCGTAGAGGCCCATGCTCTCCGGCTGGGGGAGGTATTGGTCTGGATTCTGGTCCTCGGCGTGCGGGGCGGAGAACGCCACGGTTAGGAAAAACGGCTTGGCCGGCGGCCGTGTCACGAGGAACTCCAACGCGTCTTCCTGATTGCGGCGGGTGACGTGGACGTCGCTGCCATCGGGGCGCTTCATCCAAAACCGGCCGGAATAGGCGCGGGCGAAATCAAACTTCTCCGCCGGGAACGGCCCGCAGTGCCACTTGCCGACGTGGCCAACAAAATACCCGTTATCCCGGAGGATTCCCGGGAGGGTTTGGTTCCAAGGGGTCTGGATGCTGTCGAAGGCGCGGTTGCCATGGCGGGACATCCACTGGCCGGTTAGAATCGAGGCGCGGCTGACGCCGCAGATCGAGGTGGTGACGCAGGCGTGGGAGAAGCGCATCCCGCGGGTGGCGAGTTCGTCGAGGCGCGGGGTTTTGACGATCGGGTTGTTGGCCGCGCCGAGGGTGTCGAAGCGCCAGTCGTCGGCGAGCAGGATGACCAGGTTGAGCGGCTTGGCCGGGGTGGCGGCGGCGGTGGCGCCCGCCGCGGGCACGGCGAGGAGCAGGCCGGCGAGGAGCGCGCGCAGGAGTGGGGAAAATCGCTTCATGAAGTGCTTTGAACGCGGCCGGACGGGAGTAGTTTGTCAGATGAAGGCAAAATCCAAGAAACAACAGAAGGCCGCCGGCGCGGCGCTCTCAGCCAAGCGCGGCGAGGTCCCGGAAGCCAAGCTCAAAGGGGCGTCGCGGAGCATGGCCGACTCGATGAGCGAAGCCGAGCTTGAGGACCTTGCCGCGACCAGGCGCAAGGGGCTGCCGGAAACCAAGCGCGAGCCCTAGGATTTTCCAGGGTGGCCGCCGCGGTGCGCGTGCCGCTGCGGGAACCATTGACGGGGCGGGGGATTGGCGGAAAGGTGGGGACATGAGAGTCGGCATCATCGGGGCGAGCGGATTCATTGGCAGCCGCCTGGCCAAGGTGCTCGTCGCCCGCGGCGACGAGGTCGTCGGGTTCAGCCGCCGCAGCCACATGGGCACCGCCGTCATCCGCGAGTGGCGCACGCTTGACCCGATCGACCTCGCCGAGCTTGACGCGGTGGTCAACCTGGCGGGCGAGCCGGTCGACCAGCGCTGGAACTCGGAGCGCAAGTTGGCGTTCCGCAAGAGCCGCGTCGGGGTCACCGAGGAGCTCGTCCGGGCGATCCGCCGCCGCCATCCCGCCGGGCGCCCGAAGGTCCTCATCAATGCCTCGGCCGTTGGCATTTACGGCGACGGCGGGGACACCCTGTTGGATGAGTCCGCGCTACCCGGAGAGGGGTTCCTCGCCGAACTGTGCCAGGCCTGGGAGGCCGCCCTCGAGCCGCTCGAGGACACCGCGGTGCGCACCGTGGCCCTGCGCATCGGCGTAGTCCTCGGCGAGGGCAGTCCGGCGTTCGAGAAAATGCGCAAGGGCTTCGCCACCGGCCTCGGCGGCAGGCTCGGCAGCGGCCGCCAGTGGCTCCCGTGGGTGCACCTGGAGGACTTGTTAGGCGCGGTCCTCCACTCCCTGGGCAACGCCGAGGTGCGCGGGCCGGTCAACGCGGTGGCTCCCGAGCCGCTGCGCAACGAGGAATTCACCGCGATGTTCGCCAAGGCGCTGCGGCGTCCGGCGGTCCTGCGGGTTCCGGAGTTCGCCTTGAAGCTGGCGCTCGGCGAGTTTGCGTCGGCGCTGTTAGCCAGTGAGCGGGTGGTCCCGGCGGTGCTGTTGGCGAGCGGCTACAAGTTCCGCTACCCGGCGTTTGACGTGGCGCTGAGGGATTTGCTGCGGCCGCCGGTCAGTTAGGCCGGTGGCCGGGGATTTCCCTTGCGGGGGAGTGGGGGGCTTGCTTGCCTCATGGCCGCCCATGGCCGTCCCGCAGAACATCATCGCCCTGGTCTTCGATTACGACCAGACGCTTAGTCCGCGCTACATGCAGGACGACGTGATCTTTCCCGAGTTCGGGATCGATCCGGTGCAGTTCTGGCGCAAGTGCAACAGCCTGGTGACCGACCAGAAGTGGGACGGCGAGCTGGCCTACATGAAGTGCCTGCTCGACACCCTCGGGATGGACAACGTCTCCAACAACCGGCTGCGCGAGCTTGGCGCCGGGCTCGGGTTCTTCCCCGGGGTTCCGGAGGTCTTCGACGCGCTGCCCAAGGCGTGCCTCACTCCCGAGCAGGCGGCGATGGGGATCAAGATCGAGATCTACCTGTTATCCTCGGGGCTCAAGGTTTTGTTGGAGGGGAGCCGGTTGCGGCCGCACGTCAAGGCGGTGTTCGGGTGCGAGTTTGGGGAGGACAGCGAGGGGCGGATCAGCTTTCCGAAGCGGACGATCTCGCACACCACCAAGACCCAGTATCTTTTCCGGGTTAACAAGGGGATGCTGCGCGAGGAGGACGACGTCAACGACCACATGCCTGCGGAGCTTCGGCCGGTGCCGTTTCGCAACATGATCTATGTCGGCGACGGGCCGACCGACGTCCCGTGCTTCACCGTCATGAAGAAAAACGGCGGCCACGCCGTCGCCGTCTACAATCCGGACGACACCACCGGGCGCAGCTTCCGCAAGTGCTATCAACTCTGCACCCATGCCGACCGGGTCAAGCACATCGCCCCGGCCGACTACCGGCAGGGGAGCCACCTGTGGTTGTTGTTAGAGCAGATGGTCAGCGAGACCGCGGAAGGGATCATGCGGCGGGCGCACGAGGAGCGTGAGCAGGGGACGGTGGCGGCGCCGACATTTTAACCAGGGAACCATCCGGAAGGAACGAGCTTTGAACACCACGGTAGCAGGCAGGCGGCATTATCATTTCATCGGGATTTGCGGGACGGCGATGGGGTCGGTGGCAGCGGCGATGCAGGCGCGCGGGTTTGTCGTGAGCGGATCTGACCGCAACGTCTATCCGCCGATGTCGACGTTCCTGGAGAGCCAGGGGATCAAGCTAACCGAGGGGTATGCCGCGGCGAACATCCCTGCCGACGCGGAGGTCATCGTGGTTGGCAACGCAATCAGCCGGGGCAACGAGGAAGCCGAGGCGGTGCTCGACCGGAAGCTGCTGTATGTCTCGCTGCCGGAGGTGATGAAGGAGGTGTTTCTGCGCGGGCGGCGCAACCTGGTCGTCTCCGGGACCCATGGGAAAACGACCACCAGCGCCATGCTCGCCTGGATCCTCAAGGCCGCTGGCCACGACCCGAGCCACATGATCGGCGGCCTGCCGCGCAACCTCGGCAAGGGCGCGGCGTTCACCGAGTCGGAGTTCACGGTGTTAGAGGGGGACGAATACGACACCGCGTTTTTCGACAAGCGCTCGAAATTTTTGCACTATCTTCCCGAAGTGGTGGTGATGAACAACATCGAGTTCGACCACGCGGACATCTACGCGTCGATCGATGAGATCAAGCTGAGCTTCCGGCGGCTGCTCAACATCGTCCCGCGTTCCGGCATGGCGTTCATCAACGGCGACGACCCCAACTGTTTGGACGTGGCGGTGGGGGCGATCGCGCCGGTGCGCACGGTTGGAATCGGGGGAGGCTGCGACCTGGTCATCAGCGGGATCGACTACACGCCGGAGGGCAGCGGGTTTTCCCTGGATGGCGAGCGCTACAGCGTCCCGATGGTTGGCGAGTTCAATGTCCGCAATGCCGCCATGGCGGTCTGCACCGCGCGCTTCATCGGGCTAACACCCGCGGAGATCCGCGCCGGGCTCGCGAGCTTCGAGGGGGTCGCGCGGCGCCAGGAGCTGCGCGGCGAGGCCAACGGAGTGAAGGTGATTGACGACTTTGCCCACCATCCAACAGCGATCGCCCAGGCGGTCCGCGGGCTGCGCCAGCGCTATCCGGGGAGCCGGCTGTGGGTGTTGTTTGAGGCCCGCTCTAACACCACGCGGCGCAACGTGTTCCAGCACGAGCTGGCGGCCGCGCTGGCGGAGGCGGACTTCGCGGTCATCCCGAATGTTCCCGATGCCGACAAGGTGGCGCTCAGCGACCGGCTCGACCCGCAGCGGCTGGTTGAGGAGATCGGCGAACTCGGCGGCAAGGGGTGGTATCTCCCGGGCGTCGAGGAGATCGTTTCCCTGGTCGGAGCCGAGGCTCGCCCCGGCGACGTCGTCGCGGTGCTCAGCAACGGCGGGTTCGGCGGAATCCACCAGAGGTTGTTAGACCGGCTGGCGGCCGGCTGAGGCGGGTGGCGGCTAGCGGGTGGTGATGTTTTTCTTGAGTTCGGCGATGACGGCGGAGTCGTCGAGGGTGGCGGTGTTGCCAGTGATTTCGCCGGTGGCGACGAGCTCCTTGAGGAGGCGGCGCATGATTTTCCCCGAGCGGGTTTTCGGGAGCGCCGGAGTGAAGAAGATGTCGTCGGGCTTGGCGATGGCGCCGATGACCTTGCCGACGTGGTTGCGGAGTTCCTCCAACAATTCGGCGGAGCGGGTGGCGCCCTCCTTGAGGATGACGAAGGCGACGACCCCCTGGCCTTTGATTTCGTGCGGGCGGCCGACGACGGCGGCCTCGGCGACGGCCCAGTGGGCGGCGAGGGCGCTTTCGACCTCGGCGGTCCCGAGCCGGTGGCCGGAGACGTTGAGGACATCGTCGAGGCGTCCAACAATCCAGAAGTTGCCCTTTTTGTCGCGGCGTGCGCCGTCGCCGGCGGTGTAGCGGCCGGGGTAGTCGCTCCAATAGGTTTTCTTGAAGCGTTGTTTGTCGCCGTAGATGCCGCGGAGCATCGACGGCCACGGTTTGCGGATTACGAGGCGGCCGCCCTCGTTGGGCGGGCACTCGTTGCCGTCCTCGTCGAGGATGGCGGCGTCGACGCCGAAGAACGGGAGGGTGGCGGTGCCGGGCTCGGTGGGCGTGCACCCGGGGAGCGGCGAGATCATGATCGCGCCGGTCTCGGTCTGCCACCAGGTGTCGACGATCGGGCAGCGGCCGCCGCCGATCTTGTCGCGGTACCACATCCAGGCCTCCGGGTTGATCGGCTCTCCAACAGTTCCTAGCAATCGCAGCGAGCTCAGGTCGCGGCTTTCCGGGAAGTGGTCGCCGGCCTTGATGAACGCGCGGATGGCGGTCGGGGCAGTATAGAAGATGGTGACCGCGTTGTCCTCGATGATCTGCCAGAAGCGGCCGAAGTCCGGGTGGTTGGGAGCACCCTCGTACATCAGCTGGGTGACCCCGTTAGCTAATGGGCCGTAGACGATGTATGAATGGCCGGTGATCCAGCCGACATCGGCGGTGCACCAGTAGACATCCTCGTCGCGCATGTCGAAGATGTACTTGCAGGTCGTGTAGGTGCCGACGAGGTAGCCAGCGGAGGTGTGGAGAATTCCCTTGGGTTTGCCGGTCGAGCCGGAGGTGTAGAGGATGAACAGCGGATGCTCGGCATCAAACGCCTTGGCCACATGCCGGATGGAGACTTTGGCGACCTCCTCGTCCCAGTAGTGGTCGCGTCCCGGGCGCATCGCGACTGGCTGGTTGGTCCGGCGGTGGACGATCACGCTGGCCACCCCGGGGAATTTCGCCAGCGCCTCGTCGACGGTCGCCTTGAGCGGGACGAGCTTGCCGCGCCGCCAGCTGCCGTCGGCGGTGATGACGACCTTGGCGCCGGAGTCTTCTAACCGGTCGACGATCGAGTCGGCCGAGAACCCGCCGAAGACGACCGAGTGGACCGCGCCGATGCGGGCGCAGGCAAGCATGGCGATGACCGCCTCAGGGACCATCGGCATGTAGATGAGCACCCGGTCCTTCGACTTGACCCCGCGGGCCTCGAGGACATTGGCGAAGCGGCAGATCTCGCGGTGGAGCTGCTGATAGGTGAGCGTGCGCTTTTCGCCCGGTTCGCCTTCCCAGATGATCGCCGCCTTGTTGCGCCGCGGCCCGTCGAGGTGGCGGTCGACGCAGTTCTCACAGACGTTAAGTTTGGCGCCGCCGAACCAGCGCGCGTCGGGGGCCTTCCACTCGAGCACGCTCTTCCACGGCTCGCGCCACTTCAGCTCCTTGGCCTCGCGCGCCCAAAACACCGCCGGCTTGGCGATCGATTCCTCATAGAGCCGCTTGTATTCGGCCATGCTGCCGATCCGGGCGGCGCGGGCAAACTCACGGGACGGCTTGAAGGACTGGTTGTCCTGCGGATGGCTTTCGATCGGGTTTCTCATGGCGCGTCGCGGATGTTAGCGACCCGGGCGCGCTGGACAACCTACTTTTTGCGCGGCCCGCGCGGCGGCGGCCGCCGCTCGGCGCGCGCCCGCGCCTGCTTGCTCGGCGCCGGGTTGGTGAGCAGCAGCGGGACCTCGTCCGGCTCTAACAACCTGAACTCGCCCGGGGCGACCTCGGTGTCGATGAACGAGCCGATGCGCAGGCGCAGGAGCTTGGTGACCTTGAACCCGAGCGACTCGAGCATCACCCGGATTTGGCGTTTTTTGCCCTGGATGAGGACGATCCGGATCCGGCGCGCGCTGGTGCGGCGGACCGACTTGGCGCTGAGCTTGCCCTCGGTGGTGTAGACGCCCTTGACCAGCTGCTCTAGCAGTTGGTTGGTGAACGCCTGGTTGACGGTCACGACGTATTCCTTCTCGATTTTCTTCGATGGATGGGCGAGGCGCTGGGCGAGTTCGCCGTCGTTGGTGAGGATGAGGATCCCCTCGCTGTCGAGGTCGAGACGGCCGACGTGGTTGAGGTGTTGGAGGGTCGGCGGGAGGACCGAGTAGATCGTCTCGCGGCCAAGCTCGTCGCTTTTCGAGCAGACGAGTCCGCGCGGCTTGTTGAAGACGATGGTGGTGAAGACCCGCGGCTGGACCCGCTTGCCGTCGACCTTGACGAAATCGCGCTCGGTGACCCGTGCGCCCGGGTTGAGGCAGGGCTCGCCGTTGATGACGACGTGGCCTTCCTGGATGAGCGCGTCACACCCGCGGCGCGACGCGATCCCGCTGCTGGCCAGGAACTTGTTCAGGCGGGTACCTTCAGGGGCGGAGGACATGGCGGGCCGGGTGGCAAGATGCCGGGTGGAAATAGAAAAGGCGCAGGCCAGGGAGGCCTGCGCTCACAAGAAGGGACGGAAAGCGCGCGAGCGCAGGAGGCTACTCGGCCGGCTTGGTCTTCGGCAGGCCGATCGGGCTACGGCCGGCCTTCCATGCGCCGCGCTCGCGGAGCAGCTTGATGCGCTCGAAACGCTTGAGAACGGAACGCGTGCCGCCGGCGGTGCCGCTGGCCTTGAGGGTGCTGTGCTTGGACATGGCTGGAAGAATTGCGGGTGGGTTCGATCGCGGGCGCGCAAGCTAGGGGGGGCGGGAGCGAATTGCAACCGGAAAATCAGGGGCTAGATCATGCCAAGTTTCATTTTCCCCTCCTCGGAGATCATCTCCTGGTTCCACATCGGCTCCCAGACGAGCTCGACGCGCGCCTCGGCCACCCCGGGAAGGGTCATGAGCTTTGCTTGGGCGTCCGCCGCGATGACCGGCCCCATGCCGCAGCCCGGCGCTGTTAGGGTCATCTTCACGTTGACGATCGTCTTGCCGTCCTCCTCGGTGAGGGAGCAGTCGTAGACGAGCCCGAGGTTGACGATGTCCACCGGGATCTCCGGGTCAAAGACCCCCTTGAGCTGCGCCCAGACTTGCTCTTCCAACGGGGCGTCGGAAAGCGCCGCGGCGGCCTGCTTCTTCTCGTTGGGGTCGATTCCGAGCGCGTCAGCGTCCTTGGCTGAAATCCGCGCGAGCCCGGCGGAGGTCGCCACCGTGAAGGTGCCCCCGAGCGTCTGGGTGATGACCACCGGGGTGCCCAGCGGCAGGGTGATGGCGTCCCCGGAGGGAATTTGGATGGCGTCAACGGCGCGCGCTAGGGTGATGTCCATGGAGGTTGGGTATGTTAGAAATTGTTATGAGTCGAGCGGGACGATGCGGATCTTCCCGGCCGGCTGGCGGGCGATATCCGCGGCGAGGGTTGGGGACGAGAGGTCGGGGGCGGGGCTTGGGTGTTGGGCAAGGGCGTTTTTCAAGGCGCCCTCGACGAGCTGGCCGCAGTGGATCTTCATCGGCGGGAGCGGGCCGAGGTCGCCGGTGAGCTCGCTGGCCTGGAGGTTCTGCGCCTCGGCGAGGGTTTTGCCGCGGAGCAGCTCGGTGGCCATCGAGGCGACGGCGACCGCGGTCTGGCAGCCAAACGCTTGGAAGGACGCCCGGTCGATCACCTTGCGGCCGTCCTTTTCGGTGAATTTCAGCCACATCCGGAGCATGTCGCCGCACTCCGGCGAGCCGACGGTGCCGACCGCGTCGGCGTCGGCCATTTCGCCCTGGTTCTGTGGGGAGCTCAGCGCGGCGCGCACTTTCGAGTCGAAGTCAGGCATGCGCGCAATCTCCGCGGTGGCGCGGGCGAAGTCAATCCGGCTGGCCGCGGGCGACTAATTGGTGGACAGCGCCGCTGCGCCCGGTTTCCTCTGGGGCCGCATGAGCGGCGGGAAAACCAACGAGATCCGGGGGGGCGCAAAGATGACCGTGCTCGGGTGGCTCGCCGGCTGGATCATGCGCCTCATCGGCATGACCCTGCGGGTCACGCTCGTCGACCGCTGCGGCCTGAGCCGCCCCGGCGAACTCCCCGGTGCGGCCATCTACGCGCTCTGGCACAACCGGGTGTTTGCCGTCGCACCGATCTGGCGGCGCTTCTGCGGCCACCGCCGCGCGGTCGCGTTGACCAGCGCGAGCCGCGACGGCGCCGCCCTAACAGCCGCTGTTGGAGTGTTGGGCATCGGCACCGTGCGCGGCTCAAGCTCGCGCCGCGGCGCCGCGGCGCTGGTGGCGCTGCGCCGCGCGCTGCTGGCGGGGAGCGATGTTTGTCTAACACCGGATGGGCCGCGCGGCCCGCGCTACGAGCTGCAGGGCGGGATCATCAAGCTGGCGCAGGCGACCGGGGCGCCGATCGTGGCGATGCACATCCGCTTTGGGCGGGCGTGGCGGCTGAAGAGCTGGGACCGGATGGTCATTCCGGTGCCGTTCAGCCGGGTCGAGGTGGTTTTCGATGAGGCGCTTGCGGTGCCCGCGGAGCTCGGCGAGGATGGCTTCGAGGACCTGCGGCGGCGGCTCGAGGAGGACCTGCGCGGCGCCACCGACGATCACCACCTGCCCGCGTTTCCCCGCAGAAAAAACTCATGAGTAATCCACAAATCATTGATGGAAAGGCGGTTGCCGCCAAGGTTCTGGACGAGTGCCGGGTTGAGGTTGCGGCGCTCGCGGCGCGGGGGATCATCCCCGGGCTGGCGGTGGTGCTGGTCGGCGAGGACCCGGCGTCGCAGGTTTATGTGGGCTCGAAGGTGCGCACCTGTGGCGAGCTCGGGCTGTTTTCGCGCAAGCTCGAGCTGCCGCGCGAGACGACCCAGGAGGAGCTTCTAGCAGTTGTTGGCGAGCTCAACGCCGACCCGCGGATCCACGGGATCCTGGTCCAGTCGCCGCCGCCGGCGCACATCGACGAGCACGCGGTCCTGTTAGCCATTGACCCGCGCAAGGACGTAGACGGGTTTCACCCGCAGAACGTGGCGCTGTTGGCGTTGGATGACGAGAGCGGGTTTGTCCCGTGCACGCCGGCCGGGTGCATGCGGCTGCTGCGCGAGAGCGGGGTGGAGACGGCGGGTGCGGAGGCGGTGGTCATCGGGCGGAGCATGATCGTCGGCAAGCCGATGGCCTTGCTGCTGATGAACAAGGGCGGCAACGCCACGGTCACCGTGGCCCACTCGCGGACCCGCGATCTGGCCGCGGTGTGCCGCCGCGCGGACATCCTTATCGCCGCCATCGGCAAGCCGGAGTTTGTCACCGCGGACTTCGTCAAGCAGGGCGCGGTGGTCATCGACGTCGGCGTCAACCGGGTCGCCGACCCAAGCAAGAAATCCGGGTTCCGCCTAACCGGCGATGTCGACTTCGCCGCGGTCGCTCCGCACTGCCGGGCGATCACCCCGGTGCCCGGCGGCGTCGGCCCGATGACCATCGCCATGCTTATGAAGAACACCATCAAGGCCGCGCGCCTCGCAAACGGCTAACCGCTCGGGCTATTTGACGCGGCTAACCGAGCAGCAGGGCGACCTGCTCGCCGGGGCCGTGGACGCCCTGGATGAGGATCCCCTCGACGTCGGCGGTTTTCGACGGGCCGGTGATCCAAATGATGTTAGGGGCCTTGTCGAAGCGCGCGATCGCTTCCGGGATGCTGCGGATGATCTCCGCCTCGCTCAGAACCGCGACATGCAGCCACGGCGAAAGCGCGGCGAGCCGGTCGGAGGTGCGCAAGTCATCGATGATCAGCGTGCCGCTCTCCGCGATCGCCCCGCTCGCCACGGTGATCCCAAACTCATAGTCGTCATAGCGGGCGCGCTCGAAAGTCGTCTCGACAACCACCCCGGCGGCCGCCAGCGCCGGCCCGAGCCGGTCCAACAACGCCGGGTCGCAGTAGCCGTGGCGCAGCTGCTGGGCGCGGAGCAGCTCGGTGAGCGCGGCCTCGCCGACGAGCGCGCGGCCGGCGACTGCCTCAAAATTCCGCGCGAAGATCTCCCACAGCGTGCCGTCGCCAAGCCGCGGGTGGGCCAGCAGCGCGTCATCCTGATAGTCGGGCAGCGCGCGCCGCGCCGCCACCGGCGCACTGGCGGCGGCGATCTTCGCCAGGATGGACTCGCGGGAGGATGACATGTTGTGAGGTTTCTAGCGAAAATGCCGGGACCGGAAACCGAAAAGTACGCCTGCGCCCGAATGAACCGCGTCTCCGGTAGGGCGATGCGGCCCCACAGCGCCCAGTGAATGAGGCCTTGCCGGCACGGGCTCACTTGGGCTGGAACCGCTTGACGTGAATCCGCCAGGTATTACAGTATGTAGCATGAGGACTACTATATTACTCGATGACCATTTGGGTGAGCGGCTGCGCGCCCGAGCGCGAAAGGAAGGGAAAAGTTTCAGTGCTTTTCTCGCGGATGCCGGTCGCAAGGCGCTGGACTCTCATGAAGAGCGAGACGCGGAGCGGTTTCAGTTGATCACTGTTGGTGGTGAGGGGCCGCTGGAAGGGGTCGATCTAGACCGGACCAACGAACTTTTGGTCGCCGAGGATCATGCCGCTTACGGTGGACCCGCGCAATGAAGCTCTGCGACGTCAACGTCTTGATTTACGCGCATCGGGAAGAGTCATCCGAGCATGAGGCGTATGGAGCATTCATTCGGCAGATGGCAGAAGGGCCGTCCGCATTTGGCCTTTCCGAGGCGGTGCTCAGCGGTTTTGTCAGGATCGTGACGAGTCCCAAGGTTTTCAAACAGCCGACACCGCTAGCGATCGCCTTGGAATTTTGCGAGACCCTGCGGCGCAGACCGCAAGCCGTTGTGCTCAGACCGGGGGAGCGGAACTGGCGGATTTTCCGCCAACTCTGTTTGTCCCTGCCCGCCAAGGGAAAGCTGGTGGCCGACGCTTGGCATGCTGCGCTCGCCATCGAGCACGGCTGTGAATGGATTTCGACCGACGGAGACTTCGCGCGCTTTCCCGACTTGAATTGGTCCCACCCGCTAAGGCGCCGGGATCCCTTATCCTGAAACAGGCCGTATGGTAATCGCTGCATTAAAGGGGGGTGGTTGAGAAGGCGGGGCCGGATGGCTGGGCGGGTGGGTTGAGCTTTTGAATTCCAACCTTGCAGGGCGGGCGGTGGTTGCTGGATGGTGAAGCCCGAGCTCAGATGGCGGAACCGAAGAACAAGAAGCGGCACGAGGAGAAGGAGCGGCCGCGTTGGTCAAACGAGGTCGCGGGCATCATTTTGATTGGTTCGGGGCTGCTGTTGTTCCTGTCGCTGCTGTCCTACTCGCCGAGCGACTTGCCGGTTTGGTGGCTTGGCGGCGACTATGGCGGCGAGTGGGAGCGGACCCGCCCGCGGGTCAACCTGGTCGGGCCGGTCGGCACCCTGTTGGGGCTGGTGCAGATGGTCTTGTTTGGGGCGGCGGGCTACCTGGTGGCCGTCGGGTTGCTCTGGTGCGGGGTGATGAAGCTCCTGTGGGACCAGAAACTCTGGCCGCGCCCGCTCGCCGGGTTTGCCGTCCTCATTGTTAGTGGTGCGGCGCTCCTGCATGCCGCCGACGTTTTATTCACCGGCTGGCCGGAGCGCTTCCTCATCCGCGGCCCCGGCGGCTGGGTCGGCTACCTCCTCGCCGAGCTGGTCTTCATGGCGCTGTTGGGCAAGGCCGGCGCCGTGGTGGTCCTCGGCTGCGTCTACCTTGTTAGCCTGATCCTGCTCACCGGCCAGCCGCCGTTGAAGTTCGTCAAGGGCTGCTGGGACTTGTTAGGCGGGGCGCTCGGCGGGTGGCGTGAGCGGCGTGCGCGGCGGGTGGAGGCCGAGGAAGCCAACCGGCGGGCGAGCGAGCGGGTCGCGCGGCGGCGCCCGAGCGAAGGGAAGCCGGCGGCGGCGGCGGCGGGTGGCGGCGACGACGCGCAGCCCGAGCTGGCGCTCAAGCAGATTCCGGCGCCGCAGATCATTGATGCGTCGCAGCGGCGCAGCGACCGGCCGGAGCCCGGGTCGCGGCCGTTTGAGCGGCGCAAGCAGGGCCACCAGGCGCTGAGCACCGACGCCTACCGCGACTACGACCTGCCCGGGTTCGACTTGTTGGACGAGGAGGAGGAATCCGCCGAGGCGCCCGGCGCCAACCGCGACGAGCTGCTAGCGACCCAGCGGATGATCATCGAGACGCTGCGCGCCTTCGGGATCGATGTCACCCCGGGCGACATCACCCGCGGTCCAACGATCACCCGCTACGAAATCTATCCGAGCACCGGACTGCGGGTGAGCCGTATCTCTCAGTTAGAAGCGGACATCGCGCGGGCGACCAAGGCTGAGCGGATCAACATTCTCGCGCCGATCCCCGGGAAGGACACGGTGGGGATCGAGATTGCCAACAACGACAAGGTTTCCGTGCCGCTGCGCGAGCTCCTGCAGGACCCGGAGTTCCGCTCGGCGAAAAAGCGCATTCCGTTGGCGCTGGGCAAGGACGTGTATGGCAAGACGGTCATCGGCGACCTTGCGGCGATGCCGCACTTGTTAGTCGCGGGGGCGACCGGGTCGGGCAAGTCGGTGTGCATCAACTCGATCATCGCGAGCATTCTGTTCAAGTTTTCGCCCGACGAGCTGCGGTTCATCATGGTCGACCCGAAGGTGGTCGAGATGCAGATGTACTCGAAGCTGCCGCACCTGGTGGTGCCGGTGGTGACCGACCCGAAGAAGGTGGTTGCGGCGTTGCGGTGGACGGTCAACGAGATGGAGCGGCGCTACCGGATCTTTGCCAAGGTCGGGGTGCGCAACTTCGACTCGTTCAACGCGCGGATCCGCCCGGCGGCGGCGACCCCCGAGGCGGAGATTCCCGAGGAAGAGGAGCCGCCGGTCGACGACGCGCATCTGGATGAGATTGCCGCCGCGCTGGCCTCCGGCGACCTTGGCCCGGAGGAGGAAAACGAGGACGAGGAGCTGAGCATCGACGAGATCCCCGACCGGTTCCCGTACATTGTCGTCATCATCGACGAGCTTGCCGACCTGATGCAGACCGCGCCGGCGGACATTGAGATGTGCATTGCGCGGATCGCCCAGAAGGCGCGGGCCGCGGGGATTCATCTCATCGTCGCGACCCAGACGCCGCGGGCCGATGTGGTCACCGGGATCATCAAGGCCAACATCCCGTGCCGGATCGCGTTCCAGGTCTCGTCGGCGCTCGACAGCCGGGTGATCCTCGACAGCAAGGGCGCGGAAAAGTTGGTCGGCAAGGGCGACATGCTCTATCTGCCGCCCGGATCGGCGAAGCTCGAGCGCTCCCAAGGGGCGTTTGTTTCCGACGAGGAGGTCGAGCGGTTGGTCGCCCATTGTTCGAGCCACGGCAGGCAGCGGTTCGAGGCCGACATCCAGCGGAGCATCGAGAGCGGCGATGTTGGGGACACCGGGGATGACGTCTCCGACGCCGACGAGGAGATCCTGACCCGCTGCATCGAGGTGATCATGCAGGAGGGCAAGGCAAGCACGTCATTGCTCCAGAGGCGCTTGCGGCTCGGCTACACGCGCGCCGCGCGGATGATCGACGTCCTCGAGCAGCGCGGGATCATCGGTCCGGGCGATGGCGCCAAGCCGCGCGAGATCATCGGCGGCGGACGATCCTAACAACAACCATGGGTGACGCGGTGACTCCAACAGGCGAATTCGAAGTCCACCCACGGTTGCTGGGCGGGTCCCACATGTTAGGGCGGCTGGAGAATTGCCAGGTGCTGCTCAAGGACAACAGCCACTTCGCGTGGTTCATCCTGGTCCCGGAGGTCGGGGTGGAGGAGCTGCATGAGCTCGGCGCGGATGACTACCGGCGGTTAGGTGAGGCGACGCGGGTGGTTTCGGAGTTTGTCGCGCGCGAGTTTGCGCCGGACAAGGTCAACGTGGCGGCGATCGGCAACCAGGTCCGGCAACTCCACGTCCACGTCGTTGGCCGCTGGACGAGCGATCCGGCGTGGCCCGGGGTCGTCTGGGGGTGCGACGCGCGGCGCGCGTATCCAGCGGCCGAGGTCGAGCGGATCCGCGGGGGCTTCGCGGGCGAGCCCGGTGTGCGCGCCTGCTAGGGAGCGGACCCTTGACCGATCCGGCAGGTGCGGACTAATTCTATCCGCCTGCTAGCCGTCTGGCAGATGGGCATTCCCCCCCTCCATCCCGTGAAACTTTCTTCCCGAACACCCGCAACCATGATGATCCGCCTTGCCAGCGCCGGCCTGCTAGCCGCCGCGCTTTTCTCGCTGACCACCCCGGCGAGCGCCGAGCCGTTCGACGCGCAGAAGCCGCGCGACTGGAACTTCCTCAACCTCGGGCAGTTTCCCGGGACCTTTGTGAAGGTCGAGAACGGCCAGGTGTTCATCAAGATGGCCGACGGGGTCGTCCGCCAGTTCAACGCCGGCCAGGCCGAGGCGATCTCCGGGTCGTTCCTTCAGCGCGCGGTGGCGCGGCTGCCCGAGAAGCCGGCCGACCCGGTGCCGGCCGCGGGCGATGGGCCGTTGATCAGCCTAACAGCGCAGGACATCGCCGCCGGGCCACTGAGCAGCTGGAAGAACAAGGGGCGTCTGGGCGGCGCGTTCACCGCCTTGAACCGCCCGCTGGCGGTCGCCGAGGTCGATGGGCGCAAGGCGGTGGTCTTCGAGCAGGCGCCGTGGCTGCTGCCGCTCGACTACCACGCGATGGTGTCGGATTTCCACATGCCGAAGAGCGCCATCGGCGGCGGGCCGGTCACGGTGGTTGCGTGGCTGCGCAACACCGGCCAAGCGGTCGAGCGCGAGACGTTCCTGACCTGGAGCGCACGCGACTCGCGCGAGCTTGACGGGCCGGACTTCAGCTACGGCGCCTACGAGGCGATGCAGTGGTACAGCGAGAAGATGGTCTTCCCGCAGGCGCGCTTTCCCAAACTCTATCAATGGCAGCAGTTAGCCTTCGTGGTTAGCCCGGCCGGGAGCCGGATGGAGATGAAGATATTCGTCAACGGCGAGCTGATCGCGACGCGCCAGGTCAACAAGCCGGCGGAGAAGTTTTTGGACAAGAACCTGGTGTTTCTCGGGGCGGCCTGGGAGGCGTGGTGGGGCGGCTCGTGGGCGACGCGTCCGGCGCGGCCGTTCAGCGGGGCGATTTCCGGGATGCAGGTTTACGACCGTGCGCTGAGCCAGGAGGAGATCCGCAAGCTTGACCAGAATGATGCGCCGTTCGCGCCGCAGCCGGCTAACATCTCCCACGCGGCCACTCCAACAAGCAAGCTGGCGTGGCAGGCCGGAACCGCGGGCGCCGGCGGGTTCCGGGTGTTTTTCGGCAGCGACAAGGAGGCGGTCGCCAAGCGCGACCCGAAGACCCTGCGCACGCCCGCGCCGGTGAATTCCCCGAGCTTCGACCCCGGCGCGCTTGAGGCCGGCGCGACCTATTACTGGTCCGTCGAGCAGGCGGGCGCCAAGGCGAGCCCGGCGGTTTGGTCGTTCACGGTGGCCTCGGGCGGCGCGGCCGCGCCCTATCCGGCGGACAAGACTGCGCACGTCGCGACGACCCAGGAGCGGCTCGGCTGGACACCCAACCCGGAGGCCACCGCCCAGGTCATCCACTTCGGGACCGACCGCGCGGCGGTGTTAGCCGGGCAGGCGGCGAGCGCGAAATTGCGCGCCGACGCCGAGGAGGCGTTCATTCCGGTCGACCTGAAGTTAGAGAAACTTGAGCCGGGGACCACCTACTTCTGGCGCGTCGAGCAAGTTGGCGCGGCCGGGGCGGACCCGGCGGCCAGCGTCTGGTCGTTCACCACCGCGAAGTATGATCTGGCGTTTGACGGGGCGGTCAGCGAGCCGTTCCCGAAAATCCTTGCCCAGGACGGGTTCTACGACCGGCTGATGGACCTCGATGGCTATCCGATCATCAGCCCTCCCGGCAACCATGAGCTCCACATCCGCGCCTCGCGCCGCGCCCTTTTCAAACTGTTTGATAAGCGTCCCGACCTTCTCAAGACGCTCCAGGCATCCCATGCCGCCACCCACCTCGCCAGCCGGCTCCACCGCGGCTGGGGGTGGAGCCACTTCGTCTGCAGCTCGTATGGCGAGGGCGAGGCGGTCCTGCGCGAGGGGGCGATCCTCCTCCACGAGACCGGCCACCAGTTCCACATGCAGGGCGCTGAGATGTTGGACGCGGAATTCCGCCACAAGTTAGGTGAGGCGTTCAACACCGGGCGGCGCGAGGGGCTGTGGGCCGGCGACTACGGCGGCAACAACATGTGGGAGGCCGTGGCGGTGTGCGCGAGCTGGTGGGTCAACGACATGGCCCAGGACGAAGGCGACATGCGGACGCGCGAAGTCCTGAGGCTCAACGACCCGCGTCTGCACGACCTGCTTGCGCAGTATTGGCCGGGGGACACGCTGGTCGAGCTTGACCCGGTGGTGAAGGTGCAGGCCGGGGCGGACGGCGCGCTGAGCTACTGGGGCAACGACGGGGGGATCGAGTATTTCCGGCCTAACGGCGGGTGGCGGTATTACAAGCGCTCGGTCGGCGGGTTCAAGCCGGCGACCGGGAGCCCGAAGCTCACCACGGTGGGCGGAGTGGCGGCGGTTAGTTTGGCGGCCGGCGACTCGCTCGTCTGGGACAAGACGACCTGGGACTCGCTCGACGGCAACCGTCCGTGGGCGGTCGACGGGTGGCTCCACCGCGCCGCCGGGGTGACCGGCGAGCAGACGGTGGTCGCGTGGGGGCCGAAGGGGTCCAGCGGCATGGCGCTCAAGTGGGGCGGGCCGAAGAATGGCGCGCCCGGCTGGCACCACGTCGCTTGGGTTTTCACTGGCGGGGAGGCCGGCAAGCTGCAGGTGTTTGTCGACGGGGTGATGGAGAGCGAGGTCGCGCAGAAGCTGTCGCTAACAAAAGGAGTGCCGCTGACAATCGGCGGGGACTTCAGCGGGGCGATCGGCCACCTGCGGGTCCACAACAACGACCTCCATCCGCTCAAGATCGCCGAGTGGTATGCGAAGGACGCTGGGGCGTTCCGCAACGATCCATTGGAGATGGCTGGAAACCTGAGCATCAACTTGGACGCGCGCCTGCTGAGTCCGCCGCACGACCATGACACGCGGGTTTTCTATCCAGCGAATCTCGAGAAGCCGTGGCTGCGCAGCTGGGTGAACCGCGGGGTGTTAGGCGGGAAGCTCTACAACGACGCGAGCGGTGCGAGCCAGCCGCTGGTCGGGGTGGCGCAGGGCGTCGAGGCGGTTAGTTTCAACGGCAGCAGCCGGATGATCAGTGACTTCCGCGGCAGCGGCGCGGTCGGCGGGACTGTCGAGATGTGGGTGTTTGTCGAGAAGGGGTCGGAAAGCGCGACGGTGATGCAGTGGGGGCCGTGGGGCGTTCCCGCCAGCCAGATTCCCGCGGGCAGCTGGCGCCATGTGGTGGTCGCCTTCGACAAGGCGGCGACCCGGTTGTTTGTCGACGGCAAGGAGAAGCCGGCCGGGGCGATCGCCACCGGCCCGGGCGAAAGCGACCACTTGGTTGTTGGGGCCGGAGCCGGAATCCCGCTCAACAACGGGCTGCGCGGCCACATCGCGCGCCTGCGGGTGCACACCGGGGTGTTGGACGCGGCCAAGGTGGCGCGCAACGGGAGCCTCGCCTCGCTGTTAGTTCCGGCGGTTGCCAGCCCGGCGCCCGGCGCCACGGTGGTGGCGGAACGCCAGCCGGTGTTGAGCTGGCAGAGCGGGATCGCCAGCGACAGCTACGACGTCTATCTGGGCAGCGATGCGGCGGCGGTGGCCGCGGCGGACCGGAAAAGCCCGGCCTATCAGGGGGCCAAGAAGCCCGGCGAGGTGCGTCCGGCGCTGCAACCCGGCGGCCGGTATTTCTGGCGGGTCGACCCGCTCGACAAGGCGGGCAAGCCGCTGGCGAAAGGCGTGGTTTGGGACTTCCAGGTCGCCCACGGGCTGGTCGTCAACCTCGATGCCGCCGCACTCCAGGCCGGCCCGGTCAAACAGTGGGCTAACACCGGCCGCGCCGGCGGGACATTCGCCCCGGCCAGCGAGCGCGAGTTGTGGCGGCCCGAGGTCGTCTCCAAGGCCGGCGTCAAGGGGGTGGACTTCTCCGGAAGGAAATCGCTGCTGTCGTCGTTCAAGGCGCCGGACTCGTTGTTAGGCGGTGGGCCGTTCACGGTGGTGGTGCGGGCGTATTGCACCGACACGCGCGGGCTGGAGCGCGAGCAGACGATGTTCGCGTGGGGCCGGCGACCGCAGGGGCGCGCCGAGTTCAATTGGGGGACCCACCCGCAGAAGGGTGCGTTTGCCGGCGGGCCGGGGATCGAGTTCGGCTACAAGGGCACGTTCACCGAGACCGAGCGGTTCAAGCACAACGCGCCGGTGTTGGATGGCTGGCGCCACATCGCCTACACCTATGATCCGGGGAAGAAGGAGTTGAAGATCTACGTCGACGGGGTGCTCAACCGGAGCGAGAGCGTGGAGTTGAAGATTCCGGCGGGTGAGGTGATCTGCCTCGGCGGGGTGCGCGCGGGCAAGTCGCCGGACAGCCCGTTTGCCGGGATTCTAACAGAGCTGGGAATCGCCCCGGTGGCGCTCAACGCGGAGCAGATCGCCCATCTTGCCAAGGGATCGGACCTGCCGCCGCAGGTCGGCTGGCTGGTCCATCTCGACGCCGCGGCGCTGCCCGAGGGGGTGGTCGCCAGCTGGCCTAACAAGGGGAAGCTCGCCGGCGAGTTCGGGCTTGGCGAGGAGACCCTCGAGGAGCCGAAGGCGGACGAGGTAGCCGGGCGCAAGGCGGTGACATTCAACGGGCGGACGAATTTCCTGAGGTCCAGCATCGCGACTCCGGAGACGCTAACAGGCGACCGTCCGTTCAGCGCGGAGGCGTGGGTTTACAACCCTGGGTTCAGCGACGCGGAGACGATCTTCGCGATGGCGCCGCAGGTGGCGATGAAGTCCTACCTGCACGAGTCGGTCAACCGGGCGGCGAACTTCAACTTCGGCAGCGCCAAGGACAGCGAGCGCGACAACCGCCCGGGGCTGTTCTCCAGCGGCGGGGTCGGGCGCAACGTCGGGTGGAAGGGCGCGGCACCCGAGGCTAACAAGTGGGTCCACCTCGCGTGGGTCTACGGGAGCGGCTACGCGGGGAGCTTCAAGGTCTACATCGACGGGAAGCTAACAGCGGAGCGCGGGTATTACACGCTCGACACGCTCGGCGGCTACCCGATGCATGTTGGGGCGGCGTGGAACACGGCGCGCGGGGCGATGAACAACTTTTCCGGGTCGCTGGGCGGGTTGCGGGTGTTCGACTACGCGCGCACGCCTGAGGAGATCAGCGCGGCGGCGGCGGCGAAGTGATGGCGGCGCGGCGCGAACAACATGGAAATGGTGATCCTCAGCGGCCTGCAGGCGTCCGGGAAAAGCACGTTCTGCCGCGAGCGGTTCGCGGCGACCCACGTGGTTGTTAGCAAAGACCTGCTGCGCAACAACCGCAACCCAGGGCGGCGGCAGGTGGTGCTCATCGATGAGGCCATGGCCGCGGGCCGCTCGGTGGTCGTCGACAACACCAATCCAACCGTGGCGGACCGGGCGCTGCTCATCGCCCAGGCGCGCCGCCACGGCGCGCGGGTCGTCGGCTATCACTTTCCAACAGCCATCGAAGACGCGCTCCGGCGCAACGCCGCGCGCGAAGGCCGCGCCCGCGTCCCGGATGTCGGGTTGTTCGCCACGGCCAAGGTGCTTGTTAGGCCGGCGCTCGCCGAGGGCTACGACGAGCTCCACGAGGTGGGTCTTGGCGAGGACGGGTTTGTGGTGTGAGGGATGCTGCCGATTTTCAATTGAGAAACACCATGAGCGCCGTCGCCCTGATCTTCCCGCACCAGCTCTTCGCGGAGCATCCCGCGCTTGCGCCAGGGCGTGGGGTTTTTCTTGCCCAGGATCCGTTGTTGTTCGGATTGGATCGATATTTCCCGGTGGCCTTCCACAAGCAAAAGCTCGTCCTCCACCGGGCGTCGATGTTCGCCTATGCCGACGAGCTGCGGGCCTCCGGACACGTGGTCGAGCTAACTAACGACTATCAGAAGGCGCTGCCCGCCGATCTAACCGAGCTGCACCTCGCCGAACCGCACGATTTCATGTTGGAGAAACGCCTGCGGCGGTTTGCGCAGGTGCGGGGGATCGCCCTGCAGGTTCATCCGACGCCGGCGTTCCTTTCGCCGGCGGATTTTCTTGAGGAACACATCGGCCGGCGGAAGAAGCCGTTCATGGCGGCATTCTACCAGGCGCAGCGGAAACGCATGGGCATCCTGGTTGACGCGGATGGCAACCCGGAAGGCGGGCAGTGGTCGTTTGACGAGGAGAACCGGAAAAAGCTGCCGAAGGGCCACACGCCGCCCGCGCCGCCAGCCGCGCCGCGCAACCGTTATGTCGAGGAGGCAATCGTCTGGGTGGAGGAGAAGTTCCCCGGCAACCCGGGCAGCACGGAGAATTTCCGCTACCCGGTCACCCGCGCGGACGCGAGGGCGTGGCTGCTAGATTTCATCGCCGCGCGCTTCGCGGACTTTGGCGCCTACGAGGATGCGATTTCCACGCGCCACGCGTTCATCAACCACTCGGTCCTGACGCCGGCGCTCAACATCGGCCTGCTGACGCCGCGGGAGGTTGTCGCCGCCGTGCTGGCAGCCCGCGGTCGCATTCCCATCAATTCGTTAGAAGGGTTCATTCGCCAGGTCATCGGTTGGCGTGAGTTCATGCATGGTATTTACCAGCACCGCGGCAGCGTGATCCGGAATGCCAACTTTTTCCAACACACGCGGCCGGTCCCGCAGTCGTTCTACGCCGCTACGACGGGCATTCCACCGGTCGACCGGATCATCCGCCAACTTCACGACGAGGCTTACTGCCACCACATCGAGCGGCTGATGGTCCTCGGCAATTTCATGCTCCTCTGCCGGATCGACCCGGCCGCGATCTACCAGTGGTTCATGGAGTTCTTCATCGACGCCTACGACTGGGTGATGGTGCCCAACATTTTCGGCATGTCGCAGTTTGCCGACGGCGGAACGTTCACGACCAAGCCATACATCTCCGGATCCAACTACGTTCTGAAAATGTCCGACGAGAAGCCCGGCCCGTGGACCGCGATCTGGGACGCCCTGTTCTGGACTTTCGTGGCTGACCACGACGCGCTGTTCCTCAAGAACCCGCGCTCCTCGATGATGGCCAGAAGCTGGCACCGGTTTGCGGCTGAGAAGCAAGACCACCTGCGTGAGGTCGCAACCCGGTTCCTGGATGGGTTGGGGAGTCCAATGTCTGAAGGTTTGAATGTCGAAGGTGGGGAGTAAGAGGTCGCGGAGGGAAAAAAAGGTTTTTGGCCGGAGGGACTTCGCGGCCACAAGGCGGGGCGGGCGGTTCTCCTGCCCCTCCGAGGCACCAAGCGCCTCGGGATGTGACGCGGCGAACGGTATAGCGGTCAAAATGCCTCGGGAGATTGCGCCAGCGGCATAGTTGAAGTAGTCGTTACATCCATGGATGCAGCGATTCTTCGATCAGAGGCTCTCCGGCTCCCGGAGAGCGAACGCCCTTTGCTTGCCGATACCTTACTTGCGAGCCTGTCCCTCACCACCGAAGCGGTTCAAGACGTCTGGGTCCAGAAGACCGACGAGCGCATGGCGGAGTTTCTAGCTGGACGGATGGAGGCCTTTGACGGCGATGAGGTGATGGCGTCACTTCGGGTGCGATTTCGGCGATGAAGCTGCGCTTCCTCAGCACGGCCCGGGACAAAGTCCAGCTTGCCGAGCGCACGGAATCGCGTACGGTCATGGGATGAGGACGGTGAGTGCGACCACGGCCAGGGCAGATCTGTACCGGATCATCGATTCGACGCTTGCGGACCACGAGCCGGTGCAGATCACGGGCAAACGTGGCAACGCGGTGTTGCTTGCGGAGTCGGACTGGCGGGCGATCCAGGAAACCTTGTATCTTGTTAGCCTTCCTGGGATGCGGGATTCAATCCGGTTGGGGATGAGCGAGCCGCTGTCCGAGTGTAGCCGGGAGATTGACCTGTGAGTTACGCGCTTTTCTTCACCAGGCAGGCCAAGAAGGATGCGAAGAAGCTGAAGGGCTCGCCCCATGCGCCCAAGGCGAAGGAATTGCTTGAGCTGATCCGGGTGGATCCCTTCGCCGATCCGCCGCCCTTCGAGACCTTGATTGGCGATTTGAGCGGGGCGCTTTCCCGCCGGATCAATATCCAGCACCGGCTCGTCTATCAGGTGTTGGAGGAGGAGAAGGCGGTCAAGGTTCTACGGCTTTGGAGCCATTACGAGTAGGGGGCTTGGTACCCGCGCAGCGCTCCGCTAAGTTCTGAGGTCCCGCAGGGACGTTTAGACCGGACCCGCCACAAAAAAAGGCCGCACCCTCACCCAGGGTGGTGGCCACGGCGGGTCCCACCCGCACCTCGCCCACCGCTTCGTCGAGATGCTCAAGACCACCGTCGACGCCAACCCGAACGCCGTCGAAAGCCTGGGAATTTACTCCTTATGAGCTGACGAGGGAGGAGATGGCTTCTTGGCTGGTATTGGAACCGTGGAATCCGTTGGCCTTGGCCTCCAAAGCATGACCGTTGTGCCTGACTCTGCGATGACCTGCAAAATGGATAGTCCAAAGTCCGCGGAAACTTCCCTGTCTGAAAAAAATTGTACAATGCCTTTAGTCTCAGTTTTCGCCGCAGCTTCGGCAAAGACTTCCAGATGAGTCTTCAGGTCGTTAAGCGTCATCACCTGCCGTGACGGTCCGCTGCCAATGGCTACCTGATCAACCGAGACGTGAATTATCAGTGGGCATCCTAGGCCACTGCTTGAGACGATCGATAAGCTGCGAGCATCCTTTTCGCTGGAGATTGTTAGAGAAATGGGATTCTGCACCACGAGAAGCCCAAGCGCCTCGACAAAGCCGTGGAAATCGGTGATCGAACCCTCCTCAATCCTCACCGCAATCGGCCCACCCGATTCTTTGCCACTGCTGTCCGCGAGCGCCACGCTTGGCACCACTATTAGGAAGAAATATACCAGAGCAGGCAGCATGGACTTCCTGCAAAACGTAATGCGCTGGCGGCGGCCAGCCCCGGGAAGGAGGGTGAGCATGAGCATGAGATTGCGAGGCTCCTAGCTTGGGACGTTGGACCGGACTCGTCAGCAAAAAAAGGCCGCACCGGTTAGGGGTGCGGCCTTTGGATGGTGTTAGCTGCTAGGTGCTGCGCTTAGCTGCGGTGGGTCCATTCCGGCAGGCGGATGAGCTCGCCGCCCTTGAGAGCGGACTCATGGGCAAGGATACCGGTGCAGGTGATGTTGGCGCTTTCGACGGCGTTCGGGTAGGCGTCGACGGTGGTCTTGAGCATCTCGACGAAGCGGTGGGCGAGGTGCGGGTGGGACCCGCCGTGGCCGCCGCCCTGGGTGAAGGAGAGGTGGTCCTCGCCATCGTGGCCGTAGACGCCGCCGGTGGTGAACGCCTGGATTTCCTTGGGCAGGTAGTGGGCGAAGTCCGGGCTCTCGACTTCCTCGGGGATTTCCGGCTCGGGCTTCTTGGCGGTGTGGATGACCAGCGGCTGGCCTTCGATGAGCGGCCACTCGACCGACTTGCGGTCGCCGTAAACCTCGAAGCTTTCGCGGTACTGGCGGGCGACGTCAAACAGCGAGCGGTGCAGCTGGGCTGATAGATCGCTGTCCTTGAACTTGATGTGGCAGGTCTCCACGGCAAACGGCGAGCCGTAGCAGGAGTGCATTTCCTCGCGGATGGTGCCCGAGCCGAAGCAGGAGACGTATTCCGCCTCGCCCTTGGTGAGACCGAGGATCGGTCCGACGCAGTGGGTCGCGTAGTGCATCGGCGGGAGGCCCGGCCAGTAGCCCGGCCAGCCGTCCATGTCCTGCTGGTGGGAGGCTTTGAGGAACTGGACCTTGCCGAGCTCGCCCTTCTCGTAGAGCTCCTTCATGAAGAGGAACTCGCGGGCGTAGACCACGGTTTCCATCATCATGTACTTCAGGCCGGTCTGCTTGACGAGGTCGACGATCTTCTTGCAGTCCTCGACGCTGGTGGCCATCGGCACGGTGCAGGCGACGTGCTTGCCGGCCTTGAGCGCCTGGATCGTCTGCTCGGCGTGGTTGGGGATCGGCGAGTTGATGTGGACCGCGTGGACGTTGGGGTCGGCCAGCAGGTCCTCGTAGGACTCGTAGCGGACGTCGATGCCGTACTTGTCGCCAACCTCGTCGAGCTTCGAGCGGGTGCGCTGGCAGATCGCGTACATGTTGGCGTCCGGGTGGCGCTGATAGATGGGGATGAACTCGGCTCCGAAGCCGAGGCCGACGATGGCGATGTTGACTTGCGACATAATAGTTAGGGTTTGGAGAACAGGTCCTTGAGGAAGGCGAGACCGCGGCTGGCGAACTCGTCCTGGGTTGGGGTGAAGCGCTTCCAGATGCAGACCGCGCCGGCGAGGTCGCGGTTGTCCGGGGTGAACGACTCGATGACGATCGAGCCGTGGTAGTTGATCTCGCGCAGCGCGTCGCGGAAGTCGGCCCACGGTGTCAGGCCGGTGCCGGTCACGCCGCGGTGGTTTTCGCTGACCTGGACGTGGATGAGGTCGGCGGCGGCGGCGCGGATGGCGTCACCGATGTTGGCCTCCTCGATGGTCATGTGGAAGGTGTCGATCATCACCTTGGCGGCCGGGTGGGCGATGTCGCGGATCATTCGCAGCGAGTCGGCGGTGGTGTTGACCAGGTCGGTCTCGAAGCGGTTGATCGGCTCAAGCGCGATTGCCAGCCCGCGCTCGGCGGCGGATGCCGATACCAGCCGCAGCTCGCTCACCGCGAGGTCCCACTCGCGGCGGCGCTCGTCCTCGGGGAGCTGCCGGGCCTTGCCGACCTGCGAGTACATCGGCCCGGCAAGGAAGCCGGCATCCAACTGTTGGGCGATGTCGAGGCAGGCGTCGATGTACGCGCGGGCGCCGGCGCGGGCCGAGGCGTCCGGAGCGGTCAGGTCGCGGCCGGGCCCGAAGGCGCCGCAGACGTGGACTTTCAGGCCAAGGTCGGCGAGCAGCGGGGCAAGTGCCGCGGCATCCACCAGGGCCGGGTCCTCGATCGGCAGCTCGACGGCGCTGAAGCCCAGCTCGGCGATCCGCTTGAGCAGCGCCGTCTGGCCCGAGTCAAACGGCGAGGTCCATAACCAGGTGCTGGCGCCAAAAATCGGGGTCATTGGTTGTTAGGGAATGTTGGAAAGGGAGAACCGTCCATCTATCAGAATCGGACCGCCGCAGATTTCAAGCTGAGCCATGGCATGGCAAGGATTTTTGCGCGCTTGGGAATTGCGCTCTGGCGGGTGGCGGGGGAGTTTTGGCGTGATCCCGATGGACGGTTATTCCCTGCACCCCTACTCCGAGCGCGGCTGGCTGCTTGGCATTGGCGAGTCCGCGCGGCGGCGGGCGCTGGTTGCGGCGCTGGAGGCGGAGGCGCCGGCGCGGCTTCAGGAGTTTGTGCCGGGCTTTGGCAAGGTGCTGCTGATCTTTGCCGAGCCGGTGGCGCGGGAGGAAGTTGAGCGGTGGCTCGCGCGGGTCGCGCCGGAGGAGGTGCGGGAGAGTCCGGCGCTCCACCACCGGATTCCGGTGCGTTATGACGGGCCGGATCTCGCGGAGGTGGCGCGCCGCATCGGCGCGAGCGTGGCGGAGGTCATCGAGCTGCACAGCGCGCAGCCCTATCAGGTGATGCTGATGGGCTTCAGCCCGGGCTTCCCCTACCTTGGGCCGCTGCATCCACGGTTGCACCTGCCGCGGCGCGAGTCGCCGCGCACGCGGGTGCCGGCCGGCGCGGTGGCGATTGGCGGCAGCCACGCGGGGATCTATCCGGCGGCGAGCCCGGGCGGCTGGCATTTGTTAGGGACCACCGATTTCGGGTTGTTCCGGCCGGAGAGGGCTGGGCTGGCGGCGCCGAATGCGCGGGAGGTTTTCACCCTGGCGCCGGGCGACCAGGTTTCCTTTGTTCCAATTCGATGAGACCGGTGCTGGAAGTCATCTCCCCGGGCATGGGCATGGCGCTGCAGGATGGCGGCAGGCCCGGGTGGCGGCGCTTTGGCGTGGCGCCCGCCGGGGTGATGGACCGGCACGCGGCCGCGGCGGCCAACCGGTTGTTAGGCAACCCGGCGGGCGCCGCGGTGCTGGAGTTGTTGATGCTTGGCCAGCGCCTCAGGGTGGTCGAGGACACCTGGCTGGCGCTGGCCGGGGCGGCGCGGGCGGAAACGCTGGAGCCGTGGAGCGCGCGGCGCTTTGAGCGCGGCGAGGTGTTGGAGTTTATCCCGGCCGCCGCCGGGGTGTGGGGCTATCTGGCGGTTCCCGGGGGATTTTGCGCGCCGCGGTGGTTCGGCAGCGTGGCGGTTGACCCACGCATCGGGATGGGCAGCGCGCTGCAGCCCGGGGCTGGGTTGTTAGCATCTGCTGGAGAGCTGCTGGTGGAAACCGCGCCAAGCATCGGCCGGCGGGTGCTGCGCGTCGCCGAGCGGCGCGATTACGCGCGACCGCCGGTGCTTGAGCTGCTCCCGGGGCCGCAATTCGACGAGTTCCCGCCAAGCGCCCGCGAGCGCCTTGTCGCCCAGCCATGGCGGGTATCCGCGCAATCCAACCGCAGTGGCTACCGGCTTGAGGGCGCGCCACTGGAGCCCGCACCAGCCATCCTCAGCGAGCCGGTGCTGCCGGGCAGCCTGCAGGTGCCGGCCAACGGCCTGCCGATCGTGACCCTCAACGACGGCCCAACTGTTGGGGGCTATCCAAAAATTGCGATTCTGCGCGACACCCAGCGCGACTGGCTGGTCCAATGCCGGCCGGGAATGGATGTTAGATTCGAATGGAGCCACTGACCATCAACGCTGACCTGGCCGAGGATGAGCCCGACGCGCTAACCGAGGCGCTCATGGGGCTGATCGACGCGGCCAACATCTGCTGCGGGGTGCATGCCGGGGGTGCTGCCAAGACCGCGCTGGCCATGGCGCTGGCGCGGGACGCCGGCGTGCGAGTCGGCGCCCACCCGGGCATGGCGGGTGGTGGCGGGCGCGCGGGCGGCTTGCCCGCTGCGGCGGAGTTTGCGGACCTGTTGGAGCGGCAGGTCGGCGGCTTCCGGGAGCTGGCGGCGCGCGTCGGGGTGGCCGTCGGGCATGTGAAGCTGCACGGCACGCTCTATCATGCGGTCGAGGTGGATCCGGCGCTGGCGCAGGTGTTCCTGGAGTTTCTGGTCAACAAGGCCGGCGGCCTGCGGGTGTTTGCGCTGGCCGGGGGGGACTTTGCGGCAAAGGCGCGCGCGGCCGGCGTGGCGGTGTTGGAGGAGGCGTTTGCCGAGCGCGGATACCTGGCAGGCGGGCGGCTGGTCCCCCGCGGGCAGCCCGGCGCGGTACTCGGCGACCCGGCGGCGGTCGTGGCGCGGCTCGCCAAGTGGCGGGCCAGCGGCCTGATGCCGGCCATCGACGGCAGATCTTTCCCTCTCACCGCCGAGACCCTCTGCGTGCATGCCGACAACCCGCAGGCGCTTGGGATCCTCCGGGCGCTGCGGGCGGGCGGGTTCTAGCAGGCGCTCGCGTGCAAGAAGTCCCATGACCGGCGGCCAGGCTGCTAGGGTTGCAGAACCAGCGGGATGACGTTGCGCGGTGGCGGGAAGCCTTCGCCGCCGGAAGCGTCTTCGGCGAAGACCTCGAGGTGGCCGATTTGCCGCTCGGTTACCTTGTAGGTGACCGTGAAGGAGAGCGGCCCCGAGCCGTCGACGCCGCCGCCGGTGGCGTGGCCGGAGGCAAGGACGGTGCCGTCGCGGGCCTTGAGGATGAAGTTGATGTTGGACTCGAAGGTGCGCGAGCAGCCGTTGACGGTGAAGCCGGAAGTGACCCGTGTGCCGGAGGCGGGCGCGGTAACGAAAATGAAGGTGGCGGCGTCAAGGGCGCCGTCGGCCATGCTGCAGCAACTGGCGGCGACCTTGGGTCCGGTGGTTGGGGAGGATGCCGGGTTGCAGCAGGTGGAGATTGCCGCGAGGGCAAGGATGGCGAAGCGGGATGGTTTCATGAGCGGAAGGGAGGGTGGCTAACAGTTATTTTTCCGGATGCATTGACTCGTAGTTCACCAGGACGCGGACCGGCGAGGAGGAGCCCTCGTGGGTGACGTAGCGGTGCTCCCAGGTGAGGGTGACGGTGTCGCCGACCTTGAGGGACTTGATCCAGGCGAGGACCTTCGGGTCGCCCTTCGGCTGCTTGGTGAAGTCGCTGACCTGGACGAGGTACTCGGTTTGCTTCGGGTCGCCGTATTCGCCGTTCTTGGTGTAGGCGAGGTAGCGGTTGATCGAGAAGGTGGCGAACTCGCCCGAGTCGCCGCAGCGCTCAGGGCACAATGAGGTGAGTCCGAGGCACTGGCGGAACGCGATCCCCTTGAGGGTGGCGATCGTCTCGTGGCGCGCGAGGACCTCGACCTTGTTGAGCGGGTCGGGCGCGGCGGGCTCCGGGGCGGCCGCCAGCGCGCGGGCTAACAACAACAGTGAGATGAGCAGGGTGGATTTCATAGGCTGGACGTGTGGCTTATTAGACACCGGAGCGGGTGAACCGTTAGGGAATTTTTTTGGGATCGAACGGATCCGGAACCGGCGGGCAAAGGATGCTTGCCGCGGCGGGAGGCGTGGCCAAGATGTTGGAGGCGCCGGGAAGGCGCTAAATTACCGATGAGCAAGAAAGCGATCCTGGCGGTGGCGGTGGCGGTGTTAGGCGCGGTGGCGCCGGCGGGAGCGGCGGAGCGGCTGAACATTCTGTTTGTGTTTGCCGACGACTGGGGGCGGATCGCCGGGGCGTACGCGGGGTTGGACGGGCGGGCGACGCTGAGCGAGGTGGTGAAGACGCCCAACATCGACCGGGTGGCGCGCGAGGGGATGGTGTTCAAGCGGGCGTTCGTCAACTCGCCCTCGTGCACGCCGTGCCGCAGCGCGCTGTTGTCCGGGCAGTATTTTTTCCGCACCGGGCGTGGGGCGATTTTGCGCGGGGCGAAGTGGGACGCGTCGATACCAACATTTCCTTTGTTGTTGAGGGATAGCGGCTACCACATCGGGAAGAGCTACAAGGTGTGGAGTCCGGGGAGTCCGGAGGACGCGCCGTTTGGCGGGCAGAAATTCGCGTTTGAGAAGGCGGGGCGGGCATTCAACCAGTTCTCGCAGAACGCGAGCGCGCAGGTCAAGGCGGGCAAGCCGGTGGCCGAGGCCAAGGCGGAGCTCTACGCGGAGGTGCGCGGGAACTTTGACGCGTTTTTGGCCGCGCGTCCGGATGGCCAGCCGTTCCTGTTCTGGTTTGGCCCGACCAACACCCACCGGGCGTGGACCAAGGGGTCGGGGAAGAAGTTGTGGGGGATCGACCCCGCGGCGCTAACAGGGAAGCTGCCGAAGTTCATGCCGGACGTGCCCGAGGTGCGCGAGGATTTCGCCGACTACCTCGGGGAGATCCAGGCGCTGGATGGTGCTGTTGGGGTGTTGCTCGCGCGGTTAGAGGAACTGGGCGAACTGGACAAGACGGTGATTGTGCTGAGCGGCGACCATGGGCCGCCGGGGTTCCCGGGAGGGAAGTGCAATCTAACAGACTTTGGCAGTTCGGTGCCGCTGCTGGTGCGCTGGCCGGGCGGCAAGGGCGGGCGGGTGATTGAGGATTTTGTCGACCTGCAGGACCTTGCGGCGACGTTTTTGGAGATTGGCGGGGTGAGCCCGCCGGAGGTGATGACAGCCAAGAGTTTGGTGAAAGTGCTCACCGCCGAGGGGTCCGGGCAGGTTGACGCGGAGCGGACGTGGGCGGTCAACGGGCGCGAGCGGCATGTCGACACGGCGCGGGAGGGGAACCTGCCGTACCCGCACCGGGCGCTGCACACGCGGGAGTATTTATACATTCGGAACTTTGCCCCGGAGCGCTGGCCGATGGGATCGCCGGGAAGGTTGGGAGCGGCGGGCGGGCCGGACGCGAAGGAGCTGGCGAGCACGACGCGGGCGGCGTTTGCCGACATGGACGCGGGGCCGACCAAGGCGTGGCTGATCTCCAAGCGCGGGGATCCGGAGTGGCAAAGCTTCTACGACTATGCGTTTGGCAAGCGCCCGGGCGAGGAGCTCTACGATCTGGCGAAGGATCCGGACCAGACGGTGAATCTCGCCGGGGATCCGGCGCACGCCGAGGTCGTGGCAAGGCTCGCCGCGCAGTTGCTCAAGGTGCTCGCCGAGGCCAACGACCCGCGGGTGGTCAATGGCGGCACGGCCTTTGACAATCCGCCGTTCACCGACCGGGAGTAGCAGGGGTGTTGGGGTCTAGCAGGTTCTACTAGGTTGTATTGGATCGCTTATCCAACCAAAGCGCGCTGCTTGTGTTAGCCGGGTGGTCCCCTAGGGTGGGCGGGTGATGCACCTGATTTTCCCGTTTGCGAGCAGCGTGCTGTACGTGGTGGCGGCGATGTTTTTGAAGCAGGCCGGGGTGTTGGGGAGCAGCATTTGGCGCACGGCGGTGGTGTGCAACTGGGTGACGGCGGGGTTGTTTTTATGTTTGTGGCCGCTGGGCGGGGAGTTTCCCGGGTGGGGGGAGGCCTACGAGCCGGCGCTGGTGGGCGGCTTGTTTGTCGTGGCGCAGTTGTTGACATTTTTGGCGTTGAAGTCCGGGGACGTCTCGGTGGCCACGCCGGTGATGGGTTGCAAGGTGGTGTTGGTCGCGGTGTTTTCCACCGCTGCGGGTGGCCAGCCGGTGGCCGGGCCGCTGTGGGTCGCCGCGGTGCTCAGCGTGGTCGGGATCGCCTGCCTGAGCCGCCGCGGGGGTGCCGGTGGCGGGCGGGTCGGGCGCACCGCGTGGTTGGCGCTGGCGGCGGCGTCCTGTTATGCGCTGTTTGATGTGTTGGTGATGAGCTGGTCGCCCGGTTGGGGCGCGGGCCGGTTCCTGCCGGTGGCCATGCTGGTCAGCGGGGTGCTTTCGTTGGGATTCATCCCGTTGGCGCGGCGCGAGCCGCGGCCGTCGCGGGAGGCGCGGCGGGCGCTGGCTGGGGGGGCGGCGTTCATCGCGCTGCAGGCGCTGTTGTTGGTTGCGACGATGGCCATCTTTGGCGATGCCACGGCGGTGAACGTGATTTACTCGACCCGCGGGCTGTGGAGCGTGGTGGTCGTCTGGTGGCTTGGCCACTGGTTTGGCAACCGCGAGCGGGCGGACGGGGCGGCGGCGTTCAAGGCGCGGCTGCTGGGTGCCGGGTGCCTGTGCGCGGCGGTGGTGCTGGTGTTTGTGTGAGGCGGGCAAGGGTGCAGCCTGCAATCGCGGGTTGCCGCTACCGGCCGGCAGGGGGGGGGCGCGCCGCGCGCCACCCGCACGGGCTCAGCGGGTGGCAGGCGCGCACCGGCGCCTGCCGGAAGCTGGCACGCTGGCTGCGGCAATCCCCCCGATGAGCAGCCAAACGACCACCGACCACGAGACGAACTTCCCCGGGCTCTCCGGCGAGAAGTTCGCCGAAAGCCAGCCGGCCCTCCTCTACCAGGACGAGACCAGCAAGCGGAAGAAGCGCAACAAGCTCGTCTCCTGCTAGGCTCCCCAACCCCGCGCGCGGCATGCAGCACCTCATCGAGATGGACTTCCTGCCCTTCGGGGTGCTCATCGCCGCCGCGCTGGTGGTCGCCGTCGCGCTGGTTTTTCGAAACCGCGGGGTGCGCCGCGCGCCCGCTTGGCCGGCGCTCGCCGCTGGCTTCTTCGCCATCGTCGTCATCGGCTGGACCACCGCGATGATCCTCGCCCCGCACGACTCGCCGTGGCGCGACCGCTTCTGGATCCCGATGCTCGGCGTCCTGGTGGTCATCTCGCTGCTGCTCATCGCCATCCGCAACTCAAAGGCGCTCTAGGCGCTGGCGGCGCTAACAAAGTGTCCGGGCCACGGCGCGGGCGGTGGCGCAGCCGCTGGCCAAGGCGGCATCGATCGAGCCGACGCTGAGGTGGTCGCCGCAGAGGTGGACGCCATCGATCACGGTTGGGCGCTGGGCGAGGGCCGCAAGGGCGGCGGGGGTGGCGACCGGAAGGGCCATGGGAATCGGGTAGGACTTGAGGAACTCCCAGGCGCGCACGGTGGGGCCAAAGTGGGATTCCGCCTCGGCGCGGATTGTTTCCGGATCGCTGGCCGCCGCTTCATGGCCGACGACACCAACGCTGACCAGCGCACGCCCCGCCGGCGCGTAACCGGCGGCGATGTCGCTGGGTACCGCGACCTGGCTGATCCGGCCGCGCCCGGTGGCGTTGAGCCAGATGCTGCGGGTGCCGGCCAGCGGGCTGGTGTTAGCCGAGAAGTAACAACAACCCGCGGCCTGCCACCCGCGCCCCGGGAGTTGCGGGAACCATTGTTGGGCCGTGTCGCCGTCGACGGCCGCGACCACCGCGCGGGCGCGCAGGGTTGTCCCGTTTGTTAGGGTGACCGAGGTTGCGTCCAGTGCGCTAACAGGAGAGTGGGTGTGGACCACGCCTGCGGGAAGGGATGCGGCGAGCTGGTGGGGGATGGCGCGCATGCCGCCAGCCGGGAGGGCGGCGTAGCCGCGGGTGAAATAGTGATAGGTGTAGCCAAGCATCCACGCGGAGGTGGCGAGCCGGTTTTCGAGGAAGATGCCGGTGAAGAACGGGCGGAAGAAGCGGTCGATGATTTTGGCGGAAAACCCGAAGGCGCGCAGCCAGGTCGCGGCGCTCACCGCCGTCCATTCCTCGGTGCGCGGCGGAACGCTGTGCTTGAGCAGCGCGCGCAGCCGCAGCACCCGCAGCTTGTCGCCAAGCGTGCCGATCGGCGCCAACGCGGTCGCCAGCAGGTGGCGCGGCTGGCGAAAGGGATCAGCGACCCGGCAGCGCTGGTTGTTGGGCAGTTGGACCAGCGCGCCCGGGTCGAACCGGCCAAGGCCGAGGGCCGCCATGTCCAGCAACTCCTCGCAGTTCGGGTAGGCGGTTAGGAGGACCTGGAACCCGCGGTCGAGGATGAAGCCGGCAACCTCGTCGCTGCCGACCCGCCCGCCGACCTCCCCGGCCTGCTCTAGCAGCCGCACCCGCAGGCCGCTCTGGACGAGCCGGCGGGCGCAAGCGAGGCCGGCCAGCCCGCCGCCGACGACAATCACATCCAGCGGTTCATTGTTAGGGATCATCGGGAATGAGCGGAAGGTTCGGCGAGCGGCCGACGATGATGGCGGGCGGGGGAAGTGACAAGCGCAGGCCGTGGCGGGTAGGGGTGCGAACTGCTGGCAGCGGCGGATGGCCGCGGATCCTCCGCCGTGGCGGGAGCTGCGGCGCGGTTGACGGCAACTCGGGGATGAACTAGACTTAGTTCAACCAGCACGGTTTCGGATGTTTACGATCAACACGCATCAAGCCAAGACGCAGCTTTCAGCGTTGCTGGCGAAGGTGGAAGCCACCGGGGAGACGGTGTTGATCTGCCGCAATGGGAAGCCGATAGCGGCCTTGAGTCGGCCGCCGGCGGCGGCGGTGCCGGATCCGTTGCGGGTCCACCCAGAACTCCAAGGGCGGATCTTGTATGACCCGACGGAACCTGCCAGCGAGGAGGAGTGGCCCACAAGCGCCCAATGATCCTGCTGGATACCTGCACGCTGTTATGGCTGGTCATGGAGTCGGCCAGCTTGAGTGAGGCGGCTCGAAGCACCCTCAGAACCCACGCGGGGCGGCTGCATGTTTCCGCGGTAAGCGCCTTTGAGATCGGCCAGAAGCACGCGGCGGGAAAACTGGAACTTCCATTTGGTCCAGCCGAATGGTTCACCCGCGCCTGCTGCGCCCACGGGCTCACCTGCCTGCCACTCACCGCTGAGCAGGCCTTCGCGGCCGCGGCGCTGCCCTTGCTGCATCGTGATCCGTTCGATCGCCTGCTCGTCGCCACCGCGCAAGTCCAACGCCTAACATTGCTGACGCCTGATCCACTGGTTAGGCAATACCGCGAAGCGACCAGCCATTGGTGAATTCGGGTGGATCGGCGGCGCCGCGCCGCCGATGGTCCAGGGTGGGCGGTCCGGCAATCCCGGAGAGGTTGGCCCGGCAAGTGCTTTAGTGGGCCAAACCCTTATTGCGCCGATGTTTGACGGCTACGACCCTGGAAAATTCTTTGACGAGATGTTTGGCGGCAACGCCAAAGTCCGGGATTATTGTGCGCCGCTGTTGGACGGGTTTGGGCGCTTTGACGAGAAGGACTTCCTCGCCCGCAAGGCGACCTCGGAGCTGTATTTCCTGCGCCAGGGGATCACCTTCAACGTCTATCACGACGAGCGCGGCAGCGAGCGGATCTTCCCGTTCGACCCGGTTCCGCGGGTGATCCCGGCGGACGAGTGGGAAATGTTGGAGGCTGGGCTGACCCAGCGGATCGTCGCGCTGAACCTGTTTTTACACGACATCTACCACGACCAGCAGATCGTCCGCGACGGGGTCATCCCGGCCTCCTACATCGAGAAGGCCAAGCACTACCGGCCGGAGTTCCGCGGCGTCGACGTCCCGCAGGACATCTACATCCACATCTGCGGCAGCGACCTTATCCGCGGCGCCGACGGGACCTACTATGTGCTTGAGGACAACGGCCGCTGTCCGTCGGGGGCGTCCTACCTGCTGGAGAACCGCAACGCGCTCAAGCGGGCGTTCCCGTCGTTGTTCGAGAGCCTCGGGGTGCGGCCGGTCGACTCGTATCCGCGCGAGCTGCTAGGGATGCTGCACCACATTTCGCCGCGGCGCGAGGGGTCGCCGGTGTGCGTGCTGCTCACCCCCGGGTGCCGCAACAGCGCGTACTTCGAGCATTGTTATTTGGCGCGCGAGATGGGCATTGAGATCGTCGAAGGGCGCGACCTGGTGGTCGTCGATGACTTCGTCTACATGCGCACGACCCGCGGGCTTGAGCGGGTGGACGTCATCTATCGGCGGATAGACGATGACTTCATCGACCCGGTGGTGTTCCGCAAGGACTCGGTGCTAGGCGTGCCGGGGCTGATGAACGCCTACCGCGCGGGCAACGTCGCGCTGGCCAACGCGGTCGGGACCGGGGTGGCCGACGACAAGGTGATCTACTACTTCGTGCCGAAGATGATCGAGTACTACCTCGGGCAGAAGCCGCTTTTGCCCAACGTCCCGACCTATCTGGCCAGCGAGGAGCAGGACCTGAAGTTCATCCTCGACCACCTGCCGGAGCTCGTCGTCAAGGCGGCCAACGAGTCGGGCGGCTATGGGATGTTAGCCGGGAACCCGCCGAAATACTACGAGAACATCCGGCGCTCGGCGGTGACGTTCCTCGGGGTGGCGGCCTCGACGCTGTCGCGTGACGAGGCGTGGGAGTTCATGGACCTCGGGCGGTTTCTTGAGCGTGCGGACAAGACGACCCGGTTTTTGGACATCTCGACGCATCTGCCGGCGGGCGAGGCGGACGGGGGAATCCTCCACTGGAACGCGATCCTGCGCTCGTGCGGGGCGATGGGGGCGTTCCGCGCCGAGCACCGCGAGATCAACGCGCGGGCGGTGTTGGACTTTCTGTTGTTCTCGCGGGCGTTTCCGCGCTCGGTGCGCTACTGCATGGAGCGCGTCGACCTGAGCCTCCACCGGATCTCCGGATCGCCGCGCGGCGGATTCTCCAACGCTGCGGAGCGGGAGTCCGGCCTCCTGTTAGCGGCGATGAACTTCGGCACCAGCATCGAGGCGGCCGACGCCGGGCTGCACGACTACCTCGACGGGCTGCAGGCGCGCTTCAACCAGATTGGCGAGGCGATCTTCGAGACCTACGTGCTGATGTTAGGGCGGATCCAGCCGCGCGCGATGGAACCCGGGGGAGCGCGGGCGGTGGCGGCCTGGCAGATGGAGCAGCAGCAGCAATGATGCCGGGCAACGATCCAGGGGCTTGTCAGCAAGGGCAGGGCGGCGATGCTGGCGGTCCTGCGCGCCCCGGCATGAAGCTTTCCGTCCTGCACCGCACCACCTTCCGCTACGCCCATCCGGTGACCGAGAGCGTCAACACGCTCCACCTCGAGCCGCGGACGTTTCCGTTCCAGAAGACGATCTCGAGCATCGTGCGGGTGCTGCCGGCGACCCGGCTGCGGCGCTTCACCGACTTGTTGGAGAATGTCACCCACCACTTCGAGCTGCCCGAGCCGCACGTCCAGTTAGAGATCGAGAGCCGGCTGCGGGTCCACAACCTTGCGCTCGAGGTCCCCGAGGAGTCGCGGTGCGCGACCCACGCCGACTATGCCGATCCGCTCATCCGCGAGCGGACGTGGCTGTATTTGCAGGAGAGCAGCCGGGTCTCGCAGCATCCGGAGATCTGGCGCTGCGCGCTGGATCTAACCCGCGGGTGCGCCACGATCTATGACCGCGTCTGCCGGCTCATGGAGTGGGTCCACGAGGAGTTTGCCTATCAGGCAGGCAGCACCACGGTTAGCACCCATCTCGAGGAGGCCTTCGCGCTGCGCTGCGGGGTTTGCCAGGACTTCACCCACGTCATGTTAGGGATGTGCCGTGCGGTGGCGGTGCCGGCGCGCTACGCGTCGGGGTATTTGTACAACGGTCCGAGCGACTCGCTGGTCGGGGCGCAGGCGAGCCACGCGTGGTGCGAGGTGTACCTGCCGCACTCCGGGTGGATTGGGTTTGACCCGACCAACAACACGCTGGCCGATGAGCGCTACGTGAAGGTGGCGGTGGGGCGCGACTACGAGGACGTGGCCCCGGTACGGGGGACGTACCGTGGCAGCGGCCACTGCCAGATGGACGTCGAGGTGGTGGTGGAGAGGATCTAGCGAGGAAGCGGAGCTGGGTGGAGGCGCTGGCCTAGTGGAGGCGGAGCGCGTGGAAGCCGGTTGTGCTGATGCGCGCGCAGTGGTCGGTGCGGTGGATTGTCATGGGCGCTCAGCTACTAACAAATTCGTAGTTCATTGGCGAACAATTCGGATGCGGTGTTGGAGATTGGGGATAGGATTTCGCGAATGGCGCACGGGCGGGAGGCGATCGGGTCTGCTGCGGGTGCCGTCAGGCGAGACCGGAGGGAACGCAGGGAAATAACGATTATGACAAGTCTTAGAAGCAAGCTGTTGGCGGAGTTCATCGGGACCGCATGGTTGGTCTTTGGTGGCTGTGGGAGTGCGGTCATAGCGGCGATGTCGCTGGCCAAGGATGTGGCGCCGGTCAACCTTGGGATAGGATTTGTGGGGGTGTCGCTGGCGTTTGGGCTCACGGTGCTAACCATGGCCTATGCCATCGGCCACATTTCCGGTTGCCACCTCAATCCGGCGGTGACCCTGGGGCTGTGGGTCAGCGGGCGGCATCCGCGTGGACAGGCCGCGCCGTATGTGTTGGCGCAGGTTCTCGGCGGCATCGCCGGGGCGGGGGTGTTGTATTTGATAGCCAGCGGCAAGGACGGCTTCTCATCGGCCGGCGGGTTCGCCTCCAACGGTTATGGCGCCCACTCGCCTGCGGGCTATTCGCTCGGCGCGGCGCTAGTGGCGGAAGTGGTGCTGACATTTTTCTTTCTGTTCATCATTCTGGGCGCGACCGACAAGCGGGCACCGCAGGGGTTCGCGCCGCTAGCGATTGGCTTTGGGCTGGCGCTCATCCACCTGATCGGCATTCCGGTCACCAACGTGTCGGTCAACCCGGCGCGCAGTACGGCGACTGCGGTGATTGCCGGCGGCTGGGCGATCGAGCAACTGTGGTTGTTCTGGCTCGCCCCGGTGGTCGGCGCGGTCGTGGCAGGCGTCCTCTATCCGATGATCACGGGCGAGAGGAGGTCAGCGTCCGTGGTCCAAGGTTCTTGACGGAGTTGGGGAAGTCTGACGCCCGGCGAGCAAAGCACACCACGCGAACACCCTGATGAATCGTCTGCGAATCCGATTGGCGGCCTGTTGGCTTGGAGGTCTTCTGGTCTCGTGGCCTGCGGCGGCGGGGGTGCCTGATGGCATGGTGCTGGTACCGGCGGGCGAGTTCCTGATGGGAAGTTCGCAGGCGGGAAGCCGGATGAACGAGCAACCGGTGGTCAGGGCCAAGGTTGACGCGTTTTGGTTGGATGTGCAGCCGGTCACCAATGGGGAGTTTGCCAAGTTCGTGGCAGCCACCGGCTACCTGACAACCGCGGAGCGCCCGGTCGACTGGGAGGAGCTGAGGAAGCAGCTGCCGGAAGGCACCCCGAAGCCCTCCGCCGAGAAGCTGCAGCCGGGGTCAATGGTGTTTGTGGCGACCGCCGGGCCGGTCGACTTGCGCCAGATGGCTGGCTGGTGGCGATGGACGGCGGGCGCGAGTTGGAGGCATCCGGAGGGTGCCGGCAGCGACCTTGCAGGGCGCGAGAACCATCCGGTCGTCCAGGTGTCGTGGGACGATGCGAGCGCGTTTGCGAAGTGGGCCGGCAAGCGGCTGCCAACCGAGGCGGAGTGGGAGTACGCGGCGCGCGGCGGGCTGGAAGGGAAGCGCTACGCGTGGGGCGATGAATTTGCGCCGGGTGGAAAGTCCATGGCCAACACCTGGACGGGCAACTTCCCCCACGATAACACCAAGGAGGATGGCTATGCAGGGACCTCGCCGGTGCGCGCCTATCCGCCCAACGGTTATGGACTCCACGACATGGGCGGCAACGTCTGGAACTGGTGCAGCGACTGGTACCGGCCCGACACGCGGGCGCGGCAAAAGCTGGAGCCTAGTTGCCACAACCCGCAGGGGCCGCTGGCGAGTTACAACCCATGGCAGCCGGAGCAGACCCAGGAACGGGTGGTCAAGGGCGGCTCGTTCCTGTGCCACCCCGCGTACTGCGAAAGCTATCGCCCAAGTGCCCGGCGCGGAACCCCGGCCGATACCGGGATGTCCCACATCGGCTTCCGCCTGGCTCTCTCAAAGTCTCTCCCTGAAGCAACCACGGCCACCGAATCCAACTGATTATGAAACCATCCCCCGCAATGAAACTCCTCGCGCTGGTCGTTGGACTGGCGCTCGTCAGCCCGGCCCACGGGCAGGGCAAGAAGCCGAACATCCTCATCATCTGGGGTGACGACATTGGCCAGTTCAACATCAGCGCCTACAACATGGGCATGATGGGTTATCGGACACCCAACATCGACCGGATCGCCCGGGAGGGCGCGCTGTTCACTGACTGGTATGGCCAGCAGAGCTGTACGGCGGGGCGGGCGGCCTTCATAACCGGGCAGGCGCCGATCCGCACGGGACTAACCAAGGTGGGTCTGCCGGGCGCGCCGGAAGGGATGCGCAAGGAGGATCCGACGATCGCGACCTTGCTGGGTGCGCAGGGCTACATGACCGGGCAGTTCGGCAAGAACCACCTCGGTGACCGCGACGAGATGTTGCCGACCGCCCACGGGTTTGACGAGTTTTTCGGCAACCTCTATCACCTCAATGCCGAGGAGGAGCCGGAAAATCCAGATTACCCGAAAGGCGAGGAGTTCAAGAAGAAGTTCAGCCCGCGTGGGGTCATCCACAGCTTTGCCGACGGCCGGATCACGGACACCGGCGCATTGACAAAGAAGAGGATGGAGACGATCGACCTGGAGGTGACCGACAAGGCACTGGACTTCATGGAGCGCGCGGCGCAGGCCGGGAAGCCGTTCTTGGTGTGGTGGAACTCGACGCGGATGCATGTGTTCACTCACCTCAAGCCCGAGTCGGAGGGGGTTACCGGGCTGGGGGTTTATGCGGATGGGATGGTCGAGCATGACGGGCAGGTCGGCCGGTTGTTGGACAAGCTCGAGGAGCTCGGTCTTGAGGAGAACACGATAGTGATGTACTCCACGGACAACGGTGCGGAAACCTTCACGTGGCCCGACGGGGGCACGACGATGTTCCGCGGCGAGAAGAACACCCAATGGGAGGGCGGCTACCGGGTGCCGACGCTCATCCGCTGGCCTGGGACGCTCAAGCCGGGCATGATTGTCAACGAGATCGCCGCCCACGAGGACATGCTGCCGACGCTTCTGGCGGCCGCCGGCGACCCGAGCGTCAAGGCGGACCTTCTCAAGGGACGCACAATCGGCGCGGTGACCTACAAGGTCCACCTGGACGGCTATAACCTCGGTCCCGCCCTGAGGGGTGAGGCCGAGTGGCCGCGCAGCGAGTTCATTTACTGGACCGACGACGGGAGCGTGGCGGCGTTGCGCTACAAGAACTGGAAGGTCACCTTCCTTGAGCAGGAGGAGGAAGGGCTCAAGGTGTGGCAGAACCCGTTCACCGAGCTGCGCGCGCCGAAGATCACCAACCTGCGCATGGATCCATTCGAGCGGGCCGAAAGCGAAAACGCCATGGGCTTCCAGCGCTGGTACATGGAGCGCATGTTCGTGATCGCCCCCGCGGGCGCCTATGTCGGAACCTGGCTCCAAAGCTTCAAAGACTTCCCGCCGCGCCAAAAACCCGGCAGCTTCAACCTGGAACGCGTCATGGAGGCCGTCACCACTGGCTCCAAAACCCAGTAGCCGCCACCCTCCCGGCGCCGCCGCGCGCATGGCCCGGACCGCCCCCCGGGGCGCCCCGGCTAACAGCGCTTGTTAGGCTCTCGGCGCTGGCTGGCGAGGTGAGAGATCTTCGGCGGCGTGCTCATCGGGGTTTGACATGCGGGGCGTGGAGGCGCGACGTTCAGGCCATGTACGAGACGCGCGGGAGCATCAAATGGATTGGAGACCTGCAGAGTTTCCCGAGCGGCTTCAGCAAGCGCGAGTTTGTGGTGACCACCCAGGACAAGTATCCGCAGGATCTGAAGTTTGAGATGGTCAAAGAGAAGTGTGCGGTCCTCGACGGGTTTGCGCTCGGCGACGAGGTCGCGGTGAGCTTCGACATCCGCGGCAACGCGTACAACGGGAAGTACTTCGTCAACCTCTCGTGCTGGAAGCTGCAGCGCGACGGCGGCGGATCCGGCGGCGGCGAGGCATCCGCCGGGCGGCCGCGCCCGGCGGCCGCGGCCGCGCCATCGCGGACCGGTGGCGGCGAACCGCCCGCATCCGAGCTGCGCCACAACGACGACGATTTCGACGACGATATCCCGTTCTGACGCGGCATTTTTCACCGCGGCGGCGCCCATCTAACATCAGGGAATTCCGGCGGCATGGATGGTCACGGGGCGGTGATCCGCAGGTGGAAGCCGGTGAACTTGTAGCGCCGCTCGAGCTCGGCGGCTGATAGGATCTCGCGCCCGCGCAGGGGATCGCCGACGATGAACTTGCTGCCGACGACGGCCGGCAGCCCGCGATCCGGCGCGAACCCGGGGCTGAAATCAAAGCCAGCGATCAACCCGCGCGCCCGCGCCGCGCGCGCCAGATACCACGCCTCGGTGCCGCCGGAATACGAGAACGCCTCGGCGGCCAGCTCGGCCTCGGTGGCATCCATGGCGAAATGCTTCATGATGGTCGCCAGCGAGGCGGCGCCACAGGTCGACGGGGTGCTCTGCAGGCACACGCCGGCATCCCAGTTGTCGCGCAGCCGGCCGGCGGGGATGGGCCCGAGGAACGGCTTGGCGACCGGGGCAAGCGCGAAAGCCGCCACTCCAACAAGCGCGACGATGACCAGCACGCGTGGCAGCGCCAGTGGCGCGAGGACCAGCGGGGCAAGCTTCATTCCGAGAGAGCGGATGGGCCGCCTAGCAGGACGCCCGTCAGTCCCTGCGGCGGCGGAGGGTGAGAGCGCCGAGGAACCCGAGGGCGACGGCGAGGCCTGCGGAAGGCTCGGGGATGGGAGCGGCGATGGCCACCGTGCCGCCGAAGACGGGATAGGCCACGTAGCCGAGAGTGCCATAGTCGCGGACCGGCCCGGTCCAAGTGGCCAGGAAGCTGACGGTGGCGCTGGAGAAGGTGCGGAACACGCTGTCGTTGCCCAACACCAAGGAGGGTCCGAGATGGATGGAGCCGTCGGTGCCACCGACCAATTGTCCGGGCGGAAGCTGGGTTCCGGCGGTCAAGCCGTTAAAGGTGACGCTCACATCCGACCAATTGAAGGACCCCACTTGATTCGGATCATAGGTGTCAGTCTCGTAGCCGACAAGCATCAGCCAGGGGTTGAAGTAGCCATCGCTGCTCCACGAGAGTCGCTGTGAGCCGACGAAGCTGATGTTGATGTTCACGGTGTCGCCGCTGGTCACCTGAACCGGGCTGGTCAGCGGCAAGGCATAGCCGGTCCAGGCCGACCCGCTGATTGCGCTATTCAAGTCGACCACCGCGTAGGCGTCGACGACCACCGCGGCGTTACTGACTGCCGGCAACGCCAGCGCCCCGAGGCAGGCGATGAACTTGGCGATCGAGAGGCCGGATCGCAAGGGGCGGGTACTGTTAGGCATCCTCGCATGCTATGGAGGTGGCAGGGGGTGTCGAGGAAATTGGATGCAAAGAATTCAAAGGGGTGGCTTGTATCAAGCCCGCTGCGGGCGGGTCATGGGGTGGTGGTGGGCACGAGGAGGGCGTGGTAGTCGCCGCGGCGGAGCAGAAGCGAGCCGGCGGCGGCGGTGGTGACCTGCCAGGTGGCGGCGGCGACGAGGTGTTGGGATGCTTGGGCGGCCTGGGTGCCGAGGCGCAGCATGCCGGTGTCCGGTGAGAACTGCCAGACGCGGAGGCGCAGCTTGAGGTGTGGGTTTTGGCGAGCGGTGACCGCGACGGTGCCGCTGGGGCGGGTTGGGGCGCGCCGGCCGAAGTCGAGGAACCATTCCTGGTGGTCGATTCCGGGGAATGCCGGGTCGTTGCTGCTGGAGATCTTGTAGGTTCCGCAAAACGCCGCGTGCTGGACCGCCGCGGCGGGACCGGCGGCCGGCAGGTCCGCGGTGGCGGCAGGCGCGGTGGCAAGCACGGCGGCGGCGGCGATGAGCCGCGCACCGTGGAGGAGCCCGGTCGGGGCCAGATGGAGAATCATGTTCTTCATCCAGCGGGTCGCGTGCCGGATCGCCGGGGAAGCGCAGGCGGCTAACGGTGAGGCGGGGCGCGTGCCGCGGCAGGCGTGGCGGCCGCGGTGGAATGCATTTCCAGCGGGGCGGCGGTGTGCAGACTGCCCGCTGTTGGACTTTGGCTAGCGGTTAACTGCGGCTGACAGTTAGCCGGCTATGGGATGCTGAGGGTGTCGGTGCGCTGCTGGCGGTTAGCCCAGGCGGCGTCGCGGTCGAGGGTGTCGATGGTGGCGTCGTTGTTGATGTCGGCGCGGAGGTGGAGTGGGTTGTTGGGGTCGAAGGTGCCGGCGGAGTTGATTTTGCTGAGGTCGACGCCGTTAGAGCGGCCGTTGCCGGAGGAGTCGCCGACGAGGGCGGCGACTTCGCGGGTGTTGGCCGCGGAGGACGAGAGTGCGCCGCTGGTGGCGCCGCTGATGACGGTGGGGTTGAGGGTGATACGCCACTTGGTGGCGTCTGGGAGCGCGCAGGCACCGAGGTTGTTGGAGAACTCGACGCTCAGCAGGTTGCCGGCGACGCTGACCTGCGGGGTGATGCCGAGGGCGGCGAGGCTCAGGGTGCCGGCCGAGTTGACGCCGGTGATGCTGACGGCGGTGGAGGTGTTGGTGACGGTGATGTCCTCGGGGAAGGTGACCTCGAGGCGGCGGATGCCGGCCTGGCGTGGTTCGACGAACGAGTTGTCGGCGATCGGCAGCGCGCGGGCGGTGGCGCCATGGGTGTTGACCGAGGTCCAGCTGCTGGCGGCGAGGTTGCCGGCGGAGGATTTCAGGATGGTGAACTCATCGAGGACCTGCCCGGCGGTGCCGATCTCGCGGACATCGAGGCGGCCGCCGTCGAAGTCGAGGATGAGCGATCCGAGGACGTTCTGGGAGGTGACCATGATCGGGTGGTTGAGCAGGCCGCCGCTGGTTTTCCCGGAGTTGCCGTTGACGACGAAGACCGCGCCGTTGTTGGCGCCGGCGGCTTTTTGATAGGCGCCGGTGCCCGAGACCTTGCCGTTGCCGGTGTCCTTGGCCATGGTGGCGGGATTAAAGGTGCTGCTGACGTCGTGGTGGCCGTTGATGAGCATCGAGCGCTCATAGGAATGGCTGTGGCCGCAGAGGACGAGGTCGACGCCGTAGCTTTCCAGGATCGGCAGTGCGTTGCTGCGCATGGCGGCCAGGGCCGCCTCGGTGTCCGAATCATGCGAGCCCTTGGTGTAGGGCGGGTGGTGCCAGAAGGCGACGATCCACCGCTGGGTGGTGTTGGCGAGGTCGTCGGCGAGCCAGTTGAGCATCGTCCCCGGGCCGGTGGCGGTCCGGTTGATGCTGGTTTGCGAGTCGAGGCAGACGAAGTGGATGTCGGCGAAATCAAACGAGTAATACCTCTCACTCCCGGAGGCGGTGCCGCCGCTTTCGGCGTTGGTCGGGAAGGAGAAGGCGTTGAAATACGGGGCTCCGCTGGAGGTGAGCGCCTCATGGTTGCCGTAGGCCGACCAGAGGGCGGCGCGGCGCAGCATCGTAGGATAGGTTTGGAAGATCGCGCGGGTCGTCTCAGCCTCGGTGCCGTTGTCGTAGGCGTTGTCGCCGAGCATGAGCCACAGGTCCGGGTTTTTGAAATGGGCGGAATTGTAGTAGCCGTCGCGGACGTTTTCGGCGCGGTTGGTCCCGTCGCCGCCGGTGCCCGAGTCGCCCAGCACCCAGACGCGCACCGGCTTGCTCGTGCCGGGGATCGGTGCGGTCTTGAAGGTGAAGGTGGTGTCCCCGCCAGCCAAGGTCGTCGTCGTTGTCCCGATCGAGTAGAAGTAAGTGGTATCCGGGGTCAGGCCGGTGAGTCGCAGCTCGTGCTCGACGGTGTTCGCGGGGTTGCTCGCGGTGGTTGCCAGGTTTGTCGGGCTGTCGCCAAACATTACCTTGCTGGTGGCCGCGACGTCGGTCTGCCAGCGCACCGTGATCGCGTTGTGGGAAAGCATCTGGAGGTAGGGGCCGCGGGTAACCGTCTGGGCGCCAGCATGGCCGACCAGCAGCCCGGCGAGCAGCAGCAGCAGGGTCGTGGGGCGGAGAGTCGTCATGGGGAGAGCTTAGAACCTGCCATCGCTGGATGGCAAGGCTGCGCTGGCCGGGAGGCGGGGGCGCAAAAAAAGCCGGCCGCGGTGGTGCGGCCGGCTTGGAGGGTCGTGCAGCGGGTTATTTCCCCTTGATGATGGTGAAATCGTCGATGAGTTCGCCCTTGTCGTCGATTTCCTTGACGTCCATCCGGTCGCCCTGGACATCGATGGCCAGGGAGCCGAGGAGGTTCTTGGAGACGAACATGGCCGGGTGGTTGAGCTTGCCGCCACTGACCTTGCCGGAGTTGCCGCCGACGATGTAGACCGCGCCGTGGTTGGCGCCTGGGGCCTTTTTGTAGGCGCCGGTCGGGTCGGATTCGCGGCCGGAGCCGGGGTTTTTGGCCATGGCGGACGGGTTGAAGGTGGTGCTCAGGCCGTAGTGGCCGTCGATGAGCATCGAGCGCTCATAACAATGGCTGTGGCCGCCGAGGACCAGGTCGACGCCATGGGCCTCGAGGACCGGCAGGAAGCGCTCGCGCATTTCGCCGTGGGCGCGCTCGGTGTCGGAGTCGTGCGAGCCCTTGGTGTAGGGCGGGTGGTGGAAGAAGGCGACGAGCCACTTTTGCTCGGTCGCCTCGAGGTCGGCCTTGAGCCAGGTCATCATGGCGCCATCGACGGCGCGGTTTTTGCCGTTCTCCGAGTCGAGGCAGACGAAATGGATATTGCCGTGGTCAAACGAGTAGTAGGCCTCAGAGCCGGACGGTTTGCCGCCGGACTCGCCGGCCTGTGGGAACGAGAAGGCGTTGAAGTAGGGGGCGCCCCGTTCGGTGTAGCTCTCGTGGTTGCCATAGGCGGACCAGAGCGGGGCGTTGCGCAGGATCTTCGGGTAGGTGTTGAAGATCGCGCGGGTGGTTTCCTCCTCGGAGCCCTTGTCGTAGGCGTTGTCGCCGAGCATCAGCCAGACGTCGGGCTGCTTGTAGTGCTTGGATTTCTCGTAGCCGTCGCGGACCTTGTCGGCGCCGCTCTTGCCATCGCCCTTGCCGGTCCCCGAGTCGCCAAGCACCCAGATCCGGGTTGGCGTGTCGCTGCCGACCGCCGGGGCGGTCTTGAAGCGGAACGACTCGTCGCCACCGGCAAGCTGGGCGGTCGAGTTTCCGACCGAGTAATAATAGGTGGTGGCCGGTTTCAGGCCGGTCAGGCGCACCTCGTGCTCGCGGGTCGGCTCCTTGCTGCCGGCCGTCTGGTCGAGCTTGGTCGCGGCGGCGCCGAATTGCACCTTGCTGTCGGCCGCTTCGTCGGTCTGCCAGCGGATGGTCATCGCGTCGGGGCCGGCCATTTGCAGGTACGGACCGCGGGTGAGGGTCTCGGCGCCAGCCACGGCGGCGCCCGCCAGCAGCATGCCAATGATGGCATGGATCGGATTGGTGTTCATTGTGTTTTGTTGGTGGGATCCGGTTGCGCCGCGAGCTGGGCGCGCAAAGTTGCGATTTCCGCGGCGACCTTTTTGCTTGCCGGGGTCAGGCGGCGGCCGTCGGGCAGGGCGGCGAGTTCGGCGTGCGCCTGGTCGAGGGTGGCGAGTGCCTCGGCGTGCTTGCCGGCGGCGCTGAGGATGCCGGCCTTTCTGACGAGCAGGGCGTCCTTGCGGCCCGGGCGGGCGAGCATCCGCTCGAGGCGCACGAGGGCGGGGTCGAGGAGCTTGTTGGCCACTTCAAGGTCGAGGGCCATCGATTCGAGGGAGGCGACATTGCCGAGGGTGGCGAGGCCGCGGTCGAGGACCGCGATGGCGGCGGCGGGTGTCGGTTGGTGGGAGAGGGCGACGGCCCAGTTGGCGAAGTCCTGGGGGCCGGGCTGGGGGTTGTGACTGACGGCGGCGGCGAAGTCCTCGGCCGCGGCCGGCCAGCGGTTTAGTAGTGAGTGGCTGCGGCCGCGCTCGGAGAAGCCGGCCGGGTCGTTCGGTTGGCGCTTGATGAACTCGTCGAGCAACGGGATGGCCTGTTCCGGCTTGGCCGCGTCGTTCCACATGGTGGCGAAGGCCAGAGCGATGATCGGGCGCTCGGGAGCAAGCTGGGCGGCGCGCGCGTAGTCGGCTTCGGCGGCGTGCCAATGCTGGACAAGGCGGTGCATCTCGGCGCGCTTGAGGAAAAGCTCGGAGTCGTTCGGGTTGGCGGCGATCTGCTCGTTGAGCTTGGCGATGACCTCGGAGTTCTCCTCGTGGGCGCGCGCCGGGGTGGCGGTGGCCAGCGCCACGGCGGCGATGGCCAGCAGCGCGGTGGCCGTCCGGCGGGCGGGCCGCGGATGGCTTGAGGGAATCGGGTGCGGGTGGTCGGCTGGCATCGACGCGGATGGTGGGGGATAGGAGCAGGCGCAGTCCACGCCAAGAACCACGCCAGTTCAACAACATTTGCGTGGCCCCGGGGGAAACCACGGCCCCGGCGCGCCACGCCCGCGGTGGCACGCGCGAGGTGTTTTGACGGTGCGGATATTTCAGGTTTTCCGCGGCGCGGTTTTCCCCTTATCAGCGGGCATGCGCAACAAGCGGACCGACCACCAAGCCCGGGAGAACCGCCACGTCGCCCCGCCGGTGGCGCCGGGCCCGCGGCTTGACGAGAGCGACCTTGACCGGATTGTGAGCGAGCGGGAGACGCCGTTTGTGCTGATTTTGGACTGCGTCCAGGATCCGCACAACCTTGGGGCGATCCTGCGCTCGGCTGACGGCGCCGGCGTCGACGCGGTCATCGCCCCAAAGGACAAGTCGGTCGGAATCACCGAAACGGTCCGGCGCATCGCCGTGGGTGCCGCCGAATCGGTCCCGTTCATCCAGGTGACCAACCTGGCCCGGACCATGAAGCGCCTCCAGGAGCTTGGCGTGTGGCTCGTGGGAACCTCTGATCGCGGCAAGCAGATGATCTACGACGTGGACCTCAAGGGATCCATCGGGATCGTCATGGGCGCCGAGGGCGACGGGCTGCGGCGCCTGACCGAGGACACCTGCGATTTTCTGGTCAAGATTCCGATGGCCGGGAAGGTCGAGTGCCTCAACGTCTCGGTGGCTACCGGCGTGTGTCTCTACGAGGCGGTCCGCCAGCGCCGGAAACGCTCATGACCGGGCGCATCCGCATCCTCTCCGACCTCCACCTCGGCCACCGGGTCTCGCGCATCGCCGCGGCCAGGCAGCTGCGCCCGTTGTTGGAGGAGGTCGACACCGTCATCCTCAACGGCGACACCTGGCAGGAACTCGCCCATGATTTCCGCGCCGAGGGCGCGAGGTTGTTAGGCGACCTCAAACAAATAGCCTGCGAGATGGGCGTCGAGCTGGTGTTTTTAGCTGGCAACCACGATCCGTCGTGCGGCCAGCGCGGGTACCTTGAGCTGGCCGGCGCGGCGTTGTTAGTCACGCACGGCGACGCGGTGTTCGCCGAGACGGTGCCGTGGAGCCGGGTGGTGGCGCGCAACACCGCGGCGATCCGGGCGCTCTACGCCGGGTGTCCGGAGGCCGAGCATGACCTCGACGCGCGGCTGCGGGTTGCGCGGGAGGTTGGCCGGCTCATCGAGGTGCCGATCAAGGTGTTTGGGCGCAATCCGGTGGCCAGGGCGTGGGACGCGGCGTGGCCGCCGACCCGCGGGCTGCGGATGCTCTGGACCTGGCGCAGCATGGTGGCCGAGACGAGCGCCTTTGTGGAGCGCTTCCGGCCGCAGGCGCAGGTCGTCGTCTTTGGCCACTTCCACCGCGCCGGCGTCTGGCGCCACCGCGGCCGGCTGCTCATCAACACCGGCTCGTTCATGCCTCCGGGGTCGCCGACCTGCGTCGACTTCCACCCCGGCGGCTGGCTGCGGATCCGCCCGGTCAGCTTCCACCACGGCGAATTCATCCCGGGCACCCCGCTCGACGTCTGGCGGCTGGCCGCGCCGCAGGACTAACATCCACGGCTACCAGTCGCGGTGGTCGTTGCCGCCAAGCGCGTAGGCGATGTGCGGGGTGTACAACCCCGGCTCTAGCAGGAACGAGTCGTGGCCCTTCTCGGAGTGCACGGTGATGTGCATGTTTTCCACCCCGGCGGCCTCCAGCTGGCGGGTCAGCTCTGACTGTTCCTCCGGATAGAAGCAGAAGTCCGAGTCGATCGAAAACACCAGAAACCGGTGGCCCGCCGCCTTGCAGCGCGCCAGCAGCTCGCCCGGGCTGGCCGCGCCGCCCTCGCTGGTGGCATCGTAGCGCGACCACATGTCGATGATCCGCAGGTAGGTGTTAGCATCGAAGCGCTTCGTGAACTTCTTCCCCTGGTGGAGCATGTAGCTCTGGAACTGGTCGCGCACCTGGTACCACGCGAGCACGTCATCCTGTTGGACGACGTCCTGGCGGGCGCGCCGCTCGATCGCGTCAAGGTGGACGAAGGTCTTGTGGGAGATCATCCGCGCCAGCGCCAGCCCGTAGGTCGGCGGCGTCCCGCCGTAGTAGTCGCCCGCATTGAAATACGGATCGTTCTCGATCGCCAAAATTTGCTCAAACAAGATCAGCCGGTTGAGCACCGTCGTCTTGAACCCGCTGGCAATCGAGATGATCGTCCGCACCCGCTGCGGAAACCGCGTCGCAAACGTCAACGCCAGCAGCCCGCCCACCGACGGGCCAATGACCGCCCGCAGCCGGCCGATCCCCAGTTTGTCTAACAACCGCGCCTGCGCCTCGACCTGGTCGGTGGCTGTTAGGTGGGGGAAGCTCGAGCCGAACGGTTTGTTGGTCTCGGGGTTGAGCGACGCCGGGCCGGAGCTGCCGTAGCAGCCGCCGAGGTAGTTGGCGCAGATGATGAAGAACCGGTCGGTGTCCAGGGCGCGTCCCGGGCCGATGAAGTCGTTCCACCAGCCGTCGTGGAGTTCGGGCTGCCAGAGCTCGGCGGTGGTTGGGATGGCCGGGTTGAAGCCTGCGGCGTGGTGGCTGCCGGAGAGGGCGTGGAAGAGGAGGATGGCGTTGGAGGCGTCGGCGTTGAGGGTCCCCCAGGTTTCGTAAGCGAGGCGCATCCCCGGCAGCGGACCGGTCGTCTGGAAAACGAAGGGTGACTCCGGGGTGCCGAGCTCGCAGAAGCGGGTCTCGACGCGTGCATCGCGGTGCGGCATGGGCGGGTCATTAAACACAGATCGCGCCGATGGACACCGCAAATTTTCCGTTTGTCGGTTGGGCTGAGAGTTCCTACGAGTGGGTGATGGAGACGGTGGCGGCGTTCAAGGAGTGGCAAAGCGTGGTGGCGGCGCTGGCGAGCGGGCGCCAGGCGCTCATCCTGCGCAAGGGCGGAATCCACGAAGGGCGGGCCGGGTTCTCCTTTGCCCACGACCGGTTTTTCCTTTTTCCAACCCGTTTCCACGGCCAGGCCGAATGCGTCCGCGAGTTCCAACACGCCCCCCTCCCCGAGTGGCAGCCGGGCGACGAGGTCCCGCTGACCCACTACGCCGAGGCCCTCTGGGCGCGCACCCTGACGAGCGCCGCGGTCCTTGACGAGCTCGCCCCGTTCCACATCTGGACGCCCGCGACGGTCGCCGAGCGCTTCGCCTGGGAGGGCAAGGGGATGGCCACCGGCAGCATCCACTGCGCCCTGGTCCGCGTCTATCAGCTAGCCACCCCGTGGATGCTCGAGTACGGGAGGATGTTCGCCGGCTGCCGCAGCTGGGTGGAGGTGCCCGCGCCGCCGGCCGGCTGGCGCGACGCGCTCACCCCGGTGTTGGACGATGCCGAGTTCGGCGCCATCGCCGAGCGGGTCGCGCGGGTGCTTGGGCCGGTCTAGCGATTTCTATCGTTTCCTAACGGCGGCCTGTTCGATGGCCAGTGCGGCGGCGCCGATCATGCCGGCCTCGTTGCCGAAGCGGGCGGGGAGGATTTTCAGGTTCTGTTTGAACGGCTCGCCGAGCTGGCTGTGGACGAACTCGCGGAGCGGCTCAAACAGGACCGCGCCGGCCTTGGCGACGCCGCCGCCGATGACGATCGCCTGGGGGTTGAGCAGCCAGCAGATGTTGACGATGCTGCAGGCGAGCTTCTCGGCGATGTCGCGCCAGAGGGCGATGGCGAGCGGGTCGCCGGCGGCGGCAGCCTTGGCGAGTTCGGCCGGGCTGCAATCGCTGCTGAGCCGCTCCTGGCCGGCGGCGGCATAGACCTCGCGGGCGCTGGCTTCGATCTCGCGGTTGCCGATGTAGTCCTCAAGGGCGCCGAGGTTGCCGTAGGCGCCACGACGCCCGCGGAAATCAATCGACGTCTGGCCAACCTCGCCGGCGCCGAAGTTCGCGCCGCGCACCATCTGGCCGTTGACGATCACCGCCCCGCCAACCCCGGTCCCCAGCGTCAGGGCCACCACGTGCTCCAGGCCCACCGCCACTCCCTGCTTCCACTCCGCGTAGCCCATGCAGTTGGCGTCGTTCTCAACCGTCGTCGCCAGCCCGGTGGCGCTCTCGAGCGCGTCGCGCAGATAGATGTGGGTCCAGCCGCGCACGTTGGTCAGGTTGTAGACCATGCCGTTGGGGAAGTCGACGAACCCCGGCATCCCCACGCCCACCGCGGCAATGTCCGGGTGGTGCTGGCGGAGGTCCTCGATGGCGCGGACCAGCGTGCTGATCAGCGGCACGGGGCCCTCGTAGTCCTGGGTGGCGATCGCCGGCGCATGGTCGAGAACCTCGCCGCCGCGCACGACGCCGAGCTTGATCGAGGTGCCGCCGAAGTCGACGCCGATGGCCAGCGGATGGGTGCTCATGGTCTTGCTAGATAGGGTTGTTAGTTGCGGGCAGGTTGCGCGCGGCAATCAGGCGCAGGCCTTCAAGGGTGAGCTCCGGGGCGACTTGGTGGATTTCCGGCAGCCCGCGGGCGATCAGTTCGGCGTCGCCGCCGGTGGCGATGACCGCCGGGGAGCCGCTGATTTCGGCGCCCAGCCTGGCGAGGATCTCCTTGACCAGCCCGCGGTAGCCAAACACCGCCCCGGCCTGCATCGCCTCCTCGGTCGACTTGCCGATCGCCTGGCGCGGCTCGGCCAGCTCGATTCTCGGCAGCAGCGCGGTGCGTTTGGCCAGGTAGTCGGTCATTGCCGCCAGCCCAGGGGCGATCACCCCGCCGGCATACGCCCCCGCCGCGCTGACCACGTCGAAGGTCACCGCGGTGCCAAAATCGATCACGATCGCCGGCGCCCCGAAATGCACGTGGACCGCCACCGCGTTGGCCAACCGGTCGGCACCAATCTGCCCCGGCTCCGGATAGTCGATCCCAATCCCAAGGTCGCTCGCCGCACCAAGCTCGTGGACCAGCGTCCCGCCAAAAAATTCCCGCATCACTTGCGCCTTCTCCGGCACCACCGAGCACAGCAGCACCCCGTCAAACTCCACCCCGCCTAGCAGCCCGGCGAGCGCCTCCCCGCTGAGCTCCGGCGTGGCCAGCCACCCGCGCCACCTCCCGAGCCCGCTGCTCCCGCCCAGCGCCAGCTTCGTGCGCGTGTTGGAGTTGTCTATCAAGAGCCAGGCCATCTGCGTCGGATCCAACCTATCTACCAGTTCGGGCTGCGCTGCTCTCGCCGGGCCCCTTCCCCGAGGGCCGGCGCCGGTCCCGCGCTTTTGACCCGCAGCCGCTCCGCGCCGACGATGAGCGTCAGCGGCCCGTCCAGCTCGGCGGCTTCCACCCAGAAGCGCAGCGCCGGGCCGCCGGCCCCGGCACGCAGCGGCGCGCCGAGCGCCGCCGGGGCGAGTTGCGCTCCAGCCCCGGTGAGCAACAAGATCCGGTCGCTCTGCGCCAACCGATACCCACCCGCCGCCTTCAGGTCGATGTCGACCCAGCAAAACCCGTGGTCGCGGGTCACCCACACCCGTTTGAGCGCCAGCGGCGCCCCGGCCGCCGCCGCGCGGTCGTACGGCGTCCACGCCCGCCACCCGGCAAACCCCACGGCCAGCCCAAGAAGCACAAGCAGAACCAGCAGAAACAGACGGCGCACGCCCCAATCAAGGACTGCCAGCCACCCGCCAGCAATGGAAAAAGCCGCCCCGCCCGGCAGCACCCGCGCCCGCCGTTCGTCCGCGCCCGCCGTTCGTCCGCGCCCGCCGTTCGTCCGCGCCCGCCGTTCGTCCGCGCCCGCCGTTCGTCCGCGCCCGCCGTTCGTCCGCGCCCGCCGTTCGTCCGCGCCCGCCGTTCGTCCGCGCCC
>JBILQE010000018.1:0-59946 GCA_044373465.1 Akkermansiaceae bacterium | reverse complement strand
CCCGCCGTTCGTCCGCGCCCGCCGTTCGTCCGCGCCCGCCGTTCGTCCGCGCCCGCCGTTCGTCCGCGCCCGCCGTTCGTCCGCGCCCGCCGTTCGTCCGCGCCCGCCGTTCGTCCGCGCCCGCCGTCCGGGGTTGCTAGATACCTCTTGCTAAATTGTTAGCCCGGGCCTAATACCCGCAAGTCAGCAACGCTTCCGACCGCCCAAAATCGTCTGGACAGAACAATTAGGAAGTGTTAACTAACGCCCCTGATTGTTTCTTCCCGCCGGAAGACGCGAGTCGAGCAACTGAATCAGCGACAACCCCGCCCGGACCGGATTCCTCCACCGGGCAAAGGTCTAGCAGCAACCGAAACAACAAAGAACGATGATGCGTAACTACAGCAAAACCGTAGGCGCCCTCGCCGTAGCCTCCTTGATGGTGGGTCACGCGGGTGCGGAAATCGAAGGTCAGGTCGGCGTGGGCTACTCCACCGACTACATCTTCCGTGGTGCCAACCTTGGCAACGACCTTATCGACGCCTCCGTCGACGTGGGCTGGGACATGGGTGCCGTGGCACTCAGCGCCGGCGCATGGTACGGCGCCGTCCAGGAAGGCTTCAATGACGAAGAGCTCAACGAGACCCGCGTTTACGGCGAAGCCGCCATGGAAATCGGTGGTGGTTTTGAAGGCCGGGTCGGCTTGATCTACTATCAGCGCGAGACCTATTTTGCCCACGACAGCGACCAGGAGCTGTACTTCGGCGTGAGCCACGAGCTGCCGTTCGGCATCACCGCTGACCTGACCTACTTCTGGGACATCAGCGGCGACAACGATGGCTACACTGAGCTTGGCTTGAGCAAGCACATTGCCATCAATGATTGCTGGTCGCTGGACTTCGGTGGCCAGCTTGGCTACATGGTCGAGCTCGGCGGCCTGAGCCACGCGACGACCAAGATCGCCCTCAACTATCACCTCAGCGAAACGGCGACCGTCACCGGTTACGTTGCCCGCTCGTGGGAGCTCGACGAAGCTGACGAGTCGGTGTACTCGTTCGGCAGCGAGAGCAACCGCGTCATCGGCGGCCTCGGCCTGACGGTCGGCTTCTAATCCAACTGGCCGGTTAGGGGAAACCAGCTTTCACCAACCAGCTAGATCTACTTGCGCAGGGCGTCCGGGAAATCCGGGCGCCCTGCCTTTTTTTTGGCGGGGACCGCTGTCAGGCGCGCGGGTGGGCGGCGTCATAGGCGTGGCGCAGGCGGGTGCGGCTGACGTGGGTGTAGATCTGGGTGGTCGAGAGCGAGGCGTGGCCGAGGAGTGCTTGGACGCCGCGGAGGTCGGCGCCGTTGTCGAGCAGGTGGGTGGCGAAGGTGTGGCGCAGCTTGTGGGGGGTGACGTGGAATGGGATGGCCGCGTGGGCGAGGTACTTGCGCAGCAGCAGTTGGATCGCGCGGGTGCTGACCCGGCGGCGCAGCTTGCTGAGGAACAGCGGGCCGGGCGGGACCTCCGCGGCCCGGCGATAATGTTGGATGGCCTCCATGGCCGGGCCGCCGACCGGCACGAGGCGCTGCTTGCGGCCCTTGCCGGTGACCCGCGCGGTCTCGCTGAGGAAGTCGACGTCGGCGACATCCAGGGCGGCAAGCTCGGCGAGGCGCAGCCCGGCGGAGTAGAACAACTCGAGGATCGCCGCGTCGCGGTGGGCCAGCCACGCCGGCGCCTGCTTTTCCACCGGGAGTTGATACGGCAGGGCTAACAGCGCGTCGATCTGCGCCAAGGTGAGGACCACCGGGAGCTTGCGCTCGGGCTTGGGCAGGCGGACCTCGGCGACCGGGCTCTTGGCCAGCCCGTGGCGGTGGACAAGGAAGCGGAAAAACGAGCGCAGCGCGGCAAACCGCACGCGGATCGTCGCGCGCGCCGCGTCGCGCTTGAGCATGTCAAACAGATAGGCGCGGAAATCGTCCGCGCTGGCCTGCTCCCAGCCGCCAAAGCGGGCGCCGGCCCAGTTGCGGAAGCTGCGCAGGCCAAGCTCGTAGTTCGCCAGGGTGCGCGGCGAGGCGTTTTTCTCCACCGCGAGGAAGCGCAGGAAGTCGGCCTCGCGCGGCGGCGCGGCGGATGGCTGTTGTTGTTGTTGGGCGGCGGCCATTGCGCAGCGGCGGTTGCTCAGGCGCCGCCGGGGCAGGCCGGGCAGGTGCCGAAGAACTCCAACTCATGATAGAGATTGCGGAACCCGGTCTTGGACTTGATTTCCTCCTCAAGCTCGTGGACCGGGCAGGGCGCCTGGACGGTTTCGATCGACCCGCACTCGGTGCAGATCAGGAAGTCCTTGTGGGCGTTGGGCACGATCAGGGTGAAATACGCCGCGCGCTCATGCAGCCCGAGGCGCCGGACAATCCCCTTGTCGGTTAGCCGCTGGAGCAGCCGGAAGACCGTCGCCTTGTCACACTGGTTGGTTAGCCGCGCGGAACCCGCCAGTTCGGCGAGCGTCAGCGGCCGGGGGGACTCGATGAGGGTGAGGATGAGTTCCTCGAGCGCACGGGTCCGGCGCAGCCCGGCGCTGCGGCAGCGGACAATGGCATCGGCGACGACTTGGTTAGGTGCGGGCATGGCGGGCAGGCCGGCGGCAGCGGCCGGTGAATCAGCCCGACTTTGGCCGCGGCGGGCGCCGTTGTCAGGCGCAAATCCCTACGGTTGCTTGTCGAGCTCAAAGGCGGCGTGGACCGCGCGCGCGGCGTCCTCAATATTGACCTCGTCGACGGTCACCGCAATCTTGATCTCCGAGGTGGAAATCATCCCGATGTTGATTCCCGCCGCCCCGAGGGCCTTGAACATCTTCGCCGCCACCCCGGAGTGCGAGCGCATCCCGATGCCCACGCACGAGAGCTTGGCAATCCCGCCTTCCGTCTCGATGCGCGCGTTGGCCCCGAGCTGCGCGAGCACCGGCTTGAGCGCCGCCTGCGCCTTGCCAAGGTCGCTGGCCTGCATCGTGAACGAATGCCGGGCGAGGCCATCGTAGGCGATGTTGGAAATGATCATGTCCAGGTTGATCTCCGCATCGGCCAGGGCGCCGAGAATCTGGCCCGAGTACCCGGGCTTGTCCGGGATTCCGGTGAGGGTCACGCGCGCCTGCGAGCGCTCGATGGACACGCCGCGGATGACGACATTTTCCATGGCTGGGTGTTCTTCGGTCACAATCGTTCCTGGGTTGTCGTTGAGGCTGGAGCGCACTTCAAAGAGCACCCCGAATTTCTTGGCAAACTCCACCGAGCGCGACTGCATCACCTTCGACCCCGACGAGGCCATCTCAAGCATCTCGTCGTAGGAAATCTCCGGCAACTTGCGCGCGTCGGGCACCACCCGCGGATCGCAGGTGTAGACGCCGTCCACGTCGGTTAATATCTGGCAGATGTCGGCCTTGAGCGCCGCGGCGATCGCAATGGCTGTTAGGTCGGACCCGCCGCGGCCGAGCGTGTGGATCATCCCGTCCGGGGTGATCCCCTGGAAGCCCGCGGCCACCAAGGTCTTGCCGTCGCTGAGGAATCCCTGCATCAGGGTCGGGTCGATGTCGAGGATCCGCCCGCGGGTGTGCGACCCCATCGTCGTGATCCCCGCCTGGCGCCCGGTGATGGAAACCGCGTCGACACCCAACTGTTGGAGGGCCATCGCCACCAGGGCGATCGACTGCTGCTCGCCGGTGGAGACGAGGACGTCGAGTTCGCGCTCGTTAGGCTCCGGGGTGATCTCGCGGGCCATGCCGATGAGCTTGTCGGTCACGCCGCTCATGGCCGAGACGACTGCGACGACCTGGTGGCCGGCATCGACCGAGCGCTTGATGCGTGCGGCGACGTTGCGGATCCGGTCGATGGAACCGACCGAGGTGCCGCCGAATTTTTGGACGATGAGGGCCATGGGCGCGCGGAGTGAAGAGCAATCGCGGCGGACGCGCAAGCGCGGGATGCGCGCCCGCTGGCTACTTGAGGTTTTCCACCCGGAAGACGACCGGGCGGGCGTTGACCGACGGCAGCGCTTCGACCTTGGCCAGCGCATCGCGCAGCTTGCCGAAGGGCAGGGTGTGGAGCAGGAAAACCATGTCGACAAAGGGCGCGTCGGGATTCTCCGTGTCCACCGGCGAATGGGTCCCGGAAATCCCGATCCCGTCCTCGGCTAACACCGTGGCGATCTCCGCGATGACCCCGGGCCGGTCGGTGACCTCGAACCTAACATAGTAGGGGGTCGCCGTCTCCTCGATCGGCAGGAGCTTCCCGTCAATCCGGTAGGGGAGGAACCCGCGGTGGCATTCCGGTTGGCGCAGCCCGCGGGCGGCCTCGACAACATCGGCGACCACCGACGAGGCGGTCGGGTCCTGGCCGGCGCCGCGCCCGTAGAAGAGTGACTCGCCCACCGCGTCGCCGTGGACCGCCACCGCGTTGAACACCCCGTTGACCGAGGCGAGAATGTGCGACTTCGGAATGAACGACGGCTGGGTGCGCAGCTCGATGAGCCCGTCGGCATGCTCACGCACGATGCACAGCAGCTTGATGACGTACCCGAGCTGCTTGGCGAACTTGATGTCGATCTCGCGCACCATCTCGATGCCGCGCACGTAGACATCCTTCGGGTCGATCGCGAACCCGTAGGCCAACGAGGCTAACAGGATCGCCTTGTGCGCCGCGTCCCAGCCGTTGACGTCGAGGGTCGGGTCCGCCTCGGCATACCCGAGCGCCTTGGCCTCGGCGAGCGCCTCCGGGTAGCCGAGCCCGGCGTCGGTCATCCGTTGGAGGATGTAGTTGGAGGTGCCGTTGATGATCCCGATGAGCGAGTGGATCCGGTTGCCGACAAACGACTCCTGCACACTCTTGATGATCGGGATGCCGCCGGCGACGGCCGCCTCGAAGTGGATCGGCGTGCGGGTCTCCCGCGACAGCGCGAAGAGTTCGACACCCCGCTCGGCTAACAACGCCTTGTTGCCGGTAACCACCGGCTTGCCCGCGCGCAGCGCCGCGGCGACCAGGTCGAACGCGTCGGTGGTCCCGCCTATCAGCTCGACGATGATGTCCACGGCCGGGTCGGCGACCAGCGCCAGCGCGTCGGTGGTGATCCACTCGGCGGGAAAGACAAACTCGCGCGGCTTGGCCGGGTTCCTAACAAGGATGCGGCGCACCTCCAGGTTGACCGCTCCGTCGGTCCGGTCGGAGATCAGCGAGGCGTTGCGCTGAAGGGCTTTGAGCACGCCGGTAGCGACCGTGCCGAAGCCCGCCAGGCCGATTCCGAGGGTTGCGCAGGACATGCGGGGAGTGTGGGAGGCGCCGGGTGATTGGGAAACGCGAAAATCGCGAAATCCGCCGCCCGGCTGGGATGTTAGTTGCTAACCGACCAGCGCCGCGCCGCCGGCCGGGCGGGTGGCGAAGATTTCCGGAATGATGCTGGTGCGCGCCAGATAGTGCTCATGGAGGTGGCGGGCAATCGCGGCCACCTTGGCCGTCTCACACAGGGTGATCGTCGAGCCGCCGAATCCGCCGCCGGTCATCCGGCTGCCTAACACCCCGGCGGCCGGCCCGAGCCCCTGGGCCAGGTCGACCATCAGGTCGAGCTCGGCGCAGGAGACCTCGAAATCGTCGCGCAGCGAGTTGTGGGAGGCCGCCATCAGCGGCCCGAGCGCGGCATAGTCGCCACGGCGCAGTGCCGCGGCGAAGTCCAGCGTCCGTTGGATTTCCCCAACAACGTGGCGCGACCTCCGGAACACCCGGTCGCCGAGCGCCTCGCGCGCCGCCATCACATCCGCCGCGCTGACGTCGCGCCACGAGCCCTTGCCGATGAGCGCCAGCCCGGTGAGCGTGTCGTTGCGGCGCGCCGCATAGCCGCCGTCGCTGAGCTGGTGGTGGACCCGGGTGTTGGCCACCAACAGGCTCAGGTCCGGGTTCTGGAACGGTACCGGCTCCGCCTCGTTCGACCGGCAGTCGATCAACAGCAAGTGGTCGCGCACCGCGCAGGCACTCGCAAACTGGTCCATGATCCCGCACGGCACCCCGGCAAACTCATGCTCCGCGCTCTGGCACAGCCGCGCCTTCTCGCCCGGGTCAAGCGTCACCCCGGCCAGCGCCTCTAGCAGCGTGGCGGTCGCCGTCTCGAGCGCCGCTGAGGACGACAGCCCGCCGCCGGAGGGCACCGAGGAGACGATGAACGCGTCAAACCCCGGCAGCTCCACCCCGCGCTGTTGGAAGCCGTCGACCACCCCGCGGAGATAGTTCGCCCAGTCGCCGGGGACGCCGATTTGTTGGGCTGTTAGATCCAGGGTCGCCGGCTCGCCGCCATTGGCGCTGGCGATCCTGGCGGTGCGCGTCCCGTTCGGGGCCGCGGCGATGACCACCCAGCGCTCAATCGCGCACGGCAGGACAAACCCGTCGCAGTAGTCGATGTGCTCGCCGATCACGTTGACCCGTCCGGGGGCCGCAGCCGTCAGGGTGGCCTCCTTGCCGGAGACCGCGCGGAACGCCTCGCGGGCGTCGGCCGCCAGGGATGTTAGGGATGGGTTTGTCGCGAGCATCGTCCCGGCAGTGATAGATAACCCCCGGGGGAAGGGAAGAATGAAGATCGGGGAATGTTTGCCGGGCTGCGGCGGGTCTGTTATAGGCTGCGGGTGATGAATGAGGTTGAATGGCGCGCATGGCTCAAGGAGGTGTTGGAGGATTTCGGCTGCGAGGTCGGCAGCCTGCATTTCACCGATGAATCCGGTGAGTTCCTCTCGCTGGTGGCGCAAATCGGGGTGCCCGAGGAGTTGTTGGAGAAGGTCTCATTCATTCCGTTCGGCAAGGGGATCGCGGGAGCCGCGGCGCAGCGGCGCGAACCCGTCGAGCTGTGCAACCTGCAGATCGACGCGACCGGGGTGGCCCGCCCGGCGGCGAAGAAGACCGAGGCGGCCGGCAGCCTGGCGATTCCGCTGTTTGATGAGGCCGGCGCAGTCGTCGGCACTCTCGGCATCGGCATGCGCCAGCCGCATGAGTTCAGCCCCGAGGAAAAGCACCGGCTCGCCGAGGTCGGCGCCCGGATGGTGGCGTCGCGCCTTGCGCCCCAATGATTTGGGAACAAAATCAGGACAATCTAGCAGCCCCCCGGTTGACCATCCGGAAGAGTGCGCTAGACTCGCGCAATGACCCCTGAACGAGCCGCGCACCGGATATTGGAGACGATGCTGGGGCATCTTGGGTTTGCCGCGACGATCGAGGCCGAGGAGAGCCCGGACGGTCCCTGCCTGCAGATCGTCGCCGAGGACCCCGAGGCGATCATCGGCCCGCACGGCGAGCGCCTTGACGACCTCCAATACCTGCTCAACCGGACCCTCCAGAAGCATTTCCCGAAGGCCCCGCGGGTCCGGGTCGACTGCGGCAACTTCCGCGCGGCCCATGAGGCGAAGCTCAACGAGGAAGTCCGCGAGATTGCCGCGCGGGTCAAGGCGAACGGCAAGCCGGTGTTGATGCGCCCGCTCAACGCCTACTACCGCCGGCTGGTGCACAATGCGCTTGCCGATGAGCCTGAGATCGAGAGTATCTCAGCGCCGGGTGAGTCGCGCCTCAAGCGCATCACCCTGCGGAAGAAAGACGCCGCCCCATCATGAAAAAATTCCTGTTCTCCGCCGGCCCGCGCGACACCCCGACATCGATCGGCTTGTTAGTCATGCGGGTTGGGATCGGGACGATGATGGCGGTGGGCCACGGGTTTTCGAAGCTGAGCAACTGGAGCGACAATGTTGCGGGCTGGAAGTCGCCGGATTTCCCGCCGCTGAGCTGGATGAGCCCGCAGGTTAGCTTCGGGGCGCTGGTGTTTGCCGAGCTTGTCTGCGGGGCGCTCATCGTCGTCGGGCTGGTCACCCGCCCGGCGGCTGCGGTGCTCGGGTTTGCCATGGCGGTGGCGGCATTCTACGCGCATGCGGCCGACCCGTGGTTTCTCGGCAAAGGCGGGGCCAAAGAGCCGGCCCTGCTCTATCTGATCTTTGCGCTGGCGCTGCTGGCCGCCGGCGCCGGGCGGTTCTCGGTGGACGCCGCGGTGACGAGGGAGAAGCGCCGCTGGGGCCGCTAACAAGATCTAGCAGCCATGGATACCCACCGGCTGGTTCTGCCCGAGGATCTCAACCAGTTCGGGTTCCTGTTCGGCGGCCGGCTGCTCGGCTGGATCGACGAGGCAAGCTGGATTGCCGCGAGCCTGGATTTCCCCGCCTGCCAGTTTGTCACGGTTGGGATGGACGAGGTGGTGTTCCGCCACAGCGTGCGCACCGGCAGCATCCTGACGATCTCTTGCCTGCATTGGAGCACCGGCCGCACGTCGGTGACCTACGCCGTCGAGGTCCGCGACGGCCGGGATGCCGCCCGCGCGGTCATCTTTTCGACCCGGGTCAGCTTCGTGAATGTCGACTCGGCCGGGGTGAAGCAGCCGATTCCGGTTAGCTAGCAGGCTGGTGGCGGCTGTTCATTTGGCGATTCCCCAGAGGCTCTCGACCATTTGATAGGCGAGGGGATCGAAGGATTTCAGCTCGGCGCGGTCGAACGGTTGGAAGTCGTTGCGGCCGAAATACGCCTCGCTGGCCTCGGCGAAGAACTCCATCGCGTCGTTGAGCCCGTAGTGGCGGGCTTCCCCGCCGTCGTGGTGGCGGACCTTGGCATACTTGCCGGAGGCGGCCGCGGCCTTGTAGGCGGCGAGGATCTCCGGGTTCTGATAGCCCTGGGCGGCGACGCGGTCGTGCCACGCGTGGGCGAGCTCATGGAGGACCATCTGTGGCTGGGTCGGTGCCCAGTCGATGAAGTGGTCGATGTTTTGGAGTTCGATCGAGCGTTCCATCTCCACGACCCGGCCGTTGGCCTCGAGCCAGCCGCGCGACGGGTGGTAGCACGCGCCGGAGGCCACCGCGCGGCTCAGCCAGATCGGCACCTCGCGCAGCCGTGGCAGCGCCGCGGCCGGGACGAGTTGCTCGATAGCGGCGAGCTTGCCGGTAAGCAGGTCGAGCGCCTGCTGGCGCCGCGGGTGGTCGGCCAGGGATTTCTCGACGTGGACGGTCCAGTTGCGGATCTCCAGCGTCACATAGTCTGCGGCGGTTAGTTTGGGTACCGGTCCTGCGGCCGCGCCGGTGGCGGCGGCTAACAACGCGACGGCGGCCATGAGTGCGCGGCGGATCATCCGCGCAATCTTCCAGCTCGGGAGCCGCGGCGCGAGCATGGATTTCGCTTGCCGCGGCGGCACCATCTAACCAGAGGTGCAGCATGCTGATATCCCTATCGTTGCGCTGCGCCGTGCTGGCCGGGCTCATCCTTGCGGGCGGGGGGCTCGCGGCTGAGCCCGAGACCGGGGATGGCGGGCCGCCGCCGCCGGGAGTCGTCAAGCTGAGCGCGGCGGAGCGCATGGCGCAGCTCAAGGAGAAACACGGCGAGGACATGGTCTACACCGTCGACGAGGAACTGAAGCTGATCTTCGCCTCGAGCACCGACGCGGAGACTCTCGCGACGGTGCGCAAGCGGCTTTCGGCGCAAGAGTTGGCATTGAAGGCGATGTTGTTTCCCGATGGCCTCAACGACTTCGTCACGGTCGTCATGCCGCGCGAGTGGAAGGGGTCCGCCCAGGGGCTCTATAACCCGGAGGACCGCTCGATTACCTCCAAGACCCCGGGCGCCCAGCTCAACCACGAGTTCACCCACGCGCTCCACATCGACCACATGCAGGCGAAGAACCAGGTCTATCACCAGAACTGGATCATCGAGGGGCTCGCGTGCTTCTGTGAGACGACCGAGATCGTCAACGGCGAGCTGGTCCCGCTGCCTAACCACCGGACCAAGATCATCCTCAACCTGGCCAAGGGCGGCAAGACGGTGCCATGGGCCACCTACGTCACCTGGAACCAGCGCGAGTTCATGAAGGCCCCGGGCAACCACTACAGCCAGGCGCGCTACATGTTCATCTTTCTCCACGCCACCGGCAACCTAACCAAGTGGTACAAGACCTACGTCGAGAACTTCGCCACCGATGCGACTGGCGCGCTGGCGTTTGAGAAGGTTTTCGCCAAGCCGCTGGCAGAGATCGAAAAGGACTGGCTCGCCTGGCTCGTCAACCAACCGCTCCCGGATGCCCCGCCGGCCGCCGCGCCCGCGGCCGCGCCTAACAACTAGGCCGCTGTTGGGCGCGGTAGATTCCGGAGTTGCCCGCGGCGAGGTGGGCGATGAAGCAGGCGATGGCGAAGGCGAGTCCGTGGTGGGCGCCAAACAGCTCGAGGCCCATGAGGGTGCAGGCGATCGGGGTGTGGGTGGCGCCTGCGAAGACCGCCAGGAAGCCGATGCCGGCGAACAAGTCGATGGGCGCGTTGAAGACCCAGGCGAGGGCGTTGCCCAATGTGGCGCCGATGAAAAACAGCGGCGTGACCTCACCGCCTTTGAACCCGCTGCCGATGGTGATGACCGTGAACACCACCTTCAGCGCCCAACTCCACGGCTCGGCACCACCCACGCGAAACGCCGAAATGATCGTTACCGCCTCCGGGTCGGGCGAATCAACCCCGAGCCCGAGATAGTCGCGCGTGCCCAGCGCCAGGCTGAGCCCAACGACCAACACCCCGCCGAGCGCCGGACGCAGCAGCGGCCAGGCGACCACCCGCCTGAAGCCGTCCTTGAGCGCGTGGGTCAGGGTGGCGAAGCCCCGCGCCACCAGCCCGAAGACCACCGCGGCGAGCGCAATCTTCCCTAACAGCAGGAGCTCGAACCCGCCTGCTCCAGCTGCCGCTATCGAATAGCCGGTGTGCTGCGCGCCCCACCCAAGGCAGGTGAAGTGGCCCACCAGCGCGGCGGCAAGAATCGCCAGCGGCGCACGCCGGTCAATGCGCCCAACAATGAGCACCTCCAGCGCGAAAGCCGCCCCGGCCAGTGGCGTGCCGAACACCGCGGCGAAGCCCGCGGCGACGCCCGCCATGAGGATGATCTGGCGGCGTCCGGCGGCTATGCCTAACCAGCGGGCGTACCCGTGGGCCAGGCTGCCGCCCATCTGCACTGCGGTGCCTTCGCGTCCCGCCGAACCGCCGCACAGGTGGGTGAGCAGCGTGCCTAACAACACAAGCGGGGTCATCCGCAGCGGCACGCCGCCGCCGGGCCGGTGGATTTCCTCGATGATCAGGTCGTTGCCGGCCTCCACCGAGCGGCCATAGCGCTCAAACAGCCAGCCGCTGGCCACCCCGGCGAGGGGCAGAAGGAACAGCAGCCACGGCGTGTCCCAGCGCGCGTGGGTTGCCAGGTCGAGCGCCCACAGGAACAACGCGCTGGCCGATCCCGCCAGCAGCCCAACCGGAATGACCAGCAGGATTGTTGTTAGCTCGCCGCGCAGGCGGGTGGTGAGCGATCGGGCGGGCATTTGCGGCGCATCACCCGGTGGTGCGCAGGCCGGATGCGATTGCATTGATAGACAAGAGCAGGCGCGGGAACAAGTCTTCCGCGGCGGCGTGCTCGCCGGCGCGCAGCAGCCCGCGCCACTCGCGCAGCAGCTTGATCTGCTGGTGGTGGAGGACCCGCAGCGGCGCCTCGCGGATCTCGAGGGTCTTGGCCATCCGTGGCCGGCGCGCCGCCATCTCGCCTTCAAACAACTCGGCTAACAGGTCGCGGGTCCGCTGGAACTCCGCGACGATGATCCCGACGAAGTGGTCGCGCAGGCGGGTGTCCTCGACCAGGTCGGCATAGGCGCGGATGAAGTCGAGGTTGGCGCTCGCCAGATTGGTCTCAACATTGGTCAGCACGTAGCCGAGGAACTGCGACTTTGGCAGCCCGGCGCGCAGGTCGGCGAACGCCGCGGGTGCATCCTCCTTGAGGGCCGCCAGCGCCGAGCCGACGCCAAACCAGCCCGGGAGATAGAACCGCGCCTGGGTCCACGAAAAGACCCACGGGATAGCCCGCAGGTCGGCTACCGAGAAGTCCTTCTTGCCGGTGCGCCGCGCCGGGCGCGACCCGATCCGCGAGTTCTCCAACGCGTCGATCGGCGTGGCCTGGCGGTAAAACTCGATGAAGCCCGGCGCGCCTAGCAGGTCCTGATAGGCCGCCTCGCTGGTGGCCGACAGGCGGTCCATGTGGGCCAGGCACGGGTCGGGCCCGGGGGTGGCGAAGCGATGGCGGGCGGTGGTGATGGCGGCACCGGCGAGGAGCAGCTCGAGGTTGAAGGTCGCGTTGGCGAGGTTGGCGTATTTTTGGGCGATCGTCTCGCCCTGCTCGGTCATGCGGAAGTCGCCGGTCATCGACCCGTGCGGCAGCGCCGCCATGAACCAGTGGGTCGGCCCGGCGCCCCGCGAGATCGTCCCGCCGCGGCCGTGGAAAAACCGCAACCGGACCCCGGCGGCCGCCGCCACCGCGGTCATCGCCGCCTGCGCCCGGTGCAGCGCCCACTGGGCCGAAAGGATCCCGCAGTCCTTGTTGGAGTCGGAGTAGCCTAACATCACCTGCTGGGTCGCCGCGCGCGGGTGCCCGGGCGGGTAGCGCAGGGCGAGGCTGCGGCGCGTCACCGGGTGGCTGAGGAAGTCGTCAAGCAGCTGCGGCGAGCGGTCGAGGTCGTCCATCGTCTCAAACAATGGAACGACCTCAAGCTGGCAGGCGAGGCCGGCTGGCCCCGGTGTTGTTAGGCCGGCCTCGCGGGCGAGGACGTAGACGGCGAGCAGGTCGGAGAGCCTGCGGGTCATCGAGACGATGAGCGAGCCGAGGCCGGCGGGGCCGCGGGCGGCGAGGTGTCTTGCGACGACCCGGAAGGTATCGAGCACGGCGGCGGCCTCCGGGCCGGCGGAGATTTTGTCATGCAGGAATGGCCGCGGGCTTTCGAGTTCGCGGGTGAGGAATTCGATCCGGCGCTCCTCGGGCCATGCGGGGAACGCCCCGCCGTCGGGAACCCCGGCCGCGGCCAACAATTGGGCGAGCGCCTTGTCGTGGAACTCGGAGTTCTGGCGGATGTCGAGGGTGGCGAGGTGGAACCCGCCGGTGTTGAACTTTTGGCGCAGCGGTTGGACGAAGTGCTCGATGGCGCTGACGGCGCCGATTTCGCGCAGGCTTTCTTCCAACAACGCGAGGTCGGCGTCGAACGCCTCCGGGTTCTGGTAGCCGGTGGGGGCGTCGTCGAGCTCGGCCGTTAGTTTGGAGCTCATCAGGCAGGTCAGCTGGCGCCATGGTTCCTCGCGGTAGCGGTCGAGGAGCTCGGCGGTGGCGTCCGGATCGCGCGCCTCGGCGGCGAGTTCGTCGATGCGCGCCTGGAGCGCCGGCGGGACTGGTTGGAGGTTGCGCGAGAGGGTAAGGTGGAAGGCGACGTCATCGAGTTCGCGCTGGAGGAGTTGGATGGCGGCACGCCGCAGCATCGTGAGGGTGCGCTCGGTGACCTCGGGAGTGACCAGCGGATGGCCGTCGCGGTCGCCGCCGATCCAGGTTCCAAATGTTAGCCGCGGGATGGTTCCGGCGGCCCGGAGTTTTTCCATCGAAAATCCGGCGTCGCGCCAGGCTTCCGAAAAGTGCAGCTCAAGCCGGTTGACCGCGCTCGGGAACATGTCGCGCAGGTAGTAGATCGCGTCGCGCAGCTCGCGGTAGACGTCCGGGCGGGTGAGGTGGATTTCGCCGGTGCGCCAGAGGGTTTCGAGCGCCACGGTGATCCGCTCGTGGATCCGGCGCCGCTCGCGGTCGGTGAACTTCGGGTACTCGGCGCGGACCATCTGCTGATAGATGTCGCGGTGGCGCTCGCGCACGCTGGCGCGCTTCGCCTCGGTCGGGTGGGCTGTTAGAACCGGCTCGACCCAGATGTCGCGGAGCACGGCGAGGATCTGGTCCTCGTCGAGGCCGAGGTTGCGCATGTCGCGCAGTGCGCGCGGCCAGAGGCCGCGGATGGATTCGGCGCCGAGGACGCGCTCGCGCTCGCGGCGGATGGCGGCGGCGACGCGCTCCTCGACCATGTTGAGGAGTTGGAAGCCGATCGAGTAGAGCTGTTGGGTTCCGTGGGGTGCGGAGTCGCCGGCGGGGATGTTGCCCGACCATGGCAGGAAGGGGATGAGCTCGTCGGCGTGCAGGCCGTGGAGCGCCTCGCCGAGGTTGCTGACGAGGGTTGCGAGGGTTTCGTCGATGAGGTCGAAGCCTTCCAGGCGCAGTTGTTCGCGGGTGGTTGGAGCAGCGGAGCGGTCGGGCATGGCAGCGCTTTCAAATCATGATCCGGGCCAAAGAGGGAGAAGATTTCAGATCCAGCTGAATTGGCCAGTGGGCGCGGGAGGAGAATCCCCGATTGACCTGCGCGGGATATCCGGCTTGCTTGCGCGCATGCAGCGCCAGCTCCTGAAGTCCAAGCTCCACCGCGCCATGATCAGCGAGGCCGACGTGGAGTATGAGGGCAGCATCGAAATCCCGACCGATTTGATGGAGGCTGCCGATCTGTGGGCTGGCGAGAAGGTGCTGGTCGCCTCGGTGACCACCGGTGCGCGGCTTGAAACCTATGTCCAGGCGGGCAAGCCGGGAACCGGCCACATCCTGATCAACGGCGGCGCGGCCCACCTGATCAAGAAGGGCGAGCGGGCGACGATCATGGCCTTCGGGCTCTCCGACCAGCCGCTGGTGGCCAAAAGGGTGGTCCTCAACGAGCGCAACGAGGTGGTCCGGATCTCCGGTTAGGCGTCCCGGGGCGGCCGAATTATCCCGGCAAACACCGCTTTACAAGGGGTATGGCATGCGCCATGGTCCCGCCCCCATGATTCTCGCGGACATTCCTCTTTGGCTGAACATTTCCATCAAGCTCCTGCTTGTCCTGCAGGTGGTTGTCTCGATCCTGTTAGTGGGCATCGTGATGATGCAGCGGCCCAAGCAGGAAGGGCTCGGGGCGGCCTTTGGTGCGGGGATGACCGACCAGATGTTTGGTGCCCGCACCACCAGCGTGCTGCAGCGCGGCACGGTGTATTTGGCGGTGGCGTTTTTCGCGCTCGCTCTGGCGCTGGCGATCCTCATCGGCCAGCGCAGCCAGGCGTCTGGCGGACTCCTGAGCGACAAGCCCGCGGAAGCTCCCGCGCCGGCCGCCGCACCCGCCCCGCCGGTGCCAACCGATCCAAGCCCGTCGACCGGCTCGCTCAGCGAGGAGATCCAGAAGATCGAAGACGCCGGCGCGGCCCAACAGCCAGCCCCGGCGCCGGTTGAGCCGGCGGCACCGGTCGAGGTGACCCCGCCGCCGGTTGAGCCAGCGGCGCCGGTTGAGGTGACCCCGCCGCCGGTTGAGCCAGCGGCGCCGGTTGAGCCGGGCGCGGGCCAATAAGCACGAGCCGGTGTGAACGCCCCGCAGCCAGAACCTGATCCGGAGGGGGAGGTTCCGGTTTGGGCCAGAGCGGATGCGTTTGCGGCCGCGCCGGTGGGCTTTGGCTGGCAGGATGGCGACAAGCGCCAGCATCCTTGCGCGAGCCTGGCGGAACTCACCCAGGCGGTGGGTGAGGATCTGCGTTCCCGGGTTGAGCTGGTATGGACGCCGGCTTATCCGAACCTGGTGGTTCCCGAGGAGGTCCCTGAGCTGCTAACTGCGCTGGCCAGGGTCAAGCGCCGCTGGGCGCTGGATGACCGCGCCGAGGCGCTGCGGCGGATGAGGTGGTTAGGTGGTCTGGCGCTCGCCGCGGCCCTGTGGGCGTGGTGGCAGGGGGGCCTAGCAGCTATCAGGCACAGCGTGGCGCTGGGGATGGTGCTCATCGCGGGGCTGATTTTCGGGTTCATCCCATGGTATCAGGCAAGCAAGCGGCTGAGGATGCTGACCGGCTGGAGCGCCGAGCTGATGGCTGGGCGGATTCCCGAGATGCGCTTTGAAACCTGGCTGGGCCGGCAGCGCGCGCCGCTCACCCACGGGCTGATTGTGGTGTTAGCCATGGCCGGGGCGGCGCAGTTGTTGGTCGGCTCGACTGACTGGCGCCAGGCCGGGCTGATCCGTGAGCTGTACCTAGGCGGCGAGCGGTGGCGGTTGCTCACCGGGCCGTGGCTGCACGGGCACCCGATCCACTGGATTTTGAATGCCAGCGCGCTGCTCTACCTTGGGCGGCGCGTCGAGGTGATGGCACGCTGGCCGCACCTGCTGATGGTTTATCTAGCAGCGGCGGTGTTCGGCGGTCTGGCGACGGTCTACCGGATGAGCGCGGTGTTTCCGGCGGCGCGGGTGCCCGAGAAAGTCGCCAGCATCGGCGCTTCGGGAGCGATCATGGGGCTGTTGGGTTTTCTGTTGGCCTTCGAGACGCTCCACGGGCGGCTGGTGCCGGTGCGGGCGCGGCGGCGGCTGTTAGCCGGGCTGGCGCTCACCGGGTTCATCGGGGCGCTGGCATTCGCCTACATCGACAACTGGGCGCATGCCGGCGGGTTGTTGGCCGGGCTGATCTACGGGGCAATCGTGTTCCCGCGCTCGGCGTCGCCCCACCGGCCGCGCTCGACGAAGCTCGACGTGCTTGCCGGGGCTGCCTGCGGCGCGGTCCTGCTCGCCTCCGCTGGCTGGACGCTGTGGCGGCTGCTGCCGGTCTAGCATCCAGCAACTCGCGGTGAAGCCCCGGCAAATTCTGCGGCGGCGAAATAACCGCCGCGCCCGGGGCGTTTCCCATCTGGTTCTAGCAGGGCGTTTTTATTGGCCGCCCGGGCTGGAGACGGCTAAGACCTCGATGAACTATGAAGGTAAGAGCAAAAGGGGGCAATTCCGGCGGCTGGTTGCTGGGAGCGGCGCTGGCCGGGTCCGGGATCGCCGCGGCGGCTCCTGACGGCTGGCAGGTCAGGGAGTTTGCCGCGCCACCGGAGGTCGACTACCCGGCGGCCATCAGTGTGGCCGCCAACGGCGACGTGTATGTGTCCTCCGATCCTAACGGTTCACTCGGCAAGGACCCGAAGTTCGGGCGCATCCAGCGGGTGAGCGACAGCGACGGCGACGGCAAGGCGGACAAGTTCCAGGACTTCGTGGCGCATGTGACGAGTCCGCGCGGCGGCCACTTTGTCGGGGGGACGTTCTATCTGATCCACCCGCCGTTTTTGTCATCCTACCGGGACACCGATGGTGACGGGGTGGCGGATGAGGAGAAGCTGCTGGTCGAGGGGTTTGGCTGGGGGATTGAGCACCCGCGCGGAGCCGACCACACGACCAACGGGGTGCGCATGGGCATCGACGGCTGGCTGTATGTTTCTGTTGGGGACTTCGGGATGCCCGACGCCAAGGCCGCCGATGGCGGCCGCTACACGCTGCAGGGCGGCGGGGTGGTGCGGGTGCGCCCGGACGGCAGCGAGCTTGAGCCGTACGCGGTGATGACGCGCAACATCTGCGACACGGCGATCTCGCCGACGCTGGACCTCTTCTCGCGTGACAACACCAATGACGGCAAAGGGTGGAACACCCGCTTCCACCACTTCGCGCCGATGGGCAACTCGGGGTACCCGCGGCTCTATCAGCATTTTGCCGGTGAGACGGTCGCGCCGCTGGCCGACTACGGTGGCGGCTCGGGCACCGGGGCGCTGTATTTGAACGAGCCTGGGTTTCCGGAGGGATTCGGCGACACGGTGTTCACGACCGACTGGACGACCGGCAAAGTGCTGCGTCATCCGCTCGAGCCCGTCGAGGCGACCTTCAAGGTTGACCAGCAGGTGTTCCATGAGCTCCCGCGCGCCACCGACATGGACGTCGACGGGGCATCGCGGGTCTATCTGGCCGACTGGCGCAATGGCGGGTTCAAGTATGATGCCGGCAAGAAGGTCGGGATGATCCATCAGGTCCTCCCGCCTAACTGGCAGAACCGCCCGTTCCCCGACCTCGCGAAGATGGACGATGCCACCCTGGTCCAACAGGTCGGGTCCAACAGTGCGGTGATGCGGCTCGAGGCGCAGCGGGAGGTGCTTGCGCGCGGGCAGAAGAAGGTGTTTGCCGATGGCCTGTTGGGACTGGCGAAGGACAAGAGCGCGCATCTCTATCCACGGGTTGCGGCGATTTTCACCTTCAAGCAGCTCTATGGCGCGGCGAGCGCCAAGGTGCTGGTGGCCCTCAGCGAGGATGCGACGGTGCGGGAGTTTGCGCTGCGCGCGCTAACCGACCGGAAGAGCGAGCTCCAGGGAGTGCCGGTGGAGCCATTTCTGAAGGGGCTCAAGGATCCCAACCCGCGGGTCCAGGTGCAGGCGCTCAACGGCCTGGCGCGGCTCGGGTCGCCCCAGGCGGCTCCGGCGATCCTGGCCGCCGCGGCTGGATGGAACCTCAAGCCGGTCACGATCGGTGCGGGTGACAACCGGATCGTCGCGCATGTCGGGATCAAGGCGCTGGTCGCCCTCAAGGCCACCGAGGCGTGCCTGGCGGCGGTTGGAAATCCGGCGACCCGCCCGGTGGCGCTGCGCGCGCTTCAGGAGATCCACGGGGCGGAGGTGGTCGATGGACTCATCGCCATAACAACCGCAGCGACCGACCAGGAATTGTTGGAAAGCCTGCTAGGCGCTTTGGCGCGGCTCTATCACCAGGAGAAGCCATGGGATCTTAAGGAGTGGTGGAACACCCGGCCTGACGACCGCGGGCCGTATTACGCGCCGGTGGAATGGGAGGCGACCGCGCGGATTCGCCAGGCGCTGGAGACCCATTCGTCGGGGATTCCGCAGGAGCGGCGCGCGAAGTTCATCGAGTTGCTGGCAGGCAACCGCGTTCCTGTTAGCAAGTTGAAGCTCGCAGGGCTTGATTCGGTGGCGATAGCGCTGAGCCTTGAGACCCCGGATGAGGCGGCGCTGAGCGTGCTGGTGGATGCGGCCAAGGACGGAGCGCGGCCATGGGAGCAGCGCCTGGAGGCCTATCGTGCGCTGGGCAAGGCGGAGCGCGGAGTGGCCATCGGGCTGAGAATCAAGGTTCTTGCCGCATGGTTGGAGAACGGTGCCCATCCGGATGTGGCGAAGCATGTGGCGGATTTTGTCAACGGCACGGAGCTTGGCGAGGAAGTCGGGCGGCTGGTTCAGATCGGCAAGGGCGGCGGCGACGCGGAGAGCCGGGTGGCTTGGCAGGCGCTCATCACGATCCTCAACAGTCCGCTGAGCAAGGAGAACCCCAAGAAGGAGGTGCGCAAGCGGTTGGCAGAATTGCCGCTTGAGGTCGGGTTCTTTTTGGCGATTGCCGATCTCAAGGCGGTGGGATTGGACCCGCAAATTGAGGCGGGGATCAAGAGCGACAACGAGAAGACCATCCATGCCGCGGAGGCGGCCAGGAAGGCCGGGGGAGCCGCGAGCCAGGCGGGGCGCAAGGTTGGCGAGATGAAGCCCGAGGAGGTTCTCGCCGCGGCGCTGAAAACCAAGGGGGATGTGGCCGCCGGCGCGCGGATCTTTGTCTCCCAGGGGTGCATCGCCTGTCACGCCACGGATGCGGCCGCGGTCCAGAAGGGGCCGTACCTGGGTGCGGCGGGGGCGAAGTTCCAGCGCGACTACCTGATCCAGTCGATCCTAACACCCGATGCGGTGGTTGCCCAGGGGTTCCAGACGGTGTCCTTCAAGCTCAAGGACGGCAAGGCGCTGGTGGGCTTCGTCACCAACGAGGAGGACGGCCTCATCGAGTTGCGCGACATCGCCGGCCAGGTCAGCGCGGTCAAGCGCGCCGAGGTCAAGGAGGAGCTGCGCCTGCCGCAATCGATGATGCCCGCCGGGCTGGCGGCCTCTCTAACAGCCGAAGAGTTCGCCGCGCTGATAGAATATCTTTGTTCGCTGAAGTCAGTTGGAGGCTAGGGGACAATCAACCAACCGCATACCTGAATGATCAAAATGAACCGCAAGACCCAAATCGTTGTCAGCCTCCTGAGTGGAGGGCTCCTTAGTGTAGCCGCAGCCGAGACCAAGCCGCTGAAGGCCTTGTTGATCACCGGGGGGTGCTGCCATGACTACAAGACCCAGAAGGACATTCTCAAGAAAGGGATCGAGGCGCGGGCGAACGTCATCGTTGACCAGATCCATGTGGACGACGGCAGCACCAAGCCTGCGCTGCCGATCTACGGCAATCCTGACTACGCGGCGGGGTACGATGTGGTCATCCACGACGAATGCGCGGCGGACATTTCCGGGGAGGAAGTCATCAAGGCGGTGCTTGCGCCGCACCTGAAGGGGGTTCCGGGGGTCAACCTGCACTGCGCGATGCACTCGTACCGGTCGGGGGATTTCAAAGAGAAGTTCACCGCCACCGGACCGACGACACTGTGGTTTGAGTTTGTTGGCCTGCAGTCGACCGGGCACGGGCCGCAGAAGCCGATCGAGATCAAGTTCACCGACAAGAAGCACCCGATCACCCAGGGATTGGCCGACTGGACGACGATCAACGAGGAACTCTACAACAACGTGCAGGTGCTGAGCACCGCGGTGCCGCTCGCCCAAGGGACCCAGGAGGGCAAGGACGCGGTGGTCGTGTGGACCAATGATTTCAAGGGGACGAAGGTGTTCAGCACCACCATCGGGCACAACAATGCCACCGTCGAGGACCCGCGCTATCTGGACTTGGTCACCCGCGGGCTGCTGTGGGCGACCGGCAAGCTGGATGCCGAGGGGAAGGTTGCCGAGGGCTATAAGAAGTAATCAGTCGCGGCTCTCGGCAGGCTGGGGTGAAGCTTAAAGCTGGCACCTGCCGGGACGCGGCATTTCAGGGCATGCGGGTTGGGATGGTTCTGCGGCCGAGGCGGCGGTAGATTTTGAAGTGCGAGTCGGTGGTGAGAAGGAGCGGGTCGGGGAGGATTTCGGTGAGGCGGACCAGGCAGGCGTCGGCGACGCTCATTGGAACGTCGGAGTATTTTTCGAGGAGATTGAGAACCGGAATGAAGGCCTCCTCAGCGACCGGGGTGATGCGGATGGCACCGCGGCGGCAGGCTAACCGGAGGGTGGCGCAGCCATCGGGAGCCAGCAGGTGATCTGCTTCTGAAAGTGCTGACTCACAGGTGATCCACGGCGGAGGATGGAGGCGGGCTTGTTGGAGCGCCCATGGGTGGTGTTGGTCGTTCTTGCGCCAGAGGGCAATCAGGAACGAGGCGTCAACGATGGCGGGATTTCCCATAACCGGTTGATTTCAGGTAGTCTTTCTTTCGTGCGCTGAGGTCGGCAGGGCCACCCTCAATGGTTCCAATCAGATCGGCGATCAAGTCCATGCCGGACGGCTCGGTTTGCAAGCCGGCTGCCATCAGCCGCCTGCGGGCGACCTCGGACTTGGTCAGGTGGGTCCTTTGAGCTTCGGCCTCCAAGTCTTTGGCGAGGTCATCCGGGATGCGCAGAACCAAGGTTTTCATGTGACATGTGTATTACACGGGATGAGTCGGTGCAATGCGGAATCAACAGGGATTGGGAGGACTGGCCGGGTCGAATCGGATCGGCTTAGCTAATGGAAGTCGTGGCTAGCGACGGGGAGGGAGGCGGCGAAGTCCATGGGCTCGATTTTCTCGGCGAGGACGGAGATGACGTTGCCTTCGCCGAGTTGGAGTTTGCCGGTGATGCGCAGAAAGGACTCGCTGCCAATGAGGAGGCGGTTGGCCTCGAAGGTGCGGCGGGGGATGAAGATGTTAGAGATACCGGTTTCGTCCTCCATGGAGAGGAAGCAGTGGCCCTTGGCGGTGCCTGGGCGCTGGCGGCAGATGACCATGCCGGCGACGGTGACGCGGCGGCCGTGGGGGATGGTGGGAAGGTCGCGGGCGCGCAGCGGCATCGGGCCGGAGTGGTTTTTGCGCCAGAGGGCCATCGGGTGGGGGCCGGTGGTGTGGCCCTGGGTGGCGAAGTCCGCGGCGAGGCGTTCGTGGTCGTCCATGGCGGCTAGCGGAGAGGGGCCTGCCGGTTGGGCGCGGCGGGCCAAAAGTTCGGTTGAGAGGGGGAGTTCGGCTTCCCAGAGGGCGGAGCGGCGGTGGAGGCCGGTTTCGAGGGAATTGAGTGCGCCGGCTTCGGCGAGGAGTCGGCGGGCGCGCGGGTCGGGGCGGACGCGGTCGAGGAAGTCGCCGAGGGAGGCGAATGGGTGGGATTCACGCTGAGCGACGATGCGCTCGGCGGTCTTGTTGCTCAGGCCCTTGATTCTTGCGAGCCCGAGGCGCAGGCCGCCAGCGGCGGTCACGCGGGTGGCGAGCTGGCTTTCGACGACGCAGACCGGGTGGACGCGCAGGCCGCGGCCCTTGGCGTCGCGGATCAGGGTGGCCGGCGAGTAGAAGCCCATCGGCTGGTTGTTGAGCAGGCTCGCGTAGAAGGCGGCCGGGCGGTGGACTTTGAGCCAGCACGAGGCGTAGGCGAGCAGCGCAAAGGAGATCGCGTGGCTTTCCGGGAATCCGTAGAGGGCAAATGACTGGATCGAGTCAATCACGCGGCGGCGGGCCACGGCGTCGACGCCCTTGGCGAGCATCGCGTGGTCGAGTTTTTCGACGACGCGGGTCATGCGTCCGTCGTCGCGCTTGAAGGCCATGGCGCGGCGGAGTTCGTCGGCCTCGCCGCCGGAGAAGTCGGCGATGACCATGGCCATTTCGAGCACCTGTTCCTGGAAGAGCGGGACGCCGAGGGTGCGGCCGAGGATTTTCTTGAAGGATGGGTGGATGAAGTCGACCGCTTCGCGGCCGGTGCGGCGGTTGAGGTAGGGGTGGACGAGGTCGCCGACGATCGGCCCCGGGCGGATGATGGCCACCTCGATGGCGACATCATAAAAGGATTTCGGGCGGAGGATCGGCAGGGTGGCCATCTGGGCGCGGGACTCGACTTGGAAGGTGCCCACGGTGTCGGCGCGGCAGAGGAGGTCGAAGGTGGCGGGGTCGTCGAGGGGGATTCTGGCGAGGTCGACCGGTTCGCCGCGCGCGGCGCAGATGACGAGGGCCTCCTGCATGGCGGCCATCATCCCGAGGCCAAGCAGGTCGACTTTGACGATCCCGAGGTCCTCGCAGTCATCCTTGTCCCACTGGAGGATGGTGCGGTTGGGCATGGCGGCGGGCTCAAGCGGGACGATGTGGTTGAGGCCGCGGTTGCAGATGACCATGCCGCCCGGGTGCTGGCTGAGGTGGCGCGGCATCCGCTGGACGGCGAGGTAAAGGTTGAGCAAGGCGGCGAAGCGCGGGTGCTTGGCGGGGATGCCGGCCTGGATGATGGTTTCCTCGAGGCGCTCGATCTGGCCGTTGGGGTAGAAGGTTTCCATCGCCGAGCCGCCGCCGAGCATCCCTTCGTCGGGCTCGCTGATGCGCGGGCCGCCGGCGATATCGGAAAACCGGGCGGCTACGTCGGGGCCGAAACCGAGCACCTTGGACATCTCGCGGAAGGCGGAGCGCGGCTTGTAGGTGATGACGTTGGCGGTCATGGCCGCGCCGTGGGGCGCGTAGGTCTCGTAGACGTGCTGGATGACCCGCTCGCGGCCTTCGCCGGAGGGGAAGTCGATGTCGATGTCCGGCCAGCTGCTGCGGTTCTCGGACAGGAAGCGGGCAAACAAGAGGTTCTGGCTGAGCGGGTCGACATTGGTGATGCCAAGCGCGTAGCAGACCACCGAGTTGGCGGCCGAGCCGCGGCCCTGGCAGAGGATGCCCTCGCGGCGGGCAAACTCCTTGATTCCCCAGACGACGAGGAAGTAGCCGGCTAAGCCGAGCTTGACGATCAGGGCAAGTTCCTCGTTGAGGCGGTCGCGGATGGACTCGGGCAGCCCGCCGCAGCGGTCGCGCGCGCCGCGGAAGGCTTCGTCGCGCAGGCGCGCGTCCTGGCCGGCGCGGTCAAGCAGGATTCCGCTGGCCGGATCGCGGAAGGCGGGGAACTCGTAGCCGAGGTCGTTGAGGGAGAACTCCAGGTTTTCCGCCAGGGAGCTGGCGTTGGCGAGGGCCTGGGGGAGGTCGTTGAACAGGGTGGCCAGCTCGGCGGGCGGCTTGAGGAAGCGTTCGCCATTGGCGGCCAGAAGCATGCCGGCGTCGTCGAGGGTGGATTTTTCCCGCAGGCAGGCAAACGCGTCGGCCAGCGGCCGGTCGTCGCGGGCGGCAAAAAGCGGCGCTTGGCAGGCGACGAGCGGGAGGCGCAGGTGCTTGGCGAGGTCGATGCGCAGGCGGTTGAGGCGTTCCTCGCCGCGCAGGTGGTGGCGGAGGATCTCGACGTGGACGTGCTTGCGGCCAAACAGGCGAATCAGCGATTCGGCGCAGGCGAGCGCCTCGGGCCGGCGGTTGGCGGCAAGCAGGCGCGAGAGCGGGCTGGATTCGTCGCCGGTGAGGCAGACGAGGCCGCTGAGCTCGGCGCAGCCGTGCGGGCCGGTGAGCTCGGCGCAGCCGTGCCGGCCGGTGAACTCGGCGCAGCCTTGAGGGCCAGTGAGTTCGGTTGGGTTATGGAGTTCGGCGGTGGCCGGTTCGGCGCCGCGGGCGAGGTGGGAGCGGGTGAGCAGCTGGCAGGCGTTCTCGTAGCCGGTGCGGGTGGCGACAAGCAGCGGGAAGCTGCCATCGTGGGTGCGCAGCGAGGTGCCGACGAGCGCGCGGATGCCGGCCTCCTTGGCCGCCTGGTGGGCGCGGGCGGAGCCGTAGAAGCCCATCTCGTCGGTCAGGGCGATGGCGCCATAGCCGAGCGCGGCAGCGCGGCGGACGAGGGTTTCCGGGTGGCTGGCGCCGCGCAGGAACGAGAACGCGCTGCGGGCGTTGAGTTCGGCGATGGGCTTCATCCGTAGATTCCCTCAAGTTGCCAATGGTTGGCGGGCAGGCGGGCAAGCCGCAGCAGGCGGCCGGCGGCTTCGACATCCCACTCGGCGCGGCGCCAGCAGGCGGCGGGTTCCCACCACTGGCCGGAAAGGAGGAACGGGCCGCGCGAGCGCTCGATGCGCCCGGCGTAGGCCCCGGTGAGCAGGGCCATCGGCGCGCCCTCGACGCAGGCGACCCGGACGCCGAGCGGCGGGCGGAAGCGCCGCAGCGGGATGGCCGCGGGCTCGCGCTGCGGCGGGGGGAGCTTGGCGCCGTAGGGGAGAAGGGAGAAGCGGTCCGGCTCATGGGTGTTGGCGGGCACGGGCACGCCGACGTTGCCGTGGCCGACAAGCCCCTCGATGCGCCCGAGGGTTTCAAAGAACCGGTTCACCTCGCGCAGGCCGCGGTTGAACAGGTCGGGCTGGGCCTCGCCGGGCAGCGACGGCTGAAGTTTCAGGGAAATGGCCACCACCGCGGCGGACGCGCTGAGGGTTTCCAGATAGGTGCGCAGGATCCCGAGGAGGACCTCGCGGGCCCGGGTCGGCTCGGCGATCCGGAGTTCCTTGGCGTGATCTTCGCCGTCCTCGAAGGTGAGCTTCAACGCCACGGTGATGGCCACCCGCTGGGCGGATTCGAGCCGGCTTTCCAGGGTGCCGAGCATCCGGTTGAGGAGGAAAAGCAGGGGCTCAAGCGACTCGATCCGCTCGTCGAGCTCGACGGTCTCGGCGAAGTCCAGCGGCTCGCGGCACAGGTGCAGCGGCCGGTGGGCTGCGCCGGTGATGATCTGCTGCCAGCGGGCGGCCTCGGCGCCTTGGCGCGCGGCCACCCCGCCGGCACCCAGGGCGGCCAGGGCGGCCAGCTCGCCAAGCGTGCGCAGGCCCCAGGCGTGCCAACGGTCCAGCAGGTCGGCCGGCAGACCAAGCGGGGCCAGCGAGGCAAGCGGCCAGAGCCTGCCGGCGGCCGGCTCCCAGTGGTGGGCGCCGGCGGTGACGCTCAGGTGGGCGAGGTCCGGGGTGGGCCCGAGGGCAAGCCGGAACGGGAACTCAAAGCGGCCGGCAAGCACCCGCGCGCGCCAGCCGCCAGGGTCTTGGCGGCAGGCTGCCACGGCAAACACATCGAGGAGCAGGGTGGCTGGGGCGACGGCCTCGACATCCGGCGAAAGGCTGCGGCCAAAGTCGACCAGCGCCCGGCCCGCAGCGGCCTCGGCCGCAGCGTCGCGCTCAGCGACCACCAGGTCCGGGCAACGCGCAAGCGCGCGCGCCACGCCCATGCCCGGCGCGACGCCCGCAGCCGCCGCCTCCCGGCTGCACTCAGCCACCAGACCGCCGCCGCGGCGCGGGCCGCCAGCGGGTCGTGGTTGGCCACCGCGGCGAGGCGCTGGAGGAGGGTCGACCAGCGCCAGCGGGCGGGCGGCCAGGCATGGATTGCTGCGGCGCAGGACCTCGATGGCGAGGTCGGGGAGGTGGAGGGCGGCGTACATGTTCTCATAGAGTGTTAAGCTTTGCCGGCGGCGCGCCGGGTGGCGGGAGCCCTGCCGCGGGCAAGGGCCTGGAGGCCGCGTCCGGCGGTCTCGCCGAGGTGTTTTTCGAGGTCCTCAAGGCTGAGTCGCTCGTCGAGGAAGACCCGCAGGGCGGGCTTGGGGACCAGGGCAAAGTGGGTCATGACCAGCAGCCGCGCGCCGGTCTTGCGGGTCAGCCCGTGGAGCCGGTGCCACGAGCTGCCCGGAATGCGCCGCAGCTCGGCCTCGGGCAGCCCGGCGAGGTCGAGGACAATCCACGGCAGGTTGCCGTCGCGCAGGAGCAGGTCGGCGACCTTGAGCGACTTGGCGACCTCGCGGCAGCGCACCCAGAGGACCCGGGCGCAGCGCGCGGCGCCGTGGGAGGCCGGGTCAAACGCGTCGGCGCCGTCGATGAGGGCCAGCGGCTCGGGCGCGTCACTGGCGTCCAGCTCGGCCATGAGGTCGGCGATGAGTAGCCCGCAGCCGGCGCTGGCACCCGGGGCGACGAGCTCGGTGAGCGCCCCGGCGGGAATTTCCCACGGGCCGGCGGGCTCCTCCTTGGTTGCCTCCATGGCTGGCTCGTGGGCCTGCGGGAAGCGCTCCCGCAGTTGCGCGCGCAGGGCGCTGGCGGTGGTCGGCGGAGCCAGTCCGGGGGGCGGTTCCGAAGGAAATCCTGGAGCCAATCCCTGGGCGGATCCGGGAGCCGCATTCGGCAAAAGGGGTCTGGACGCTCTTACTTCCACTGCAGGAAATGGGTAGTTCAGATGAACAGTCTTTTCAACTGGGAAGATCGACAATTTTTCAGGCTGCCGCGGGCCGCCGCCGCGCGGGATCTCGCCCAGTGAGCGCCAGCGGGTTGCGCTGGACCGGGCGGAACGCGTGGCGGGGCGGCGGAACGCGTGCCGGTGCCGAAGGAGGCCCGGGCGGTGCAATTTTTTCGGAATGGCCGCGGCGGCGGGGCTCAGGACGACGGGAGGTGGTTCCTTGATCGGTGCGGCGGGGCTACGCCTTGAGGTGGAGGAACCGAAGGTTATCGAAGGACATGAAATCGCGATCAAATGAGACGATGCGTGCATCGGCCGAGCGGGCGACGGAGGCGATCCATGCGTCGGTCCAGAGGTGGGCGGCGAAGCCGGGCGCTTGCGTCCAGCGGGCGAAGAATCGTTCGGCGAGGGCGGACTCTTCGATGAACTGGATTTCGGGCAGCGCGGCATAGGCGCTGTAAGCTGCCCAAGCCTCGGTGACCGTGAAGGGATTGCCGGCCATCACTTTGGGGTGGGTCAGCAAGCGCAGCAGCCCGAGCATGGTGACCCGGCAGAAGGCGAGTTCCGGAAGCGACTCGGTCTCCCAATAGTGCCGGGCGCGAGGGTGGTGCTGGTGGTCCGGGTCGGTGAGGGCGAGCCAGACATTCAGATCGGGGACGTCAAGGTCTGGCATGAACGTCTTCCGCAGTGAGGATGGAAGCGATCTCCTGATTGCTCAGAGAAGGGTGGGTGGTGCCGGTGGCCTTGCGGATTTTTGGCAGGGGGCTGCGGGCCCGCGCCGTGGGCACTGCAAGCGGGCGCTGCAGACCAGCCTGGAGGAGTTCGGCCACCAGATCCTTGAGCTTGAGGCCGCGCAGCGCGGACTCGGCCTTGAGTTGGCGGAACAGGGGATCCGGAAGGTCGAGCGTTGTTCGCATAAATATGTTTCTATGCGAAATTGAGGAAATTTCAAGGGGGGAGAGCCTCGAAATACCGCCGTGAAAAAGCCCATCATCGGTCCCAATAGATGGCGGCAAGGCATTGGAATCCAGAAACGATCTTCCCGGATCTCGTCCCAGACAGCGTCCGAGCGGGTTGGCCCGCTGGTGGTCCGCGCTAAGTTGGCCAATTGCTCGAGTCCGGCAGGCGAGCCATCGGCTGACCGCGAACCGTGATGATGATGTCCTCTCCAGCCGCCGCGCGTTTGACAAGTCCCCTGAGCTGCCTCCTTGGCGTCTCGAAGCTTCACGATCATGTGGTTGTTGTAGGCGCTTTGGGAGGAGTCAATTTGCCGTCATCACGGCACCGGCCCATCAAGTTGGGAAAAGCGATCCTCCGTGATGCGGTACCCCATGCCTCGATACGCAGCCATCCGCTTGCGGTGCATGTGCGAGGTGAGCGGATGCTCCGGCTCGACGTAGTCGTAGATGCGGACTTCGGATTTGCCATCGCACGCGCGGTGGAGGCGACCGGCGTACTGGATGATCCGCCCTTTGAAGGAAACCGGCAGCGTCAGGAACAAGGTGTCGAGTTGTGGCAAATCAAAGCCTTCTCCGACCAGCGAGGAGGTGGCGAGCAGGGCGAAACCGCCGCCGGTTTCCGCGTGATTCGCGATTTCTGACATGAGGCTTGCCCGCGCCTTTTTTCCCATCCCGCCGTCGATGCGATGGATGCGGGCAGTTTGTTGCGGTAGTTTTTCAGAAACGAGTTTCTCCAAAATGGCGAGGTGCTCCTTTCGATCACTGAGTACCGCGCAGTGCCGACCGTCACCAATCGCCTCAGCGATATCGTTGGCGATGGTGAGATTTCGCTGCTCGTGATTCGCCAAGAGCTCCCATACTTGATGGACCGGCATTCGCAGCTCCTCCGGCGGCAGACCGAGGTGGATGTCGCGGACGATGAGGACGCGGCTGATGTCGGGATCGGGTTCCGGCTCCATTTGGTGGCGAATCGGGCCGCACTGGAGGAAGAGAATCTTCTGCAACCGGTCCTTGCGGTTCGGCGTCGCGGTTAGGCCAAGGAAATGTCGGGCGGTGCAGGTTTTCATCACCGCTTCGAAGGAGGCCGCGGGAACATGATGGCATTCGTCGATGATCACCTGGCCAAATGGCGCGAACAACACGCTTGGATGCGGCGACTTGGCGAAAGTCTGGATCATGCCGATGGCAACGGCTGCGTGTTCGGGGACGCCATCGGCCGTCAGGGTGCCGATCATCGTTTTGTCCAAGCCGAGAAACGTTTCCAAACGCGCGCGCCATTGCTCCATCAAAGGCTTCCGGTGAACGAGGATGAGCGTGGGGGTTTTTCGCGCGGCGATGATCGCGCAGCCCATCACCGTTTTGCCTGCGCCGGGTGGAGCGAGGAGGACGCCGTCGTCGTGGGTGAGCATGGCGTCCACAGCCGTTCGTTGATCGGTGGTGAGCTCGCCGTGGAAGGCGAACTCGCAGGCGGCCCACGCCGGCCTTTGGTCGTCGATTTCCAGGCGTCCCCCCGCCTTTCTGAACAGCCCGTCCGCAGCTCCCGCCGCCCCGCGCGGTAGGACAAGCCGGCCAGAGTGCATCTCCCCGCAAAAGATGAAGCGCGGGATGTTGTAGGTGCCGAAGCGGAGCCGTTGTTTCTCGAAGTAGACCGGGTTCGCCAAAGTGGCGAGCCGCTTGAGCGCGCCAATCAAGCTGGCGGGCAAACCGCCGGTGGGAATCTCCAATTGCGCGCGCCGCACGCCAAGGGCCGGGCCGGTGAAATCCCCCTTCTTCACCGCGGCCGGAATCATATCAAGCGCACGGTCTTCGAAATGCTGCAGAATCTCGCCACTCTCCGCGGAAGTCACTTGGTCAAGCAGCTCCCCCAAGCGCTCGCGACCCAATCTCGGAACATGCGATAGAAAACCCCACTGGTCAGGATGCGGTGAAAAATCGTCATCTATAAACAGGGAGTTCCCAAGATCCCGTGCCTTGGCTTGCAAGGGCAGCGCAATCAAGTTCCCGAAGCCACCTGCCGGCAAGGTGTCCTGGTTCGGGAAAAACCGGTCGTAACTCGCCAGCGACATCGCCGGATGCAGCGCCGAAGCTTTGGCAACGATCAGCGTTCCCAAGCGGCGGGCCAGCAGCGCGGGCACAGGTTCGTCGAAGAAAATCCAACCATGGCCGCCGTTTCCCGAGCGCGAGCGCTCAACCGCCACTTCCACTCCCATTTCCCGCGCCGCGTCGCGATACGCACGGACATCTTCGCGCCAGCCCGCGCCATCGAAATCCGCCGCAAGAAACACGCAGGCATTGTCCTCCCGGATCGCATAAGTCCCAATCACCGCCTTGCCGGTCAGATGATCCCGCGCCGCCGCCTCATCCAGCGGCGGAAACGCCTGATGCGGACACTCCGAGCACTTCACCCGCGGCTTCTCGCAAACTCCGCGGGCCCACTCGTTGCGGCACACCGGCGAGTAGCCTTTCTTCCCCGTCTTCGGATTTTCCCAGAGCCGCGGATACACCTCGCCGCGGCAGCGGAAGAGCGAGAGGAACAGGCCGATTTTTTCGTCGGGTGAAATCGGACCCGCCGTGGTTTCATCGCGGCGTTCCTCCACCAGCAAGCGCTCGCGCTCGCGGATCAGTTCCTCCCGCCGCGCCTCCAGCGCCCGGAGTTCGGCGTCGATCTGGTGGAGGTGGTTCAAAACGGGATGCGCTGGAGTCCGGGGACGCGGTCGAAATGGGTGTCGTTGCTGAGCAGGGGAAGCCGGTGTTCGAGGGTTAACGCGGCGATCCACAGGTCGTTGGAAGGGATCGGGGTGCCGTTCAATTTGAGCCACAACCGGGCGTCGGCATAGATGCCGGAAGTGTTTGCCGTGACAGGGAGGATTTCGGCCATCGGCAGGTTGGTGGCGAGCCACTCTTCGTAGCGGCTGCGGAACTTGGATTGGCGAATCCGAAACAGATACTCGCCGAGCACGATGACGGGCAGGACCAAACGCGTGGCGGCAAGAAAGGCATCGCGGCATGCCGGATCGCCATCCGCCCATGCGGAAAGCGCGGTGGTGTCGAGGATCATGCCTCGTCCTCCGCATCGACCGCTTCGAACTCCTCCTCGACCAGCGCCATCAGGCGGCGCGATTCATCCGCCAGATCGGCCAGCCCGCCAAACCCGGTCATCCAAGGAGGTGTGGCCGAAGTTTCGGCCGACCTCGCCAGTTTCTCCTCGACCGCCTCGGTGACGAACTGCCGCAGAGGGATGTTTCGCAGCGCCGCCCGGACCTTCGCTTGGCGGAAGGTTTCATCCGGAATTTCAAGGGTCGTTTTCACCCATGGAAGCTCCCATATTTATGGGACTGTTCAAGGAAAACGGTTTTGGGGCGGGTTGCCGGAGTGGGGATGCGCCTGGAATCCTCTCCGCATCACCTGACTGACCTGATGCGAAAAGATTCCGCGGAAGGGGAATCCTCGATTGCCTCCCCGCAGGCGTGGTATTATCCTGCGTATTACGATGAAAACCCTGACGGTGAAGATCCCGGAAGCGTTGGAGGCAAAGCTTCGCGACAAAGCGAAAGCCGCAAACCAAACGGTTTCAGAGATCGTGCGCCGGGCGCTGGCCCGCGAGATGGAAGCCGATGCGGTGGATTTCTCCAAACTGGCCGCGCCCTATGCTGGGATGTTCTCGGGCCCGGCGGATCTCTCCACTCGCGAAGGTTATGGAAGTCGCGAATCTCGTTGATGCCGGTCCTCTCGTCGGGTGGCTCAATGGCTCCGACCAGTGGCACCAGTGGGCGGTCGAGACCCTCTCGAAACTTCGCGGACCGCTGCACACCACCGAGATCGTCCTCGGCGAGGCATGCTGGCATCTGGGCGGCAACACCCAGCCCGTCCACGCGCTGCTGGGGTTGGTCCGGATGGGTGCCATCCAGATCCTCCACCCATGGCCCGGTCATCTTGAGCGGACCCAGGAGTTGATGATGAAATACTCGCGTATGGATGCCGGCGACGCCTCGCTCGTCATGTTGTCCGAAATCCATCGCAATGCGAAGATCATCACCACCGACCGGCGGGACTTCTCGATCTACCGTCGCTTCGGACGCCAGCGCCTGCCGGTCATCTTTCCACCCGCCTGAGGGTCCCAGAAAAGCACTGGCATCGTCACCGGTTGGCAGTGCGCCAGTCGCTGGCGGGGATCGGCATGTTGCCGCGGAGAGCCCCGTGGGGCCTATTCCCCCTCCTGCGCGGTGGCAATTGTGATGGGTGCGGCTATGCTGGAAAACCACCATGTCTGAATCCCCCGCTAACCACCCAGCCGTGAACCTTGCCAACCAGCTCTTGCTTGCCTCTCCGACGCTGGGCTCGGGCGCAGTCCATCAGTCGGTCGTCATGCTCGGGCGGCATTCCCGCGACCAGGGAGCCGCCGGCTATATTCTCAATCAGCCGAGCGGCCGGCTGATCATCGAGGTGTTCCCAAGCAAGGAGTTTGCCCCGATCCGGTCGGTCCCGGTGTTCCACGGCGGGCCGGTTGAGCCTCGGGGGATCACCTTTGGGGTGCTGTGGGCCGCCGCGGACCACCAGGTCCGCATGGAAATGAACGTCGACAGCGTCGCCACCCTCGCCCGCCGCCAGCGGATGCCCCGCACGATTGTCCGGGCTTTCTTTGGCCACATCCAATGGCCACCCGGCCAGCTCGAAGCCGAGCTGGCTGCTTCGCTCTGGATCCCCGCCACCCCAAGCCCCTCGCTGCTCACCGAGCCGCACGATCCAGACCTCTGGAGCAAGCTGCTCGGCGGGCTCTCCCCGTACCACCAGTTCCTTGCCGCGCCTGAGGACCCGGCGCAAAACTAGCGCGCGGTGGGGAGCGGCGACTTCAGTCGCCTCCCCAGAGTGGAGGAAGAAGCGACTGAAATCGCTGTTCCTTGGTGGGCGGGACGGAGGCTATCCTAGGGTGAATTTCGCTTATAATCAGCAGATTGCGTAAATTCTTCGGGCCCCCGTAATTTTTCCGCTTGCCAGCCCGCGTTCAATCTATACCAAGCGCTCCACATTAGCGAATGCACCTATCGAAAAAAGCAGAATACGCGTTGCGGGCGATGATCAACCTCGGGATTGCCGGGGAGGTTGGGCGTGTAACGGTGTCGGGGGCCGAGCTGGCGGAGGCCAACCGGTTGCCGCTGAAGTTCGTGGAGCGGATTTTGCAGGAGCTGCGCGAGGCGGGTCTGGTCGAGACGCAGCGCGGGAAGTTTGGCGGGTATGCGTTGGCGAAGCCTGCGGAGGAGATTCGGATTGGCGAGTTGGTGCGCTTGATGGATGGGCGGTTGGCGCCGATCTGCTGTGCGAGCGAGAACGCGTACCAGCCGTGCACCTGCCCGGACGAGGACCACTGCGGGCTGCGGATGGTCATGATCGATGTGCGCAATGCGATCGCCAACATCCTGGACCGCTACACGGTGGCGCAGGTCGTCGAGGTGACCTTGCGCAAGATGCGCCGCGACGGGATTGTGCCGCCATTTGCCAGCGGCGTGCTGGGAGCGACCGCGGCGGTGGCCGGCAAGGGGAAAGCGGACCCCGCGGATGGATTTTTGGCCGGACTGTCGCAACTTGCCACCACCACCCACGACATCACCCATGAGCACTAACCTTCCTGAACGCCTTGGCGCGGATCGTCCCGAGGCCGACTGGCTCGAGGTGGTGCGGCGCAAGGTCGGCAGCCTGCGCTTCGGCTCGGTGCAAATCACCGTGCACGACGGGCAGGTGACCCAGGTCGAAAGCGTCGAGAAGACCCGCATCGTTTCCCTGCGCGACAAGAAGACCCGCGACCCCGGCTAGCGCGAAAAAATCCGCGCCAGGCCCGGGTGGCCATGATTCTCCTAATTCCTACCGCATCAGCGGGGGCGAAAAAACAAACCATTCTGCGAACGCCCACCGGAACACCGGACGCGGACGCTCCGCAGAAACCGTGAAAACACCAAAGAGACACCGAAACAACCGTATCCGCATTATCCCGTTCCTGATCGCCCTGCCAACGCTGGCAGGCGCCGCGGACGAAACGACCGAGTTCCTTGAGCCGACCGGCTGGGACAAGCTGTGGGGCTATGCCACGCTCTACAAAGACGACCTTAACCCGGTGGTGCAGGAGTTCAAACTCCGCGGCCGCTACCAGGGGCAGTATTGGGACGTCGACGCCGACCAGGGGAGCCAGAGCGACTGGGAGGACCGGCGGGCGCGGCTTGGGTTTGACGCCAAGCTGTTTGACAAGCAACTCGAGGTCCGCGCCGACTTCCAGAGCAACGACGGGTTTGCCGACCTCTACGACGGCCTCGTCGACGCCTACCTCCGCTGGAAGCCAAGCTCCACGCTGAGCATCGTCGCCGGGAAGACCAAGCCGCTCATCGGCCACTATGACTGGTTGGAGTCGACCAACACCCAGCCGACCTTCGAGCGGTCACAGATATTCAACCAGTTGGGCGTCAACCGGGCGACCTCGCTGACCGCCGAGGGGACCCGCGACGCGCTCAGCTGGCGGGCCGGGATTTATTCGAACGACACGCCGGCGAACACCGGCGGCAGCGGCTCCTGGGGTGATGGCGAGTTCGGCGACCTCAACGGCGGGTTCGCCTACAGCCTCGGCGTCGGCTACGACTTCAAGCACCTCCTCGACCTCGAAAAGGCCGACTTCCGGTTCGACTGGCTCCACAGCGAGCGCGAGCCCGGCGACCTGGTGCTGGCACGCTATGATGACATCCTCTCGTCGACCTTCTGGGTCAAGAGCGGGTACTCGGCCGTCGTGCTCGAGGGCTACTACGCCACCGGCGGCGACGGGAGCAACAGCGACGTCTTCGGGTTCTTCATCCAGCCCAGCTACGACCTAATCCCGAAGAAACTCCAGCTCGTCGGCCGCTACGCGTTTGCCCACAGCGATGAGGACCTCGGCGTCGTCGCCCAGCCGCGCTACGAACGCAGCGTCGCGACCAACAAGGGCCGCGGCGACACCTACCACTCCCTCTACGGCGGCCTCCAGTACTTCATCCACGGCGACAAGCTCAAGGTCCTCGCCGGCGCCGAGTGGGCGCGCCTCGAGAACAACTCAAAGACCGCCTACGACGGCTGGACGCTGCTGACCGGCCTGCGGCTGTCGTTCTAACCAAAGAAGTGCCGAATTTAACAAAACAAAACAGAACAATTTCCAATCATTCATAACATGAAATCAATCAACCGTATCCTTGTGGCGGCGGCGCTGCTGGTCTCCAGCGCGTTTGCCGACGAGTTGCTCAACGTGTCGTATGACCCGACGCGGGAGTTTTACCAGGAGTTCAACGCGGCGTTTGCCAAGCAGTGGCAGGCGCAGACGGGGAGGAAACTCACCGTGAAGCAATCCCACGGCGGGTCCGGGAAGCAGGCGCGCTCGGTGATTGACGGGTTGAGCGCGGACGTGGTGACGCTGGCGCTTTCCGGAGACATCGACGTGATTGCCAAGCAGGCGAACCTGCTGCCGGGCGACTGGCAGGCGAAGCTGCCGAACAACAGCTCGCCGTACACGTCGACGATCGTGTTCGTGGTGCGCAAGGGCAACCCGAAGGGGATCAAGGACTGGGGTGACCTGGTGCGGGACGGGATCCAGGTGATCACCCCGAACCCGAAGACCTCCGGCGGGGCCCGCTGGAACTATCTGGCGGCGTGGGCGTTTGCCGAGCGGAAGTTCGGCGGCGACCCGGCCAAGGTGAAGGACTTCGTGCGCACGCTCTACAAGCGGGTGCCGGTGCTCGACACCGGCGCGCGCGGCTCGACGACGACCTTTGCCCAGCGCGGGATTGGCGACGTGCTGCTCTCGTGGGAGAACGAGGCGCACCTGATCGAGAAGGAGTTCCCCGGGAAGACCGAGATCATCATCCCGTCGCTGAGCATCCTCGCCGAGCCGCCGGTCGCCGTCGTCGAGAAGAACGCGAAAAAACACGGGACCGAGGAGCTCGCCAAGGCATACCTGAACTATCTGTACAGCGAGGTGGCCCAGGACATCGCCGGCAAGCACTTCTACCGGCCGCGCAGTGCCGCGGCGCTCCAAAAGTGGGCGAAGAACTTCCCGCAGATCAACCTGGTGACCATCGACAAGGAGTTCGGCGGGTGGGCGAAGGCCCAGAAGACCCACTTCGACGACGGCGGGACGTTCGACCAGATCTACGGGAAGTAGATATAGCAGTTAGTCACGTCTAACCACCACTCCGCATCTGATGTCCAAGCGGCGAGTCATTCCTGGTTTCGGGTTGTCCCTGGGGTTTACGCTCAGCTACCTCAGCCTGATTATCCTGATTCCGCTGGCGGCCTTGTTTTTAAAGGCGGCCAAGCTCGGCGCGGCGGAGTGGTGGGAGATCCTGAGCTCACCGCGGGTGGTCGCGGCGGCCAAGCTGACGTTTGGCGCGAGTGCGGCGGCGGCCGCGGTGAGCACGCTCTTCGGGTTGTTAGTCACGTGGGTGCTGGTGAGGTATCGGTTTCCGGGGAGGCGGCTGTTGGATGCGATGGTCGACCTGCCGTTTGCGCTGCCGACGGCGGTGGCGGGGATCACGCTGACGGCGATCTACGCGCCCAACGGGTGGCTTGGCGAGTATCTGGCAAAGTGGGGGATCGAGGCGGCGTACAGCCCGCTCGGGGTGTTCATCGCGTTGACCTTCATTGGGTTCCCATTTGTCGTGCGGACCTTGCAGCCGGTCATGGAGGATTTTGGCGACGAGTACGAGGAGGCGGCGGCGACGCTGGGTGCCGGGCGGTGGACGATCTTCCGGCGGGTGATTTTCCCGATGTTCATTCCGGCGCTGACGACCGGGTTCACCCTGGCGTTTGCGCGGGCGATTGGCGAGTACGGGTCGGTGATCTTCATCTCCGGCAACCTGCCGTTGAAAACCGAGATCCTGCCGCTGCTCGTCGTCGCCCAGCTCGAGCAGTTCAACTACGAAGGTGCGGCGGTGATTGCCGCGGGGATGCTCATCGTCTCGTTCATCCTGCTGGTCCTCATCAACCTCCTGCAACGCCGGCTCGACTGGCAAAACCGCTGAGCCATGGCCCAACAATCCGCCACCACCGAGAAGCCGCTGGTCCGGCTGTTATTAACAGTTACCGCGGTCGCCTTTCTCGGGTTGTTTTTGCTGTTGCCGCTCGCGGCGGTGTTTGTCGAGGCGTTCCGGAAAGGCTGGGAGGTCTTCATCGCTGCGCTCCACGAGGAAGAGGCGCTCGCCGCGGTGAAGCTCACCTTGCTGGCCGCGGCGATCGCGGTGCCGCTCAACACGCTCTTCGGGGTGGCCGCGGCGTGGCTGGTGACCAAGTTCAGGTTCCGCGGGCGGTCGTTGTTAGTTGCGTTGATCGACCTGCCGTTTGCGGTCTCGCCGGTGATCGCCGGGCTTGTCTGGGTGTTGCTCTTCGGGGCCAAGGGCTGGTTCGGCCCGTGGCTCGCGGAGCATGACATCAAGATCATCTTTGCCTTGCCGGGGATCGTCATCGCCACGGTGTTCGTCACCTTCCCGTTTGTCGCCCGCGAGCTCATCCCGTTGATGGAAAGCCAGGGGAGCGACCAGGAGGAGGCCGCCGTGACCCTCGGCGCAAGCGGTTGGGCGACGTTCTGGCGGGTCACCCTGCCCAACATCAAGTGGGGCCTGCTCTACGGCGTGCTGTTGTGCAATGCCCGCGCGATGGGCGAGTTCGGCGCCGTCTCGGTCGTCTCCGGGCACATCCGCGGCGAGACCAACACCCTGCCGCTCCACATCGAGGTCCTCTACAATGAGTACCAGTTCAGCGCCGCGTTCGCCTGCGCGACGTTGTTAGCGCTCCTTGCCATCGTCACCCTCGGGATCAAGTCGCTCGTCGAGTACCTCAGCGGCCACTCCGCCACCGGCCACAAATAACCAGCCCTTTTGTTATGTCCATCAGCATCCAATCTATCAGCAAAACCTTCGGCAACTACACCGCCCTGGAGGACATCTCGCTGGAGGTCCCGGACGGGTCGCTCACCGCGTTGTTAGGTCCGTCCGGGTCGGGGAAGACGACCTTGTTGAGGATCGTCGCTGGGCTGGAGTTTGCGGATCCGGGGCCTGGTGGGATCAAGTTTCACGGTGAGGATGTTGGGGAAGTGGCGGCGGGGAAGCGCGGGGTGGGGTTTGTGTTTCAGCACTACGCGTTGTTTCGGCACATGACGGTGGCGCAGAACATCGCGTTCGGGCTCAGCGTGTTGCCGCGGCGTGAGCGGCCGGGCCGGGAGCGGATCGCGGCGCGGGTGAGCGAGTTGCTCAAGCTGGTGAAGCTTGAGGGGCTCGACGGGCGGCGGCCGCACCAGTTGTCCGGCGGGCAACGGCAGCGGGTGGCGCTGGCGCGGGCGCTGGCGATCAAGCCGAAGGTGCTGCTGCTCGACGAGCCGTTTGGGGCGCTTGACGCGCAGGTGCGCAAGGACTTGCGGCGGTGGCTGCGGCATTTCCACGACGAGATCGGGGTGACCACCTTGTTTGTGACCCACGACCAGGAGGAAGCGCTGGAGCTTGCCGACCAGGTGGTGGTGATGCGCAACGCGCGCATCGAGCAGGTTGGCAAGCCGCAGGTGATCTACGACCGGCCGCGCAGCCCGTTTGTCTACGAGTTCCTGGGCAACGTGAACAAGCTGACCGCGCCGGACGGCCGCCACCTGTATGTGCGCCCGCACGAGGTTGAGGTGTTGTTTGCCGCCGAGCAAGATCCGGCGACTGACCGGCTCGGGCGCGTCCAACACTTGTTCTCCGCCGGGCCGGTCGCGGCGCTGACGGTGCGCCTCGGCGACGGCCAGTTTGTCGAGGTCGAGTTGTCGCGCAAGCACCTCGACGAGTTGAGTCTGAGCGTGGGCGACGAGGTGGCGGTGCGCCTGCCCGGGTGGTCGTGAGCCAGCGCGGCTCCCGGCCACAACAGCCCTGGGGTCCTCACATTTCAACATTCTGTCCGGTTGAGTTGTCGGGTGGAGGCTCGTTGAACCAAAAGAATTTCAGGCGGTGGTGCAATTCGCCACCGGCGGGGGTTGGGGTGGGTGCAGATTGCTTGGGCGTGCGGCGCTACGGAGGGTGTGGTGGGTGGTGGTAGGTGTTGGGTTTGAGCGGCTGAGTGGTGGCGGCAGGGTCCGGCACCCGGATTGCGTGGGAGGAGGTGGCAATCAAGCAAACCACCCCCCACCCCCAATGAAAGCTCTCTGCTGGCATGGCAAAAGTGACGTGCGCGTCGACACGGTTGCGGACCCGTCGATCATCGAGGCGACGGACCTCATCATCGAGGTGACGGCGACCGCGATCTGCGGGTCCGACCTGCACTTGTATGACGGGATGATGGCGACGATGGAGGAGGGCGACATCCTCGGGCACGAGCCGATGGGGATCGTCAGGGAGGTGGGCAGCGCGGTGCGCAAGTTCCAGCCGGGGGACCGGGTGGTGGTGCCGTTTGTGATTGCCTGCGGGCATTGTTATTTTTGCCAGCACTCGATGTTTTCGCTGTGCGACACGAGCAACCCGAACGCGGAGGTCGCCGCCAAGGTGATGGGCCACTCGCCGGCCGGGCTGTTCGGCTACTCGCACATGCTCGGCGGGTACGCCGGTGGCCAGGCGCAGTTTTTGCGGGTCCCGCACGCCGACGTCGGGCCGATCAAGATCGACTCCGATCTGCCGGACGAGAAGGTGTTGTTTCTCTCCGACATTTTCCCGACCGGGTACATGGGTGCGGAGAACGCGGAAATCCAGCCGGGCGACACGGTGGCCGTCTGGGGGTGCGGGCCGGTCGGCCAGTTCTGCATCCAGTGCGCGTGGTTGTTTGGCGCCGGGCGGGTGATTGCCATCGACCGGGTCCCGGAGAGGCTGGCAATGGCCGCCGCGCAGGGGCGCGCCGAGACGCTCGATTTCGACTCCGTCGACGTCTACGACGAGCTGATGGTCATGACCAAGGGCCGCGGGCCGGACCGCTGCATCGACGCCGTCGGAGCCGAGGCCCACGGGTTTGGCAGCATCGATGCGGTGTGGGACAAGGTGAAGCAATCGATGAAGCTCACCACCGACCGGATCCACGCGCTGCGCCGGGCGGTCTATTGCTGCCGCAAGGGCGGCACGGTCTCGATCCCCGGGGTTTACATCGGCTTCCCGGACAAGTTCCCGCTCGGCCAGGTGATGAACAAGGGGCTGACGATCAAGACCGGCCAAACCCACGTCCAGCGCTACCTCGAGCCGCTCCTCAAGCTCATCGAGGACGGCAGGATCGACCCGTCGTTTGTCATCACCCACAGCCTACCGCTCGAGGACGCGCCAGCCGCCTACGCCGCATTCCGCGACAAGCGCGACAGCTGCATCAAGGTCGTCTTGCACCCGCAGGCCAACGGCGGCGGGGCGGCCAAGGAGCTTGTCGGTGCGGGTGCGGCCTGAAGAGGGATCCCCCGGCATCGGCGCGGGGCGATTCAGCTGCTCAATGAGATTGGCCACATTCGCTCCTATGGCTTGACCTTGAGCCCCTCTAATTTTGCGGCTTTGCGCTGGCGCTCGTCGAAGCTGAGAAACGTGTCGGCCTTGAGTAAAAGCGCGGCCGCCACATGCAGCAGATCGAGGCTGCGGGTGCCTAGCCGGGAGCTGTGGCGATCGGCGAGTTGGCAGGATTTCGGAAAAAGTTCGGAAGCGGGGACCGGGGTGATGGAGAAGATCCCATTGGCCACATCTCCGAGGAAGGTCCGCTTCTTGAGAGCGGCATCCGCGGCGCTGAGTTCGCCGCGGAACACCGCCAGATGAAGCGCGTTGCGGACCTCAAGCTCGCCAAGCTGGGACAGGTGGACGGTGGTCGCCAACCGTGCCATCAGAGCGGCGGCACGGGTGCTGGTGGCCTCTTCCTTGTAGAGGGTGACAATAAAGCCGGTGTCGGCGTAGGCCCTCATCGGTCGCCGCGGTCGTAGTCCAAGACCACTGAAAGGCCGTCGCCGGGCTTCTCGTGGGGAAATTGCTGGCGCATGCGGGCAAGGAAATCCGGCATGCTCAGCGAGGTGGAGGGTTCCACCTGGATCGGCTCCAAGCGCGCGAACGGCTTGCCCGAGCGGGTGATTTCCACGCATTCGCCCTCCTCGATCCACCTGGCCACCGTGGGGAAGGAATTGCGCAGGTCACGGATGGTTGCCGTTTTCATCGTGAGACAACATTGTATCACGTGATCCACGATGTCAACCGACGCTTGACCTGCTCGGTTCTCGGCGGCAGGTGGGGATGGAAGTTGTCGGAGCAGCCGAGCGAGTGGGCGATAGGCTTGTCGAAGCTGCCAGCAATTCCCGCTTGCGGCTATTGCATCGCGCCGCGGTGGATGGCAGAAAATGCCAACACCCGACCGCCCGTGAAAACCCGCACCGCCGCCGCCACCTTTCTTGTTAGCCTGCTTCCCGTCGCGACCTGCGTTGCGGAAGCGCCCTTTGACGTTTTGCGGGCGAAGGCCCGCGAGCTGGCGGCGGCGCCATACGCGCCGCGGCCGGGGAAGCTGGACGATTTTTGGGCGAACCTGAGCTACGACGAGCACCGCGACATCCGCTTCAAGATGGAGTCGGGCCTATGGTGGGGCGAGGGCAAGTTCTCGATTGATTTTTTCCACCCCGGGTGGACGGCGAAGAAGACGGTTTCGCTGTATGAAGTCGCGGGGAACGACGACAAGCCGCTGAAATTTGACCCGTCCTTGTTTGACTACGGGAAGCAGAAGATCCCCGCCGGGACGCCGGCGCCTCCGGGGTACGCCGGGTGGCGCGCCCGGACCCACCTGAACTCGACCGAGTACATGGACGAGTTCCTGGTGTTTCTGGGTGCGAGCTACTTCCGCGCGATTCCGGCGGGTGCGCCGTACGGGCTCTCGGCGCGCGGGTTGTCGATCAACAGTGGCCTTCCCGGGGTACCCGAGGAGTTCCCGGACTTCACCGAGTTCCACCTCGAGAAGCCGGCCAAGGATGGCAAGTCGCTGGTCGCCTACGCATTGCTTGAGGGCGAAAGCGTCGCCGGGGCCTACAAGTTTACGGTAACGCCGGGTGTGGAGACCGTCATGGATGTCGAGGCTGAGATCACCCTGCGCCGGCCGGTCGCGCAGCTCGGCTTGGCGCCGTTCTCCAGCATGTTCTGGTTTGGCGAGAACACCCACCCGCGGCCCTACGATTTCCGCCCGGAGGTCCATGACAGCGACGGACTGCTGATGGAGCTCGGGAGCGGCAACCTGCATTTCCGGCCGCTCGAGCACACCAAGGACCAGTTCCGCCACTGCGTGTTCACCATGGAAAACCCGCGCTCGTGGGCGCTGGTCCAGCGCGACCGGTCGTTCGCCGCCTACCAGGACGTCGAGGCCGGCTACCACAACCGCCCGAGCGTCAGGGTCGAACCGATCACCGGCTTCGCCCATGGCAAGCTCCACCTCATCGAGATGCCCACGATCGATGAAACCAACGACAACGTCATCCTTGGCTGGGAGCCGACGCCGCTGCCCGAGGTCGGCAAACCGTTCAACTTCCACTACCGGCTCATCTGGCTGCGCGACCCCGCGCCCTCCGGCCTGTTCACTGTCAAGGCGACGCGCGCGGGCAACCCGGTCCAAAAACCCGCCGAGGTGCTCATGAGCGTCGATTTCGCCAAACCGCTTAACCCGGAGAAGAAAACCGGCGATCCGAAGTGGGACGACATCTCCAAGCTCAAGCCGGTGGTCACCATCAACCAGCCGGGGGTGAAGCTGATCCATGTCGGGCTCACCGACATCAGCATGCCCAATGTCGATGATCTCCCCGCGGGGGTCGGGCGCAGCAAGGACCTCCACATGCCACAGGTCCTGCGCGCCTTCTTCGTCCTGGATCCGGGCGCCAACATCCACGAAATCGACATGACCTGCGAGCTCCAGGATGAGTCCGGCAAGGCGGTCTCCGAGCGCTGGCTCTATCTTTGGAAGCGGACCCACTGAGCTGGGCGCTCGGTTCACCGCAGGCGCTTACCGACCCCTTGGAACTGTGGGAAGAGGCAATCTGCTACCCGTGGTCATCGCGGTGCTTGTTTACCAAGTGACCGGCTGGTTGGTGGGCGAGCGGGTGTTTGCGAGCATCAACAGCGAGGCGATGCTCTTCACGTTTCTCGCCGGGAGTGGCGCGCTGCTGTGCTGGCTTTTTTCCCGGAGTACCGGCGACTCGGACCTTGGCCGCTCGATCTGGATGATCAACGTGGCCCTCGGGGTGGCCATCGGGGTGATGTTCCGGTCCGTGACGGGCGGCTAGTAGGGCGATGAAGTGTTAGCGCGTGGTGGAAAGTCCGAAGCGCGCGCGGGGGGGCGTGCGGCGTGACTTAGCCTTGCGGAGGAAGTCCGAACGTGTAGAGCGGGGTCTACGAAATCCGGCATGCTCAACGAAATGGCGCCGGGAGTGGCTGCGGCGGCAGGATCCTCGGCGGGCTTGATTGCGGTTGAAGTCGGGGCGCGCGGTGATTAGGTTGCGGGCCGATGAATCCGTCCGAGGAAGCCGCCGCAGCGCTCAAGGCGATGCAGGATGATATTTACCGGGAAAGGATCCTGCGGGCGCGCAGGCAGACGCTTGCCGAGCGGTTGGCGGATGTATTTGAGCTCTCAAATGGGGTGTTCGCGAGAATGCACGAGGGGGCGATGTGGCAGGCGGGCGTCACAGATCCGGAAGAAGGCTGGCGGATTGTTCGGAAGCGGTTGAATCGGCTTCAGCAGGTTCAAGACTTTGGGCGCTTTTCCTGCGAGAAATTAGAAGCTGTGCCATGACCGTCGAGCAGCTAGCGGCCATGGTCATTGACGCCTGCGAGGCGGAGCAGGTTGAACATATGCTCACGGGAGCATTCGCCCACGGGCTGTACGGAATTCCGCGTTCGACCAAGGATGTCGACGTGGTGCTAAGCCTTGTGGGAGACGACCCAATCCTTCGCGTCTCCCGGAGACTTTCCGCAACCGTGGTATTTGAGTCACAGGTTCAATTCGATACCCTTACCTGGGGGAGACGCCAAGTTGGAGAATCGCGCACCAACCCACCCTTCAAGGTTGAATTGTTTGAGCTGTTTGATGACCCGTTTGTCCAAACGCAGTTCCAGAGGAAGCGGCGGATGTTTTCGGCGCAACTTCAGCGCAACGCCTGGCTCCCGACGCCTGAGGATGTGGTGGTGCAGAAGCTCCGGTGGGGCCGCAACAAGGATCTGGATGACGCCCGGGATGTGCTGGCGGTGCAAGGGCCGGAAACCTTGGACATGGGCTATATCGAGCATTGGTGCGGGCAGCACGGGACGCTTGAGCGGCTCACTGCGGCGCTTGACGGGATTCCGTCGCTGGATTGACCGCCCGCGCGCCGACGCTGAGGACCGCCTCGGCGGTTCGCTGCTGCCGGTGATGAGGTCGTTAACCTCTGCGTTAGAACGTCCCGTTGAGTTTGCGGCCGGTCCAGAAGATGCCGAGGAGGAAGATGAGTGAGGCGGCGGTGGCCCAGTGGGACCAGAGCGGGTGGCGGAGTTCGACGGGGCGTGGCTCCGGGAGTGCGCTGACGTCGCGGACAAGCTGGGCGAGGTTGGACGGGTCGATGACGGTGCCGCGGGCGACGCGGGCGAGCTCGGCGAGGACTTCCGGGCGGGCTGGTTCGCCGACTTTTTCGACCTCGGTCCCTTGGGCAATCAGGCTGGTGTCGGTGCGGCGTTCCTCGGCGCCTTCGGCAAATCCGGAGATCTTCCACTCGCCGGGAAGGTCGATGCGGAACTGGCCGGAATAGGCGCCCCATGCGCCTTCGGCGTGCTTCAGTTCGATCCGTTCGGCGCGGCCGTCCGGAGAGGTCAGGTCGACGAGCACCTTGCCCTCGTTGAGCGGAGCGCCATTCGGGTCGAAGGCGTTGGCGCTGATGCGGACGGTATCGCCGGGTTCCGGGCGCTCCGGGGTGTAGTAGAGGCGGACGCGCTCGCCGGCGGCCATGTTCCGCTGATAGGACATCCAGCGCGCGACCTGGCCCCAGAACCGGTAGTGGTAGAGGTCCTCGACGCCGCGGCGCCAGCGCCAGGCGGAATCGATGCCCATGAAGAGCACCTTGCCGCTGCCGGCTGGGCGGGTGACGATGACCGGGATGCGGCCAAAAGCGTTGCGCCGGTTGGCGTGGACCGCGAGGACCTCGGCGCCGCCGGAGGCCTTGAGGACCGGGGCGTGCCAGTAGAAGCCCGGAAGGCTGCGCCAAATGAGCGGGTTTTCCTCCTCGGTGTTGCCGAGCATGGTCAGCAGCGAGGTCCGGCCCTCGGTGGTCAGCGCCAGTGGCGAGGGAGTCGATTCGGCGATCCCTTCTTTTTTCTCCGGATCGAGAATGACCGGGATCAGGTCGCCGAGCGGCGAGTCCATCAGCGAGAAGATGTTCCCTTGCGATCCCGGGATGATGACCAAGCCGCTGGCCTGGTTCTCGACCAACCCGCGGATCGACTCGGCCTGCTCGGTGGTCAGCATGTCCTGGCCGATCCCGATGTCACCGATGAAAATCACGTCATACTTGGCAAGGTCCTCTGGCTTTGACGGGAAGTCCTGGAGGTAGTCGGGGCCGGCGCCGGCGCCGAGGTCCGGGTGGAGCAGCAGGGTGTCGAGGTCAACCCCCGGGTCGCGCGACAAGGCATTCCGGATGAACCGGTATTCCCAGCGCGGGGTGGTCTCGACGACGAGCACCTTGATCGACTCGCGGCGGCCGGCGATGTTGAAGCGGCGTGAGTTGTTGGTTTCGACGAGTTCTCCCTCAGCGACCGGGAGCGACAGTTCCAGGGTGCTGGCGCCTTCCTTTTCAAGCCGCCAGAGGATCGAGTCAAAGTATTCTATCCCCGGGGCGAGGGTGACGTCCTTGGTCCGCTCGGTGCCGTTGCCATCGCGGAGGCGGACGACGGTGCGCACCTCGTGGTCGAGCGACGAGCGGATCGAGAACGGGATTTGGACGTTCTCACCGACGATCCCGTAGGTCGGAGCGGTCACCGAGCGCAGGTCGAGGTCGGGGAGCCGGACGTTGCTGCCGGCGGTGACCGTGTAGAGCGGGATGCCGCGCAGGCGGAGCTGCTGGGCGGCGGCCACCGGCGGTTGGCCAAGGTTCCAATCGCCATCGGAAATGACGATCATCGCCTTGACGTTGCGCCCGCGCTCGAGCGGGTCGGCGAGCGCCTTGTGCAAGTTCGTTCCGGAGAGCGCCGCGGCGGTCGGATCTTCCGGCGGGGTGTCGAACGCGGCCTGGATGACGGTGTTGCGGCCCTTGTTGTCGAGGCTGGCCCATGCCGGATCGGCGAGCAGCAGGTCGGTCCATTCCTTGCGCGAGACGACCCGCGGGGCGCCGCCGCTGTTGGGGAGCACGGCGTCCTCGGTGGTCATCGAGCGGGAGGCATCGCGCAGGATGACGATTTCCGGGCGGGTGTTGACCGAGGTGCGGGTCAGCCACTCGGGCTTCCAGAGCAGCAGGACGACGACCACGGTGACCGTGTAGCGGAGCAACTCGAGCATCCCGGTGCGGCGTGGCCGGGTGGCGCGCCGCCAGGCGGTCCAGCAAAGCCATCCCATGCCGAGGAGCGCGATGATTCCCAGCGCCAGGGTGAGCGGCGTCGGGGAGAAGTGGAGGTTGCCGATGGAGAAGTTCAAGGCGTTCAGGAAACGGGTTGAGGTGTCCGGTCAGCAACCGCTTGGCGGCCGGGAGCTGGCTTCGGATTCAGGCAGAGGATCGCCTCCGCGGCGAGGAAGAGGAGCATCGCGATGAGGAACGCGCGCCAGATCTCCTGGGCCAGCGAGCCATCCTCGGCGCCGCCTGCGCTTTCAAACAGCGAGTAGTTGGTCCCCGCCAACACCACGTCCATCCGCTCGGTGGTGATGATTTCCTCGGTGTCTTCGCCGGTTGGCCGGTTGATTGCGAGCACTCGCTCGCCGACCCGGAACACGCCAGCCTCATGCGGGCCGGAGTTCGTCGAGAAATCGTCGAGCCTGCTGCGGGTTTCGCCTGGGCCGGCCAAGGTGCTGCGGCTGCCGGCGGTGGCCATCATCGAGGCGCCGAGGCGGTCAACGCCAAGGTCCAGGGTGCGCTGGAGCAGCGGGAGGAGGACGTCGGCGTCGCCAAGGTTGGACCAGGTGTAGGCCGGGGTGGTGTTGACAAACCAGGCGGTGCCGGCCTCGACGATCTTGCGGGTGATGAAGCTTGACCCACCATCCCAGGTCGCCAGCGGGGTCGAATCGCCGCCAACCAAAACCCGCCGCTGGATCGCCTTCGTCCGGTTGGCCGGAATTGGCGTGCCGTCAAGCCCGTCGCGCAGCGGGCCGTCGTCGCGGACCCACTCGGAGAGGATAAAGAACTCGCCCTTGGGTGCGGATTCGAGAGCGCCCCACGAGACCCCTTCAAACGCCTCGGTGGAATCCTCGCTCGGGGCGAAGAACATCACGTGTCCGCCGCTCTTCAGGAACGACGTCAGGCTCTTGGCGATCACCCCCTGGGGCAGCGGCGCGTTCCAGATGACCAGCGCCGCCTTGTCCCACTCGATCCGGTGCGCCTCGCTGGGCGCGAGCCGCTCGAGCTGGCGGTCGGCGAGGCCCGGAGGCGCAGAAGCAAGTGCCAGGTATTCGGCGGCTTCGCCCGGTTCGGCGACGAGCCAGGTGCGCGCCGGTTGTTGTGCGCCGTAGGCGAAGAAGGCGACGTTGTTGCGCGAGTTGCCGTCAGCCGGCAGGGAAACGAATCCCTGGCCACCATCGCTGCCCGCCGGGAGTGGCAGGGATTTCTGGAAGCGGAACGCCTGGCTGTTGATCGTCACGTTGTCGGTGGTGCTTACTCCATTGACAGTTACCGCCAGCGGCAGCGTCACCGGCTGCGATGCGCTGTTGCGCGAAAGTTCAAGGTCCAGCAGCAGTTCGTCACCCGCGCGGCGCGCCGCCAGCACCCGGATGGACGTGTCAGGATCCGGCGAGGCACTCAGCGCCAGCACCCGCAGCTTCGGTGCTTGTGGCAGCGAGGCGAGCCCGGCGCGCGCGGCGCTCCAGCGCTCGTCATCCGGGCGCCAGTCGGATTCCTGGCGGTCGGAGGCGACCCAGATTTCGGTCCGGCCGGTGTTTTGCTCGGCGATGGCATCCACCGCACGGGAGATCAGCGACGGGATATCTGCTTCGGTGTCCGTCGCTTGGGTGGCGTCCAGCTCGGTGAGCACGTCGGGCGACGGGACGTCCTGCGGTTCGCCCGAGGCGCTGTCGATGAGGATCAGGCGGGGATTGCCAATTTCCTGCATCGATTCGCGGATCCGCTTGAGGACCGCCTCGCGGTTGGAGACGCCAAGGGTGCTCGACTCCATGCTCGCCGAGCGGTCAAGGATGAGGATGACAGTGTCAAGATTGCCGCCGCCCCAGCCGAGCAGGCTGCTCATCAGCGGCCGGGCCACCGCGAAGACCAGCGTCGCGATCGCCAGCGTCCGGCACGCCAGAATGATCAGGTGCTTCAACCGCTTTTTCCCGCGGCTCTCACGCGTCGCCTTGAGCAGGAACTGCATGGCGGCCCATTGGATGGTCCGGTGGCGGCGCCGGTTGAGGAGGTGAATGATCACCGGGATCGACGCGGCGAAGAGGCCGAAGAGCAGCGCTGGAGCAAGGAAGGTCATGCGGCAAAGGGCGTCTTAGCGTTTTCCTTTGGGAAGGCGCGAGGTGAGGAAATCCCGTATGATCTCCTCATACGACTGATCAGTGGTGATAAGATGGTAGTCGGCGTTGACGTCGTGGCACTTCGACTGGACCACCGCGAGAAAGTCGCGCAACGCGCTGCGGTATTCGTCAACGATCAACTGCGGCTCGGCGACCAGCGAGGTCCCGTCCTCCATGTCGATAAACCGGTGCGGACGGTCAAACTCGAAGGCAACCTCCTGAGGGTCAAGAAGGTGGAAAACCGCGACGTCATGCTTCCGGTAGCGCAGGTGCTGGAGCGCGTCGCCGAATTCCTCCGGGTCGGTGAACAGGTCGGAGAAAATCATGACCAGCGCGCGCTGGCTGATTTTCTCGGCGATCTCGTGGAGAGCCGGAACCAACCCGGTTTCCCCCTTCGGTTGAAGGTTTGCCAGTGTTTCGAAGATCAACTGGAGGTGCGCCGGGCGCCGCCGCGGGGGGATCTCGATGTGGAGCTTCTCGTTGCACACCGACAACCCGGCCGAGTCACCTTGATTGACGAGCAAATACGCCAGAGTCGCCGCCAGTTGGCGGGCAAATTGGATCTTCGGCAGCCCGTCGGCGGCGAATTTCATCGACCCAGACCCGTCGACGACAAAGTAGCCGCGAAGGTTGGTGTCGGCTTCGAATTCCTTGATGTAGAAACGGTCGGAACGCGCGAACGCCTTCCAGTCAAGCCGCCGGGTGTCATCCCCGGCAACGTATTTCCGGTATTCGGCGAACTCGACCGACGACCCACGGTGCGGCGAACGGTGACGCCCGGCGACGTTTCCCTGCATGGGCACCCGGGAGTCCAACGGGATCGCCCCGAGGCGGCTGAGCACCGCGGGATCAAGGAAGTCGTATTTCATGGCGTGGCGCGAATGCGATGCCGGTGGCGGGGAAGGCTGGGTGGAGTGGTTGCTGGGCGAGGGGGTTAATCCTCCTGCATTTCAGCAACGAGGCGGCGGACCACCTTGCGCGACGTCATCCCTTGGGACTCAGCCGCAAAGTTGGTCAGCACCCGGTGGGTCAGCACCGGCTCGGCGACTGCCTGGATGTCCTCGAGGCGAACCATGTACGACCCGCGCAGCGCGGCGCGTGCCTTGGCACCCAGAATCAGGTACTGGACGGCGCGCGGTCCCGCACCCCAACCAACGTAATCCTTGATCCAGGCCGGCGCATCCGCCGAGTCCGGACGGGTCCGGCGCACGATCGTCACCGCCCAGTCATAGATATGATCCGGCACCGGCAACCGCCGGACAAGCTGCTGGAAGGCAAGCACCCGCTGGCCGTCAAGTAGGTGCGCGAGGCGCGGCTTGGATGCCCCGGTGGTTTCCCGGGCGATGCGCTTTTCTTCCTCTTCGCTCGGGTAGTCGACCTCGATGAGGAACATGAACCGGTCAAGCTGGGCTTCCGGCAGCGGGTAGGTCCCTTCCTGCTCGATCGGGTTCTGGGTGGCCAGCACGAAGAACGGCGGGGTGAGCGTGTAGGTCTTGCCTAGCACGGTGACCTTGTGCTCCTGCATCGCTTCGAGCAAGGCTGACTGGGTCTTGGCCGGGGCGCGGTTGATTTCGTCCGCCAGCACGATGTTGGCAAACAACGGGCCCTTGATGAATTCAAACTCGCGCCGACCGCCGACGCCGCTTTCCTGAATGATGTCCGTGCCGGTGATGTCGGCCGGCATGAGGTCCGGGGTGAACTGGATGCGGTTGAACGCGAGGTCCAGGGTTTCCGCGACGGAGGAAATCAACAAGGTCTTCGCCAGCCCCGGAACCCCCATCAGCAGCGCGTGGCCACGCCCAAACAGCGCGATGGCCAACTGCTCGATCACGTCTTCCTGGCCGATGATGATCTTGCCCAGCTCGGCGCGGAAGCCGCGGTAGACGTGGCCAAGTTCATCGATGGCGGCAACGTCATCGGGCGGAAGGAGGGTGGCGGGTGCGGTGGCCGTTTCCATGTGTTTGTTCGGTGTGGGAAAAGGGAAATTTGCGAAGTCGGTCGCGAACCTAGGTAAGATGTTGGTTTTGTCCAGTAGGGAAAAATCGCCGCTCCGCTTGAGAGTGGAATTCCTTAGCGACGTCCCGCAGGATTCGGCTACTACTTGCATATGCGTCTCGGATATTTCACCGGCTTGTTGGGATTTCTCGCGCTCGGTCCCGCCGCGGCCGCCGGCGACTGGGTTGATCTGTTTGATGGCAAGTCGCTTGCCGGGTGGGTCGACGCCCGCGGCGCGGCCCCGGGCGCTGGTTGGAGCGTCGAGGACGGCGTGCTCCACCACACCAAGGGCGGCGGCGACTTGTTCTCGGCCAACGATTACGCTGACTTCGAGTTCTCCTTCGAGTGGAAGGTCGCACCCGGCGCCAACAGCGGCGTCAAATACCGCGTCACCAAGATCGGCTCCGCCATGCTCGGACCCGAATATCAACTGCTTGACGACGCCAAGCACCCGAATGGCAAGGTCGCCAAAACCAGCGCCGCGGCGATGTACGAGTTGTTCGCTCCCGATCCGCAGGCAAAGCCGCCCGGCTCGGTCGCCGCCGGGGTCTGGCAGCTTTCGCGCATCGTCGTCAAGGGCAACCACTTCGAACACTGGCTCAATGGCAAGCTCGTCGTCAGCATCGAGGTCGGCAGCCCCGCATGGGACGCGGCCATTGCTCAAAGCAAGTTCAAGGCCACCCCGGGGTTTGCGCGCAACCCGCGCGGCCGCCTCATGCTTCAGGATCACGGCAACGAAGTCTGGTTCCGCTCCCTGCGCCTGCGCGAGCTCTAGCACCTCCACACTCGCGAAATCCCCAGCACGCACCCTCACCGGAAGTTTTCCCGAAAAATTCCCCAATTCCACTTGCCACCGCTCGCATTGTTGCTAAGGAAGCAACCCGCTTTGCGCCTGGCCACCCCGGCATCGGCGGCAAACCACGCGAAATCCCGCATACCATGGCTCGTCTTTTCGGCATCGAAATCCCCAATGAGAAGCGCGTTGAAGCGTCGCTTCCGTATATCTACGGCATCGGTCGCAACACCGCGACCCGCATCCTTGACCAGGCGGGCATCGACCCGAACATCCGCACCGGCCAACTCAACGAGGACCAACTCGTGCGCATTGCCCAGGTCATCCAGTCCGAAGGGATCATCATCGAGGGCGACCTTCGCCGCGAAAAGCAGGCGATCATGAAGCGCCTGACTTCCATCAATTCTTATCGTGGCATTCGCCACAAGCGCGGCCTCCCGGTGCGCGGCCAGCGGACCCGCACCAACGCCCGCACCCGGAAGGGCAAGCGCCGCACCGTCGGGGTCATCGCCAAGAAAAAGTAATCCCTGACTAACTGTTTTTGCCACGTTCCAACCGATTTCCATAATGGCTGAGGAAGAAAATATCCAAGACGAGGTGGTCGCAGAGGCCGCCGCTCCACAGGCGGATGCCAAGCCCGCCGCGAAGGCGAAGGCACCCAAGGCTGCTGAGGCACCCAAGGCTGCTGCGCCGGCTGAAGAAGTCCCCGCCGCTCCGAAAAAAGAGGAGAAGCGCGACATCTTTGCCGAACTCGCCGGCGAGGAAGAAAAAATCAAGATCCACAAGGCGAAGGGCAGCAAGAACGTCACCCGTGGCATCGTCCACGTCACCGCGACCTTCAACAACACCATCGTCAGCGTCACCGACCAGAACGGCAACTCCATCGGCTGGTCGAGCGCCGGCAAGATGGGCTTCCGCGGATCGCGCAAAAGCACCGCCTACGCCGCCCAGGTCGTCTCCCAGGACGCTTGCCGCCAGGCCATGGGCCACGGGCTCAAGGAAGCTGAAGTCCGCGTCAAGGGCCCGGGCTCAGGCCGCGAGTCCGCCGTGCGTGCCGTCCAAGGTATCGGTGTCGAAGTCACCGCCATCAAGGATGTCACCTCCATCCCGCACAACGGCTGCCGCCCGAAGAAGGCCCGCCGCGTCTAACATCAAGGGCCAACAACTAACTTTCAGCATCACATGGCACGTTACACCGGTCCCCGCGACAAGATCAGCCGTCGCTTTGGCGTCGCACTTTTTGGTCCCTCCAAGGCGCTTGAGCGCCGCAACTTCCCGCCCGGGCAGCACGGTGTGCGCGCCGGCCGGCGGAAGAAGTCGGATTACTCGATCGCCCTTGGCGAGAAGCAGAAGCTGAAGTTCCAGTACGGGATCCTCGAGAAGCAATTCCGCGGATACTACGAGGAAGCCGCCCGGCGCCGCGGGATCACCGGTGAAACGATGCTGCAGTTCCTTGAGCTGCGCCTCGACAACGTTTGCTATCGGTTAGGCCTGGGCAACAGCCGTTCGGCTGCCCGCCAGTTTGTTGGCCACGGGCACATCCACGTCAACGGCCACCGGGTCGACGTTTCGAGCTACCAGTGCAAACCGGGCGACCGGATCACCGTGGCCCAGAAGCCGTCGGCCCAACAGCTGGCGCTGCGCATGATGGACCTCACCCAGTCGGTGCCGATGGTCGACTGGCTGACGATGGACCGCGAGAAGATCGAGGGCGTCGTCAACCGGGTTCCTGAGCGTGCCGACATCGATCCGCTCGTCAACGAGCAGCTCATCGTTGAACTCTACTCGCGTTAAGTCGCGGCAATCCTTCCGAAAGCGCTCTGGGGAGATTCCCGGAGCGCTTTTTTTTGGCCCGTCGGGGAGGGTTTCCGCCGCGCCACCGGGGAATCGGGGATACCTTTGGCCACCATGATCGCAATGCTGCGCGCCCTCGCCGCGCTGACCATCCTGACAGCCGCCGCGGCCGCCGCGGATGGGCCCGCCGCTGTTGTTAGCCGTGACGACGTCACCCTTCCCACGGACCTGCGCGCGGCGGTGGCAGCCCTTGGCGAGATCATCCCTGCGGGCGACCTCGCGGAGCTGGAACGCAACCCAGCGGCCGCCGGCGAGGTGGTCGACACCCTCGGCGTGGCCATCCGCAGCCGCTGGAACCTTTGGGAGGACTCGCCGCTGGTTGGCTATTTCCACCGCATGGGCGTCCAACATCCCGAGCACATGTCCGGGATCATCCTGCAGGCATGGATGGACACCCGCGCCGGCCGGCCGCTTGACGAGGCCGCGGTGTTCCGCAATTTCCCGTCGTGGCTCAACGCCAAGGCCGAGCTCGCCCTCGCCGGCACCGTCGACCAGGCGCTTGCCCGGCTGCGCGCCCGCGCCACCGAGATCGCCCGCCTCCACTTCGAGGACCCTGGCGTCGTCGTCGCCTTCTCCCTCGCCTTCGACCCTGCCAAGGGTGCGGCAACCTTTACCTACCAGAATGATAGTGCCATCTATCAGGATGTCCTAACCGTTCTGTGCGCCGAGGCGCAGCTGCGCGTCGAGGTCGTGTCGCCCGCCGAGATCCGGATCGCTGACGCGTCCCCGCCAACCCCGCCAACCACGGCGACACCGCCCGCGTCCCAGCCTGCCGCCGCGCCGGCCGCCGCGCCGCAGCGCCCGGCCCGCTAGCCGGAACTTCCACCACTTGGCCCTTTTCCCGCGGGCGATCCGCCCTTACACGAGGTCCGTGAGCGGCGATATCATCGGCATCGACCTGGGAACGACCAACTCGGCTGTCGGGGTGGTCGACTCGGGATTCCCAATTTTGTTAGCCGACGCGCACGGCCGGCGGATCACGCCGAGTGCGGTCTATTATGCGGCGGACGGCAGCGTGGATGTCGGCGACGCGGCGCTGCGGCGCCGCGCAGTCGCACCCCAACAGGTGGTCACCAGCATCAAGCGGCTCATGGGCCGGCGGATGGATGAGCTCGTGGCGGATGACTTCCCGCTGCCGCTCGGCGCCGACGACCACGGGATGGCTTGCGTCCGCATCGGCCAGCGGCTCGTGCGCCCCGAGGAGGTCAGCGCCGAAATCCTCCGCCACCTCAAGGGAATCGCCGAGTTCCGGCTCGCCCGCCCAGTCACCCGCGCGGTCATCACCGTGCCCGCCTACTTCAACGACGCCCAGCGCAACGCCACCCTCCGCGCCGGCCAACTCGCCGGCCTAACCGTCGAGCGGATCCTCAACGAGCCCACCGCCGCCACCCTGGCCTACGGCCTCGACAAGCTCGGCGACCATTCCCGCGTCGCCGTCTATGACCTCGGCGGCGGCACCTTCGACCTCTCGGTGTTGGAAATGCGCGACGGGGTCTTCCAGGTTCTCGCCACGCTTGGCGACACCCGCCTCGGCGGCGATGACCTTGATGAGGCGCTTGCCCGCTGGGTTGCCACCCAGGCCGGCCGGGCGTGGGACGACCTGCCGCTGGAGGCGCGGGTCCGGTTGTTAGCCGCGGCCCAGGCGGCCAAGATCGAGCTAGGCGAGCGTCCCGCCACGGTCCTGCGCCTGCCGTTCTTCGACGCCGCGGGCAATCTTGAACTCGAGATCGGGCGCGCGCGGCTTGAGCTTCTAGCCGCTCCGTTGTTGGAACGGACCCGCCGGCTTTGCGCGCGCGCGCTGAGCGACGCCGGGGGCGCACCGCTGGACGCCGCCGTCCTGGTAGGTGGCAGCACCCGGCTTGCGGCCGTCCGCGCGTTAGCCGCGGAGATCTTCGGGCGTGAGCCGGACATCTCCCAACATCCCGACGAAGCCGTCGCCCTCGGCGCGACCATCCAGGCCGGGGTCCTCAGCGGGGCGTTGCGCAGCATGGTGCTGTTGGATGTGACTCCGTTGAGCCTCGGGATCGAGAGCCTCGGCGGGCTCATGAACGTCATTATCCCGCGCAACACCACCATCCCGTGCAAAGCTGGCGAGATGTTCACCAACGCCGCCAGCGGCCAGCGCAGCATGCGTGTGCGCGTCCTCCAGGGCGAACGCGAGCTCGCCAAGGACAACTGGGAGCTCGGCCAGTTGGACGTCCCGTTCCAGCCCGTCGACAAGGGCCAGGCGCGCGTCGGCATCCAGTTCTCGCTGGATGAAAATGGCATCCTCGCGGTGCTTGCCCGCGACATGGCCACCGGCACCGACACCGTTCTGGAGATTCGCAACGCCGCGGTTGATGTCGATGACGCCGCCGTCGAAGCCATGGTCGGCGCCTCCATCGAACATGCGTTCCAGGACATGGCCATGCGCGTCTTCACCGAGGCACAGCTCAAGGCTGAGGAACTCCTCCCCGCCGTCGACCAGGCACTCGCCGAAGCTCCCGGACTGCTCGAGCCTGCCGAGGTCGACGAGATCCACGCCGCCTCCAACGAAGTCCGCGAGGCGCTCGCCGCCACCGAGGCCAACCGCCTCAAGGCCGCCGTCCAACGCCTCGACGCCGCCACCGAGCGGCTCGCCGCGCTGTTAGTCGAGCGCGCCATCGACGAGGCGCTTTCCCGCCAGCTTGGCACGGAATGATCCGCTTGCTTGCAGCGACGATCATCGCCATCCTCACGTCGCAGATTCATGGGAACCACGCCACCTCCGCACCACGACCCGGACAACCCTCCTCCGGGTGAGGCTGGCCCGCGCCCAGGGTCAAACCAGCTCCGCGTGGTCGCCGACGACCAGTTAGATGGCGCGGCCGCGCGGCTTGAGCCGGTCGCGCGGCTTGACGCGGGACCTGCGATCGGGCGTTCGGTCGCGCCCCGCGCAGGGTTGGCGGCTCACCGGCAGGTTGGCGAGGCTGACCCGCCGCGCGCGCAGCCCGGGGAACCTCCGGCCACCCAGATGCCGGGTTCGCGCGCGCGCGCCGAGGAGCCCGAGTGGGGTGGCGCCGCGCCCAGCAAGGCCCGCGTCTGGCCATGGCTGGCGCTTGGACTTGTTAGCTTGGCGCTGGTTGCGCTGCTGGTCCTCCTGCCCGGGAAGCCCGCGGCCGTGGCGGCCACCCCGGCCGCGGAGGCGCCGCTGAGTCCGCGCGGGAATGCCCTGCAATGGTATCGGCAGAATCCGGATCTTGCCGAGCGCGAGGCGCGCGCCATCCTATCAGCCTACGCCAACGCCGCGACCCTTGACGAGGTCTTGCCGCTGGTGCGCCAGCGTGCCCGGGTCGAGCCGTTGATCCGGGAGCGCTGGGAACCGTTAGGGTCGCCGCTGCGCATCCAGAACTCGGACTCTCCCGCCGCCTTCGCCGAAGTTCAAGGGACCGCGTTTTTCCTGCTGGAGGTCGAACTCCAGGACTTCCGCAAGTTGCGCGCCTATTTCGTCCGCGAGGACGGCCAAATGAAGCTCGATTGGGAAGCGACCGCCGCCTACTCGCAGGTTCCGGTCGCCAAGCTGACCACCACGGATCTCATCGATGTCGAGGTCCGCTGCTCCATCGAGGCTCGTTCGGTCGCCCTCGGACCCTATCCGGAGGACCAATTCCACGGCTACCTGCTGACCATTCCCGGCAGCGACGAGCTCTTTTGGGGCTTTGCCAAGATCGGCAGCCCGGTCGACGAACAGCTGTTGGAAGCGCTCGACCGCGGCCGCTTCCTTCTTGAGTTGAAGCGCTTCGAGCGGGTTACCATCGAACTGCGCTCCGCGCTCCCGGAGGTGCCCGATAATTACTTCGAAATTAGTGCTTTCAAGCACGTGGAATGGGTCAGGCCCTGATGGATTCCCAACCTAACCAAAGCGTCCCCACCGGCTGGTACCATTGCGGTGGCTGTGGCGAAGTGTTTCCCGGCGGACTTGGCGAGCACGCCCCGACCGCCTGCGGCTCCTGTGGCAAGGGGCTGCGCCGGGCAACCTCCGCCGCCGGGTCCGCCGCCGGATTCCCCAAAGCCGGCGTCATGCGCGACATGCAGATGCTCGCGCGGCGCCCGCCGCTTGACCAACCCGCCAGCACCACCGGCCGCCAGGCACCCCGCACCATCACTGCGACGAGGGTCAACGATGTTAGGCAGCGCAGCGAACCGCGGCGCAGCCCGAAGGCGTTGTTGTTGGGGATCTTCCTGTTGGCCTGGCTGGTTGGCTTGATCTTTCTCGGAGTTCACATGCAGAGGGGGCCGACGCCGGTGGCCGCTGTGGATGACGCGCCCGTAGGCCGCACGCCCGAGGAAGTCGTGCTGCTGCGCGCGGCCCTGCCAAAATGCCAGCGCGCCTGGTATGATTTCCTGCGCGCCGGCACCCCGGAAGCGCGCGCTCAATCAGTCCGCGATGGCTATCTGGTGGTTGGCGCGATGCAGCGGCATTACGCCGAAAACCCGGCGCTGAACCTAACAGTCGTGCCGGTGCTGCGCTATTCCGGGGCCTTGGAGACCTCCGCCGGGACCGCGATTGAGACGCTCTGGGAAACGCCCGACCAGCAGTATGAGGTCGTGTTCTTCGAGCAGAACGGCGAATGGCGGATGGATTGGAAACATTTTGTGCGCTATTCCGAGATGCCATGGGCACTGTATCTGGCCGGAGTTGGCGAGGACGTCGGTGAGTTTCGCCTCTACGTCCGCGAGCGCCAGGGATCGGCGGGCGCCAGCGAGTCCCTCAGGGTGGTCTTCTACCTTCCAAAGTTCGGCAGCCTCAACGAGTACGGGCCGCAGTCGCCGGAAATCGCGGTGCCGCGCGACAGCCAGGCCGGCCGCCGGCTCGCCGCAGCGCTTGCCGGCGCCCAAGCCGACGGCGCCTATCATTCGAAGCTAACCGAGCTGGACCCCAAGGGGATGGCGCGGGTCCGGGCGCGGGTGCGGCGCATCGAGGAAGGAGGCAAGCGGCGTTTTGAAGTCGAGGAGGTTCTAGCAGGCCACTGGTTGGACCTGAGCAACGCGGGGATCGATCCGGAAGCCACTGGAAACGCGCCGGAGACTCCCGGCCGCTAGAGTTGGGGCTTTTGCTGGAGTCCGCGGCGCATGGCGGCAAGCGGTGCGTCGGCCGCAAACCAGATTTCGAATGCCAGCGCTCCCTGGTGGATGAGCAGCGAGTTGCCATTGGCCACCCGCGCCCCGGCTTCCGCCGCGGCCTTCAGAAACCGGGTCCGCGGCGGTTGATAGATCGAGTCGTAGACTAGATGATAGGCCTTGAAGCAATTCTCCGGAAGCGGCGACGGGTCGCCGTGTTTGAGACCGAGCGACGAGAGGTTGACGAGCAGGTCGGCGCTCGCCGCCTCCTCGCGCAGCCGCGGGTCGTCAAGACCAAGGGCGACGAGCCGGCTGCCGGGGCCCTCGAGCCGGTCGCTTTGGAAATACCCGTGGAGGTTGGCGGCAAGCTCGCGGACCTTGTCGACGCTGCGGTTGACCAGGATGAGTTTCTCGCACCCCTCGCGGGCGCACTGGGTTGAGATCGCCTTGCCGGCGCCGCCTCCCGCGCCGACGATGAGCACCCGCAGGTCGGGGAGGTCGACATTGAACTCCTCACGGATGGCGCGCACGAACCCCGGCCCGTCGGTGTTGTCGCCGCGCACCCGCCCGCCATCAAAACTCACCGTGTTGACCGCGCCCAACGCACGCGCCGTCTCGCTCACCTCGGTGCACGCCGCCAACGCCTCTAGCTTGTGCGGCACCGTCACGTTTGCCCCGACAAAGTCCAAGGCCGCCATCCGCCGCAGCGCCTCGCCAACCTCCCCGGGCGCCACCTCCACCCGGATGTAGCGCATCTCAAGCCGCTGCGCGTCGAGCGCCGCCTGTTGCATCCCCGGCGAGGCCGAATGCCCCACCGGAAAACCAATCACCGCCAGCCGCGCCGGCTTGGATTCGCCCGCGTCGAGCCGCGCTCTATCAGTCAGGTCAGCCAGGGTGAAGATAGCAGGCATGGCAGTTAGGCAAGGTGGGTAACAAGTCCGCGCAGCCGCCGGGCGGACTCCGCGGCTCCGAGGATTTCGAGGATCGCGCCAAGGTCGGGACCGCCGGCGCGCCCGCTGAGCGCCACCCGCACCGGAAACATCAGCTGCCCGGGCTTGGCACCGTGCGCCTGGGCCACCTCGCCCAACAACCCCTTCGCCTCATCCCCAGACCAGCTCTGTGCCGCGGCAAACGCGCCGGCCAGCGCATCTAGCAGGCTTGCGGCCTGGCTGTTGGAGCGGACTTTCTCGAGCGCCTCGGGCTCGAGTGGAAACTCGTCGCAAAGCAAGAATCCCAGCGCGCCGGGGACTTCGCCGAGCAACCGGACCTTCTCGCGGATCGCCCGCGCCGCCGCCGGATACCGGTCGCCGCCGCACGCCAGCCCGGCCGCCTCGACATACGGCTCGGCAAGCGCCGCGAAGGAGGCATCATCTAACTGCGCAAGGTGCTGCTGGTTGAGCCACGCGCACTTCTCGGCATCGAAGCGCGCCGGCGAGCGGTTGACTGCCTCGAGGGAAAACCGCTCGATGAGCTCCTCGGGCGCGAAGATCTCCTCGTCGGACTTCGGTGACCAGCCAAGCAGCGCGAGGAAGTTCACCACCGCCTCGGGCAGGTAACCTAACTTCGGATACTCGCCCACCGCGGCACCCTCGTCACGCTTCGACATCTTTGACCCGTTAGAGTTGAGGATCAGCGGGATGTGGGCATACGCCGGTGGCTCGGCGCCGAGTGCGTTGAAGAGTTGGAGATGCTTCGGGGTGTTCATCAGGTGGTCCTCGCCGCGGATGACGTGGGAGATCTGCATCTCGAGGTCGTCGACGACGTTGACAAAGTGGAACACATAGGTGCCATCGGA
>JBILQE010000100.1:0-4212 GCA_044373465.1 Akkermansiaceae bacterium | reverse complement strand
TCGATCCTCAAGGAAGCCGATACGGGCGTGAAGGTCGCTGACCTTTGCCGCAAGCACGGCATCAGCCAGCCGACGTATTACAACTGGAAGAGCAAGTACGGTGGCCTAGAGGTCTCCGAGCTCAAGCGGACCAAGGAGCTCGAAGCGGAGCACTCCAAGCTCAAGCGGATGTATGCCGATCTGGCCATGGAGAACGATGCACTCAGGGAGCTGCTCGAAAAAAAGCCGTGGAGCCAGCCGAGCGCCGCAGGGCGATAGGCTGGCTCATGTCCGAGCGTTCTACAACCCAACCACCCTGGCCCCAGCCGGCGAAACCCTGGCCTACGACCTCAACGCCGACGGCACCCCGGACTTCACCCGCGTCCTCGACCGCAGCCAGGACAGCCTCCAACGCGACAGCGGCTGGCAGCTCAAAGATGGCATCACCATCGAAAACCAGGTCACCTACGGGTACGACACCGCCGGCCGCCTCGCCAGCGTGACCAGTCCGGCAGGCACCTTCAGCTACGCCTATCAGACCAACAGCATGGGCCTGCTTAGCAGCGTCACCGGCCCCGCCCACACCGTCACCAACACCTGGGAAAGCACCCGCGACGTCCTCGCCAGCAAGCAAAACCAAGTTGGCACGAGCACCGTCTCCGCCTATGGTTACAGCGTGAATACCCTCGGCCAGCGCACCGAAGTCGCCAAGACCGGCAGCGCTTTTGCGTCGAACCGCAGCATCACCTGGGGATATGACGCGCTTGGCCAAGTCACCAAAGCCGACAGCAGCATCACCGGCTTTGATCGCGCCTACGAGTACGACGGCATCGGCAACCGCAAAAAAGCCGCTGACAGCCTGACGCTGCCGGCCACCGACAACTACACGGCCAACGCGCTTAACCAGTACACGGCAGTCGAAACAATCAACCCGGCCTACGACGACGACGGTAATGCCACGGCCTACCCGCTCCCGGCCCACCTCAGCGCTAACAGCACTCTCGCCTGGGACGCCGAGAACCGCCTCGTCAGCGCCACCGTCAACGGGACGACCACCACCTATCTCTACGACTCGGGCAGCCGCCGGATCGCCCAGACGACCGGCAGCTCGACCACCGTTTATATCTACGACGCTTGGAACCCGGTCGCCGAGTACACCGGCACCACCCTCGCCAGGACCTACACTTGGGGTCTCGACCTGAGTGGTTCGCTCCAAGGTGCCGGCGGCGTCGGCGGCCTTCTCGCCGTCAGCGTCGGAACCACCTCGCACTTCCCCACCTACGATGGCAACGGGAACGTCAGCGAGTATCTCGACAGCGCTGGAGCCACCGTCGCACACTATGAGTACGACCCGTTTGGCCGCACTACTGTGGCTTCGGGCACATTGGCCAGTGATTTCGCTCACCGCTTCTCTACCAAGCCAATCGATGTGTCAACCGGGCTATATTACTACGGGTACAGGCATTTTGATCCAGTGACGGGGAGGTGGCCAAGCAGGGATCCGATCGGAGAACAAGGTGGGATGAACTTATTTGCTATGATCGAAAATGATCCGGTAGCATATGTTGATTTTCTTGGGTACTGGAAGATATACGACGCGCTTAAAAGCCAGCCCAATTACCGTCTCGAGCTTTCAATATCCGCTTTGACAAGAAAGTTTAACTTACCACGGATTCCTCTCGTCCATGACTCCCTAGAGTCGTACGGAATCCTCTTCGAATCCAAGCAGGTTAACTACGAGGGTGAGAACTGCGTTGAAGTTGCAGCTAGTGCTTACGGTAACGTCGGAGCACTCAAAAATACTATCAGATCCGCAGCCAAGAAGGTTCCCTTCGTCAAGAAATATGCTGAAAAAATCGATGCTGATGTTATTCTCTCCATCGGCGGCAAAATAATTGACTGTCCTTGTTTTGATCGGACAGATCTTATTGGGAAATTCGACTTGAAAATACAAGCATCTGGAGGTTATGGAGTATTTGGAGGAAATCGTTCAGTCAAAAGTAAAAATTATCGAACCGGCAAAGGGGGTATGATCGATCTGAATGCATTGAACGGCATTCGCGGCCCCTTCGTAGGTGTCTTTGCGGAATGGGGTATCGAGTCGGCAATATCAGATGAAGGCCTGGATATCGAATTGAAGGGCGGGATTTCTGGATTCCTAGGTGCGAGAGGAGATTGGGCTGACTTCAGAGCTGGAGGAGAAATCAACGGGAAATGGACTTTTTCAATTCTCCCGCAATTTGGCTCTAAGGGAGGTGATTGGAACGCTACATGGTTTTGAATTATATGAAAGTGAAGTTGAAATTCGCTCTCGCAATGTCATTATTTGGGAGTTTTTCCATGGCGGTATTCTCGTTACTATTTGCATGGCTGACCGAGAAGCCATATTTTGATTTTTACCTCGGAGAGTCAAATGTAGCATTCCAACTACTTTTGATGACTATTGCTGTTTTTGTGCTATCCTTTATCTTATCATCAACAAGAAAATGCTCGTGACCCTCGGCCGCAACTGTAAGCTTCCCCGTCAATGAGACATTTCAAAAGTAGAGGTTTGAGGGTTTGGGGCTTGGGTTAGTTTTTGGCGGTAGTGGGAGGGAGGGATTTTTCCGAGGGAGTCGTGGGGACGCTCCTCGTTGTAGTCGATCATCCATTCGTGGACGATTTGGCGGACCTCGGAGAGGCTGCTAAACAGATGCGCATCGAGCACCTCGTTGCGGAAGGTGCGGTTGAAGCGCTCGATGTAGGCGTTCTGGGTGGGCTTTCCTGGCTGGATGTGGTGGAGGCGCACATGATGGGTTTCGCACCAGGCGACGAGCTTGGCGGAGATGAGTTGGATCGATCTGTTCGCTCTTGCTGCCGTAAAGGCGCTTGAGCAGCTCGCTGATGACCGCCTGCTGCTGCTTGGCCCGACCAAGCTCGGCGCCAAGAACTGGATGTTCGTTGGCGGCAAGGACACCGGCGGCCTTGGGCTCTATCCGGGCGCGGGATAAATGTAACCACGCGCCAACCAATGGCGTTGGTGTGCCAACCCACTTGGAAAATGAAATTCGGACTGCTTCTCGGCTACGAACCCCGGATTATGGGCTGGTCCTCCAAAGGGAGTCTGGCAGCGGGCTACTCGCATGATTCGCACGCTAGTGCTGCTTTCCTCCATCCCTTGAACTTAGCCATTTGGAACCGGGAAAGATCGCCTACTCTGACTGAACACCCAAACGCCCTGCCCACCTCGTAGCGCTTGTCCCTGTAAAACCAATTTTGTAAAGAATCCGGTATGGATGCGACGAATCCGAACGATGTCGGGGGGAAGGGTATGTGACTGGACGCTTTCGGTGCAAGCTGGCCGTGACGGCAGCCAGCAGCAGTTGACACCGGTGCCGGGGTGCGATGAAGGCCCTCAGAATTCTCAGCTACCTTGGAAAGATTGCAGGCATTATTTCCGCGTTTGACGCGATTCCGTTTGTGTCGCCAGAGGTGGGGATTTTGATTTTCGCGGGTGCGTCGATTTTGAAGGACACGGTGAACCGGGTTGGCGACTTGCTGGACGACGGGAAGCCGAACCGGAGTTTTGCCGGTTAGTTGGTGGGGCGGCATGGTCGCTTACGGCAGTTTGCCGGTCCGGGCTTTAGGGTCGTAGAGGAAAGTGTTCTGCCACTGGCCGGGCTTGGGGAGGATGGCGAACCACTCGGCGGCTTGTTCCGAGGTGGCCAGTTCGCGGTAGTGTTTGAAGATGATGGCGGGTGAGTTGCCGGCTTCGAGGGCGACCTGGTCGGCGCTCTTCACGGCGGCGATGCGGTAGGAGATGAACGAGTGGCGCAGCACGTTGTGCGGCCAGCCGATCTTTAAGGCGCGGGCGAGGGCTGAAGCTTCCTTCTGGAGTTGCGACGAGACGATCACCCTGCCGGTGCGTTCCAGCGGGGTGAGCCAGGCGCGCAGGTTGTCGGTGATCGGGATGAGGCGGCGCGAGGCGGTTTTTGCCTGGCCGGCGCGCACCTCGATGTGACCGCGCTCCAGGTTCACTGCGGTCCAGTCGAGGCGGGCCAGCTCGGCCATGCGGATGCCGGAGAACGCGCCGATGGCGAGGAGCGGGACAAGGCGCGGCGGTGCGGCGTGGAGGATCGTGCGGAGCTGCTCCGGGGTGAAGATTTCCACGTCGCCTCCTGCGGCCTTCACTTTATGCAGTTGCTCGGCGGCGGTCTTGCGACCCTCGGGGAGGTAGTTGTGGGTCAGGGCAAA
>JBILQE010000063.1:0-15077 GCA_044373465.1 Akkermansiaceae bacterium | reverse complement strand
ATGATGCGCCACGTTTTCTGCCTCAGCGTCCTTCTCGGGTCGGTCGGTTTTGCCAGCGCCGAGCCGGCCGCCGCACCCGCAGTGACCGGCGCGGCGGCGGTCCTGGGGTGGTTTGAAGCGTCCATGAAAGGCGCGGCCCAGAACGTCCCCGCGCTCGCAAGCCGCTCGCTCAGTCCGGCGGAGATCGGTGGCGCGCGCGCCGAGGCGTTTGCCGCCTACAAACAGGCCGCGGTGAAGCTCGGCTGGGAGAAGAACTTCACGCCCACCAACAAGATAAAAGTTCCGGTCGAGGGGAAGCTTGAGCTCACCCAAGGGAGCTATCGCATCAAGGAGGGTTTGGACATGCCCTACCTTGCCTTGGCAAAGGGCAAGCGGCCGGAGAAGGGCTGGCCGCTGTTCATCGCCATGCATGGCGGCGGCGGGACCGGCGAGAAGCTCGCCACGCCCCACTCGTGGAGCGTCAACAGCGGCGAGTGGGACGCCCAGGTCCGCCTCTCGCTTGGCCTCTATCCAAACGACGCGATCTACTTTGTTCCGCGGATGGTCGACGACAACCAGGGCCGCTGGTGGAAGGAGTTCAACGTCACCGCCTTCGCCGCGATGATCCGCCACGCGATCCTGTTCTGGGACATCGATCCCAACAGGATCTATCTGATCGGCATCTCCGAGGGCGGCTACGGCACCGAGACACTTGCCTGCCGGTATCCGGACATGTTTGCCGCGGCTAACGGGATGGCCTGCGGGTCGGGCACCTCGATCCACGTCGAGAACCTGCGCAACCTGCCGTTTCGCACCGATGTTGGGGAACGGGACACGATGTTTGGCCGGGTGACCAACGCCGTCGCCAAGCACGAACTGCTCGAAACCCTGCGCCAGAAAGATCCGTTAGGGTACACCCACCACCTCGAAGTCCACCGCGGCCGCGGCCACGGGATCAACTACCAGCCCGGCCCTAACTGGCTGCTGCCGTTCTCGCGCCGCGCCCACCCGGAGCGGGTCACCATCACGCTGTTCCAGCACGACGAGGTGAAGAACAAGGGCGGCTACTGGCTCCATGCCGTCAACGACCTCGACAAGAAAGTCATCCACCTCGACGCCCGGATCAACACCGAGGAAAACTTAATCGCCATCACCGCCACCGCCACCAGGAACGATGAGGTCGTCCAGGCCGCCGATTGGCAAAAACCGCTCGCCGACTCCGGCGAAACCATCCCGGCCAGCGGCCTGAAACTCCGCCTCTGGCTCCACGAGTCACTCGTCGACCTCACCAAGCCGGTGCGCATCTCGATCAACGGCAAGCTGGTCGAAACCCTCACCCCCACCCCGCAACTCAGCACCCTCTGCGAATCCCTCCTCATCACCGGCGACCCGGAACTCACCTACCCCGCCAAGGCAGAGGTGACGGTGCCGTGAGGGGGAGTCGAAAGTCTGAAGGTCAAAAGTCGAAAATCGCCAGGGAAGACCCGCAGACTCTTCCACCCGCGCCCCAACGGGGCGTGGCCAAGGAGCCGCGACTTCAGTCGCGTGTCCGGCCAATGAAACGCGACTGAAGTCGCCACTCCTTGGTGCCCCAACGGGGCAGCGCATCCCAGCCCGGGGCAACGCCCCGGGAACAACGCCCCGCCCATTCATGCGTTCTGAAGGACTGCCGCAGCGCAAGTGGGCGCCGGAAGCTGTCCGGTTGCGCCGTGGCGCGGGGAATTCCACGGGAGGAGCGGATCACTGAAGTGCGCTCCACGGCCGGATTGGTGCAAGCAGCGCCAATGGCCCCGGGTGGCCGCCAGGAGCTGCGGAAATGAAAAGTCCGCGGTGGCCGGCGGGCGCCCGCCGTCCGGGAACGACCAGCAGACATCCAGCGGTTTAGCGATACCCGGCGCATAGCTCAGGCGGACCTGGGCTTCCTTCGCGCCATTCTCAACCGCCTCGACGCACGCGCGCCGGGCGGCCAGCGCGCCGGCCCGGTCGATGTGGGTCAGGTCCTTGCCGCTGAGCGCGCCGCCGCCGAGCGGAACCCGCGGGCCGTAATAATCCATCACCAGCTTGCGCCCGGTCTGGCCGTTGTCGCTGTTCGAGCCGCCGTCGATGAATGGCCCGTTCGGGTTGACCAGCAGGCGGGTACGATCGAGATCGAAGCGCCAGCGCGGGTCGGCGATGGCCAGCGCGCGCAGCGCGTCCGCCAGCACCGCCACCACCGCCCGTTGGAAGTCGATGAACCCCAACCCGGGCTTTTGCTGCAAGGTCACCAGCACCGTGGCAATCTGCCAAACCGCCAGCCTGCCGCGCTGCGCCGGACATTCATCGATCTTCACCACGATCTTCCCGTCCGGCCCGTGGCCCGCCAGCGGCCCGGCATACGCGCAGGCCGCATCGAGCGTCTCGCGCAGCGCGTGGACCAGGAAATGCTCCGGCGCGAGAAACCGGGTGGCGGAATCGTAGCCAGCCCAGCCGATGACAATCGCCTGGTCGTTGATGTGGCCGGTCCACTCGCGCGGGTCGCGGACCTGCCGACAAACATGGTCGTGGACCTGATAGCGGTTGGCATCAATCGAGTTCCCCGGCGTGTAGCCGACCTCCTGGCCAACCGTGCGGACCACATCGGCAAACACGCTCTCAAACGGCGTGCGGGTGACCGTCGCCCCTGTTAGGAAAACCTGGTCCGACCAAACCGCCACCTCGATCTGCCCGTAGGCGTCCGGATCGAGCGCATAGGCGTGATAGAGGATGCGATCGGCGATCTGGTCGCAGAACTTGTCGGGATGGCCGCGCAGGACGGCTTCGCTGGTGCGGATCATGAGGTTGGTTAGGTGGGGATTTTCGGCAGGCGGGTGCAGGGGATGGAATATTTCTCAAACGGCTCGGTGGTTCCCGCGGAGGAAACCAGCACGTGGATTTCCTCGCCGAGCGAGCGGAGCGTGCCGAGCAGCGCCCGATTGGGCGTTTCAATAAACCCGTCGGTGATGATCAACGACTTGCCCGGACGGGCCGCGATCAGGTGGGTGAGCACGTCGTTGAAGCAGGTGCCGCCGGTGGTTTCCGTCTGCAGCTTGCCATCGACGATGCGGGCCGGATAGACGCCGTTAGAAAAGGCATTGAACGGCGCGCGGATCCACTTGCGCAGGTTCCACAGCAAGCCGATGAGCAGGTTGAGCTCCGTGTTCATCGAGCCACTAACATCCAGATAGACATTGACGCGGCCGCTAGGTTCAAACCGATCGGCGGACCACCTGAAGTCTGGCAGGAGCGGGTTCCACAAGGCGCGCAAGGCGGCGCGGCGGTCGCTGGTGGTGGCCACCGGCAGGCAGTAGCAGATTTCCCCGGCCAGCACCATGCGGCTGCGCGGATCCGGGACGAGCAGGCGCCGCAGGATCTTGGTCGTTTCGCTGCGCCAGCGGCGGTGCGGGTCGCTGCCGGGCGCGTGGACAACAGCCGGCTGCGGCGCAAATCCATGCTCGCTGGGGCGGCGGAAAATCCCGTCGCCATCGAGTTTGATGAACAACTGGTCGAGGCGCTCGCAGTTGGCCGGGTGGGTTTCCTCGCGCCCCCTCGGCTCGCTATGGTTGCCCAGAAACGTCACCTCCGCGGAGACGGTGATGTCGAGCGAGGAAAAGAGATCCAGCACGTCGTCGGCCAGCACGCTCGCGGTGGCAAGGCCGCGGCGCAGCTGCTGGATGATGATCTCCCGCCTGTTTTTGTGCCGCCGTGGTTTGCTGTAGGGTAGCGCCAGAGATTCGCGCGCGCGCTTATGCTGCGGAGCGATGTCGCCCGCCGCGTGCGGGCGCAGCAGCCAGACCGGGTCGCAGTCGCCGCTCGGCTGATAGAAGCGCCGGAAGAACCCGCCGGCCTCCACCCCAAGAACGCGCTGGACGATGTGGTTGATCACCGCGTCGAGCGCAAGGTTGGTCATCGGGTCGATTTCTTTGAACAACGTGGTGTGCCCTAACAGGACATGCAGGAACTCATGGAGCAGCAGGGCGCGCAGGTCGTCCTCGCAGCGGACGTGTTGGGCGATGAAGTCCGGGTTGACCAACAACTGCGGCGGGTCATCGCGCAAGGTGACCGCCAGGGTGGGCACCTCGCGGGTGAACACGGTGCGCGCCACCGAGAGCAGCCCTTGGCAAGCCAGCGGGTTCTCCTCAACGAAGTCCGCGAGGACCGCGGCGAAATAGTCTGGGTCAAACTCACTCATCGTCCGGGCGGGTGAAGGAGTCCGAGTCGCAGTCGACCAACCGCAGCGACCTGGCCAGCCGGCGTTCCGACCAGATGATCGGCCGGCCCGGGCTGAACAGGCTGCCGCAGCACTTCCCGAGCACCAGCGCGGCCACCAGGCTCTGGCGAGCGTCACCGTCGTCCGCTGCCGGTGTCGGCGGGGTGTCGACGGCCAGCGCGACCCGGTCGGGCAGCGCGTCGCGCAGCGAGTCCCACGCCTCCTCGGGCGAGGCGAAACCAGCGAGGCGCAGCAAGCGCAGCGCGATTTCCCGGAACCCCACGCCGCTGTGGCGCGGGCCCATGGCATAGGTGTCCAGCGGGGTGATCCCCAGCGTGGCCGACCCCTCGCTGAGCAACCGGCTCACCACCGGGGTGGAAACGACCCGCGAGCGCGGCCCGCCGGTGTTGGCCCAGCGCAGCTCACGCTTGGCCGGCTGGGAACCGGGAAATCCCCACTCCTTCAAGGGCACCGGCGTGAGCGCCGCGACCAGGCGCCGGAGAAAATCGCTCAGCTCAATCATGGCCGGTTGGCGGTGAGGAACCTGCGGGTGACCGCCAGCGCCCGGTCAAACTTTGCCTCAAACCCGGCGGGATCTGGCAGCGGGATACTTTCGGCGATGCAGTGATAGAGCAACTGGCGTGCGCGGTCGCGGCGCCGCGGCGGCAGCGACTCGAGCAGCGCGGCGCACTCGCTCAGCGTCGGGTGCGGGTTCTGGCCCGGATGCAGCCCGGTGCTCATCCGCCAGTTTACCTCCCCCTGGACTTCAAGGACTCGCGCGGCCGCCTCAACCACCGCGGCCACGCTTTCCTGGCCAAATGCATCGGGATGTTCGCGCACCGCCGGCAGCAGCGCCACGGCCAGCGCGGCCGCCTCGGCCCCCGGCAGTTGTTCGAGCGATTTGCGGATTGCCACCGCCACCGTGTCAGGTGACTGCTTACCGTTGAGCAACAGCTTGCAGCGCTGCGCCAGATCCGCTTCCGCCAGCAGCGTGCTGAGCCAGCGCGCCTCGGCCCCGCGGGTCAGCAGGTCCCATGCGACCGCGTTGGCCGCGCGCAACACCGGCTCGGCCACCCGCACGCCCCAGCCGAGCTGCGGCAGCGAGGCCGCCAGCCCGCCAAGGAACAACTCGCGGGTCGGCTGGCCGCCGCCCACCAGCGTGAGGGCCACCAGGTTGCGCGATAGCAGCCGGACGCGCCGCGGCGAGAGCCGGACGCCCGGCTGCAACAACTGGGTGGCCACCGCCGAGGTGTAGGCCATCGCGGTTTCATGCAGCGCGTCGGACGCCGCGGCAAATCGCCGCCGGCCTTCCGCAACCGCTTCCACCAGCCCGGTCTGGTCATGCGACAAAACATCCACCCCGCGCGCATCCGCCACCCGCAAGCGGTCGGCGTCGTCCAGCTGGACCCAGTCGGGCACTTCGATGACGAAGGCAAACCGGTCGGCCAGTGCCTGGTCGAGCGCCACAGAGCCATCGTAAAACTCGTCGCTGTTGTCAGCCTCGCACGGGTTCATCGCCGCCCAGCGGTAGCGCAGCTTCGGCAGCTCGAGCCCCTGGATCCGCCGCTCGTGGACCAGCGAAAACAACCGGTTCTGGTGCTCCGGCTTGCAGCGGCTCAACTCGTCGATGAGCACCGACTCCGCCTGCCAGATCGTCGCCGGCGTTTCAATGTAGCGGATCTCCAACCCGTTCTTCAGCGGATACGGGAACCCGACCAGATCGTCAAAGGCGATCAAGCTCGCGTTGTAGTGCCGGTGCTCAAGCCCGAGCGCCTCGCTCAACGAGTTGAGCAAAAACGTCTTCCCCGTCCCCGCCGCGCCGATGAGCAACAACGGGTCAGCCGTCACCAACGCCGCAAGGATCACATCCTCCACCGCATCGTAACCATACACCCCCAGCGTCCGCAGCCAGCCGGCCGGCAACAACCGCGGCAACTCCGGGAAATGCTCAAGCCGCACGATTGGCAACCCCGCCACTTGCAAGGGTGTGCCTTTCATACCGGCTGCCTGGTTTGAAAACAATCACCCGCCAGGATCGAATCCCGCCGCCGCCGGGCGACAACCACCTCGCGGGTCTTCAAGTTCACCCGCACCCGCTGCGCGGTCGCATCCGCCAGATGCACGGTCCCGTGGAACCACCACGTCCCGTGGTTGCTCCATAGGTGGTGGTTCGGCCCGTCGGCCCTCTGCCGCCGGGAAATAACATGGGTTGTTTGGCTCATTGGTTGGTGGCGTTTGCTGAATCACGACACCACCAGCCCCGGAAAAAAAACGCCCGTGCTGCATGACATCAGCACGGGCGTCGGAGAAAAAATTTTCCGGTGAGACTTTCGTTGGGCAGGTCTGTCTGGTCCTGCTCCCACATGCCGGATTGGTTACCGGATAGCACCTTGGCGTCTCTGCCAGGTTGCCGGCCCGTGGTCTTACCCACGGACACTCGCGATGTCGTCCCCTATCTAACCGACCCGCCGCCACCCTTCAACCCCTTTCCTCCCCGCGGTTGTCATAAAAAACGGGGAGGAGTCGAAGGTCGGGACTCGAAGGTCGGGACTCGAAGGTCGGGAGTCGAAGGTCGGGACTCGAAGGTCGGGAGTCGAAGGTCGGGAGTCGAAGGTCGGGAGTCGAAGGAGGGAGGGAGGGAGTCGAAGGAGGGAGGGAGGGAGTCGAAGGTCGGAAGGTCGAAAGTCAAAGGTTGGAAAGCAACGACGACCTTCCGACCTTCGACTCCCCCGCGTTCTGCAGGAACGCCGCAGACGCTTCATCATCCCCGCCCACCCACCGCGGCCCGCGGCCAGCCGCCCCGCCGCCGGCGCGCGAGAGCCGCGGTCGCCGCCGCCAGCACCAGCAGGCTGGTGGTTGCCTCCGGCACGGCGGTGACGACGAGCGTCCCGGAGGTCGGGTCAAAGTTTCCCGCATAGCCGGGCGTGGCGAAGAGAACCGCATCAAACCCGCCGGTGCCGGGCGCGCCGCCGGCGAACAACTGGAAGCTATTGCCAAGCGCCGGCAGGTAGCCGTTGAGGAACGCGACCTCGAGCGTCCCGTCAAAGGCGATCGGCCCATCGGCCAGCACCCGGTCAAACGAGACGAGCGAGCCGATCTCCATGTGCGCCACCGCGGAATTGCCGAGCGTCAGCGTCGGATTGCTTGAGGCGCTGGTGATCGTCAACTGGCCGATGCTCGTCCCTGGGGAAACCACCCCGTCGACCACCGTGTTGCCCGCGATCGTCCCGGTCCCTGCGAGCACCGCGCCGGCGCCCACCTGCAGCGTGCCGCTCCCGACACTCGAATTCCCGCTGACCACCAGCGTCCCCTGGCTGACCACGGTGCCCCCTGAGTACGTGTTGGCGCCCGTCAAGCTCAGCGTCCCATTGCCGATCTTGTGGAGCGCGCCGGATCCCGAGATCGCCCTGTCCACCCCGACCGCATGGCCCGCCGTGTCGACAAACCCACCCTCGCCCGCAAGCACCACCGACCAGCCCAAGCCGAAAAGCCCGCCCGTGCTGGTCTGCGCCTCAACCACCCCGCCGGCGAGCGTCACCGTGGCGTTGGTCCCCGGGTCGCCAAAAAAGTCGTTGGTCGCAAGCACCCCGCGCGCCCCGGCCGTCCCCTCCACCTGCAGCGTCGCCCTGCCCGCCGCCACAACCAGAAACTGGGCGCGCGCCCCATCGCTGACCGTCAGGTTCCCGGTGGCCAGCGCAACGACGTTGCCAAAATTCGCCTCGATCATCGACACCAACGAGCCGCTGCCACTCACCGTCACCTTCCCCTGCGCCGATCCGGCAAATTCCAGTGTCCCGCCGGTCAGCGCGCCGCCACTGGAAATCTCAATCTCCCCGGTGGCAAACCGCCCCACCCAAAGCACGTTGCTCACATTCAGCGAACCCCCATTCTGGATATAAAGAATCGCCGACTCCCCGACCTCGTTGCCCACCAACCCAAACTGCGCACTCGCAGTGTGCCCATCAATGACCACCGGCACCGCAAACGGAAACGGCGACGGCTCCGCCGGCAACCCAAACGTCCCGCCCGCCACCGGAATCCCATTCGTCCAATTCGCCGCGTTGTTCCAATCCACCCCGGCCGTCCCCTTGAACTCCGTCACCTGCCCGCTCACCCGCCCACCGAGCACCACCCACAATCCCATCACCACCAACGCCCAAAGGAATCTCTTCTTCACCCCTCCATCAACCACTCCCACCAACTCGCTTCAACGTTAAAAGCCAGCCGGCGCATCTCACCTCGGATCTGCCCCGCGCCCCGGGGCCGCACGCTAGCGATAGGAATCCTTGCGATGGCGGATTCTGTAGATGCGGACGATCCGAAGGTCATCAGCGATCTCGTAAATGATGCGGTAATTTCCTACCCGGATCCGCCAGTCATTCACCGAGCCGACGAGCTTGCGGGAACCAGGTGGTCGTGGGTTCTCAGCGAGTGGCCGAATTGCAGCGACCAATTTGGGCCGCATCTCGACCGGAAGCCGCAGCAGATCCTTCTCCGCTGAGCGCGCGACAAGGATTTGGTACATGGACGCTACAGATTGAGGTCAGCCAAGACCTCATCGAGCTTGCGAAACGCTTGCGGTTGGCTGCGCGCTTCTTTGAGCCAGGCAATGTCAGGTGCGTCTTCCAGCCGCTCGAGCATTTCCTGGTACACCTCAATGGGCAAAATCACCGCAACTGCCTTGCCATCGCGAATGACGATTTCCGGTTCCAGCATCGGTTGCATCCTCCCAAAATAGGCCCATGCAAGGATTTTGTAAAGCCGGCGGGAGCCGGGAGGCGGGAGCCGGGAGGCGGGAGGCGGGAGGCGGGAGGCGGGATGCTGGGCGCTGCGAGACGCATCGCCCTACCAGAGCTTCGCCCGTCGTCCCCTCTGATCACTGCGCCCACTCTTCACCTCAACAATCAAAAATCAACAATCGGCATCGGGATTGATTGCCGATTGTTGAGCTCCGATTGTTGATTTTTGAGGTAAGAGAAAAAACGCCGCAGACGCTCGCCCTCCTCCTTTCCACTGGCCAGACCCATGGGCGAGTGCTTTGTTTGCTGCGTGCCACGAAAAAATTCCACCACCACGCGGAATGCGGATCGCAAGGCAGAGATCCAAGCCATCCGCGAGTTTGCAGAAAAGCTGATTCGTGATGGCAAGGCCAAGCAGTTCTTGGTCGATCACGGATTCGTGAAGCAATCCGGCGGACTCACCAAGCGCTACGGCGGATGAGGATTCCGGGCCTGATTTTGGGCTATCACGGCTGTGACAAGGAGGTTGCGGATCGCATTTTCGCCGGCCTGGCAGAAGTCAGATCCAGCATCAACTCTTACGACTGGCTCGGATCGGGGGCGTACTTTTGGGAAAACAATCCTGCCAGGGCGCTTTCATGGGCCCGCTCGGTCGCCCGATCGAAATCCAAATCAATCAAAACCCCTGCCGTTGTTGGTGCGGTCATTGATCCGGGAAACTGCCTGGACCTCGCGGAGGAATCGAGCTTGCAACTGCTGAAGGCCGCATTTCAAGAGCTTCGTCGTTTAAGCGAAGCAACCCACGTATCACTCCCCACTAACGACCCCGGATACACTGGTGACGTGGACTTGGTAAAGCGACACCTAGATTGCGCGGTCTTGAATTTCCTCCACGACTACCGCAAGGAAGCTTCCCTTGACCCCTATCAAACGGTCCGAGCTCCCTTCTTCGAAGGTGGCGAACTGTTTGCGGGCTCAAAGCTCTCGGAAAAGTGTCACGTCCAGTGGTGTGTCCGCGATCCCAAGCACAGCATCATCGCTTATTTCCGCCCAAGAGACCCGCAAGCAACCGAGGCCTGAGCACCGCTCCGCCCCTCTCTCCGTTCAACGCAGGGCAACCCAGCCCAGCCCAGGGCAACGCCCTGGGAACAACGCCCCCCATGTCCACGCGTTCTGCAGGAACGCCGCATACGCTCCGGCGGGAGTCGGGAGGCGGGATGCGGGATGCGGGATGCTGGGCGCTGCGAGACGCATCGCCCTACCAGAGCTTCGCGCGTCGGCGTCGTCCCCACTGCTCACTGCTCACTGCTCACTGCTCACTGCTCACTGCTCACTGATCCCTCCATGGTCCATCGCCGAGCTAGGGCTCGGCGCTCCCTGCGGTGCTCCACGACCCTAGCCCCATTCTTGTACCACCCTCTCTGTTAGGTTGGCGCCGATGAAGCACCGATCTTGGATTCCGGCAACGCAGCTTGCCATTCTCGCCATTGTTCTGGTCACGGGCACGCCTCGGTCGCATGGCGGCACGATTGCCGAAGCACTCAGCCCGCTGCAGCGGCCGGATTTAGCCAATGCCCGGCTGGCGGTGGACAACCTGCTTGGACTAGCAGGCAAGCAACCGGTGGATGAGAAATTGCGCTCCCAACGGCTGGCGGCATCGATCAAGGGGGTATTTACCGCCGAGTTCCGGATCCAACAATTCTTCAAGACCGCCGAACCGCAAGAGGCCGAGATCAGGCGGCTGGAGCGCAGTGCCCACGATTGGATGATCCCGAATTCCTTTGGAACCGTGAACGAGGTCGGCGCGCGGGAAGCACTATTCAAAGCGAAGGAGATTCGCACCAAGCTCGAGATCCAGCTCGCCGAGGAGCAGGAAAAGCTCGTCGTCGAAATGAAGGAGGTCGATGGCCTGCTTCACTCGTTCTTCAAACTGCAGGATTACGAAACGGTGGTCGTGCTCGCCGGAGCCGCCGACTCGGTCGCCCGGCGGTCGTTGCCTGAGGATGGCTTCTCGTTGAGCTTCAATGGTGAGGCACTCATCGCCCTGCGCGAGTTCATCCGCCTGCGCGAGGACTGGCTGCTGGCCGCCAAGAATGCCGAGCAATCAAGCAACCACGAGGAGGCCATCCGCCTCTACACCAAGGCCCGCGACCAAGCAGGAAAATCCCGCTGCGCCGCCGCTCTGGCCGCGCAGCTCGAGAAGGCCGACCTGCCTGGATCGGCGATCGACTACTATGAGATCGCCGGCAACTCGGACCGCGCGGCCGCACTCCGCCGTGAGCACCCAAACCTCACCGCCGATGCATTCAAAAAGCTGAATGCCGAACAACTCTACGCGAAGGTCGCTCCCAGCTGCGTGCGGGTCAGCACCGAAACCGGCCACGGCACCGGCTTCTTCATCCGCCGCGGTGGCTACGTGATCACCAACAAGCATGTCATTGCCGGTGCCAAGAAAGTTGTCGTGAAGCTCGACGACTCGCGCTCCTTCGACGCGGAAGTCCTCGCCCAAGGAGCAGATCTGGATCTCGCCATCCTCAAGATCCAGTTCGACGACCATGAGTTCCTCCGCTTCCAAACCCCGGAGAATGTCCGCATTGGCACCCCCGCCACCCTGGTCGGCTATCCAGAGCGCGACTTACCCACCTCAACCATGAATTCCGGCCAGATCTCCAACATCGACCGCGTCTTCGACAACCACCCGGTCTACCAGCTCGACCTCTCCGCCAACCACGGCAACAGCGGCGGACCGGTCGTCGATGAACTCGGCAAGGTCATCGGCATCCTCACCTTCGGCCTCGGCGACCTCCAAATCGACCGCTTCAACTTCGCCATCCGCTCCGAAGTCGTTCAGGCGTTCATCGACGAAAAGCTTCCCAAATAGCCGGTAGGGCGATGCCAAATAGCCGGTAGGGCGATGCGTCCACGCAGCGCCCAGCCCATGAGCTGCCGATGTACCTCCCCCCACCGAACGACCACAAGAGAATGGCCACCATAGAACACATAGAACACATAGAAAGAGGCTTCCGGATACCCCTTTGTGTTCTTTGTGCTCTCTGTGGCCAAAATTCTTGAAGCCGTAGAAGACCGCATTCATTCGCTACCTCACATCGCGTTCCAATGAGATTCCCTCAGCCGAGTCCGTCCCGGCAGCGAACACCCCGGCCTCCAGCGCCGCCTTGTAACCTGGCAACAACTTGCGCCTTGCCCATGCAGAGTCCGCCCTCAGCTCGAGAACCTTCCCCAACTCCCGCTCCAGCGACATCAGCACAAATTCCTCCACCGTTTGCCCCCGCTGCTTGGCCCGAACCCGCGCCCGATCATAAAGCCATTGCGGAATATCGATCATCCGATCCATCACCCCTCAACCTATCCCATTCCGCGTCAGGGTCAATCGCTCACCCACCGCTTCCCTTCTTCATCCCCGTTCCATCCCTACGCCAGTGGCGTTGCGCCCCCTGAGCGCGACTGAAGTCACCCCCCCCAAGGAGTGGCGACTTCAGTCGCTACACCCTGGGATTCCGACCCCAATCACAGCCATCCAAAACCAGAAGAGAATGGCCACCATAGATCACATAGAACACATAGAAAGAGGCTTCCGGAACCCCTTTGTGTTCTTTGTGCTCTGTGGCCAAAATTCTTAGCAGCCGAACGCCGCCGCCCCCAAGGAGCGGCGATCTCCGAATCGCCGATGCCCATGAGCTGCCGATGAAATGCGGGCACCTCCCCCCATCGACCCTCCATGGGCTAGACCGGCTCCTCGCGATTCATTCGCGGTTCAGTCGCTGGGCGCAGCGAGGACGCATCGCCCTACCGACGCATCGCCCTACCGACGCTTCGCGTTTCATCGTCCCGGTCCCCCACTGATCACTGATCACTGCTCACTCGGCACTTATGCCAGCGCCCTCCCCGCTTCATCGACCACATCCCCACTTTCACTTGTCACTTTCCACTTCTCCCTCGCGTTTCATCGTCCCGGTCCCCCACTGAGCACTGATCACTGATCACTGCTCACTCGGCACTTATGCCAGCGCCCTCCCCGCTTCATCGACCGCATCCCCACTTTCACTTGTCACTTCCCACTTCTCCCTCGCGTTTCATCGTCCCGGTCCCCCACTGATCACTGATCACTGATCACTCGGCACTTATGCCAGCACCCCGCCACCTCGCTCGCAAACACCACGATCCTTTCATCGTCGCTCACCACCGGCACCGGCCCCTGGCACAGCGTGTCGATGAATACGCAGTAGCCACTGCGCGCTTCCTCCGGATTTTCTGCTGACGTCGGCATCCCCAGCCTTCTGATGCCAGCCCGGGGTTAGATCAACGGTGTTAGTCGCCGCCTCTCCTGTCCGGCTGTCCGATGTTCCGGCTGCCAGCTGCCCCCGTTTGGCGTTAGACGTTAGACGTTGGCTGTCACGCCGATCAGCCGCTCCTCCCGCCACTCAAGCCCGGCCGGGTCCGAATCGGCCGCTGCATCACCGCCTCTCAGCCGCCTTCTCCGGCTCCACACTCCACTCATCTCCCCTCTCGCTAAAGCGCGACGTTCAACGTCCAACTTCCTCTCCCGCCATCGCCTCCTTCAACCGTCGAGCGTATGCGGAGGCCTCCTGCTCTTCGACGAAGGAAACTGACGAACCGATCTTCGCAATGAGGTTGCGTGCCTTGTCGGCCGCCTTGCGCGCCTTCGTTTCCCTCGGCAGGCCTAGCAGAAAGGTGAACTTGTGCGGCTCGTTTGCATCCGCCAAGGCCGTGCCGATCCCAAGCCAGTGGCTGCCGCGCTTAAGAATGTAGTCGGCATCTTCGTAATCCAGCGAAACCGGCTCGATGATCTGCACGCAGCCGTTCTGCCATGTGTGATCAAAGCGATGCAGAAAGTCGGCGGTTTCGATCTTCCGCGGATGCAGCTTGCGCAACACGCCCGCCCGCCGCAACTGCGTGTGGAACGTGGTCCACACCTCCTCGCTGGACCGGCTGGTGGTCCCGCGCCCGGCGTCGAAGCGGGTCACCAGCCGCTCAAATTGGCGATCGGCTTCTTGCTTGAGGTTGTCGCAGACCCCGGCCCCCGCATCCGCCCAGCGCAGCGAGGAAACATCCGCAGCCAGGACCCGTGCGGTGATCTCCCGGATCTCCAAGCCCGCCTCGATGAAATCCATTTGGATGGCACCCGTGTCGGTCTTGCGCAGCGCGCGGGCCAACCGATTCAATAGCGGTCGCAGGTGCCGAAACTCCACCCCGCCAAAAAACCGGCTCGTCCGCGACAAGCTCGCTGCCACCCGCACTTCCAATGGCAAGCCCGGCGCAAACAGCACCACGCCCAAGTTCGCAAACTCTCCGCTCACCGGATCGTGAACGTAGCGCAAAAGCATGGATTGATACGGCGTCATGGTTGGCGGAGCGTATGTTCCACAAGTTTCAGCAACTTTGGAACCTGTTGGCGAGCCTCCACCAGGTAGCCCGTGATGCGCTCTGGCGGCAACTCAGGATTGACCCATTCCAAGGGAACTTGTCCAGCTAGACCTCGCAATGCCTTCGGGGAAACTCCTTTGAACCTCGCTTCTAGCACCGAAAAATCAAGCTTCCGCCCCGCAAGTGTCCTGAAGAGCAGGTGGTTTCTAATCATCCTTGTTGCCCGCTGGTAGAATGCCGGCTCCCACGGGCGAAACGGCGCGATCCCTTCGTAGGGGCAGCTGAAGTTCGAAAACGCAAGCTCGTGGTCAATCGGGGCGAAGCCCTGTCCTGAAACCAGCAAGTTCGGGTTGTTCTCCACCCGATCGCCATTCTCCATGATCAGATCCATCAACAGAATTGCCAGCGCGTCGTGCAGGTCCCTCGGCCGCTTCACATGCTGCGACACGCCGCCCGCTGTGTGGTGCCCAGCGCTCAGCCCCATGGACCCAAACTGAAGTCCCTCCGAATCCCCAATGGCCTTGGCAATCCCACGATCCGCTAAAGCCGGCAAAATTTCTCCCGGAAAATCCACCGCAAGCGGCTCCGGAGCCCTCAGCTTCGTAAGCGTAGTCCCAAGCGCCGTGCCCACGGCATTGCTATGATAGATTCATAGCCGTCATAGTTTCCGGTTCTATGACTCGTATGGATCAGGCTGCTGCCTGACGGGCTACCTTTGAGGTGCGGGC
>JBILQE010000062.1:0-15135 GCA_044373465.1 Akkermansiaceae bacterium | reverse complement strand
AGGACATCTACGCCGGGCCGCACGACTTCTTTGTGCCGAAGAAGTTTTCGCCGTGGATGGGGATGAACAACATCGCCGAGCTCGGGTTCATCGTGGTGAAGATCGACGGGATGGGCACCAACTGGCGCAGCAAGGCGTTCCATGACGTCGCGTGGAAGAATCTATCCGACTCCGGATTCCCCGACCGGATTGCCTGGTTGCAGGCCGCGGCAACATCCCGGCCGTTCATGGACCTCACCCGGGTCGGGATCCTCGGCGGCAGCGCCGGCGGCCAGAGCACCCTCGCCGGCCTGCTCCACCACGGCGACTTCTACAAGGTCGGCGTTGCCGACTGCGGGTGCCACGACAACCGGATGGACAAAATCTGGTGGAACGAGGCGTGGATGGGCTGGCCGGTCGACGAAAGCTACGCACGCAACTCGAACGTCACCCACGCCGCCAAGCTCAAGGGCAAGCTCATGCTTGTCGTCGGCGAGCTCGACAACAACGTCGACCCGGCCAGTACCGCCCAGGTCGTCCACGCCCTGCAAAAGGCCAACAAGGAGTTCGACTTCCTGCCGATCATCAACGCCGGCCACGGCGCCTGCGAGACGCCCTACGGCAAGCGCCGCCGCGCAACCTTCCTGGTCCGCCACTTGTTAGGCCAGGGATAGGCGGCGGATAAAGCCGATGTCTGGAAAGGGAGTCGAAAGTCTGAAGGTCTGAAGGTCGAAGGTCGGGAGACTTTGCACCGCGCCTGTTGGAGTGCGGTGGGAAGGGGGAGAAAGCGCCATTCATCGAGGCGGAGGATGGAGACTTCCCTGCTGATGCGCAGGGAGCCGACGTGCCAGATAGGGAAAGGTCGTTGCGGACGTTTTCCGCGGCAGTAGCGAGGCGGTGCTTGGTGAGACCAGTTGACAGGTTGACGGGAAGCAATATTCCCGTACTGTTTTGGCAGGATGAAGACGACCATTGATATTCCGGATGCGCTCTACAGGCGGGCGAAGATTCGCGCGGTGGAGACAGGCCGGACGCTTAAAGATCTCGTTCTAAAGTCTTTGGAAAGAGAGCTCGACCCCGGTCCGGACAGCTCTCCGAGGTGGTCGAAGCGCGAATTGCGGGCTGATTTTGCCGCGGCGCTTGACGCTGGGGCCTTTTCCCAAGGGACCGACTCGGCCGTCATGATTTCCGAAGACCGGTCCGCAAGCGACGATGCTCTACTTTGATAGCACCTACCTGTTCAGGATTTATTCCGAGGAGCCCGGAAACGAGGCGGTCAAAGCCCTGCTCGCCCATCACAATCAACCGGTGGCCATCGCGTGGCACGGACGCGCCGAGATCGCATCCGTTCTCCTGCGCAAGCGCCGCGAGGGCGCAGACACACCGGCCCACCTGGGCTCTCTAGCCAAGCAGTTCCATGATGACTGCCAGCAACTTCTAATTCAATTTCTACCGCTCACCGAGGCGGTGATGATCCGCTTGGAAGCGGTTTTTGGCGCCGCGCCCTCCGCAACCAACCTGCGGGCCGCCGATGCCCTTCACCTCGCCTGCGCCGCCGAGCACGGGTTCTTGGAAGTCCACTCCAACGACCGCCTGCTGCTCGCTGCCGCGCCGTTGTTCGGGCTATGTGGAATTAACATCATCCCCTAACACCTTCAACGTTGTCGGCGAAACGCCGCGCCACGACTCTTAGAACAAACGCCGCTCCCTGACCCCGCCGCTGTCCCATGCCCCGTGGTAGCCGTGGTAGCTTAGCCACCTTTCCCATCCGAGGGCTGCCTTTCCGCGACCTTCGACTTTCGACGCTTATCCAAGGCCCGGCGGTTTTGTGCGCGTGCGGGGGGGCTGGTGGGGCGGGGGTGTCCCTGGCGAACTTTTGACAAAGTTCGCTACGCTTAGCTATCGCTGAGGCTGACGTTGATTTTCCCTTGGCGCTTAAAGCGGGAGAGGGAGTCTTGGAAGTCGGTGAGGATGGCTTCTTGGATGCTGAGGCGGGAGTTGAGCTCGGCGCGCCAGAAGGCGGATTTGACCGATTGGGTGGCGGAGCGCAGTTCGCTGTCGGCGTAGGCGTGGCAGGAGTCGTAGAAGCGGAGGTACTCGCGGATGATTTCGGCGGGTGAGCTTGAGGAGGCATTGAGGAGGTTGACTGCGTCGCTGGTTTCGCGGAGGCCGCGGAGGAGGGGGTGGCCGTCGGCTTGGTCGATGATGTCGCGCAGCATGTAGTCGCCGCGGACGGTGAGGTTGTCGGGCCACTCGAAGCCGGTTATGCCGGGGTTGACCATGGTTAGGGCAAGGAGGAGGCGGCAGCTGGCGGCGCTGTCTTCGACGAGTTGTTTTTCGCTGAGGATCCGTTCAACCGAGCTTGGGGACCATTCGAGCGAAGAAGCGGGGATCCAGCCGAAACGGCGGAACTCCTTGCGGGTCCCCTTGGCCCAGAGGGAGGGATCAGTCACGATGTAAGAGGCGATGGCGGCGACCCGGCCGGCCGAGGTGACAATGGGTCCGCCGCTGTTTCCGGGGACAAACTCACAGTCGACCTCAATTTTGTGGGGTCCGACGCCTTCGATGGTGCCTTCGAGGGATGCGAGGACGCCGGCGCCGGCGCTATCGCCCAGAGCGCGGACTTGGGGTTTATCTTCAATTTCCTCACGGTCAGCAAGTTGTAGAGCCAGCTTGGGAGCGGTGAGGGGCTTAAAGCGGACGATGTCGATGCCGTCGTCCCCGGGTGTCTCGGCGGTTTCGGCGGAGGAGGAGAAGGGGATGCGGTTGCCGCGGAAGTCGGTGAAGAGAAGGTCCTCGCCGTCAATGGCGTGGATGTTGGTATAGATGTAGACTTGGCCCTTATCGATGGCGAAGAAGGCGGAGGCGGCGGAGTCGCCAGAGCGCGCCATCAGGACGCAGGCCTCGGCCTCACGCAGGCTGCTGGCGACCTTGGTTTTGCCGTCTGTTGGTGGATCCGGCGGGGACTGATCGCCGCGCGAGGCGTCGGCAGAGGGGTCGCCGGGGGCGGCCGGGGAACTCGTTGCCGTGCGATGCAAGGCACCGAAGACGACAAGCAGAACGATGAGCGAAACGCAGCCGATGGCCACCCGCGGGACCATGATCGAGGGTGCGGGAGGTGCATCGTCGGGCTCGGTTTGGATGCTAACGCGGCGGGCGGCTGGCGGGGCGGCAAAGCGATCGTCTGGGGGCACGCGGTCAGGCGCCGCAGCCACGGGCGGGGACAAGATCTCGGCGAGAGTGCGCCATTGGCTCTCGCCGACTCTTTGCGCGGGGGTTTGCGGGTCCAGATCGCCAAAACCCATGGCGGCGGCCACCGCGCGTTCAGAATACGGGCCCTCCATCAGACCGTTTTTCATCACGATAATATCGCCCTCCTGGAAACCGCCGACCATGACTTTAAGTGCGTCAATCCGGCCGCTCCGACAAGGGGAATTAGCTAGGCATCGCTCCAAAATACTCATTGATTGCGCACGCTGACCCCGTGGATGTCCTACCCCTAGTGGCAGTTTATCGGCAAGATCCCCCGATCTAATAGATCCTAACAATGAAACTATCCTTCCGGCCGCGCGTGCCAACGAGCTCGCTAGTTTTTTATTCCCGGCGCGAACCGGATAGGCGGCATTTAGCTGGTGCCGCGCTCCGCGCTATTGATACAGAGGGATTAATCTTGCCGCCACAGCACCGGAGCCAATATTGTTAGCCAGATGAGTGGGGATTTGAAGGTGTGGCTAGTGGACTGCGTGGATGGTCTGAGGGCGCGGGTTGAACTTGGGCCGTTTCGGGTGGGAAGCGCGGCTAATTGCGATTTGCGGGTTGAGGCGAGCGGGCGTGAGGGAGAATTATTTCGGGTACAATGGGCCAACGGGGCGTATTTTATCCAGACGTCGAGCCAAGGGCCGTTTTTTTATGATGGTCAGGAGGTGCACGCTGCGGAACTGCGGGACGCGAGCGAGCATACGGTGATTGTGGGGGGGCATCCATTTGTGGTGAGGGCGGCGGGTGAGCAGATCGGTTCAGATTGGATGAGGAAGGTCGATGTGTCCCAGTGGTGGGTTTATCGGCGTTCGGGGCAGATGTGGACTGGGCCGGTGCCGATGAAGGATGTCGCTGTGTTGGCATCGCCAGTGCGGGGGGAGACGATCACGCTGTGCAAGGGGATGGGGGAGATGGGGTTTTACACTGAGCAGATGATTGAGCGGATCCGCGCGGCCAAGGGCGGCGTTGGCGCCACCAATGGAAGCGGCCCGCCCCCGCCGCCGCCCGCCGAGGAGGTGGTGGAGCAGAGTGTGGTCAACGGAGAATACGGCGAGTTTACCTGCCCGGTGTGCTGGTACCGCTTTGATAGTGGGGATGTGATGAGCATTGCGGTTCACCCTGAGCTGCGGGGCGACCCGGTGCTGGGGCCTGACCAACTGCAGCGGTTTCATGCCACTCGCTTCAATGACCGCGGGCAGGCGCTCGATGCGATGGGCTTGGTGGCGCCGGAGATCACCTGCCCGCATTGCCGGCGCAAGCTGCCGCCCGGCTTCCTTGAGCAGCCGCACCATATTTTCTCCATCGTGGGCGCGCCCACGTCGGGGAAGTCGTATTACCTGAGCGTGCTGGTGAAGATGTTGCAGAACCGGCTGTTTCGCGACTTTGGAGTAAGTTTCCGTGATGCGGCGCCGACGGAAAACGCGGTGCTCAACGACATGAAGCGGCACTTGTTTTCCGCTTCGACGCCTCAGGACGCGTTTTTGGCCAAGACCGACCTGGAAGGGGCGTTGTATGAAACTCTGCCGCGCCAAGGGCGTCAGGTGAAGCTGCCAAGGCCATTCATCTTCAAAGTCTCGCGTGACGACCAGGAAGATGGGTTCGCGGTGGTGTTTTATGACAATGCCGGTGAGCACTTTGAGCCCGGGCGAAACAGCGCGGATTCCCCGGGTGCGCAGCACCTTGCAGTGGCCTCGGGGATCTTTTTTCTGTTTGACCCCTTGTTCCACGATGATTTCCGCCGCCTGTTGCAGGACCGCAAGGACCCGCAGCTGCTGAAACAAGTTGCCGACCAGCAGGACTTGATTCTTTCCGAGTCGGAAGTGCGGATTAAGGAGATCCTCGGATTGGCGGCCCGGGAGAAAATCTCGACACCGCTGGCGGTCATTGTCGGCAAATCCGATGCCTGGATGCACCTGCTTCCTGGCGGGCCGCTGCTTGAATCGGTCAGCGACGAGGGGGGCGGCCCGCGGGTCCAGCTAAGAAATCTGGAAGCGAATTCGGCGCGGATCCGCAAGCTGCTGTTGGGGATTTGCCCGGCGATTGTTTCCAACGCGGAGGCGATCTCCTCAGAGGTTTGCTACTTTGCCGCCAGCCCGCTGGGGCACCAGCCGGTGACCTTCATTGACAACTACGGCAAGGAACAAATCGGCCCGGACCCGAAGCTGCTTAAGCCGGAGCGCGTCGAGGACGCCACCTTGTGGGTGCTGGCAAAAATTGCGCCCGCGATGATTCCATCCAACAATTGATCCCGGCATGGCCTTCCAACTCATTTACACTAGCGCAGCGCGCCTGCTTGACGCCGGGCGCTCGGGATTTGGCACGGTGGCGCGCTCGCGCGGGATTCCGGCGTTGGCGGCCGGTGCGATTGAGCGGTTCTCTCAGTTTGCCAACCTGCGCGATACTGACCGGTCGAGGATCATCCTGGCCCACCGGCGGGTCACCGCGGGGAGCCATCGCTTTCATGTCCTGAGCCAGATTCGCGGCGCCGGGTCGGACTACACCGGGCGCACCAATCACATCGCCCACCACCTGGTGTTCACGCTTGAGGAGGTCGCCCGCGCGGAGGCGGCCGGGCTCACCCCGACGGACATCATGCGCAAAATGCCGTGGCGCGATGAGTGGAACGAGCCGGCGCGCTATTTTGAAGCCAGCGCCGACGTTCCGCTGGAAGCATTCCCAGCCTTGGCGCGCCAATCCGGCCGCGAGGCATGGATTGCCCTGACTGGCCAACCGGGTCACGCGCGCCTGCTCGCATGGGATGGCGCGCCGCGCAATGGCCTGCTGCTCTTCCCGGAAAACGCTCCTGCCCTGGCACTTCTCGGCGAGGCACTGGCCGAAACCGGCCGCCACGCGTGGTCGCGCACCTTCACCACCTCCCTCGAGGGCACCGACGACACCGCCGACTTCGACTGGATCCTCGCCACCCCCACCACCTTCCCCTCTATCCAAAACCGCTGCGGCTCCCGCCCGGTCATCGATACGACCCACCCCTCCTCCCTGCCGCTCCCGCCAGAGGTTATCGCTCCCGCACCCACCCAGACCGAGCCCGCCGCCCGCCAGCCCACCCGCGCCCCAGACATCGCCACCCGCGCACACGGCACCACTTACACCGCACCCGCCCCGGCCAAGGCAACGGGAACGTCCGCCGCCCTAAGAACCCGGGCGACATTGGCGAGAAAACCCTCAGGGAGTCATCAGAAGGCCCTCTTTGCCGTCCTCACCGGCTGCGTGGTCGCCATCGCCATTGCCGCAATCTACCTGAAGGTCATCAGCCCGATGCAGGCCCCCACCCCCACGGGAAGCTCTTCGAAGGCCGACGAGGAGGTTAAAAAACCGCTAACTCAGGAGCAAAAAGTCAAACTTGCCGACTATAAACTTAGCGATCAAGAAATCGGAGAAATCGAAGCTATGCCGGAGGGGCAACGGGAAAAAGTTCTTAAATACATGAGCGAGCTGAACAGCTTTTTTGGAGGTGAAAGCTGCAATTGGACAAAGCCACCAATTTTGGAAGACTCCGTAACGATGCCGACGCTTCTCCAGAATTATCCAAAAGTCACCGAAGAATTATTTGAATTAGAAGAGGATGCCAAGAAAGGTCTGCTTAACCTGCAATGGCTAATTAAAGCTCAGGCAGTCGCCAAGACGATCAGGGAGAAGACCTTTATCGGCAAACAAAAGGAGGTGGGGGATGACATCTTCAAGTTCCTGGCTGCTAAGCACCTTGGCGCTATCATAGCGAAATGCAGCAGTTCAAGCGATCTTCAGGCGGTAGAGGATCTTACCAAAAGTTGGGCAACGGAAAATATTTACAAGGAGGGCATAGCGACCCGAAGAAGCAAGTTAGATCCGTCCTCATTAGACAAGGAGAAGAAGGATGAATCACAAGTACAAGGCGCGACGGAGCAGCCGCAGCAGCCGCAGGAGGTTCCTGCATACAGCGGCGAAAAAAAGGAAGTCTTTATCCTCAAGAAATTCGAACCTGGTAAAATTGATATAAAATCAAATCTTCTGGAGTATTTGGAAAAGCATTTTCGCAGAGGAAAGATTAGATACAGTTATGGGTCGCTCAACGAGTTAAGGAGCAAACCGGATCTTTTTGATCATAAAACGGACGAGGGATTCTCCTACTCCGAGAAATTAACTGGAACATCGGAGGCGGCGGTCGAGTTATTCCAAGTCACCCACGAAGACTTAAGCCTCACAATTTATTTCAACAGCCTCCCTCCAATCGAAAATCTAGAGAACTGCGAACTGACCGAGACTCAAATTGATGCCCAACCTGCCATCAAGGTCGCTGGCGATGGAATCAAAAATCTACTCGAGGCGCTGAAGAAAGCTGCTGGACTCAAAGTGAAAGAAATTCAGATCCAAGGGCGCCCATTCAAGTTAATAGAAATCCAACAATCCACTATTTCATTTTCTTTTTTACCCTACAAAGGTCCCAAGCCTGAGGAGATCAAAAGCCTTGCAGCGGCGTTAAAAAAAATCACTGAGTTAAAAGCACAACGCGCAGTAGTCTCGGAAATGAAGGATGGTACCGAGTATGTCTGGACCCCTGAACAACGTAAGTTGAACGAGGAAAAACAAGATGACTTGGCTAAGAAGGAAATTTCTAAATTATTGGCAATCAAGGATATTGTCAAATTAATCGATGACGTAAATAAAATACCGAAATACGGTGGAATCGGTTGGAGCACTGTGAGCGCGCTTGAGCAGGAGCATATGATTCCGCTTTTAGAGGCTGCCCTCGCATCAGCCCATGCGAATGCCGATCGGCTATCTAAGATAAAAGAAGCCATAATCAAGACGACATGGGGTTCGGATGACGGCCCGGAAATCAAGATACAATTTCGGAATAAGAACAAATGAACTCTCTAAGTCGGCTGGTGGAGGAGATCCGCAATGTATTGGAAGGGCGAGCGGGGACGCGGCGTGGGGAGGTCTTGGCGGTGGAGTATGCGCAGGCGTGTCGTGAGGTGAACGAGCGGTTGAGGCGGATGGTGATGATGTTGGAAGGAGGAGGGGAGATTCAGGGATTGCAGGAGGCGGAGAGGTCGCCGCGGTTGATGGTGCAGGTGGCGGAGTTGTCGTTTGGGGGAGAGGGTGGTTGGCAGGAGTTGTGCCGGAAGGCCGGGCACGAGGTGGCGGAGTGGCTCGACGAGCGCGCGGTGGATGCGTTGCAGGGATTGTATGGGAAGGGCTTGTCGCCAAACCACCCGCTCTATCGGGACTACCGTGCGGCGGTGTTATCGCGGAATGACGAGCGGGCGTATGATTTGGTGAAGATCATCGCGCGGATGAACCCGACGGACGGGAATGCGGCCAAGGAGTTGGTGCGGATGGAGCGCAAGGCATACCAGCAGGGGCTGGCGCAGCTGCGCAAGGCGCTGGGGCAGGGGGACGCGGGCGTGTTGGTGCCGATCATGGAGCGGCTCGAGAACATGACGGAGACCGGCGAGTTGTTTGCGCTGGCGGAGTGGGCTGAGGCGGTGGCGCGGCGCACGGAGCATCTGAAGCAAGAGGCATGGGAGCGGATGCCTGGGCTGGTGGTGGCCACCGAGCAAGAGATTGCGCGGGGCGAGTGGCGGCAGGCGTCGATCATCTTTAGCGAGTATCAAGGGCTGAAATCGAGCCACGGGGTGGCGCCGGGGAATCTGGCGCAGCGTGCCGAGGGGGTCAGGCAGGCGCTTGACGACCAGCGGAAGGACGCGGTCCGGCAGGCGCGGGTTGAGCGGGTCAGCGCGGAACTTGCGGAGGTGGCCGACGACGTTGAAACCCGCGCAGTGACACCGATGGGCTTGACCCCTGAGTTTGCCGCTCCGCGGTTAGAGGCTTTGCTTAAAAACCAGCGAGAGCTGGAGAGCTTGAAGGGCGCGCTCCCAGCGAACTTGCGCAACCGGCTCGAGGCGACCCGGGGCCAGCTTGAGCAGGCGCTCGAGCGGCGGCGGCGCAACAAGCGGACCAAGTGGGGGCTTGGGGTGGGGATCGCGGCATTGCTTTTGATCAGCGCGGTGGCCTTCGGGCTCATTGCGTTGCGCGCAAGCGGGCATCGCAACGCGCTCGCCGACCTGCGTGCGCGGGAATCCTCCCAAGGGGTGCGTGAGTTGGTCACCCAGCTGCGTGGCGACGAAGCATGGCTGCTGCGTTTCCCGTCGCTAGCCGGCGCCACTGCGGAGGCCGAACAATGGTTGAAAAGCGTAACCGAGAAGGAGACGCTGGCGACCAGCGAAATTGTCGCATTGGAGGAGATGAAGGCGGGGGGCTTCGCTGACTGCGCGTCAGCTGAGCTGATCAACCGGATGAAGCGCAGCGAGGAGCTCGTCGCCGCGGTGGCCGCGGATGTCCGGGGCGATTTACAGACACGCCTGATGCTCCTGCGCAATGAAGTCGAGCAAGTACTCACGAGCCGCCAGAGCGACGACAACACAGCTGCGCTTGCGACCGTCAACCGCTGGTTGAAAGTGCTCGGGTCGATCAGTTTGGAAAAGTCGTGGCGGGAGGCTGCGGCGGCGATCGAGGGAGCGGATGCCGAGCTGGCACCGCTGCAGGCGTTTGCGGACCAGGAGACGGACCTGCTGCGGCTGCCGGCATCCACCGCGTCGAGCGTGAAGGACCTTGCCGAGCGGCTCGGTGAGCTGGGCGGCAAGCTCCAGCAGATGAAAGCAGCCACGACCAAGATCGCCGCCGCGGTGACCGCGACCGATTACCACGAGTGCCTCAAAGCACTGGGTGCCGGCACGTTCCATGAGGCCGAGCTGGCCCGCAAGATCCTCGATGCGTGGCCGAGCGATGAACGCTTCCGCGCGATCCTCCTTTTCAACGGCAACCTGACCGCCCTGAAGGCCGCCGAAGGCCAGGACGGATCCTCCGCGAAGCTGCCTGAGACCGTCCGCGCCATGGACATCAGTGTCATCACGGACCTGCGCCGGGACCCGGATTTCTCCAACCTGTGGGAGCTCGAGTGGACCGCCGACGGCAAGGAGTTTCGCGGGTTCTCCCGCGGGGACGTCGCTGAAGTCGGTCAACGCTGGAGCGGAAACATCGCTGAGCGGCCATCGCGCGCAGGCCAGCAGCCAAGTTTCAAACAACGGGAATGGCAGTTCAAAGATCGCCATATCCGGGTGAAAAGCGCGAAGAGCCCCACGTCGTTGCTTCTTGAGAGGCTTCGCTTGACGGCGATGGTGGATGACGACGGGACGAAGTTCACCCGCTCGGTGGTTGACTTGGTGGAGACGGTCATGAACGACGCGCAGGCTGATCCGCTGGTCAAGGCGTACATCCTCGGCAGCCTCGACCGGCTCATCGAGGGCCGCGAGAATGACTGGGGTATTCAGTATGCTCCGGAGCTCCTCGAGGACCTCAAGGCCTTCCGTGCGCTCAGCGCCGCGGTGCCGGTCTCACCCTACGACTGGATGCAGCTCAACCCTGGAACCAAGGGCACGCGGTGGCGCGAGTTCTTTGGCGAACGCCTAAATAGGACTTACACCCGGGACATTGGCGCACGGCAAAGAGTCATTGCGCGGGTCCTCACGGCGCCGATGGAGCTTGGCGGAGCCGTCGGCTTGGATGGCACGCCACGGGTCGTGAAGTTCATCGGCAAACGGGTCGTCTTTGGCCTCGTGACCACCCCCGAGGGGGAAACCGTCCTGCGCGCGCTTGGCCAGATGAACGCCGATGGCTCAGGGCTGCCGAGCGGAAGCCAGCCCGAGCCGCTCAGCCCGCTGCTCTGCGTGGTCCTCAGCGAGGACGAGCAGGCGCTTGTCATGGCCGCCCACGGGTTGGCCCAATCCACTCAGCCATAGTGATGAGCGAGAACTCCGAAAAATTGTTTATCACTTGGCAGGGGAAGGTCAGCGGACCGTTCACCCTCGCAGAGCTGCGCAACCAGCTGAAGAATCGGCAGATCAACTCGCTCTACAAGGTCCAGACCGAGCGTGGCTGGGTGACCTTGCGGGAGTTTCTTGCCGATGGCGACCGGAAGGTGGCCGTGACAGCGGTCGTGGCTGCGGCCACGCCACCGGCCGCGCGCGAACGCGTCTACGAGGCGCAGTGGAACGCGCCGCCACCGCCGCCGCCCGCGCCCGCGCCCACCGAAGAACTGCATGCTTCCGCGGGTCCGGAGGATCGGCCGTTTGACGAGGGACGGCATGAAAATGGAGCCTCTGGGATGGCGACCGCGGCGTTTATCCTGTCATTGTTTTTCTTCGTTCCGTTTTTGAACCTAGTGTGCTGGGTGATGAGCCTGATCTTCGGGCATCTGGCCCTTTCAAAGATGGGTAGCCGGGCGGCCAAGGGGCGGACATTGGCTTGGTTCGGGGTGTTCCTGAGCTATATCACGGCGGGGTTCCTCCTCGTCTCGCTGCTCTTGATCTTGGCGATGGTCGACCGGCTTTCTCCTGAGATTTTCTACGCCCTCCACGGGCAGCTCTTGGGAGCGGCCATTGGCTCACTCATCCTCATGGGCCTGCTCATGCTGTCGGTCAATCTCCTCACCGGGGACATTCCGGAGTTTGCCACCGCCTATCTCGCCTCCCTGCTACCCTCAGTTGTGACCCTGGTGGCCGCCTTCGTGCTGCGGGGCCTCGGTGGCTTCGCCGAGATCAGCAGCAAAGACCCGGCTGTTGGAATCCTTCTTATCGCCGTGGTCTTCATTGCACAAATGGTCACCTGGGCGGAAATGATCGTTCTCAAGGACGGCCGCCGCTTGGGCTATTCCCATGGGGCCATAGCCAGCTTGTTCTGCACGATCGTCCAGACGATCCTGACCGTCGTGTTTGTTATATTTCTCGCTAAATTTCTATGACCACTATCACACCCGATTCGCCTAAAACGCAGTCTGCCAGCGCCGCTGCCGCCGCTGATTCGTCGTCACCACACCGTCCGGTGCTGAGCTGGCACACCCAGGACCCGGAACAACGCCTCGGGTTCCGCGGTGGCCGCTACACCAGCGCCAACAAGACGCTGGCCTTCGGTGCCGCCGTCCTGGCCACTGCGGTGACTTACGCGACATTGATTTTTGCGGTGGCAGAGACGCCATGGGGGAAACCGTTTGCGGCACTCTTCCTTGAGCGCGGGCCGACCCAGCCGATCGCCGTGGGTTTCTTTTTCTGGGCGGCGTTTCTGCTGTGGATGAAAGCGCGCAAACTCACGTTTCAGAAGAAGGCATTTGAGCTGCCGATCATCCCGGCGGACCCGGCGTTTGCCCTCAGCCCGGAAACCGCCCGCGGCGTCATCGAGCGGATGCACGAGATGGTCGACAACCCGGTCCACTTCGCCGTCCTCAACCGTGTCGAGCGCGCCCTGGCCAACCTCGACAACATCGGCCACACCGCCGACGTCACCGCCATCCTCCAAGCACAGTCAAACAACGATGAGTCCCAAACGGCCGCCAGCTATGTGCTGGTGCAAGGGCTCATGTGGGCAATCCCGGTGCTTGGCTTCATCGGCACGGTGCTCGGGCTGGGTCAGGCGATCGGCGCCTTTGGCCTCACCCTGCAACAGGAGGGCGACCTTTCTGGCATCAAGAACTCCCTGACCGGAGTGACCGGCGGGCTTTCCACCGCCTTCGACACCACCCTTGTCGCCCTGGTCCTCGCGTTGATTCTCCAAATGGTGGTCTCATTCCTGCAATCGCGCGAATCCGAGTGGCTGGATGCGTGCAACGAATACTGCAGCCGTAAGGTTGCCGGCCGGCTGCGGCTGCGGCTTTCTAACTAATACCAAATCGTGCGCTCAATCCGGGGATCACTTGGCGGCCAGACGCGAATCAGCTTCTTTGCCTTCCAGGACATCATCATGGCGGTGACCGGCATCTTGCTCGTCATCATGCTCTTGCTGGCCCTGCAGCTGGACAAGTTGCCGACCGACCCCGGCAACCCGCAGGGGCTCACCAATGACTTGGATCCGGACGACGCCGATGCCGCCGAGCTCGACCGCCTGTCCGCCGAGCTCAGCGCCGCGCTTGAAAAGCTCGCCCAACTCCAGAACTCGCGGCGCGAAAACCAATCACCCGCGGAGGTCGAGGCGGATATCCGCAGACTCGAAAACCAGATCGCCCGCGCCCTCACCCGGGTGCGCTCCGCCACCGGTGAGGCCCCGACCGAGATGGATGCCGACTTGCTGAGCCGCATCGCCGAGATCCGCCGGCTGCGCGACGAACTCGCTGCCGCCGAGGAGAAACTTCGCGAGCAAGCACAATCCGGCCCGGAGGCAACCCGCCGTCTGCTCGAGCTTGAGCAGGCCGTCAAGGCGGCGGAATCGAAGGTGCTAGCAGGCCGCGAGGAATCCAAGAAGCTCCGCCTGATTCCCGAAAACTCGGAAACCACCAAGGAGCCGGTGGTCGTCGACGTCTCCCAAAACTTGCTCACCATCATGCGCTTTGACGTTGCCGGGGAGACCCGGTTGGCGAGCCTCTTTGACTTCGACAAGCACCTCGGAAATTACCGCAAGGAAGACCAATACTTCGTCTTGTTTTTCCGGCCCTCGGGCGCGGGGCGCTTTGAGGAACTGCGCCAGTCATTACGCAACCGTGGGTTCGAGGTCGGCTATGACGCCATTGCCGAGGATACCGAACTCGCCCTCGGGCAAAAGGAGGGAAAATGAGCCGCAAAATAGAATCCCAGAATGCCGACAGCCTTGAGCTGCTCCTCGACACCCTGACCAACGTTTTTGGCGTCGTAATCCTCATCGCGTGCCTGCTTGCGATCATCCCGCGTGGCAACACCTCGCCGTTGCTCCCGGCGCAGGAGGCCCGCTCCCAGATGGTCGAGCGCCGCATCGAAACCACCCGGCGCGAGCTCGCTCGCGCCCAAGCCGAAATCGAAACCCTTGCCGTCGGCGCCGACCCAACCCTCGCCGCCGAACAAGCACGCCGCGACAGCCTGCAGCGCTCGCTCGATCGACTCACCCGCGAGGAGACCGCGCTAACCGATACGGTCACCACGGCCGCCGAACTCCGCGCCTTGGCCACGAATGGCGATCCCGCCGCCATGCAGGCGGCCCTCGACACGCTGCAGGCGCGCGTCGCGGAGGCCGCCACCGCCGCGGCCGCCACCAGCGCGAAAGCCACCTTCCTCGAGGAGCGCCTCAAGAAACTGAGTACCGAGGCCGGCGAGTTGGCGAAAGGGAAAATATCCCAGGTCCGCTTCCCCCGCGAGCGGCGCAATGACCTCGGCGCATTTCCTCTCATCCTCGTGGGCGGTGCCATCTACCCGCTGCAGATTGGTGCCAGCTTGGTGGACAACCCGGCTGTTGATAGAACGCCTATACCTGACAAAGAGGCCATCCGCGCCACACCCAAGCCCGGCCAGGGGATGACCGCCAAGGATGAAGCGGCCCTGTTGGCCACCCTCGCCGCCGCCAAAAAAGAGGGATGCTACATCACCGTCTATCTCTATCCAGACTCCCATGCCGTCTTCGGCGACCTCAAGGCCCTCATCCATAAAGCCAATGTCTCCTACGGCTTGGAGTTCGTCGACGCAGCACGCACACTCAACTTCGGTCAAGGGGGAACCAAGCCGCCGGAACTTTGAAAAATTTTAGAAGTCGAAAATCTGAAAGTCGAAAGTCGCTTATTCTAACAACCCAGCGAAACCACAATGAAATTCCCAACCGCAATGCTGCAGGGCTGGCTCTTGGCGTCGGTCTCCCTGGTTCTGTTGTCAATCAGCCATGGAGATGACCTCGGCGAACTTGCGGCCAGTCCGGTCATCACCAAATACCAACTCACCAATCCGAACAATTTTGCTCAAGCCTTGGCGAAGGCGAGCGAACTTTGAGCCGGACCCCGAAAATCGGGCCAAGGGCTAAGCTATAATTGTGGTGTGTGGGTGCGGACTGTAAACCGAACCAAACACACACGAAATGAAAGGCAAACGCAGAAGACACGACCCCGAATTC
>JBILQE010000061.1:0-15201 GCA_044373465.1 Akkermansiaceae bacterium | reverse complement strand
CGCTGCGGCGGCGGCGGCGCGGGTTCGACGCGCCGCGCGGCCACGTGTTGGTCCTCGGGTTTGGCTCGGCGGGGATGTGGCTGATCAAGCCGCTGCGGGCCGCCGGCCACCAGATCGTGGTCGTTGACGACGATGCGGTCGTGCATGCGGAGTTGACCCGCCGGGGGATCGAATGCATCCGCGGCGACGGGTCGGACCCGGCAACCCTCGAGCGCGCCGGCGCCAGCCAGGCACGGGTCATTCTCGCGACGATGCGGCGGGTTTCGGATGCCCTCAAGGTCCTCGAACACGTCAAGGACGTCCCGGTCGTCGTGCGCGTCGCCGAACACGACGAACACCACCTCGTCAAATCCCTCGGCGGCATCCCGGTCCTCAGCACCGACAACGCCGTCGATGCCTTCTTCGATTGGTTCGTCACCACCGAGCTCATCTCCGCTCGCCAGGCCGCGCGCAACCTCCCGCCACGGCTTGACTCGCCGGCCAATCCCCCGTCTAACAACCAGAGCGCCGTGCCATGAAGATCGCCGTCATAGGAGGAGGACCGGCCGGCTTGCGAGCCGCGGAGGTGGCGGCGGGTGCGGGCGCGGAGGTGGTGGTGTATGACGCGAAGCCATCGGTCGGGCGGAAGTTTCTAGTCGCCGGAAAAGGCGGGCTGAACCTGACCCACAGCGAGCCGACCGAGCAGTTCGTGACGCGCTACAGCGGCCCGGGGCAGCCGGAGGATTTCTGGGCGCAGGTGATCGGTGGTTTTGACACCAATGCGTTGCGTGGCTGGGCGGCGCGCCTTGATGTCGGGACGTTCCGTGCGTCGAGCGGGCGGGTCTACCCGAAGTCGCTCAAGGCGGCGCCGCTGCTGCGCCGCTGGCTCGCGCGGTTGCGCGACGAGCTTGGGGTGACTTTTCATCACAAGCACCGGCTCAGCGGAATCCACCCGGGTGCGCGGGTTGATCTTGAGTTTCTGGTCGACGGCGAGGTGCGCCGGGATTCGTTCGACGCGGTGATCCTAGCGCTCGGCGGCGGGTCGTGGCCGCGGACCGGGTCGGACGGCGGCTGGACCGAGGTGCTCACCCGGGCTGGCGTCGAGGTTGCACCCCTCACCGCGGCGAACTGCGGCTGGGAAGTCGGCTGGCCGGCCGAGGTGCTTGCCGCCGCCGAGGGCGCCGCGCTGAAAAACCTGACCGTCACCGCGGCGGGCCACACCGCTGTCGGCGAGCTCATCGTCACCCGCTACGGGATCGAGGGCGGGCCGGTCTATCAGCTTGGCGCGGTCCTCCGCGGGATGGACGCGCCGGAGGTGACCATCGACTTCAAGCCGACGTTCACGATTGCCCAACTGGAACGGAAAATGGAATCCGCGCGGCGCGACTTCCTCGGCGAGGCGCGGGTCCGCTGGAAGCTCAGCGAAGCCGCCTGCGCGATCCTCAACCACCTCCATGGCCCGTTCGCGACCGCCGCCGCGCTGGCTGCCGCGGCGAAATCCTGCACGGTCCCGCTGCTAGGCGCGCGGCCGGTCGAGGAAGCGATCTCGTCGGCCGGCGGCGTGCGCTGGTCCGAGCTCGACGAATCACTGATGCTGCGCAAGCTCCCGGGGATCTTCCTGGCCGGCGAGATGATCGACTGGGACGCCCCAACCGGCGGCTACCTCATTCACGGCTGCCTCGCCACCGGCGACCTCGCCGCCCGCTCGGCCGTCGCCTGGCTGACGGGGGAACCTCCCTGCGGCTAGAACGCTCAAACGCGCCAAGGACTTCCCACCCCACCCCGCCGAAGCTCTCACGAGCTACGCTACGTTGATGCAAGATCGCCCGACCACCCAACAAAACGAATGAAGCTCGAAGGCGACTACGCGGTAGACAAATCCCAGCGAGCGCACCGGATTGCCTCGGCGGTCGTGCTTTGCGTTTGGATCGGGCTGGCGTTCCACTATCGCGGTTTGGGCCAGGCGCTGCGGACGGCGGCCGCGTTCGTGTTGCCGATGGGCTGCATTTGGATTCCCGACGTGCTTGGGTCCTTCACCGGGCTGCCGGGTGGCCCGCAAATTGTCGATGAACGGTCCCACCCGATATTCCTGCGCTGGGCCGGGTGGCTAGTGCTGCTTGTCGTGCCGCTGGTATTGATTGGCATGCGCAGCCGTTGACCGGGGGTTATGGCCGCGCGGGTCTAGTTAAAGCACCTTTCCTTCTTGGCGGCACTGCGGTAGGAAGCCCTCTAACATGAGCACGCCGAAGATCGCCCAAAAGTCCCCCATCGCAGTGACTGTTGAAGCCGGCAAGACGTACTACTGGTGCACCTGCGGCGAGAGCCAGGGGCAACCATTCTGCGACGGGTCGCACAAGGGGACCGGCTTCGCGCCGCTGGCGTATACCGCCCAGGCGGATGGCCCGGTTTACTTTTGCGGCTGCAAGCACAGCGCCAATGGCGCGCTTTGTGACGGGGCGCACAAGAAGCTGCCGAACTAGGACTCATGCCTTGTGACCGGCGATGGCTCGGGTCGACTGGGTCGACTGGGTCGATTGGGTCGATTCGGTTGACTGGGTTGACCTCAAGTTGGCGGGCCAGTGGTAGAGGGCGGGTGACATGATCCGCCAGGCGAAGCGCATTTTCCTCCAGGCGGTGGCCCAGAAGCGCGGGAACGAGTAGCCGCCGGCACGCAGGGCGCGGCGGTGGCCGGCCCAGATGGCCAGGGTGACGCCGGCGAAAAAGACCTGGTGGACCGCAAGGGTGAGTCCCAGCAACCAGCGCGGGCGGTGCCGGTGGAGGACGGCAAGGCGTTCGCACTGGAAGCGGATGTGGGCCACCTCGTCGGCGAGGATCTGCTCGCACAGGCGGGTGAGCACTGGCGAGCGGGTGGCGCGGCGCAAGGCGTTGTAGTAGATCATCGCGTGGGTTTCGACCATGACCACCGGGGTGGCCCAGAGTTCCATCTTTGGCAGCGCGTAGCGGACGGCGCGAAACAGGGTGTCGCCCCAGTCGGAGGTGGCGACGGCGACCCCGGCGAGCTTGAGGAAGCGCCCGAGGTTGGCGCCGTGGCGTTGCTCCTCGATGATGAAGAGCTGGACGGCCTCGACAAAGTCGGGATCGCCGATGGAGGCGGCATAGTTTTTCGCCGCGGCGAGCAGGTGGGAGCCATCGGAGGTTTCACCCAACTGCCATGCGCGCAACGAGGCGGCGATCCGCGCGAGTTCCGCGGGGGAGATTCCGGCCCCCTGATCCCACGGGATCGTCCGCTGGCGCGCGGCGTTGGAATTGAAGTGCTCGATCCACGCTGCGGAGCTGCGGACGGCGAGCTTTTCACGCTGCCTGCGCGGCGGCCGGGCTTGCGCCAGCGAGCAGGCTGGCGGGCATCGGGTTTCAGATCGTGGGTCGTTCATGGTCGTTTGGCTTGGGATCACTGGCAGCGCCGGCGAGCACTTGCTCCACCGTCTCAGCGACCAACCGTTAGCCGCCCAGTGTGACCGGGTGATGAACGGCGGGTGAAAATTTTGGCGGATCTTCCACTCGCTCACCGCTTGCCACCGGCGCGCGCGGCGCCCAGCCTGCACGGGCAATGGACAAGCTGGTCAAATGGTTGCGAATCACGGCGCTGATCGAGGGGACCTCGTTTCTGCTGCTCGTCGGGGTGGCGATGCCGCTGAAATACTATGCCGGGATGCCGCTGGCGGTGAAGTACACCGGTTGGGCGCACGGGGTGCTGTTTGTCGGGTTGTGCCTGCTGTTGCTGCAAGTGATGTTGGCCGCGCGCTGGTCGCTTGGGCGCGGTGCGCTGGTGTTTGTCGCGGCGCTGGTTCCGTTCGGCCCGTTCCTCCTCGACAAACACATGCGCCGCTGGGAGCTCGAGGGGCAATGAGTGATTCACTCCCGATCGGACGGCGCTGGCCGGGCGTGGTGCTGAGCTTGCTGGTGCCGGGATTCGGCTTGGTTCGGGCTGGGCGGGTGCGCCGCGGGATCGTGTGGTTCATCGCGCTCCAGGTGAGCGTCATCATCGCGGCCGGATGCGCGGTGCTAAGCGCAGTGCCGGCATGGCTGGCCGTCGCGGCCATGGTGGCCCAGCTGATCGCCCACCTGTGGATGCTGTGCGACAGTTTCCGGCCCGGACGGATGAGGATGCCGCACTGGCTGGTGTTTGGCGGCGTGTTTGCTGCCCTAGCCTTCCTGCTGCCGGTGCCGGCGTTGCTCATCGCTGGCAGCTACCGGATCACGACGAGCGCGATGGAGCCAACATTGCGGGGGAAGCAGCCGGATTCGCCTCCGGACCTTGTGCTGGCCAACCGGTTGAGTTACCGGTTTGGCGCGCCGCAGCGCGGTGACCTGATCGTTTTCGGAACCTCGGCGATCCGCGGGATTATCCGGCAGCCAAATTCCACGGGTGCCGAGATGATCTTCGTCAAGCGGCTCATTGGCCTCCCCGGCGAACGGATCCGGATAGCCGACGGGAAAATTTTTGCCGACGGCAGACTCCTCGGCGAGGCCGACGGCATCCCAAACCTCCCCTACCTGCCGGGAAATGGAAAAGCGGAGTTTGTCGTCGGGCCGAAGGAGTTTTTTGTCCTCGGGGACTATTCGGCAAACAGCTACGACAGCCGATACTGGGGAGGCGTCCCGACTTCGGCGGTCATCGGCAAGGTGACCATGATTTGTTATCCGTTGCAGCGGATCGGCAGAATCCCGCCGGCTGGCCAAGATGAATGACCCCCATCATTGCCCCCGCTGGCGGCTGGTGGCGGCCAGCGTGCTTGGCTCGCTTCCCGGCCTGGTCGGCGGCGGGTTGATGATGTTGGCCGCATGGCAGCACAATCCACAGGGAGAAATCCATAATTCGGAAACCGGAATCGCCTGGTCGTATTGGCTGCTGATCGGCGCTTCCTGGTTCGCGGTCATTTCCGGCGGCGTCGCGCTCGCAGCAGTTCTCAGTTGGCTTGGCTGGCGCCTGCTCCCCCGCCGCTAGGAACAACGACAATTCTTGATCATCAGGATATTAAACAATCAAAGTGAGCCATGGAGGAACCCGCGGAAAAGGCCGACTGGCTCGCGTTCGGGCTGCAATTCATCTTCGGCCTGCTGGTGGGGTGCGTCGTCGGGATAGCCTCGATTCGCCGGCGGCGCCACGGGATCTGGCTCCAGGATGAGCTCATCCTTCCATACCTCGCGGGCGCCGCGCTGATCGGCGCCGGGCTCGGCGCGCTCCTCGGTGACCGCTTGTGGATGGGGTCCTTCTACCGGGTGCTCCCGCCCGACGCCCCCGCCCACAGCAAGACCAGCCAAGTTGTGGCGATCGCCACGATTGTTCTCGGAGCGGCTCTGGCCGGGCACACGCTGTTCAGGCATTTCTATTAGGCAAGCAGCATGCTCGAGCTCCTTGAGTTACTCGCCCGCGGGCTGTTTGGCCTCGTCCGGCTCCTCTCGATTCTCGAGCATCTCGTCTATTTCTTTCTTGGTGCCCGCTGGCTCGTCTCGGCCGGCTTCAGAGAGAAAGTCCGCGGCTATGAGACGTTCAACCGGTTCTCGGTCTATTTCGGCGCGACCACGATCGTCCTGCTGGCAACCGGCATGGTTATCTATTTGGCATTCGGCTGATAGCGCCGCCGCCGGGCTGATTGACCCTTGCGCCACCATCGCCGAAGTTTCATGGTAACCGGAATCTCCCATCGTCAAACACCACCCCCACTCATGAAAACTCTCCTGGTCATGGCCGCCGTCGCGCTGGCTTCCTCGCTCAGCGCGATGGGCAAGGCGTATTTCTGCACCCGCCCGGAGTTGATCGAGAACGCGGTGGTCATCGGCATTGTGACCATCGACGAACCCGAGGCGGCGCCTGATCCGTTTGCCGAGCCGACCACGCGCTTCGCCTATGCGCAGCAGGCCAAGGTGCATGTCGAGCAAGTTATCAAAGGGGAAATCCCGAAGGAGTTCATCCTCCATGGTGGCGAATCGTTCATCTGCGCGCAGACGACCTTGGCCAAGGGGCGCTTCCTCGCCTTTCTGAGCAAGGATGGTGACCGCTGGGTGGGCACCAACTGGATGCTCTCGCTAAGGCCAATCAAAGACCAGGAGGTCGAGTGGTATGTTGCCGACGAGCAACGGTTTCCGATGAAATTCCAGAGCCTCGCCGAGGTCGTCGCCGCGATCAAGACCGCGGTGGCCAAGCCGCCGGGCGAACCGGCCGCGGATGGCAAGCCGCCGACCGGGCACCCGTGATCCCCAGCGGCTTGCGCCGCGAAAGGCTTCGCGCGCGCCGCGCCAGTTTGGAGTGCGGTGGGAAGGGGTACTCCCCCGCCACACCGCTTTGGCTCAACCTGAAACGCCGGAAGTCACCACGCGGGTTGCCGGGGTTGCGTTGAAGTTAATGGCCGGTGGGTGGTTCCCCGGCAACGCGGTCAATGGCCTGCGGAAGCGTGTGATTGAGCCAAAGCGGTGTCGCGCTGCGCTTGCCACCGCACTCCATAGCCAGCCGTTGTGGCTGGAGCGATGAGTGGCGAATTCCGCTGATGCGCGGAACCCGCTTGCACTAGGTTCTGAAATGCAGAACATTGCCCCGCGGTGATTGAAGGCTTCGGCGACAAGGAAACTGAGAAGCTTTGGCATGGTCAAAGAACGAGTTTCCCGGCTGATCTTCTGCATCGCGCGATCACGAAGCTCAACCTCCTCGACGCAGCGACCCAGCTCGACAACTTGCGGGTTCCGCCAAGCAACCGCTTGGAATCCCTGCGGGGAAACCGCGCGGGGCAATACAGCATCCGCATCAACGATCAGTGCCGAGTCTGCTTTTGTTGGAAGTGCGGGAATGCCTCCGAGGTTGAAATCACCGATTACCACTGAACGCCCATGACCCGCGAAGAAAATGCCATTGTCGCCGCCACGCCAGGCCGCCTGCTCAAGGAGGAGTTTTTGGATGCACACCATCTAAGTCAAAGCGAGCTTTCGCGGCGCACTGGGATTTCGCGCTCGACCATCAACGAGATCATCAAGGGCAAGCGCTCGATCAATGCCCAGATCGCCTTCACCCTCGGGACCTTCTTCAGCATGGACCCGCAGTTCTGGATCAACCTGCAAAGCCGCTATGACCTGCGGGTGGTCCAGATCCGCCATGCCAAGGCCATCTTGGCCCGCGTCGAGCCGCTTGCCGGTTGAGCGGATGCGCCATAGCCTCAGCCCAAGCTGAATTCCGCTGACGCGCGCCGCGCCAGTTTGGAGTGCGGTGGGAAGGGGTACTCCCCCGCCACACCGCTTTGGCTCAACCTGAAACGCCGGAAGTCACCGCGTGGGTTGCCGGGGTTGCGTTGAAGTTAATGGCCGGTGGGTGGTTTCCCCGGCAACGCGGTCAATGGCCTGCGGAAGCGTGTGATTGAGCCAAAGCGGTGTCGCGCTGCGCTTGCCACCGCACTCCATAGGCCCACGTCGAGGCGCTTGCCGGCTGAGCGGATGCGCCTTAGCCTCAGCCCCATGATCCAACGAACACTCTATTTCCTCCTCGCGACGGCGATGGCGGGTGCGGCCGGTGCGGCGCCCGAAACGAGGGTCATTGATGGGGTGAGCTACCAGCTTCTCACGGCCCCGGCGGAGGCCATTCGGATCCTGTGGAAGGGCGCGGACGGCAGGCAGTTGCGGACATTTCCGGAGGCGGTCCGGGAGCTTGAAGCGAAGGGTGTGGGCGTCGCCACGCTGATGAACGGCGGGATCTTTGAGCCGGGTGGCATTCCGAGCGGCCTGCTGATTCAAGATGGCCAGCAACTAACGCCGGTGAACCGGAACCCCGGCGAGGGAAACTTCTTCCTCAAGCCGAACGGGATTTTTCTCATCGGCTCGAACGGCGCGGCGGTGATTGCCACCGAGGAATACCCGCCAAACGGAGTCCAGGTTCGCTACGCCGTCCAGTCCGGCCCCATGCTACTGAGGGCCGGCAAGGTTCATCCTGCGTTCAACGCAAATTCCACTTCCAGACTCCACCGCAACGGCATCGGCGTCACCAAGGACGGCCGGGTCGTCTTGGCGATGACCGACCGCAACTCGCCAAAGTTTCCCAACCTCCACGAGTTCGCCGAACTCTTCCGCTCGCTGGGGTGCGCCGACGCCCTGTTCCTCGACGGCGACATCAGCCAGATGCGCACCGGCGCCGACCTTGCCAGGCATAGCAACCGATTCGGCTCCATCATCGCCGTCACCACGCCGGCCCCTGCGGCTCAGCCCGCACCGGGCAAGTGAGTTAACTCTACAACCAACGGCCTCCGGCCGGATCCTTCCCCGGATCCGAATTCGGGTTCCTTGACCCATCGGAGTACCAAGGTATGGTTTTCATCCATGAACACCGTGACCGCAACCAAGGCGCGCAGTACGCTTGCGGCGCTTATCCAGGAGGCAAACGCCTCACATGAGCCGATTCAAATCACCAGCAAGGGGGGAAACGCCGTGCTGGTGTCAGAGGCCGATTGGCGCGCCATCCAGGAGACCCTCCACCTTCAGGCAATCCCTGGAATGGTCGATTCCATCCAGCAGGCACAGAGGGATGGGATTGCTCGGGGATCCAGAAGCCTCAACTGGTGAGCTACGAGATCGTCTATTCTCGAAGGGCTCAGAGGGATGCCAAGAACCTAGCTAGCAGCAACCTGAGATCTAAAGCTGAGGAGCTTCTAACCATTCTGAGCGAAGACCCCTTTAGTTCTCCGCCTCGATGGGAAGCGCTTCGGGGGGATTTGAAGGGTTGTTATTCACGCCGGATCAATGTCCAGCATCGCTTGGTGTATGAGGTCTTCGAAACCGAAAGGATCGTCCACGTATTGAGAATGTGGACCCACTACGAGTGACGCGCGTCAGGCAAGCACGGGTCAAACTTTCCCAAGGACCCGTCATCCAGCGGGACGAACGCGGCTTTGCAAGGGGGCGAAACTGTGGCACTGGTGCGGGCCCGATGAGTGCCGCCCACACGCCTGAGCTTCTGAGTCCCGTCGGCTTCACCAAGGACGGCCGGGTCGTCTTGGCGATGACCGACCGCAACTCGCCGAAGTTTCCCAACCTCCACGAGTTCGCCGAACTTTTCCGCTCGCTGGGATGCGCCGACGCCCTGTTCCTCGACGGCGACATCAGCCAGATGCGCACCGGCGCCGACCTCGCCAGGCAGAGCAACCGATTCGGCTCCATCATCGCCGTCACCACGTCGGCCCCTGCGGCCCAGCCCGCACCGGGCAAGTGAGCTACGCCTCAGACCTATTTCCAAGATCTTTGATCAAATCTGGATGGCCAGCTTCATGGACCAAGCCTATCAGGAAAACAGAAAGCCGTGGGGCCCCACATGCCCCCCACCTTGAGAGCGAATGATGGCTCTCACTGTATTCTTCACGCGCTCATGAAAATCGCCGCCCAGCCGTTCGGATATCGAAGAATAGCGCGTTTCAGCCTCAACGAGGTCCTGGTTGAAATGGGTTGAGATGATCGCCTTCACAGGCTTTCGCCAAAGACTTGGTCAAAGGTGAGGCCGGGGTCCTCGGCGCTGCGCAGGTGGGTTAGACGCCGCTGGAGTTCCTGATGGATTTCTTCGCTAAGCCGCGGATCGCCTTCCAAACTTGCCACGAGGAGGCGAGCCAAACCAGCCCGCTCTGAAGCGGGGAGCGCCAAGGCTTCCTCGGCGAAGGCAAGGTCTTTGACGGACATGGAAAAATGATACCTCAGAAAAGGCGGCGCTCAAGGATCGATTGACCCGCATAGGTTGACCGCCGGCCGGATCCTTCCCCGGATCCGAGGCAAGTACGGGTCAAGCTTTCCCAAGGACCCGTCATCCGGCGGACGAACGCGGCTTTGCAAGGGGGCGAAACTGTGGCACTGGTGCGGGCCCGATGAGTGCCGCCCACACGCCTGAGCTTCTGAGTCCCGCTGGAAACTGGGATTGTGCGCGCGCGGCGGTGGCCAGCGGGGCGGACGCGATTTACTTTGGGATGCCGCGGTTCAACGCGCGGTTGCGGGCGGACAACTTCACGGAGGACGACCTGCCGGGGTTGATGGAGTTTCTCCACCGCCACGGGGTGCGCGGGTTTGTGGCGATGAACACGCTGATCTTCACCGGCGAGCTGGCCGACGCCGAGCGCCAGCTGCGGCTGCTCGCCGCGGCCAAGGTGGATGCGATCATCGTCCAGGACCTCGGGCTGGCGCGGCTGGCCTCGAAGGTGGCGCCGACCCTTGAGCTGCACGCCTCGACCCAGATGACGATCAGCTCGCCGGAGGGGCTGGCGTTTCTCGAGTCGGTCATCCCGCTGGAACGCGCGGTGCTGGCGCGCGAGCTCTCGGTCAAGGAGATCGGGAAGTTCCACCTGGCCGGCGGGCCGGTGACGCCGCTGGAGGTGTTTGTCCACGGGGCGCTGTGCGTCGCCTATTCCGGGCAATGTTTGACGAGCGAGTCGCTCGGCCAGCGCTCGGCCAACCGCGGCGAGTGCGCCCAGGCGTGCCGGATGCCCTACGAGCTGGTCGTCGACGGCGTCATCCAGGAGCTCGGCGAAGTCCGCTACCTGCTGTCGCCGCAGGACCTTGCCGCCGTCGATTTGATCCCCGAGCTGGTTCGCGCCGGGGTGAAGTCGTACAAAATCGAAGGCCGGCTGAAGTCGCCGGAATACGTCACCGCGGTCACCCGGGTCTACCGCAAGGCGCTCGACGCGGCGATCGCCGAGAGCGCGGAAAGCCCGGTCACCGCGGAGGACCGCTACGCGTTGGAGATGACATTCTCCCGCGGGCTCTCGAGCGGCTGGCTTGCCGGGACCAACCACCCGCTGCTCACCCACGGGCGGTTCGGGAAAAAGCGCGGCGCGTTGCTCGGCACGATCACCGAGGTCGGCGCCGGGTGGGTGGCGCTCGAGTTTGCCAGCGAGATTCCGGTCAAGGCGGGCGACGGCGTGGTTTTCGACGCCGGCGAGGACCGCAACGACGAGCAAGGCGGACGGGTCTGGCGGGTCGAGGAAAACCGCCTGCATTTCCACGCGCGCTCGGGGATATTTTTCCCGCGCATCGAGGTCGGCCAGCGGTTGTGGAAAACCTCCGACCCCGCCCTCGAATCCGAACTGCGCAAGGCCTGGCAGAATGCCCGCCCGGCACCGGTCCGCTCAGGGCTTGATATCGTCGTCACCGGCCGCGCCGGCGCGCCGCTCGTGCTAACTGTTGGCGATCTGAGCGTCGCCTCCGTCGAGTTGTTGGACGTCGCCCAGAACCGCCCGCTGACCAGCGAGACGCTCGCCGCCCAGCTCGGGCGCCTGGGTGACACCGCCTACGAGTTAGGCGAAATCACCAACCAGTTAGAAGGTGAGGTGATCCTGCCGGTCTCCGCGCTCAACCGGCTGCGCCGCGCGCTGGTCGCCGAGCTGGACGCCCACGGCGCGGCCACCCCGGCCGCCGCGCCCGCGCCGCCGAGCGTGAGCGTGAGCGACTTTCTACCCGCGCGGACCGCGCCGGACGCGCCGCCGGCTCCGCACCTCGGAGTCCTCTGCCGCGACTTGCGCCACGTCGAGGCCGCCCTGGTCGCCCGGGTTGGCGAGATCCTCTGCGACTTTGAAGACCCGCGCCGCTACAAGGACGCGGTCGCCCTGGTGCGCGCCCACCCGGCCGCCACCGCCACCATGATTGCCTTGGCGACCCCGCGGATCCTCAAGCCCGGCGAAAGCGGATACCTGAAGCTCATCGAGCGCGCCGAACCCGACGCCGTCCTCATCCGCAACCTCGGCGCCATCCAATATTACCAAAACCGCACAGGCCTGCGGAAACTCGGCGACTTCTCGCTCAACGTCGCCAACCCGTTAACTGCTAGATTGCTCGTCGAGGACGGCGGGCTCGACCGGCTGACGATTTCCTACGACCTGAACATCGGGCAGGTCCTCGAGTTGTTAGCCATGGCGCCGCCGGCGTGGTTTGAGCTGACACTCCACCAGCACATGCCGCTGTTTCACATGGAGCACTGCGTGTTTTGCACGTTCATGAGCAGCGGGACGACCTACAAGGACTGCGGCCGGCCGTGCGAATCCCACAAGGTCCAACTGCGCGACCGGGTCGGCCAGCTCCACACGCTGCACGCCGATGTTGGTTGCCGCAACACGCTCTTCAACGGCCGCGCCCAGAGCGGCGCACGGTTCTTCCCCGCCCTGCGCAAAGCCGGCCTGGCCAACTTCCGGATCGAACTGCTAGGCGAGGACAAGCCGACCGCGATCCGGACCATCCGCGCCTACCAGGATTTGTTGGAATCGCGGACCAGCGCGGCGGACCTGATCCACACGCTCAGCCCGCTCGACAAGCTCGGGGTCATCGAGGGGACGCTGGCGTGAGGGAAGACCGGGATGTTTAATCCTCATGCATCCACGACAAGGGTGCGCGACTTTGAGGGGTTCAATCGCCTGGCAATTTCATCGATCATCAAATCAAGCTGGCAATCAGGCTGGGGGCGGCCATGGTCCCCGGCATGCGCTTGACGGGCTTTCAGAAGCTGGCGGTGGCGGCCCTGGTGGCGCTCATCGTGCTGATCTTCATGGGTGCGATCGTGCGGGCAACGGGTGCGGGGATGGGTTGCCCGGATTGGCCGCGGTGCTGGGGGAAGTTGATTCCGCCGACCGCAGTGGAGGACGTTGATTTTTCGAAGCTCGATCTCGAGAAGTTCCGGCGCAAGGCGGCGCGCTATGACCGCGACCCGGCGTCGATCACCGTCGAGTCGATGCGCGCGGAGTTCAACCCGGTGCATGTCTGGACCGAGTTTATCAACCGGCTGACGAGCCTGCCGGTCGGGCTGCTGACCCTCGGGTTGTTCATCGCTTCGTTTTGGCAGCGACCGGAGCGGCCGGCGGTGTTTTGGGCGGCGTTCGGGTCGATCGTGCTGGTGATGGTCAACGCGTGGATGGGCGCCAAGGTGGTTGAAAGCGGCCTCCACCCGGGGACGATCACGCTGCACATGGCGTTGGCGATCCTGCTGATGTGCCTGCTGGTGTTCACCGCGTGGCGGGGTCGGGCCGACCCGTGGAGAATCGAGTTTGCCGGTGGCGGCGGGTGGCTCGGCAAGCTTGGTCTGGCGTTGTTCGTGCTGGTCGTCTTCGAGGGGGTGATGGGGTCGCAAGTCCGCGAGCTCACCGACCAACTCGCCCACAGCCACCCGGGCGAGATGCGGGCCGCCTGGGTCGGCGAGTTGGAAACGACGTGGGTTTACCTGATCCACCGGAGTTTTTCGTGGTTGATCCTGGCAACCGCGATCGGATTCTTTGCGGGAGCGCGGAAGTTCCGCCGCGGCGGGACGTCGTGGGTTGAGAAGCTTATCCTCTCGCTGGTGCTCGCGCAGATGGTCCTCGGGGTGGTGCTTGCCAACGTCGGGATCCACCCGCTGACCCAGGTTTTGCACATCGGCCTGTCGTCGATTTTGGTCAGCACCCTTTTCCTCTGGCTCCTTGGCTGCTTCCGGCGACGCTGATCACCCGGGCTGGCGCCGGACGTTCGGGCTCGACCTCACCCGGTCGCTGCCAACCGGCTGCGTCGACACCGCGGTGACCACCTTTGCGGTGTTTCTGGCGGAGCGGGCATTTTCCGCCTCGATCGCGGTGAAGGTGTTGCTGGTGGCGGCGCCGAGCGCGGGGATGCTCGCGAGCCTGTTTGTCGTCCAGGCGATCCGGCGCTCCGGCCACTCGGTCAATGCGGTTGGCGGGCTGATCTGGATTGCGGCGGCGTGCGGGTTTCTCGCCGCGGCGCTCGGAGGAGGGAACCCGGCGACGTTTGCCGGCGGGGTGAGTGGCGCGCTGTTTTTCCTGAGCCTGGGCGCGCCGCTGCTGGCGCAAATCTACCGCAACCATTACCCGGACCGGATCCGCGGCAGGCTGTTCTCGTTCTCCAGCATGGCCCGCGCCCTGGCCGCCGCGGGGTTCAGCGTCGCCGCCAGCGCCGCCCTCACCGCCGATCTCGGCATCTGGCCGTGGCTCCTGACAGCCTATGCCGGCTGCTGCATCTCCATGGCCTGGCTGGTGATGCGGATGCGCCCGGTCGCGCTCGACCGGACCGCGCGAGTCCGGATGTTCGACTCGTTTCGCCACGTCCGCGCTGACCCGCCGTTCCGGCGACTGCTCGTCGTCTGGATGTTCCTTGGCCTCGGCAACCTGCTGAGCATGGCCCTGTTTGTCGAATACCTCGCCAACCCGGCCTATGGATTCGGCTACGATGCCAACCGGGTCGGCTGGCTCACCACGACCATCCCGATGCTCGCCTTCGTCAGCTGCGTCGTCGTCTGGGGCATCCTGTTTGACCGGATGAACTTCTACGTCGTCCGGCTGGTCATCAACCTGATCTTCATCCTCGGCATCGCCCTCTATTACTTCGGCCACAGCTACCCGATGCTCTGCGCCGGGATGGCCGTCCACGGCGTCGCGCGGGCCGGCGGCAACGTCGCCTGGAGCCTCTGGGTGACGAAGTTCGCCGACGCCGGGCGGGTGACCGAATACATGAGCGTGCACACCTTCCTGACTGGGATCCGCGGCGTCCTCGCCCCGGTCCTGTCGTTCGGCTTGGCCGCCACGCTTGGCGCTCCGGTCATGGCGTGGCTCGGGATCGCCCTGATCGTCATCGGCTCGCTCATCGTCGCCCCGGACATGCGCCGGCCCGCCGGAGAACGCCCCAAGGTCGGCCACTCCCGCTACAACAAGCTCCGGTAGATATCCAGATAGCTCCCGGCGGTCGCCGCGGGTGAGAAGATCTCGCGGGCATCGCCCATCATCCGCCCGATCTCCGCCTCGCGGACGACCGGACTGAGGCTGTGGAACTCGACCGCCTGGTCGATCGCCCAACTCAGCCCGTTGCCATCGTGGACCTCAAAAACAAACCCGTTGCCCGTGCCGGCGTTAAGGTCCAGCGAGCGCACCGTGTCCTGCAACCCGCCGGTCCGGTGCACGATCGGAATCGTCCCGTACTTCAGCCCAACCATTTGCGGCAGCCCGCACGGTTCATAGGACGATGGCATCAGGACAAAATCCGTCCCCGCGTAGGCAAGCCGTGACAACCGCTCATCAAACCCGTGGATGCCGATCCGCTTGCGCAGCCCGTGGAAGTCGGCGATGTTCTCAAATGGATGCCGGTACGGACCATCGGCGACAATCGCCACCTGCAGCCCGCTGTCCCAGTGGCGGCGCAGCGTCTCATAGAGAATATCCGTCAGCAGCCGGCAGCCCTTCTGGATCGGGTCGAGCCGCGACGGCCAAAACAAAATCGGCGCGT
>JBILQE010000099.1:0-4406 GCA_044373465.1 Akkermansiaceae bacterium | reverse complement strand
CGGTCGAAAAAAACCGCCACCGGCTCCAGCGCCACCGGCCAGTCCCCGAGTCGCTCCACTCACCCGACCGCGCCGCGCCGCTCACCCTCGCCGAGCTCGCCCCCGGCGTCCGCTTCGAACTCCAACCAGGCCAGTCGGTCCCGGTGGCCGCCACGCTCGACTCGACCGCCGCCGAGTTCTCGCTCGAATGGATCAGCGGCGAGGCCGACCCGCTCACTTTCCATGCCGGCCGGCCGCTTCCCGCCGGCGCCATCCACCTCGGCAGCGTCCCGGTCGTCCTAACTGCCGGGGAGGCGTGGCATGCCTCGTTGTTAGCCCGCCTGACCAACAACGAGCGCGCCGCGGTGCGCGTCCCGGGCCTCGAGCGGCTGCTGCGCATCTATCTGTTGGTGGTGCTGGTCATCGGTTGCGGCGGGTTCGGCTGGTGGCTGGCGCACGGAACGCTCGCGCAAGCGCTGCAGGTGATGATCTCGGTGTTTGTCGTCTCCTGCCCGTGCGCGCTCGGGGTGGCGCTACCCTTGGCCGACGAACTCTCCGGAGCACTCATGGAGCGCGCCGGAGTGTTTATCCGCGAGTCACTTGTCTGGGCCCGCCTGCGCCGTGTGCGCACCCTCGTCTTTGACAAAACCGGCACCCTCACCCAAGAGCGCCCGGTCTTGGAAAACCCCGCCGCCATCGATGGCCTGGCGCCGGCCGCGCGCCGCGCCCTCGCCTGCCTAACAACCCAGTCGCTCCACCCGGTGGCGCGCACGTTGTTAGAGGCACTCGGGCGGCGCGGCCAACAATTGTTGCGCGAGCAGCCAGCGGTCGAAGTGGTGGATGTCCCCGGGGCGGGGAGGTATTTCTGCGAGGATGGTGTGGAGTGGTCGCTCGGGCGGCCGGGGTGGATCGCCGGCACGGCGGGCGTGGCGGGCGCGGCGCCCGGGCACGACGCGGAGTTGCGGCGCGGCGGCGAGGTGGTGGCGGGATTCCGGTTCAGCGAGGCGCTCCGGCCGGACGCGATCGCGGCGCTCAAGGCGCTGCGTGAGCGCGGGTTCCGGATGATCATCCTGTCCGGGGACCGGCCCGAGAAGGTGGCCGCGGCGGCGAGCCTGCTCGGGATCGCCGCGGAGGATGCGCACGCGGCGCTGAGCCCGCAGGACAAGCAGCGGCGGGTCGCCGAAATCGACCGGCAGGACACCTTGTTCCTTGGCGACGGGGCAAACGACTCGCTGGCATTCAACGCGGCGTGGACAACCGGCACGCCCGTGGTCGACCGCAGCCTGCTGGAGAGCAAGGCCGACTTCTACTTCCTTGGCCAAGGGTTGCGCTTCCTCCCCGGGATGCTGGCGCTGGCCGCTCGCCGCCAGACGGTGGTCCGTTGCGCGTTCACCTTTGCGCTGCTTTACAACCTGAGCGTCATTGGCATCGCCCTGAGCGGCCAGATGAGTCCGCTGCTCGCCGCGGTACTCATGCCGCTCAGTTCGGCGTTCTCGCTCGCCATCGTCGCCAGCGGGTTGCGCCAGCGGACCGCGCGCCGCCGCCCGGCCCAGGTCGCCGCCAGACCGCCGCGCACGCCCGCGGCCGCCCACCCGGCCGAGGCGTGACCCGCACCCGCGGCGGGAAAAAAGTTAGTTCGGCGAAATCGTTGAAATTCAAGATCACCGCGCTAACCTGCCGCGGTCGCCGGTGTTTCCGCGCGCCAGCCGGACCATGCCCAACGAGCCCCAACATTTCGAGCATAGTCTCTACGAGAAGCTGCTCCACTCGGCGCTTTACGCGACCTATCAGGACGCGTTTCGCAGCGCGACCGGGTTGCCGTTGCGGCTCGTCGGGGCGGACGTCGCGGCGTGGTGCCTCGACGACCAGACGACCAACCGGAGCCCGTTCTGCACCAAGCTCAACCTCTGCCAGAGCGCGTGCCGGGCGTGCATCGACACCAACCAGCGGCTGATGCAGGAGGCCGCGGTGAACGGCCCGACGACCTGCCATTGCTTTGCCGGGCTGACGGCCACCGCGGTGCCGGTCCAGGCGGGAACCGCGGTGATCGGGTTCCTCAAGACCGGCCAGGTTTTCCAGCGGGTCCCCGACGCCGCATCGTTCGAGGCCGTCGCCAAAACCCTCACCCGCCACGGCCTCGACCCCGCCGAAGTCGCCGACCTGCGCGACGCCTACCTCCAGACCCAGGCGGTCGAACCACAGCGCTACCAGAGCATGGTCACGCTGCTGGCAACCTTCGCACAACAGTTAGGACGGCACGCCGAGAGCCTGGCGGTCATCCAGAGCGGCAGCGAGCCGGCGGCAATCTCCAAGGCCAAGAAGTTCATCGACGCCTCGCTGGAAGACCCGCTGCCGCTGGCGCTCGTCGCGCGCCAAGCCGGGTTGAGCGAGTCGCATTTCTGCCGGGTGTTCAAGGAGGTGACCGGGCTAACACTAACCGACTACGTCAACCGGCAACGGATAGAGTGGGCCAAGCGGGAGCTGCTCAAGCCCGACGCGCGGGTGTCCGAAATCGCATTCAAGGTTGGCTACCAGTCGCTTTCGCAGTTCAACCGGAGCTTTGCGCGGCTCACCGGGCGCTCGCCGACGCGGTTCCGGCGCGAGGAGCTCGCGGCGCTGGCGTCCTAGAGTGGCCGGCCCGCGGCGGGATCTGTGCTTGCACGCATAGCTGGTTGGCTCTTTGCTCTGGCAATGAATTGGGGACCTTCTACGGCGCTGGTGTTAGCCTGGGCCGGCTTGATGACTGCGGCGTGCGCCGCGGAGATGACCTTTGCGGAAGCGACCGCGGCGCTGGCCAGCGACGACTTCGAGGTGCGCGAGCAAGGCGACCATTTCCTCCGGCGGATGCCGCTGGCGGAGTATGCGCAAGTCGAGAAACTGCTGGAGAGCAGCGACCCGGAGGTGACCGGGCGGGCCAACGCGGCGCTGCCGATCATCCGGATGGACATCGACCGGAAGCTCCCCGAGGACCTCGTCGAAAAGCTCTACAATTTCGACCGGCTCCCGAAGGAGCAGCGCGCCGAGGCGGTCGCGGCGCTCACCGCGCAGGACGTGCCGCGGGCGACGACGCTCATCAGCCTGCACAGCTACTGGCTCGAGCACCCGGAGATGGTCCGCCAGGGGGAGAACGCCGAGTTTGCCGCGATCGAGGAGGCGATGGGCAAGTCGCTGGCCGGCAAGGATGCGCTCAAGAGCCTGCTGATCCTTGAGGCGGGCCGCTACCAGCAGGAAACGCTCGGGAAAATCCTCAACCAGATCGTCCGCCAGACCGGCGACAACATCCACCCGCTGCTGCCACTCTACGTGAACTGGTCCAAGGCCCACCCGGACATCACCACCCAGCTCAACGCCGACGGCTACCGGCTCGAGATTGTCCAACAGATCAGCACCGCCCCCAACGAGATCGAGGCGCTCCGGAGCATCCTGAAACTCGGCACCGGGCTGGGCGAGTCGCGCGACCGGATGGCGGCGCTGCGGCGCCAGTTGGCGGAGTACCGGGAGGTTGCGTTGAAATTTCCGGTCGAGTCGCTCGACCAAAACCTCGGGTCGTTTTTCTTCGAAACCGTGGGCAGCCTGAACGGCGCGGCGCTGCTTGACGCGTATTGCGACTTCCGCCGGCGGTTTCCCGACATCCACGGCACGGCGCTGAACAACCAGACGCTCGAGGTATTGCGGATCACCCGCGAGGAAGGCCCCTCGGCCGGCATGGACTTCGCCCTGGCGCTCGGGCGCAACGACGGGATCTCGCTGCTAGCCGAGTGGTTCCGCGAGCACCCGGAGGCGATCACCGAGCCGCTGCCGTTGCCGGACATCGCCAAGGGCGCGGACTTTTCCTACCGGCCGCTGAAGTTCGTGCGGATCTTCGCCCCCTACCCGACCGAGGCGGAGCTTGCCAAGCACCCGAAGATCGCCGCGGCAGTGAAGATCCTCAAGCAGGATTCAAAGTGGGTTGAGGCGTTCCGCCAAGCCCAGCCGCGGATCGTCGAGGACCTCAAGGCCGCAGAGAACCGCCAGAAGAAGGACCAGTGACCCACGGCAATCCGGCCGTGATGGTCAAGGGAAGCAAATCTCCCGTTGGCATGGGTGCGTAACGCGTTTAGTCTTCCACGCTGCCACTGGCAGGCGCGCCCATCCGCGCATCCCCCGAGCCCTGCCAAAGCCGCCAGCCCGCTTCCCTGCCTCTGCCCAACTGTTCCCAATGCGCGAAACGCTCATCGTCATCGGCCTCGTGATCCTCGCCGTGGCGATGCGCTCATGCCGCGCCACCGCGATGCGCAAGCTCGGCGCCGCCGCCTTCCTACTGGCCACCTACGCGCTGGTCTTCTTCCTCACCGGCAGCCCGTGGTGGGCGATCCTCGGCATCGTCGCATGGTTCTTCCTCCCGTGGATCGAGCTGCTTACCCGCATCCAGCGGATGCGCCTGCCGG
>JBILQE010000021.1:0-55950 GCA_044373465.1 Akkermansiaceae bacterium | reverse complement strand
GGGCCCTCGCGCATGCAGCGCTCCAGGGCCGCGGCGCTGAGGCTGTAGCCCTCGCTGCTGCGCTTCGGGATGAACACCCGCGGGTCCCCGCCGTAGGCGCGCAACACCCGGCGCATCAACGCAATCGAGGTGACCCCGTCGACGTCGTAGTCGCCGTAGATGCAGATTTTCTCGCCGCCGTCGAGGGCCTGGAAGATCCGCGCGACCGCCGCGGCCATGTCCGGAAGTTGGAACGGATCGCTCAGGTCCTTGAGCCGCGGGTGCAGGAAGGTCTCAAGGCCGCCGTCGGCCAACAACCCGCGCTGCCGCAGCAGGTGCTCGAGGATCGGCGGAAACCCCGCCGCCGAGCACTCCCCGGCCGCCTCGCCAACCGGCGCCAGCCGCGGAATCCATTTGGCGGGGACAACTTTCATCACGAATGGCCTGCACGCTAGCGCGACGCTTCAGCCCACTCAAGCTTCCGCGGAGAAATCTCGCGCCCGCCCGCCGCGGCGGCGCCGCCCGGTTGTTAGACCGCGTGGGCGGCGCGGGTCAGGAGCAGGGTTTCGCCGGGGTCGTGTGGCAGGCACAGGCGGTCGATGAGTTTTTCCCAGAGGTCGTGGCCCTTGAGGATTTCCACCTCGATGCGCAGGAAAAACACCGGCACATCGAGCTCGGCGGGCCGCGGAAAGCGCACCGCGTCCTTCTCGGTGGTTAGGATCAAATCCATGTCGCGCTCGACGCAGCGCCGCATGAAGTGGTCGATGTCGCGCTTGCTGAACGTGTGGTGGTCGGAGAACCGGCGCCGGATCTCGACCCGCGCGCCGAGCTCGGTGAGCTTGTTTTCGAAGCTCTCCGGCACCGCGATCCCGCTGATCGCCGCGACCCACTTGCCGCGGAGATACTCTAACGGTTGGCGCTCGCCGGTGAAGACATTCTCGAGATGCTTCGGCCCGTGGGTGCACTCGATGATGTCGGCCACCTTGTTATACCGGCGCAGCCGCGCGACGAGTTCGTCCTGCGGCTTGCCGTCGCACTTGGTAATGAAGATATAGCTTGCCCGGCACAGGTTGCGGGCCGGCTCGCGCAGCGTCCCGCGTGGCAGCAGCGCCTCGGTCCCGAACGGCGCGTTCGCGTCTATCAGCACAATGTCGGTCCCGTGGGCGAGTTTCAGGTATTGGAGCCCGTCGTCTAACAACAACATGTCGGCCCCGAGTTCGCGGACCGCGAAGCGCCCGCCCTTGATCCGGTCCTTGTCGACGACGACGGCGACGCCGGTGAGGTTTTTGGCGAGCATGAACGGCTCGTCGCCGGCGTTGCGGACCGGGAGGAGGAGCCGCTGGCCGTCGCTGACGACGCGGGGCATTTCCTCTGGCGGGACGGCGGACCCGTCGGGGTGGAGCCAGACTTGGGGTTCGGCGAGTTTGCGGCTTTTGTATCCGCGGCTGAGGATGGCGACATTGCGGCCGCGGTCGCGCAGGGTGCGGGCAAACATTTCGACGACCGGGGTTTTGCCGGTTCCGCCGACGGTGAGGTTGCCGATGCTGATGACGCGGGTGCCGAGGTGCGCCTGGGGTTTCCAGCCATCGCGGAAGAGTTTGAGGCGCAGGGCGACGGCGAGGCGGAAAAACCCCGAGAGGCCGGACATGAGCAGCCGGGTCAGCGCGGCGCGGAACCCGCGGGCGCGCCCGAAGATCACATCCGCGCCCCAGCGTTCGAGCTCCTCGAGGATTTCCTTCACCGGCGCCAGCCAAGCGGGTCGAAGGCGCTTCGACAAGGCTCGCCTCGCCGTAAAGGTGCGGTTCTCAATCGGCGCGGCGCGTTCTGTAGCGAAGCTCGTGAGAGCTTCGGCGGGGGATGGTGGGAAGTCCTTTGGGCGTTCGAGCGTTCTGGCGGGAGGAAGTTCTCCCCGCCGAACTTTTCACAAAGTTCGCTACGCAGAGGTGCCTGGCGGGCGCGGAATTTTCCGCGAGTTTGGAATGTTGTTCCGCGGGGATGCCCGTAGGGTGCGGGCATGACACGACCCGACGGCCGCCAGGCTGACCAGCTCCGCGAGATTTCCTTCATTCCCAACATTGCGCCGCACGCCAGCGGGTCGGTGCTGGTGTCCTTTGGCGAGACCCGGGTGATTTGCGCGGCGACCATCGAGGAGGACGTGCCACGCTGGATGAAGGTCCAGAAGGTTTCCGGCGGGTGGCTGACGGCCGAGTACAGCATGCTCCCGTATGCGACGCTCTCGCGCAAACAACGCGACGTCTCGCGCGGCCAGCTCGACGGGCGCTCCTCGGAAATCCAGCGGCTCATCGGCCGGGCGCTGCGCTCGGTCATCGACCTGCGCAAGATCGGGCCGCGGACGATCTGGGTCGACTGCGATGTCCTTCAGGCCGACGGCGGGACGCGCACCGCCTCGATCACCGGCGGGTGCGTCGCGCTCGCGATTGCCCTGAACAAGCTCATGGCGGCCGGGAAGTTGCGCGATTTCCCGCTGAGCCAGCTGGTGGCCGCGGTTTCCGCCGGGGTCCACGACGGGGTGCCGATCCTCGACCTGAACTACCCCGAGGACCGCGACGCGACGGTGGACTTCAACGTGGTGATGACCGAGTCGCAGGCGTTTGTCGAAGTTCAGGGGAGTGGCGAGGAGGCGGTGTTCTCCGCCGAGCAGATGGCTTCAATGTTGGAACTCGCGAAAAAGGGCGTCAGCGAGCTCATCACCAAACAAAAGGCCGCCATCCTCGCCGCCGACAAGGCCGGACCCGCCGACCTCGCGTCCCTCGCCCAGTTGTTTGGCTGAAATACCTGCCAATGTCGGCCGCCGGCGACCAGACCCCGGCCGCCGTTGACCTGATAGATATCCCAACCATCAAGGCGGCCCCGCGGCGGAGGCCGCGGCCCCCGCACGATTGTTAGAAATATGATCGGCAAAGGGTGGGTGGAAGATGCTATGAGTGGGGGGACAAGGAGTCTCCCCTATGAAAACGTGGTTATTGGTGATGGGATTGCTGGTGGGCGTGGTGGACGCGGCGCCGCGGTTGTTTGTTTCGACGCCTGAGTTGCAGCCTGAGAGCCAGGTTGAGGTGGTGTTTGACGAGGCGATGGTGGGCCCCGAGGCGGTGGGCCAGGTGGTGGCCGACGGGTTGATTGGGATCAAGCCGGCGCTTGAGGGGGTGATGAAGTGGCAGGCGCCCAACGTGGTGAGCATCGAGCTGAGCGGGTTGCCGAAGATGGGGGCGAGTTATGCGTTTAGCCTGCGCAAGAAGATGGTCGACCTGCAGGGCAGGGAGGTCGACTCCGGGGTGTTCGGGAAGGTTGACGCGGAGCCGTTCAAGATGGAGACCGCCGACCTGCTTGGCCGCTGGACCGAGGAGTTCAGCGCGCGCACCGGCCGCCATTATGTCCGATTCAACGACAACGTCGAAGCAGCGAGCGCCGCGGAGTTTATCTGGTATGCCAACAAGGCCGGTGAGCGGGTCCCGGCGACGACCCGCCAGGCGACCGTCGCCGACCTTGACCATCAAGGGCAAATCAACCGGACGTGGAGCCAGCGGGCGACTCCGGAGCCCGCCGTTCCGGTTGCCGCGGCGCCTGAAGCGATCGTCGGCAACGGGTTGATTGTCACTCCGGCCGCGCCCCTGCCGCCGGCCGAGGGCTGGCGGCTGGTCATCGCCGCCGGCCTGCCCAACAGCAGCGCGAGCCACAAGCTGGCCGAGGCCGAGGAATACCGGATCGGGGACATCGAGCCGTTTGCCTTCGACGAGGCGCGGGCGGTCACCACGGTCAACGAGCCGCGGCGGATCTATCTGAGTTTCAATAATCGATTGCCGAAAGACGCGCCCTCCGAGGAGCTTGCGAAGTTTGTCACGCTCAGTCCTGAGCTGCCGGGGATGAAGCTGGTGGCGAGCGGGACGGCGCTGATCGTTGAGGGGGATTTTTCGGCGCAGCCGAACTGGGACGTGGCGGTGCGCTCCGGGCTGATGTCGGCCGACGGGCTGCCGTTGGTTGACGCGGCGATGCGCCAGCTGAAGTTTGAGCGGCTGGAAGCGGAAGTCGGGCTGCCGAGCCAGGACGAGGCGCAGCTGGCGTTTGGCTCGCGGATTTATCCGATCGACACGATCAACATGGAGTCGCTGCGGATCCGGGTCAAACAGGTCAGTGGCGCCAACGCGGTGCGGGCCGTCCAGGGATACCGCCACTACACCGGCGAAGGGGCCAACGACACGGCCCTCAAGCCGACCAAGCTCATCCCGTACGAGCTCATCGCCGGCGAGCAGGTCGTTGACATGCAGATCGTGCTGAGCAATCCGCTCGACACCTCGGCGGGCACCCAGCTGAACTGGGACAAGATTCTTCCGGAGGGAGTGCGGTTTGCCACCTTGTTCATCGAGGTGGTTGCAACGCCAAAACAGGGGCTTCCGGAGATGCGCGCGCGGGCGACCCAGGCGCTCGTCCAGCTGACCGACCTCGGCCTTGCGTGGAAGAGCAACCGCGATGAGGTGACCGTTTTCGCGTTCTCCTGCCAGACCGGCGAGCCGATCGAAGGGGTTGAGTTCCAGGCGTTCGGTGAGGACGCCGCGGCGCTTGCCAAGGCGACCAGCGGGGCCGACGGGACCGCGCGGATCGCCCGGGACGCGCGCCTGCGCCACCTGAATGCGTCGCTTGGCGGCGACTCGTTCACGGCCACGTTTGACCAGGCGCTGCCGAGCGTCTCGATGTGGCATTTCCCGGTGGAGCCGGCGCTGGAGCACAGTCTTGAAATCGAGCGCAAGGTGATGATGTTCACCGACCGCGGGTTGTACCGGCCGGGCGAGAGCGTGCGCCTCAAGGGGATCGTCCGGCGGCTGCGCGGCAATGAGTTGCTTGGCGCCGACGCCGAGCCGGCGCGGCTGAGCCTGACCGACGGGAATGGCCGCGAGATTCTCAGCCAGAAGCTCACGCTCGGCGACAACGGGAGCTTTGACACAAGCGTCACGCTGCCGGCCAGTACGGTGGGGACATTTTCGTTCTGCCTCGATTACCCGGGTGAGCTTGAGACGGTTGCCGGCGAGCAGGAAGACTGGTGGCGGCGCAGCCGGGTGGAGAACAACGCGAAGTTCTTCCACTCCTTCGAGGTCCAGGAGTTCCGCCGCAACGCGTTTGAAGTCCAGCAGACGCTGGCGGCCGCGCCGCTGGGCGCCAAGTCGGTCGAGGGATCCCTCAGCGCCCGGTATTTCCAGGACCAGCCGGTGGCCGGCGGCAAGGTGACCTGGCAGCTGCGGGTCAACGAGACCGGGTTCTATCCGGAGCGCTACCGCGACCACTTGTTTGGCGACCACGGCGTCGATGACTCGGGCTATTGGTCATACTACTACGGCTGCAATGATATGTACGGCAGCCCGCAGCGCGGCAGCCACAGCGACGAGGGGACCGCGGTGCTGGATCCCGACGGGAAGGCGCGACTGTCGCTGCCCCTGCCTGCGGCGACGACGCCGACGCCGCGGCTGGTGAAGGTGTTTGCCGAGGTCACCGATTTGAACGTCCAGACGCTGGCGACCTCGAGCACCCAGACGATCCACCCGTCGGGCGTGTATGTCGGGGTTTCGCGGGTCGACCGGCTGATCCGGGCCGGCGAGGAGATTCCGTTGAAGTTGTTGGCCGTCGACCCGGACGGCAACCAGCTCCCGGGAGCCGTCGAGGTGCGCACCACGCTGACGCGCGAGGTCAACGACCAGACGAAGGTCCGCGGGGAAAACGGCCGCAACGCGGTGCGCAACGACGCCCGCGAGGAGAAGATCGCCGAAGGGACCTTGGTGGTCAACCCGGGCGACGCGCTCACCGGCGGCACCTTGCTGCCGTTCAAGCCAGAGAACACCGGGATCCATCGGCTCACCGTCGAGGGCACCGACGCCGAGGGCCGCCCGTTCCGCACGATCACCTCGTATTATGTCTATGGCCACGACGACTTCCCGTGGGCGTGGGAGAATGAAATGAAGATCAAGCTCGTCCCGGAGCGCAACCACTACAAGCCGGGTGAGACCGCGCGGGTGCTGGTGCTTAGCCCGATCGAAGGCACCGCGCTGGTCACCGTGGAGCGCGAAGGGGTGCTGCGGAAGTTCCTCATCAAGCTCAAGGCCGACAAGCCGGTCATCGAGATCCCGCTCGACGCGGGCGACGCGCCCAACGTGTTTGTCTCGGTCCTGATCGTCAAGGGTGCCCAGGACAACCTGCGCGAGCACAAGGAGCCGATGCTGCGGCTCGGGTTCTGCGAGGTGAGCGTCGAGAACCAGGCCGACCGGCTTGCGGTCGAGCTGACCAGTGCGCCGACGGTTCGCCCGGGCGCGCCGCTGATTGTCAAAGGTCGGGTGATGGCGGCCGACGGCAAGCCCGCGGCCGGCGCGGAAGTCACCGTGTTCGCCGAGGATGAGGGAACCCTCGCGGTCATGGGATATGAAAACCCGGACCCGATGGCCGCCTTCTACGATCCCCGCGTGCTCGCCGTCCAGTCCGGGTCATCGCTCGTCGAGTTCCTTTCCGAGGAACCGGATGGCCGGAGCTTCTACAACAAGGGCTTCTTCATCGGTGGCGGCGATGGGCTCGGGGTGGACGCCGACAACCCGGCGCGGCATAATTTTGACCCGTGCGCGTTCTGGAAGCCCGCGATCATCACCGACGCGGATGGCCGCTACGAGTTCTCGGTCAACGTCCCGGACACCCTCACCCGCTACCGGATGATCGCCGTCGCCCACCACGGGCTGGCCCGCTTCGGCTCGGCGGTCGGGTCGTTCATTGTCGACAAGCCGTTGATGCTTGAACCGAAGGTCCCGCGGTTCGCGCAGGAGGGCGACCAGCTTTCCCCCCAGGTCATGGTGCGCAACAACTCGCCCCATGCCGGCGTCTGGAAAATCTCGCTCACCCTTGGGTCGGAGGCCGTCGGACCCACCAACGAGCCAGGCGCCACCCTCACCGAGGACCTCACCCTGGCGCCCGGCGCGGTGGGGGTCGTTTCCTTCGAAACCCGCTTTGTCCAGACCGGCGAGGCGGTTTGGAAATGGTCCGCGGTGCCGGTTTCGCTCGTTGGCGCCGAGCCTGGCTCGGACACGTTTGTCGCCCTGCGCGATGCGGTTGAAAGCCGCTTCAAGGTTGAATACCCGATGCCGCTGCTGCGCGACGGCCGGCTTGTCAGGCTCGACCCGGGTGCCGGCGCGCTCGACCTGCTCGCCGGGCTAGCGCCCGAGGTGCTGGGCGGGCGCGGCGCGGTCACCCTTGAGCTGGCGCCGTCGTTGCTCCTGGAAGGGGCGGGCGCCGCCGAGTTCCTCCTGACCTACCCGTATGGCTGCCTCGAACAATCGACCTCGGCGTTGATGCCGTGGCTCGCGGTCAACTCGCTGCGCAGCCAGGTCCCGTCGCTCAACCGCTACACGCCGGAAGCCACCCGCGCCGCCATCCAGGCCGGCGCCGACCGGATCGTCAGCATGCAGCATGTGAGCGGCGGGTTCCGCTATTGGCCTGAGGCCACCGAAGTCGCCGACTGGGCGTCGTCCTACGCCGGGCTCGGGTTGTTGCTCGCCAAGGAGCAAGGGGCCAGCGTCCCGGAGGCGAGCATCACCGGCCTGACCGGCTATCTCAGCGAGCGCCTCCGCGGCCTCGGCGAAACTCCGAGCGCCGAGCAACTCGAAGGGGCCACCCGCTCGCTCTGGGTCCTCGCCCTGGCCGGTGCTCCGGAGCTCGCCTATCACGATCTCCTCGAGGCGCGCATCGGTTCCCTCAACGGCCGTGCCCGCGCCTACCTCGCCCTCGCCACCGTCGCCGCCAAGGCGGAAAACGCCAAGGCCCGCGCCGCCGCCATCATGACCCACAAGACCCCGTTCAACGGCAAGTCGGTGAGTTGGATGCCCTACGAAAATGACCGCTCGCTCGAGCTCCTCGCCTGGCTCGCCATCGGCGCCGATGCCCAACAATGCGACGCTCTGCTAGACCGGCTGGTCAACCAGCGCGGCCCGCGCGGCCACTGGGAGACGACCTGGGCTAACGGTTGGTCGATGCACGCGATGGCCGCCTACGCCGACCGGTTCAAGCCCGAGGCGGGCGACATCACCCTGACGCTAACGGCCGACGCCGCCCCGCGCGAGGTCGTCCTCAACCCGAACGCGCCGACCAGCTCGGTGGAGATCCCGCTCCACCCGGGGCTGAAGCTAACCATGCGCTCCGACAAAGTTGCGTTCGCCCGCGTCCGGGTGGCCAGCAAGCCCGCGCTCGCGCCGCAGCGGCCAGTGTCAACCAACGGCATGGAAATCACCCGGACCTACGACCGGATGCTGCCTAACGGATTGTTCGAACCTCTCACCCAGCCGAAGCTCGGCGAGGTTGTGCGGGTGTCGCTGCGGATCAAGCTGCCCGAGGACGGGACCCGCTATCTGGTTGTCGACGACCCGCTGCCGGCGATCTTCGAGACGGTCAATAGCGACTTCGCCAGCCAGGCCGGCGGCGTGGCTGACAACCCGGGGCGCAACTGGGAGGTCTCGCGCCTTGAACTGCGCAGCGACCGCGCGCTGTTCTTCCTCGATTGGCTCCCGGACAGCGGCAGCTACACGCTCACCTACCTCGCCCGCTGCACCCTGCCCGGCGCCGCGGTCGCGCCCCCGGCGAAGGTCGAGGCGATGTATGACCCGCGGAAGTTCGCCTTGTCCGCCTCCCGCGATTTCCAAGCCACCCGCTGACCGGCATTGAAGAAGCGCCACGCCATCCTGTTGCTCGCCCCGCTGGTCGGCATCGGCGTGTGGCTGGCGCTTCCATGGTTCTTCCCGCTGCCGTCCGGGTTGTTGGACCCGGCGCCGGCATCGCCGGAATTGTTGGACCGGGATGGCGCGCTTCTCCAACGGCTCGCCCTTCCCGACGCCCGCCGCAGGCTCGCCTTCTCGCTCGCCGAGGTCCCCGCCGAACTCCGCGACGCCACCCTCGCCGCCGAGGACAAGCGGTTCTTCTCCCACTCGGGCATCGACTGGCTCGCCGTCGCCCGCGCCCTGCGCGACGGCGGGTCCGGTGCCTCGACCATCACCCAACAGTTGATCAAAATCTCCTCGCCCCCCGCACCCCGGACATGGACGACGAAGATCCGGGAAGCTCTAACCGCCCGGCACCTCGAGCAGGTCTGGGACAAGCAGCGGATACTAACAGAGTACCTGAACCGGCTCGATTACGGGCACCAGCGGATCGGATCGGCGGAGGCGGCGCGGGCGTTTTGCGGCAAGCCGCTGGGTGATTTGTCGCTCGCGGAGGCGGCGTTGTTGGCGGGGATCCCGCAGGCGCCGTCGCGGCTCAGCCCGCTGCGCCACCCGGAGGCGGCCAGCGCGCGGCGCAACCGGGTGTTGGGGCGGCTCGAGCGCTCGTTCGGTTACGCCCCGCCGCGGATCGCCGCGGCGATGGCCGAGCCGCTCCCGGTTGTTAGTCCGCCGCCGCAGCCGCCGGCCCGCCACCTCGCGAGCTGGTTGGGTGCGGCGCCGGCTGGCGGGGCGTGGCGGACGACGCTTGCCGGCGGTCTGCAGCGCGACGTCGAGCTGATCGTCGCCGAGGAGTTGGCCCAGCTTGCGCGTGCCAACGTCCAGCATGCGGCGGTGGTCGTCATCGATATCGCCAGCGGGGAGATCCTTGCGCTGGTCGGGTCGGGGAACTTCGACGACCCGCGCGGCGGCCAGCTCAACGGCGCGTTTGTCCCGCGCTCGGCCGGCTCGACGCTCAAGCCGTTCACCTATGCGCTCGCGTTTGAGCGCGGCCAGTATCCCGGGAGCATCGTCGCCGACGTCCCGCTCCACTTCTTCACCCCCGAGGGGCTCGACGGACCGATGAACTTCGACCGCCACCACCACGGGCCGGTCAGCATCCGCCACGCCCTCGGGAACTCGCTCAACGTCGCTGCCATGCGCGTTCTCAACCAGCTCGGCGGCCCGGCCGCCCTCCACCGGCTGATGCTCCGCTGCGGGTTCTCGACCCTCGACCCGGACCCCGCCGGCTACGGGCTCGGCCTCACCATCGGCAACGCCCCGGTTAGCTTGCTCGATCTAACCAACGCGTATGCCGCCCTCGCCCGCCACGGGGAATTCCGCGAGCCGCGGTTGTTGTTAGACGCGCCGGTTGGAGACGCCCGCCAAGTGCTCGACGCGCGTGCGGCGGCGATGGTGTTGGATATCCTGGCGGACAACGCAGCGCGGCGCGAGGCGTTCGGGAGCGACTCGCTGCTGCAGCTGCCATTCCGCTGCGCGGTCAAGACCGGGACCTCGTCGGACTTCCGCGACAACTGGTGCGTCGGGGTGACAGCCCGGTTTGCCGTCGGCGTCTGGGCCGGCAACTTTGACCACAGCGCGATGCGCGGCGTTTCCGGGGTCGCCGGCGCCGGTCCGATCTTCCACCGCACGATGCTCCGGGTCCACCGCGCGAGCGCCCCGACCTGGCCGCCCGAGCCACCCGGGCTGACCCGCGTCCCGATCGACCCGCGCAATGGCAAGCTCCTGCTCGCCAACGACCGCCGCGCGGTCATGGAACTCTGCCGGGGCGACCAGCCGCCGCCCCGCGCCACCGCCACCGACTACGCTCCCGACGGCCGCGCGCTCCTCGACCCGTCCTACCGCGAGTGGTTTGAGAGCTCCGACAACCGCAAGCGCCACCTGTTCGACCTCGCCACCCAGCGCCCCGCCAACCTCCCGCTCCGGATCCTCTCGCCCCAACCGGACGCCGTCTACCTGTTGGACCCGGAGCTCCCCTCCGGCGGCCGCCGCCTCCGCCTCATCACCGACTCCGGCACCACCCTCGTCTGGTCCTGCGCCACCCTCGAGATCGACCACACCAGCACCCCGCCCGCCGCCTTGCTCACCCCCGGCGTCCACGAAATCACCCTCACCGACCCGCGCACCAGCCACCGCGTCACCCGCTCCATCCGCGTCGAAACACAGTAGCCCGCGCTAGGGCGATGCGCCCCCTCGCGAAGGGCCACCAGTAGGGCGATGCGTCCCCGCAGCGCCTTCAAACTGAGGCGGCCTCCCAAGCCCGACGGGCTTGCGCCCTCCAGCCCAGGGTTGGGCGCATGCGGCCTACCCTGGGAAAGCCCGCCGCAAGAGATAGAACCGCAGCGCGGTTCCGCCCGCGCGCGTGGCCGCGGCGCCGTGCGGGACGCAACCGCGTTGCGGTTGGATTGTTTTTTGGGGGCCAATTTCCCGGGGTAGCGCGTGCCGCACAACCCCGGGCTGGAGGGCGCAACGCCGCTGGCGTTGGAAGGGCTCCTCTGACATCGGAACGGCCGCGGAAGTTTCCCCCAAGCCCGACCTTTGACCTGCGACCTTCAGACCTTCGACTCCCCAATCCGCTTGAAGCGCCGGAGTTCAAAGCTATCTTCGCCCCATGAACCCGGAAGATGTCTGCCGATTGCCCTTACGGGAAAAGCTCCAGATCATGGAGGCCATCTGGCGCGACCTTCGCGACCATGTCGACGGCTGCGATCCGCCCCGGGAGCATCGGGACCTGCTTGACGCCCGCCGCACCGATGTCGACTCGGGCGAAGCCAAGCTTCTGGATTGGGACTCGGTGAAGCATTCCATTGGCACCCGATGATCCGAATCCGGATTGCCACAGAGGCACTCGCGGACTTGGCTGAGGGGTTCTGGTTCTATGAAACCCAGGAGCCTGGCTTGGGCGACCATTTTTCCAGTCATCTGAGAGCAGACATTGAGGGGCTCAAAGTCACCTCCGGAATTTATCGTCTCGTCTACCGAGACTATCACAGGCTTCTGAGCCGAGTGTTTCCCTATGCGATCTACTATACCGCAACAGGGGATGACGTTGTGGTATGGGCCGTTGTCGATTGCCGCCGCAATCCCGCATGGATCCGCGAGCGGTTGGATGCCTAGCCCCGATCCCCGGCTCCGGAAATCAGAGTGCCAGGGCGGTGCGGGCGGCGGCGAGGAGTTGCGGGGCGTTGGCGAGGTCGGAGCCGGCGCCGCGGGCCATGTCCGGTTTGCCGCCGCCGCGGCCGCCGACGATTGGGCCGAGGGTTTGGATCAACGAGCCGGCGCTGAGGCCGTTGGTCTGGGCGGTTAGGCCGCAGAATGCGCCGAGGTGGAGTTTTTCGCCGTCGTTGACGACGAGGAAGGCGGCCTGGTCAAAGCCGCGCTTTTTCAGGCCGTTGAAGAGTTCCTGGAGGAGCCCGGCGTCGCCCTCGAAGCTGGCGACCAGGTTGCCGCCCGCCGCGGTGAGCTCGGCGAGCGCGGCGTCGGCCTCGCGCCCGGCCGCCGCGGTGCGGACCTTCTTGAGCCGCTTCTCGGCCTCGATCGCGGCCTCCTTGAGCGCGTCGCGGTGGGCGCGCAGGTCGCGCTCGGCCTGGTGGATCGCGCCGATGTCGCTGCTGGCCAGCAGCACCGCGTGGGCGCCGGCGTTGAGGTGCGGGGCGGCCTCGGCCGGCTCGCCGCTGGCTGCCAGCTGGCTGTTGGCGGCTGCTAGTTTTTGTTGGAGCGAGTCGATCTCGGCGGCGAAGGCGTCCGCCTGGTCGCGCAGCCAGGCGTGGGCGGCCTGGCCGGTGGCGGCCTCGATCCGGCGCACGCCGGCGGCGATGGCGCCCTCGCTCTTGATCTTGAATAGGCCGATCTCGCCGGTGCGGCGGACGTGGGTCCCGCCGCAGAGTTCCATCGAGTAGCCGTCGAGTTGTTGCGGTGCGCCGCCGATCTGGACGACGCGGACGGTGTCGCCGTACTTGTCGCCGAAGAACTGCATGACGTCGGCGCGCCCCTTGACGGTGGCGTGGGGGACCTCGATCCACGAGACCGGCTCGTCGGCGCGGATGCAGGCGTTGACCCGGGCCTCCATCGCCTCGACCTGCTCCGGGGTCACCGCGGCGGAGTTGAAGTCGAAGCGCAGCCGCTCCTCGTTGACCATCGACCCTTGTTGTTGGGCGTCCTGGGAAACCTCTTGGTGCAATGCCCAGTGGAGCAGGTGGGTCGCGGTGTGGTGCGCCTCGATCGGCCGGCGGCGCGCCCGCTCGACTTTCAGGGTGAGCTTGTCGCCGGCGGCGATGGCGGTCGGCGCGAGGATGTGCGCGCGGGCCTTGCCGATCTGTTGGACGCCGCTAACAACCACCTCGGCGCTGCCGACCACGGCGGTGCCGGTGTCGCCTGCCTGGCCGCCCATTTCGGCGTAGAACGGCGTCTTGTCAGTGATGACAAACAGCGCGTCGTCCTGCGGGTGGACTTCCAGCACGGTCGCCTCGACCTCGTCGACCTCGAACCCGACAAACTCGGTCGCCGCCTCGGTGGCGATGTCCAGCGCGCGGACGATGGTCGACTTCTGGGCCGCCTGGGCGCGCTCCCGCTGTTGGTCCATGAGCGCCTCGAAGCGCGGCATGTCGACCGTTAGCCCGCGCTCAAGGCAGAGCAACTCGGTGAGGTCGACCGGAAACCCGAAGGTGTCGTAAAGTTGGAAGGCGACGTCGCCGGCGATCTCGTTGTTAACCACGTCGGTCAGCGCATCCTCGAAGCGCTTCAGCCCGCGGTCGAGGGTCTGGTTGAAGCTGGCCTCCTCCTGCTCGAGGGTGGCGCGCACCGCGGTCTCGCGGGCGGCGAGCTCGGGGAAGGTCCCGCCCATCTGTTGGACGAGGGTTCCAACAAGGGCGCCGAAAAACGGCTTGTCGCCGGAGAACCCGAGCTGGCGGCCATATCTAACCGCGCGGCGGAGGATCCGGCGCAGGACATAGTTGCGGCCGTTGTTGCCGGGGAGGATCCCGTCGGCGATGGAAAACGAGAGCGTCCGCAGGTGGTCGGCGATGACCCGGAAGGCGACCGCGGTCTTGAGCTCATCGGAATAGCCGGCGCGGTCCTGGCCGGGTTCCGGATAGATATCGGCGTAGGTTTTGCCGGAGAGCTCCTCGAGGGTCCGGAAGATCGGCGCGAAGACGTCGGTCGCGTAGTTGCTCGGCTTCGGCGCGAAGTCGGTGAACCCGTTGGTGCTCTGGATGATCGAGCACGCCCGCTCAAACCCCATGCCGGTGTCGATGTGCTTCGACGGCAGCTCGCGGAACGACCCGTCGGCCTCCGCGTTGTATTGGATGAACACCAGGTTCCAGATCTCGATGCAGCGGTCGCTGTCCTGGTTGACCAGCTTCCCCTGGCTGTCGCCGTTGGGTGTTAAGTCGACGTGGAGCTCCGAGCACGGGCCGCACGGGCCGGTCTCGCCCATCATCCAGAAGTTGTCCTTCACGTTGCCGGGGACGATCTGGATGTTGGGGTCGCACCCGGCGGCGCGGAACAGCGCCGCCCACAGGTCCCACGCCTCCTGGTCGAACTCGCCCGGGTCGCCCGGCTTGGGCGCGTAGACGGATGCGTACAAACGGTTAGCCGGAAACCCCCAGCGCCCGACAACCAGCTCCCACGCCCACTCGATCGCCTCCTTCTTGAAGTAGTCGCCGAACGACCAGTTCCCCAACATTTCGAAGAACGTGTGGTGATAGGTGTCGTAGCCGACATCGTCGAGGTCGTTGTGCTTGCCGCCGGCGCGGATGCACTTCTGGGTGTCGGCGGCGCGCGGCGGGTCGTAGGGGGCCTTCTCGGTGCCGAGGAAATACGGGACGAACTGGTTCATCCCGGCGTTGGTGAACAACAGCCCGGGCGACTGCGGCAACAGCGACGCCGAGGGGACCAGCGTGTGGCGCTTTTCACGGAAAAAATCGAGGAAGCTCTGGCGGATCTCGGCGGCAGTCATGGGCAGTTGGGCACGCCGCTTGCGGCGGCGACGCGCTTCTCTACCCGCCACCGCCCGCCCCGGCAAGCCGCGAGAGCAAATTGCAAGGACCACCTGCCGGGCGCCCGCGGCCCTTGTGAAAAATTTCACAAAGCGCTTGAGGACGGGTCGTGGGAGCGGCATGGTTGCCGGGTAGCCTATGGCCGAGCCCGCATCTCCAGCATCCCTGACGTCCCAGGTAGCGTATGACTCGAAGATCGAGGGCAACGTGATTTTCACGCAGCTCGACTCGGCGATCAACTGGATGCGCAAGAACTCGTTGTGGCCGATGCCGATGGGCCTGGCGTGCTGCGCCATCGAGCTGATGGCGACCGCCTCGGCGCGTTTTGACATTTCCCGCTTTGGGATGGAGGTGATGCGGTTTTCGCCGCGCCAGAGTGACGTGATGATCGTCGCCGGCACGGTGACCTACAAGATGGCCCTGGCTGTCCGGCGGATCTGGGAGCAAATGCCCGAGCCGAAATGGTGCATCGCCATGGGCGCCTGCGCGTCGAGCGGCGGGATGTACCGCAGCTACGCGGTCCTCCAGGGGATCGACCAGATCATCCCGGTGGATGTCTACATTTCCGGCTGCCCGCCGCGCCCGGAGGCGCTCATCGAGGGGCTCATGAAGCTCCAGCGGAAAATCGAGGGCGAACCGGCGACTCTCGACCAGAAGCGCGAGTTCTTCGCCGAGCACGCGTGAGCCACCAACCCTAATTTTTTGCTAGAGATGAACGCGCAGCAAGCAGCGGACAAGGTGGCGGAGAAGTTTCCCGACGGGCTGTTAGCGCGGCGCGAGTTCCGCGGCGAGCACACGGTGGTCGTCCGGCTCGACGCACTCGGCGCGGTCCTCGAGTTCGCGCGCCACGGGCTGGGGCTGGATTTTTTGTTGGATATCTCGAGCCTCGACCACTTTGGCGACGACCCGCGGTTTGAGGTCGTCTACGAGCTGGCGGACGTCGGCGAGAGCACCCACCTGCGGGTCAAGGCGCCGGTGGGCGAGGACGAGGAGGTCCCGAGCGCGGTCCACCTGTGGAAGACGGCCAATTGGCACGAGCGCGAGATTTACGACATGATGGGGATCGTCTTCAGCGGCCACCCTGACCTGCGCCGGATCCTGATGTGGGAAGGCTATCCGTTCTTTCCGCTGCGCAAGGACTTCCCGCTGGCCGGCCGGCCGACCGAGATGCCCGACGTTGCCTTCACCGGAGTCGCTCCGCTGGAAGGCGGACCGTTCGTCACCGCGCCGGGCGTGACCACCGCCGCGCGCGCCGAGCCGCGCGCCCGCACCGTCGAGTGACCACCCGCACGATGCGCTGGCGCCATCTCCAGCTGCCGCGCCCCGGGGTGAACCCGCCGACCGTGCTCGCCGCGCTGTTGGTCGCTTGCTGGATCGCGGTCGCCGCCACCGGCGGCCCGCCAGCCTGGGAGGCGACCTATGCCGCCCTCGGGCTTTCCTGGGACGGTGTCTCTAGCGGACGCGTCTGGCAGCTGCTAACCCATGCGCTGCTCCACGCCGGGACCCCGCATCTGGTCGGCAACGTGCTGCTTATCTACCTGTTGGGCGGGCGGGTCGCGGTGTTTCTCGGCGGGCGGGCGTTTCTTGGGATTTTCGCCTTCGGCTCGCTGGTCGGGGCGCTCGTCCACCTGTTGTTGCCGCCGCTGTGGGTGCCGGAGCCGGTGCTGGTCGGCGCCTCGGGCGGCGGGATGGCGCTGCTGGTGGCGTTTGCGACGCTCTCGCCGGACTCGCGGATGTGGCCGCTGCCGGTGCGCGCCAGCAACCTTGGCCTCGGCGTGATGCTTGCCGCACTGTTGCTGGCACTTCTCCAGGCGGCGCTCGGGTGGGGCTGGCTGCCCGCCCGCTGGCACGCGCTGGGCGACGCCCCGGGGATCTCCGAGCTGCTCCGCGTCGGCCACGGGTACCACTTCGGCGGCGGACTCGCCGGCTGGCTCGCCGCCCGCCGGGTCCTGCGCCGCCCGCCCGACCTCGCCGCGCTGCGCCGCAGCCGCCGCGGGTGACGGGAAACGGTCATGTTGTTAGCGAGCCGCGCCGGTGACGAACGCCGGCAGCAGGTCGCTCGACTCCGGCCGCCCGACGCCGGGCGCCGCGCTGTGGTCCGGCTGATAGTTCCCCGGCCACTTCGGGGCCATCCCGGTGGCGATCAGGCTGCGGTCGTGGCCGTCGGGCGCGCAGCCACCCAGCAGCGGGGTCAGCAAAACGGCGGCTAACAGGAGGGCGGAGGCGGCGCGGCGGGGCAGGGGTTCCGGTGGGGACGTGGGCAGGGGCAGGGGCAGGGGCAGGGGCAGGGGCAGGGGCAGGGGCAGGGGCATGGGTGGGCAGGGGCGGTGCTTGGGTTTGACAGCGGGCGGATGTTGGGGATTGTCAGCAGAGCGGCGCGTCCGCGTCCCCAACTGTTATGCAAGATTCCTCTCCCGTTCTCGTCACCGGGGGGGCCGGCTACATCGGCTCCCACACCGTCCGTTTGTTAGCCAGCCAGGGCCGCAAGGTGGTGGTGTTGGACAACCTGGTGTTTGGGCACCGTGAGGCGATTGTCGACCCGGGGGTTGAGTTGGTGGAGGGTGGCATCGGCGACCGCGCGCTGTTGGACCGCTTGTTCGCCGAGCACCGTTTCGGGGCGGTCGTCCACTTTGCGGCCTACGCGTATGTCGGCGAGTCGGTCAGCGAGCCGCTGAAATACTATCGGAACAACACCGCGGAGCCGCTGACGCTGCTAGAGGCGATGCGCGACCACGGCTGCCGGGTGTTCATCTTTTCCTCGACGTGCGCGACGTACGGCGAGCCTGAGCGGCTGCCGCTTGACGAGGGCCACCCGCAGCGGCCGATCAACCCGTATGGGCGCAGCAAGCTGATGTTGGAGTGGATCTTGAAGGACTGCGACGGCGCATGGGGGCTCAAGAGCGCGTGCCTGCGCTATTTCAACGCGAGCGGGTGCTCGGCGGACGGGCGGATTGGCGAGGACCACGATCCGGAGACCCACCTGATCCCGCGAGTGCTCATGACGCTTACCGGAGAGATCGACAAGATTTCGGTGTTTGGCACCGACTACGCCACGCCGGACGGCACCTGCATCCGCGATTACATTCACGTTGAGGACCTTGCCGATGCGCACGCGCGCGCGCTCGACTTTCTGAGCGACGGTGGCGAGTCGTTCCAGTGCAACCTCGGGACCGGCGTGGGCGTTTCCGTGCGCGAGATCATCAATGCCGCCGAGGCGGTCACTGGCCGCACTGTGCCGGTCGAATACGGGCCGCGCCGCGAGGGCGACCCGGCGCGGCTGGTCGCCGACCCGAGGCGCGCGGCCGAGCTGCTAGGCTGGGTGGCCAAGCACCGCGACGTGCGCGAGATCGTCGCCTCGGCGTGGACGTGGATGTCGGCCCCGGGCGGCGGCAGGTTCCCGCGCAACGCGAGGTAGCGAAGCTCGTGAGAGCTTCGGCGGGGAGGGGCGGGAAGTCGCTTGCGCGTTCGGGTGTTCTGGCGGCAGGCGGTTGGCCCCGCCGAACTTTTCACAAAGTTCGCTACGTGGCGTCGATCGGGTTGACGAGTTTCCTGAAGGGGAACTCGGCGAAGTCCGAGGTGTTGCGGGTGTGGAAGGTGGTGACGCCGTTGGCGAGCAGGGTGACGGCGAGGATCCGGTCGAAGATGTGTGCGGAGGGCGGGTCGCTGCCGGTCATGCCGGCGAGGATGTTTTTCCAGAACCGAGTGTCGTAGCCGCAGTGGAGGACTCCCGATTCCTCGCGCAGGAAGCGGATTTGGTGGAGCGCGGCGGCGTGGTCGAGCGGGCGCTCAAGGATCCGCGGATTGCGCAGGGCGCGATAGAACTCAAAGAGCACCTGGTCACTCACGATCCACCCGGCTGGGTTCTCCAACATTGACTCATAGACCCGCCTGGCCCGCTCGTGCTCGGCGCAGCCTTGGTTGACGGCGTAGACCAGAATGTTGGTGTCAAGGCTCTGCATAGATCGCCTCCCTCATTTGCGCGGCCGGGAGCAGGCACCTGCCGGCATCGATCACGGGGACGCCCTTGGCACCCAGCGGTTCATCGGGAAACCGCTCCAGCCACTGCTCGGTCGCACGCCGGACCACCTCGCTGACAGGCAAGTCGACCTCCCCCGCCACCCGGCGCATTTTCCGCATCAGCGGATCGGGAAACAGAATTTGAAGCTTCTGCATGGATCCATGATATCCATGGAGGAGTGGGGTTTCAAGTCAAAGGCCGTCGCTTGCGCGTTCGGGCGCTCTGGCGGCAGGCGGTTGCCCCCGCCGAACTTTTCACAAAGGTCGCTACGTGGCTGTGGCTTCGCTCAGGCGAGCAAGTCCGGGCGGTTCGCGCGGGTGCGCGCCTGCGCCTGGGATTTCCGCCACGCCTCGATGCGCGCGTGGTTGCCCGACAGGAGGACCTCGGGGACGGGAAGCCCGCGGAACTCGACCGGGCGGGTGTAGGCGGGCGCCTCCAACAATGTTGGATTGGAGAACGATTCCTCCTCGGGCGAGCGGGCGTCGCCGAGGGCCCCGGGGAGCAGCCGGATGAGCGCGTCGGCGACGACCGCCGCGGCGAGCGCGCCGTTGGTCAGGATGTAGTCGCCAATCGACAGCTCGAGGTCGACGAGCTCCTCGATGACCCGGTGGTCGACGCCCTCGTAGTGGCCGCAGAGGATGATCAGATGCTCGCGGGCGGCCAAATCGCGGGCGAGCGCCTGGTTGAACACCCGCCCCTGCGGGGTCATCAGGATCACCAACGAATCCGGCTGGCGCAGCGCCTCGACGGCCGCAAACAACGGCTCGGGCTTGAGCAGCATCCCGGGGCCGCCGCCGCAGAGCGTGTCGTCGGTCTTGCGGTGCTTCCCACTTGCCCAGTCGCGCAGCTGGTGGGCGCGCACGCTCGCCACCCCGGCGTCCTGCGCCCGCCGGGTGATGCTCTCGGCCAAAGGCGCGAGCGCAATCTCCGGAAACAGGGTGACGATGTCGATGGTCACGGGCGGAATTGTTGGAAACTGCTAGGTGTTGCTAGTCGCGGGTCCGCCCGCGGAGCATCGCCTCGATGTACGGGTCGATTTCGCCGTTCATGATCGCCTCGACGTTGGCCGACTCCTCGCCGGTGCGCAGGTCCTTCACCATCTGATAGGGCTGGAAGACGTACGAGCGGATCTGGCTGCCCCAGGCGATGTCGCCCTTCTCGCCGTACGTCCGCTCGGCCTCCGTCTTCTTTTTGTCCTCCTCTAGCTGATAGAGCTTCGCCTTGAGCAATTCCATGGCGAGGTCGCGGTTGCGCCCCTGGGAGCGCTCCTGGGTGCAGCGGATGAGGATGCCGGTGGGGAGGTGGCGGAGGATGACGGCGGTTTCGACCTTGTTGACGTTCTGGCCGCCCTTGCCGCCGGAGCGGGTGGTTTGGATCTCGATGTCGGTTTCCTTGATTTCGATGACGATCTTGTCGTTGATCTCCGGGGTGACGTCCACCGAGCAGAACGACGTGTGGCGCTTGCCGGCCGAGTCAAACGGCGAGATGCGCACCAGCCGGTGGACGCCGCGCTCGACCTTGAGGTAGCCGTACGCGTATTCGCCGTCGATCTTCAACGTCGCCCCGCGGACCCCGGCCTCGTCGCCGTCCTGATAGTCGATGTAGGAAACCTTGAAGCCTTTCTTCTCCGCCCAGCGGTAGTACATCCGCAGCAGCATCTCGGCCCAGTCGCACGCCTCGGTGCCCCCGGCGCCGGCGTGGATGGTCAGGTAGGCGTTGTTAGGGTCGGTTGGCCGGTCGAGGAGCATGAGCAGCTCGAAGGCGGCCAGCTCGCGCTGGATGGCGGCGAACTCGGCGGCGGCCTCGTGGGCGGTGGCGGTGTCGTCGGCCTCGCGGGCGAGTTCGACGAGGGTGTTGAGGTCCTCGGCGCGCTGGACGAGGGCGAGGAACGGGTTGAGGCGTTTTTTGAGGGTGTTGGCCTCGTTGAGGAGCGCCTGGGCCTTTTCCGGGTCGTTCCAGAAGTCCGGCCCGGACATGCTCGCCTCGTAGGTGGCGATTTTCAGTTCAAGGTCGGGGATGTCAAAGATACCTCCTGAGTTCCGACAGGCGGCCATGCAAGGCGGCGGTGTCGAACGCCAGGAGGTCAGCGGTCTGGGATTGGCTCATGGATGGGACTTAGTGGCCGCGGGCGCCGCTGGCAAGGGTAACTCAACACTGGTAAAAACTCCTTCCCCGCCGCATCCTCCACCCGTGGAGAAAAGTTCGGGCATTCTGGTGCGCCTCACCCGGCTGACCGAAACCAGCCTCATCGTCCATTGGTGGACCGACAACGCCGGCCTCATCAAGACTGTCGCCAAGGGCGCGCGCCAGCCACGCAGCAAGTTCGCCGGCAAGCTCGACCTGTTCTTCCAGGCCGAGCTCGAGTGGGCACCCGCCCGCCACGGCGACCTCCACTCGCTCCGCGACGTCTGCGTCACCGACTTCCGCCCAGGCCTGCGCGAGCGCTATGCCGACATGCTCACCGCCGGGTATTTCTGCAACTTGTTGGAGTGGGCCGTCGAGCGCGACCACCCGGAGCCCGAGATGGAGAATCTCCTGCGCCGCGGACTCGATTATCTCGCCACCCGCGGCGCCGACCTCCGCGCCGTCCAACACTTCGAATATCAACTCGCCACCCTCCTCGGACTCAGCTCCCACGGACGCACCGACGCCGCACTCGCCATGCAATCCGCCCACGGGCAATTGCCTGCAACACGGCGCGCCTGCCTCGCGGCGCTCACCCATAGTTAGATGGTATTTTTACTCGCCGGACTGGCGACTCTGTGGCATCACCAACCACAATCATGGAATCCGGAACCGCTAATCTTATTCACCTCCTTCAGCAGCGTGTGCTGGAACTCCGCAACCAGGGAGAATGGACCAAGGCGGTCCATGCCGTCGAGGCCGCCCTGGAGCGCGCCCAGGCCGAGTTGAATGGTCAAACCGATTCCACCGACGAGTTCGTCACCTGCCTGGAGATACGTGGTGACCTCCGCCGCCAGCTCGGCCAGCTCGACGAGGCCCGCGAGGACTTCCTCGAGGGAATCGAACATCTAACTGGCAGGGATGACCGGATGGACCAGCGCGGGCGGCTGCTTGCCGGGCTGGCAACCACCAGCGAGGCCGCCGGCGACGATGCCGCCGCGATCCGCTACTACGAGCGCGCGGTCGACTGCTTCGAGGCGGCCGATCCGCCTGCCGCGATGGAGGTCAGCGCCGTGCTCAACAACCTCGCGTTCCTGCGCCGCGACTCGGGCGACTTCCCCGGTGCCGAGAGCGCCTTCCTCAAGGCCCTCGAATACAGCCACGCGCTCCACGGACCAAAGCACGCCGACACCGCGGACATATCTAACAATGTCGGCGCGCTCTATCATGGAGCGGGTTATTTTTTGCAGGCGCGCGAGATGCACCAGATGGCGCTCGACGCGCGGCGCGAGGTGTTGGGCGAATACCATCCGGACACCGGGCAGTCATATAACAACCTGGCGTTGTCGCTTGCGGAGAATGGCGAGATAGAGGCGGCGCTGGAGTTCTTTGGCGCGGCCCTCAACATCTTTTCGACCTGCGGCGACGAAAGCTGGCTCGACCTCGAGGCGGTCGCCGAGAACTACGCCCATTACCTGCGCATCGTTGGGCGCGAGGATGAGGCGATGGAGATGCTCGAGCGGATCGGCGAGAACCTCGCGGTCGAGATCTAACATTGGTTCCCCAGGATCCATCATCCGCCGCCGGGACGGCGGGCTGGCGTCGCGGCTAGCCGTGTGGGGTGAGCGGGGTGGCGGCGAGCCAGCGGCGGAGGACCTCCGGCTGGGCGGTGAGGTTGCCGAGGACCCGGTAGGTTGAGCGCTGGAGGACGCCGGCGTCCTCGGCGGGCTGGTCGACGACGCACTGGGGGCGCGCGCCGGAGGCGTGGATGAAGCGGAACGAGGCGTCGCGCCCGAGGACCAGGAAGGCGACGTGGTTGTCGAGGCCGACGATGTAGATGCCGGGCTCGAGGGTCGCGACCCGGGCGCGGAAATTCTGATAGGATGCGCCGACCATGAGGGTCATCGAGGCGCGTGGGACGAAGGTGGCGAGGATGGTTTGCGAGGGTTGTTGGGCGAGGCGGACCCGGTCGATCTTGAAGCCGGCGTCGCGCAGCACGGTGGTGACGAAGTAGCCGCAGGCGATCTTCCCGCCGCCGGGGCGGGTGGCGGTGCCATTGAAGTCCCACGGGGTGCCGAGCCAGCAGCGCATCATTTCCGGCAGCGCCGTCTGCAACAGCGTGCGCGCCTCGCCGAGGACCGCCGCGGCCTCCTCAGGGGTCGCCGCCGCCGCGTGGCGCGCGCCAAGCTCGCCGCGCAGCCGCTCGAGGTCCCCACTGAGCACCGCATAGCGCTTGGGGTCGGGGGCCGCCGCCACTGCCGGGCCAGACCACCACCGCGCCGGCACCCGCAGCACCACCGCGGCGCCGGCGGCGAGCGCGACAACCGCCATGGCTGTTAGATAGGGGGCGCGGCGCATGCGGAGAGGGATCGGGGAATGGCTAACCGAAGAGTGACGGCTGGGCGCCGTCGGGCGGGAGGGGGGCGTCGATTTTCTGATAGGCTGCGGGCATGGCGACGCGCCCGCGGGGGGTGCGTTTGATGAATCCCTGCATGATGAGGAACGGCTCGTGGACGTCCTCGAGGGTTGCGGAGTCCTCGCCGACGGCGACGGCCAGCGAGCCGAGGCCAACCGGGCCGCCGCCGAACTTGTAGATGAGCGCCTCGAGCAGGCGCTTGTCCATCTCGTCGAGTCCATCGGCGTCGATCTCGATCATCGCCAGGGCGGCGCGGGCGACCTCGCCGCTGATGACGCCGTCGGCGCGCACTTGGGCGAAGTCGCGGACCCAGCGGAGCAGGTTGTTGGCTACGCGCGGGGTCCCGCGCGAGCGCGCGGCGATCTCGTGGGCGCCGGCCGGATCGATTTCGATGTCGAGCAGCCCGGCGGAGCGGCCGATGATCTCGCAGAGGTCGGCGAGCGCGTAGTAGTCGAGCCGGTTGACGAGCCCGAAGCGCGAGCGCAGCGGCGCGGTGAGCATCCCGGCGCGGGTCGTCGCCCCGACCAGGGTGAACTTCGGCAGGTTGAGCTGGATCGAGCGGGCCGACGGGCCGGAGTCGATGATGATATCCAACCGATAGTCCTCCATTGCCGGATAGAGGTATTCCTCGATGGCGGGGTGGAGGCGGTGGATTTCGTCGATGAAGAGGAGGTCGCCCTTTTGAAGGGAGGTGAGGATGCCGGCGAGGTCGCCGGCCTTTTCGATCTGCGGGCCGGAGGTGGTGTGGATCGTCGAGCCGACGGCGGTGGCGAGGATGTTGGCCAGGGTCGTCTTGCCGAGCCCGGGCGGGCCGGAGAGCAGGATGTGCTCGAGGACGTCGTTGCGCTGGCGCGCGGCGGCGACCATGAGCATCAGCCGGTCCTTGATCTTGTCCTGGCCGGTGAATTCGGCGAAAACCGGGGGCCGCAGCGACAGGTCGTAGGGGGTGTCGGGGGCGGCGACCGGCTGCTGGTGGAATTTCTCGCTCATGCGGAGTGGCTGGCAGGGAAGCACGGATGGCGGTGGGTGGACAGGATTTTTCCGGCGGAATACCCTTTACAAGGGGTCGCGAACCGCTACTTTCCGCCCTCCCGGCCCACCAGGCCCACCCTTCCGACAGCCATGAAAGTTCTCTCCTCGCTCGCCTCGATGAAGCGCCGCCACGCCGACTGCCAGGTCGTCAAGCGCCGCGGCACGCTCTATGTCATCTGCAAGACCAACCCGCGCTTCAAGGCCCGCCAAGGACAGACCGTCGGCACCCGCCTGAGCAAGAAGGGCGTCAAGTAGAACCCCGGGCATTCACGGGTGCCGCGCGCACCCGCATCCCGCTTCCAACTTCCCGCCGGCTTCCGGAGAATTTCTCCGCAAGCCGGCGGATTTTTTTTGCCTGCCGCCGCCGCCCCGCCGGCCGCCCGCGACCCGGCCCGCGCTGAGCGGGTTAGCCGCGCGGCGCGGCGCCCGCCACGTTGTTAGGTGGGCGGCATGGCCAACAATCGCGGTTGCGGGAGTGCGCCGATGGGGTTCCTTGTGGCGGATCGGAGGCTAACCGGAGGAGGGCATGAAGCGCGTATCTAGCAACAGTGGGGAGAGTGTTGGGCGTGGGTTTTCGCTGTTGGAGATGCTGGTGGTGGTGGCGGTGGTGAGCGTGCTGGTGGCGGTGGTGGTCCCCGGGCTGGTGCCTGAGCGCGGGATGCGTGCCGGGCAGGGTGCGCGGGCGCTCATCGAGGGGTCGGTCAGCCGGGCGCGGGCGCACGCGGTGGCCACCGGCGAGGACACCGCATTGGTTCTTGTCGGCTACGACGCGCCGCAGGCCGGCGCTGGTGGGCGCCAGCTGGCAGTCGTCGCGCTTGATCCGTCCGGGGTGCCGGTGCGGGTGCTAGGCAACTGGGAGGCGCTGCCGGAAGGCATGGTGTTCCTTGACCAGGCGACCGCCGGGGCGGTGCGCCCGGCGGTTTTTGACGATCCGGCGAGGCTTGAGTTCAGCTACGCCGGCATGCCGGTCAGCGGTCCGTTCCTGCGTTTCGACCGGCGCGGGGCGCTGGTCCATCCGGGGGCGGCGGTGCTGTTGGACGTGCTGGTTGGCCGCGGGGTGGTGAACGGCGGGCAGGTTGCGAGCAGTGAGCGCAGCGAGGCGGGGGAGGCGGTGTATCAGCGGATTCGCCTCGGGCGGCTCAACGGGCGTACGCGGGTCATTTACCAGGAGGAATGAATGAAGGTGGAAAGGTCATCCAACAAGTGTCGCAGGGCGGGCCTAACATTGTTGGAGACGGTGCTGGCCATCGGGGTGGTTGGGATGGCGGTGCCGCTGGTGCTTGCGGCCTTTGGAGGGGCGCTCGCGCTGCGCGGGGATGCCGGGTTTGATACCCGCGCGGCGATGATCGCGCGCAGCGTCCACGCCGAGCTGCGGAGGCCCGGGCAGGCGAACATCCTCGGCGGCGTGGCTGGGGTGCCGGAGCCTGGGGCGCCGCGGTGGTTGGCATTGGCGGCCACCGGCGAGTTCCTCCGGGCGGTCGACGCGGGCGAGTACACCGCGGGAGTCGCGGGGGCGGGGTACCTGGTGGCGCTCGAGGGTGATGTGGGTGGGATGGCGGCGGGCGGGTTGCGGCGGCTGCGGATGGTGGTGGAAGCGCCCGGGGGGGCGCCGGCGCGGGCGCGCGCGAAGCATGCGTTTGAGGTGTTGGTTCCAACCGCGGAGGCCAGCGATGAGTGAGCGCAGCCACCACCGCGGCGGGGCGCTGGCGGCAGGGCGGCGCGGGTTCTCGCTTACCGAGCTGTTAGTGGCGATGTGCATTTGCGTGGTGCTGCTGCTTGCGATGCTGGAGATCACGGCGCGGGCTGGCCGCGGGTTTGGGCGCGCCCAGCAGTCGATCCAGCGGCAAGCCGAGGCGCGCGGCGCGCTGCACTTCATCGCGGTTGACCTTGCCTCGCGGGTTGCCGGCACGCCGCTCGACTGGGCAGATGACGCCGCGGCGGTATGGCCTTGCGGGCGGCTTGGGTTTTTCCGGATCGCCGGCCGCGGCGAGCTGCCGGGGCCCGGCGACGTCGTGTTTGTCAGCTACGAGGTGCGCACGCTCACCGAGCAGGGCCAGCTCACCCGCCAGCTTGTCCGCTCAGTCTGGCCACCGCTCGAGTCGTTGGCAGCGCTCAGCGCCGGTGGGCTGCCCGGCGGCCCGCCGGTATCCGAGGAGGCGCTCGCCTGCCAGGTTGTTGGGTTTGCCGTCCGCCCGCGGATGGCGGCGGATGCGCCCGCCGAGCTGGCTGGCTGGGAGCTGCGCCTGAGCGTGACCGATGAGGCCACCGCGCGGCGGCTACTGAGCGTCGCCGACTGGCGCGGCACGTCGCCGCTAGGCGTCACTCTTGTTGGGGCCGGCGCGGTGGCGCCGACCAGTGCGAACGTCGAATCCTATCAGGTAGATATTGCCCCATGAATGCGAATTTCAAGGTTGCCGGGCGGAGCGGGTTTGCCCTGCCGATGGCGTTGCTGGCGCTGGGCGGTTTGGTGTTGTTGGTGGTTGCGCTGCTGGCCGCGGCGCGCCTGGAGGTGCGTGGCGCGCGCGCCTATTCGGACGGGTTGCGCGCCGAGCTTGCCGTCGAGAGCGGGCTGGGCGAGTTTGAAGCGCAGCTTGCCGGCTTCCTTGAGCGTCCGGAGGTCGGCGGCGCGGGGTTCACGACCTGGGGGTATTTTCCGGATCCGGCCGAGGAATCGTATGCGGTGGCGCTCAGCGCGGGGCGTCCGGAGAACGACGAGGTCCTGTGGCTAACTGATTCCAACACCATTTGGTTGGGGACTGTTGGTGATCCGGACGAGGTCCGCGCGGCGGCCGGCTCCGCCGCGGTGGTGGACCTCAACGCCGGGGAGGAGCTTGCCCGCGGCTGGGGGCCGATGCGGACCCGCTGGCGTACCGTGGCCAGCGAAGCGGGCGGGTACGTCTATCGCTACGCGGTTTGGGTGGATGACGAAAGCTCGCGCATCGACCTTGCGCAGGCCGGCGGGCAGGTGCGCGGCAGCGGGACGAGCGTCGCGGAGCTGGCAGTTCCCGGGCTGGCCGGGCCGCTCGACGCGGGGCAACGGCTCGCCCAGCCGCATTGGGCGACTCCGGCGTGCGCGCGGCTCACTCTTGGCGCGCAGTTTCCCGACGGGCTGGAGTTTTTTCTAACCCGGGAGAACCGCGGCTACGACGTCATCGCCCATCTCGCGGCAGCCGCGCCGCCCGCTGGCGCGGGGCCGCACCCGGCCCGCGGGACCCGCAAGCTCAACCTCAACTGGAACGGGCATGTCGACCCGGCGGTTTCCGCGGAGGCGCGGGTCGCCGCGCTTGGCGGCTGGATCGAGGCGGCGGCGCCGGAATTTTTCATCCATGGTGCGCCCGGGTTCTGGGAGGGCGCGGGCACCGCGGCGCCCAACGCCGCCAACCCGCTCGGCGGCTCGCCGGCCACTGTGCCACTCCGCCGCCAACAGGTTCTAACCATCGCGGCGTCGCTAATCGATTTTCTCGACGCCGATAGCATCCCGACCCAGCCGGCGAAGCTCGCGGCGCTGGACGCCGGCAACCCGCTGCCGGGTGCCGCGGGGGTGTTGTTGATGCAGGAGGTTGGCCGGCCGGAGTTTTTTGGTGCCGACCGCTGCGCGCGGATCAACGAAGTCCAGATCCTCTGGAACTCCCGCGGTGCCGCCGACGGCTATCTCGCCAACCCCGAGGTCGTGCGCACCGCCCTGCCGGATGGCTCGTGGGAGTACCAGATCCCGGTCACCTGGCGCATCGAGCTGTGGAACATGGACCGCCAGCCAATCCCCGCCCAGGCCTACGCCGTGCGGGTGTTCTTCTCCCAACAAATTGACAGCTTCACCTTCGGCGCCGCCGGCTCACCCCCGGTCCCCGAGGAGACCGAGCTGGTGCTCGACTTGAACTCCGGCAACCCGGTTGCCCTCGGGCCCAACGAAGTCAGAGTTTTTGACCTCACCCGGACCTTCACCCGGCGCAGCACCGAGGACCGCGGGACGACCTGGGCCGCGTTCCGGCTTGGCGGCCTTGGCACCCTGGACGACCAACCTAACGGGCACACCCGCCAGGCGATGGCCTTGTTAGCCGCCGACATCGGCGCGTGGCTCAGCGCGACAACCTACCAACAGCTGACCCAGGCGCCGGTCGACGGCGTCTGCTCGGTCGGCATTGGCAACAAGGGCGACCTGAAGGGAAACAAAATCAACGATCCGCGGATTATCCCGCTGCGCTGCTACACGCCCGCCACGCTCAGCCCGACGGCCCACAACCCGGAGCGCGACGCCAACAGCAACAAGCCCGGCAGGCTCGGCTGGGTTAACAACCTAACTGGTAGTGAGGCGTTCAACTTCCAGGACTTCACCCACTGGCGTGACCGGCCGCGGTTCGCCTCGCCAATCGAGCCAGAGGAGGGGGTCACCCATGTCGGCAACCGTGGGTTCACCTCGGTGGGCGAGCTCGGGCAGATTTTCGATCCCGGGTGGGTCCACCCGCGCGGACGCGGCGGCGGGGCGCTCGGCGGGTTCGCCTATCACGCGGGCCTGGCGTCGCCGTTCCGCGGCGGTGGGAGCATTGCCGCCGGCCAGCCGGAGCGCCGGGCGTCGCTTGCCGCGAGCAGTTGGACACTGTTGGATGGGTTCGGGGTGGCGGCGGGCGACGCCCAGCTCGCGCCGGAGGAATGGCGCGGGCGGATCAACGTGAATGTCCCGAAGCGGGTTGGCGCCGGTGACGGGCGGGTCTTCGACAACCTTGTGTGGGTCCTCCACCTGCCCTCGCTCGATGAGCGCGCGCTGAATGCCCCGGCGGATTTTTCCCCGGCAACGCTTGCCGCGGGGATCCGCAAGCGGCTCACCCGCGGCGGGCAATTGTTTGGAACTCAGACAATCTCTGGGTGGCGCGACGCCCGGCCATTCACCTCTGTCGGACACCTCAGCGAGCTCGAAGCATGGACCGACCCGAACCTGTTTGTTCCCGTGGAGGCCCCCGGCGACGGGATCGTCGCCGGATTCAACCGCTCCGACGCCGGGCGCGAGGAAATCTTCCGCCGCAGTGCAGGGTTGCTCACGACCCGCAGCCACAGCTACCGGGTGTTTGTCCGCGGCGAGGTCCTGCGCGCCGGCGTCGTCGTCGCCCGCTGCGCCCGCGAGGTCGCCATCCGCTTCGAGTGCTCCTTCGATCCCAACACCGGGGAACTCCGCAAGGTCACCCCGCGGCGGCTCCGCACGATGGTTAGATGATGAACCGCGCGCGGTCAGTTCGGTTGTTGGTCGCGCTGGCGCTCGGGGTGCTCGCGGCAGGCGCGCGCGGCGGGGACGTCGGGTTCCGCTGGCTCAACGCGACCGGCGGCGCGCTCGACCTGGCCGTTGGCGCGCGCCTGGTCCACCAGCAGGTGCCGGCGGGCGGGCTAACAAAACCGGCGCGGCTCCGCGAGGGGAGCCATCCGGTGGAGCTCCGGAATGGGGCTGGGCGAGTCGAGGGGTTTTGCTGGGAGGCTGAGGCGGGGGGAAAGATGTTGTTAGTCACGGCGGTGGTGGATGGGGCGGTGCAGACGCGGGTTCTGGGGCCGGTGGTGCGGGTTGCCGGGCAGGCGTCGGTGCGGGTGTTCAACGCGGCGGCGGGGCAGATGTTGGAGGTTACCGCTGGCGGGCGGACGTTGCGGGTCCGGCCGGGGCGCGAGGTGGTGGTTGTCGGGCAGGGGGAGATTCGCGGGCGGCTGCTGGCGGCTGATGCCAAGGGGAGGGATTTCAAGGTGGTCGTTCCGGCGCAGCCGGCCTGCTGGGACCTTGTTGCGATCCTCAGGCCGGAGGGACAAGCGGGGTTCCTCATCCTCAAGGAGGGGGCGGCCGAGGCCGGGCGCAGCTGGGAGCCGGGTGGTGACGGGCCGGTGGTGAGTGTCAACGAGGCGAGTGTCGCGGCGGGTGCCGCGGACTCGCCGGTGCTCGACTGGGCCACGGTTGAGTCGAAAGTTTGTTGGTTCAACGCGTGTCAGCCGGGCGAGGCGCTGGATCTTGTCTCCAACGGCGCGGCGGCGTTCCGGCGGGTTCAAGGCGGTGCGGTGACCGGATTCGTGAAATGGCCGCAGGGCGACTGGCGGGCGACCCTCAGCGGGCGCGCCCGCGGAGTGGTTGGGAAGCTGGCGTTCACGGTCGGTCCGCAGGCCAAGGTGCTGGTGCTGACCACCGGCGGTGGTGGTCAGCGGGTCCGCTCGCTGGTACTTGCCAGCGACCTCGATGGGCGCCAGCTCAATGAGCCGCGGTTGCGGATCGTCAACGGGTTCGGTTCCGGCGCGCTGCGCGGCGACGACCCCGGGACGCCGGCGCTCGCCATCAAGCCAGCGCAGCCCGGGCCTGCGGTCACTGGAGTGGATGGCTGGTTTGCGGCGGTGGCGTTGAGCCACCCTGGGTATGCCGGGGGCGGCCCGTTCAAGCTGGCGGTTCCGCGGGTCAGGTTGCCTGCGGGCGACTGGCTCGCGGTCGGCCACCCGGACCTGCTGGGTGCGCCGGCGCTCACCTGGGTCGACTTGCTTAGCGGCCGGATCATCGAGCCCGACGAGCTCAACCCGGCTGAGCCGTAGCCGGGTTCAGGGCGTGTGGCCTTCGACTTCGGCGAGGGCCGCCTCAAGCTCGCTGAGCGCCTTGATCTCGAGCATCGGGTCTAACTTCCCCGCCAAACAACTAGCGAACCACTTGGCCAGCGTGGCGCGCCGCTCGGCGGGGAAGTCCCTGGTTAGCCCGGCATCCTGTGGGGCTGGGGAGGCGAGGGTTTCGACGTCGCGGCGGCCGTGGGCGCGCCCGAGGATCGCGCGGTAGTGGAGCAGCACCCCATCCAACAGGATCCACGGGAAGTTGGGATTGCGCGGCGGACCGAGGGTGAGCGCGCGTCCCTCGCCGGTGGCGAGGGTGACGCCGCCGCGCCAGTCGAGGCGCAGGTCCGGGAGGTTGCCGCCCTTGGCCCATGCGGCCGCGCCGGTTCCGAGCGCGCCGGCGACGGTGAACACCCCGTGGCTGATCCCGCCGGTGGCAAGGTCGATCACGGCGCCGGCCGCCCCGCCGGTCAGCGCGCCGGCGAGGGTCAGCTGGGCGCGCGACAGGCCCCATTTTTTCCACGTCTCGGCGCTCTCGAGGTCGAGCCCCTGGAGCGGTTCATCACGGATCCCGGGCTTGAGCAGGTGGTGGCGATGGATTTTGAGAAGCCTCTGGAAGCAATCCCGCTCAAGGCGTGCGAGGCTCTGATAGTATTGCCGCGCGAGGTCCGCTTCGACCCGCCGTCGGCGCTCGTCCAACTGGGCGTCGCGCACGCTGAGCGTCCGTTGTTCGCGGAGCGTGAGCGCTTGTTGGAGAAAATCTAACACCAGGTCGGCCGCTTGGGCGCGGCGCTCGTGCCACTCGGCCTCGATGAGTTGGATGACTTGCCCAAGGGTTGCGCGCCAGCGCTCATCGACCTCGGCTATGGCGCGCAGCAACCGGAGCCGCTCGCCGTAGCGCGCCCGGTGGGCGTCGAAGGTCCGCACCAAGTTGAAGGTGGCGCCCAGGCAAGTCAGCCACGCCGCCTCGTCGGGCCCGGTCGCCGGCGCGTGGCGGTTGAGGACTGCCAGCCGCGGCCGCCCGGTCCAGCGCAAGATCTCCATCTCCGCGCGGAAGTCATCGTTGAGCCGCCGCCCTGGGTCGACGATGTAGAGGATCCCGGCTCCGTCCAACAAGGGCGTGAGCAACCGCTGCTCGTCGCTGAAGTCGTTGCCGGGGAGGGCGAGGAACTTCCGCAGGGTGGCGGTGTCCGGGGTGCCGGGGCCGTGGAGTTGTTGGATGAGGTGCATCGCCTCGACCGGCCGCGAGAATCCGGGCGTGTCGATGAAGCGCAGCCACTCGCGCTTGCCGAAGGCGACCGCGTGGCTCTGGCAGCGGGTGGTCTCGCCGGGTGTCGGGCTGATCCGGATGACCTCGTCGGCGTCGATCTCCAACAAGGTGGCGATCACCGCCGACTTGCCCATGTTGACCCGGCCGACCACCGCGAATGTTGGGATCTCATGCATCGGCGTGGCTGGCTGGGGACCCAAAGAAGAACACCTCCGCGGCAGGATCCCCGAGCTCGTCGACAAACCGGGTCCACTCGCCCACCTCGCTGGCGGTCGGCGCGCCGGGTTGTCCCTCAGGAGTTAGATTGGCCACCAGCAGCATCAGCGGGGTTGCCGGGCCGGTGGCGTGGCGGACGCGGCCGTGGAGGGCGCGCATGCGTGGCGGCGAGAGCGCCCAGCCCTCGGCAAGGAGGACGACGCCGGCGGGGGCGGCGGCAAGCGCGGCGTTGACCTGTGGGTCGGATTGTTGGTCGAGGACGGCGACCGGCAGCCAGGAGGTGGGATTGACCCGGAGGCGGCGCAGCAGGAACGAGCGCAGGCTTGCAGCGCTCAACCCGCTGCCGCCGACGTCCAGGACCAGTACCCCATCCATTGGCCGCGAGACCGACTCGTCGCGCGCGAGGTGGGTGAGCTTGCGCCACAGCTCGCGGTGGCGGCGTGCCTGGAAATCGAGCGTGGCGAGCGCCCGTTGGCCGGCGCGCCAGGCGATGAGCCAGAGGACGACGCGCGGGAGCATGCCCCAGACCGCGATGGCGGCCAACAGGAACGGATACCAGACATCGGCGCGCAGCAGAATCTGGTCTAACGGGGCGGCGCCGATCCGGGTCGCGGCGATCTCGCCCGGGTCCGGCCGCCAGCCGGGCTCGGCCCACGCCCACGGCGCGGCCAGCAGTGATGTTAGGTTGACCAGCCGCTGTTGCATCCACGCCGGGGTGGTCGACTCCCAGAAGAATCCAACATTGAGAAACCACAGGCAGCCGCCCAGGCCGGCGAGCAGGCCGGCGTTGTAGGCGATCGCGGCGGCCTGGGTGATGCGCGCCAGCGGCCAGAGGATGACCGCGCGGTAGCGGCCGCCCTCGGCCACCAGCGCGCGCCACCACGCCGGGCGGCGCTCGCCGGCGACCTTGCTGACCAGCGCCCCGAGCGCCCGCGGGACCAGCGCCAGGCTCGCGCCAAGCTGGCGGCGCAGCAGCCAGCCGGCCGCCGCGGCTAACAGGATGAGCCACTGCGCGCCTAACGTGACGGCGAGGAACAGCGGGACGTTGAAGCCGCCGCGGGCCCGGTCCAGCAGGCCAAAGGCCACCGAGGCGCCGGCGACAAACAGGAGCAGGCTGGCGAGCAGGGCGACGAGCAGGCGGGCGGCCTGCCAGTGGGCGCCCGGGAGGTCCGGGGTGAGCGTGCGGCGCTCGACGAGCCAGGCGCGCAGTCCGGCGCGGCGCGCGGCGCCGGGGTCGGAGCCGGCCTGAGCGAGCGCGGCGGAGAACCCGGGGCCGGCGCTCGGATCCACGTCCCGAGCGATCAGCGCTTCGAGATCAATGACATCCGGAAGTGTCCAAGGGGTTTTCAAGGGGTCTCTGGGCGGGTCCGCCGGCAGCGGAGGTGGCCGCAGCCTAACCCGGATGCCGGGAAAACCCAAACAGGACTCTCAGGCGCCGCCTGGCAACTCTCATTTGCTCTCCAACAGATAGGCGAGCAGGTCGCGCAGCTCATCCTCGTTGAGGCGGTTGACCATGCCTGGCGGCATTGGCGAGACGGTGGATGGCTCGACTTTCTCGATGAGCTCGCGCGGCACCTCGGTTGTCTGGGTGAAGTCAAACGCGCTGGTGGCGACGATGTAGGCGTTGTCCTTCTCATCGATGATCTTGCCGGTGAGCACCGAGCCGTCCTTGCGGGTGATCAGGGAGAACTGGTACTGGTCGGAGATCACCTTGTTAGGCAGGACGATCGCTTCGGCGAGGTCGTGGACCTTGAAGCGGCCGGCGACGGCGGACAGGTCCGGGCCGGCGGACCCGCCGGTGGCGCCGACGCGGTGGCATGCGGCGCAGAGCGACGCCTCGAACATTTTGCGACCGTTGGCGAGGTCGCGGCCTGTTAGGCCCTTGTTGGCCGCGGCGACGATCTCGTCGACCGACCATGACCTGCCAGGTCCGCTAGGTTGGGGGAGGTTGGCGAACGGGTTGGCCGGCGGGGCGATGGCGAGGGTGGCGAGCATCTCGCGCTCGGCGGGGGTGGCGACTTCGAGGGTGCGCTCGCGCAGGTCCTTGAGGAAGCCGGCGTAGCTGTTGCCGCCGGATTTCTTTTCGGCCTCGACGAACCAGCCGAAGAACGCGCGGCGCTGGTCCTCGGTCCAGGGGCCGGGCATGGCGCGCAGGCAGTAGACGTAGAACATGCTTTGCGCCGGGGGCATGTTGTTGAGCATTTTCATGACGTCGCCGCCGTAGCGCTGGTTGCGGGTGGCGAGCTCGGCCCATGCCGGGGCCTTCGACGGGGCGCTGGAGGCCATGAGCGCGAGGGTTTTGGCCACGACTGTTGGAGACCGCAGATAGACGAGGATCCGGCACAGCTCGCGGTTGAGGTCGTCGTCGGCAGCCGGATAGAGCGGGTCGAGCCGCTTGATGAGCGCGAGCCGGCGCGGGTCGGCCGGCTCGCCGTGGCGGGCGAACACCAAGCCAAAGGCACGCGTCAGGTTGCTTAGCTGATAGGTGTCGAGCGCCGCCGGGTCGAGGCGCTCGAGGGCGGTTAGGGCAACCTCCTGGTCGGCCGGCTGGCCGGCGCGGGCGAGCGCCATGGCCGCGGTGATGACCCGCAGCGGATCCTTCTCGGCGGCGAGCCGGCCACTCCAACTGGCGACCGGCAGGTGCTCCAGCGCGGTGCGCGCGGCGAAGCGGACGAAGCGGTCGTTGTTAGCCAGATGGGTCCAGATTTCGCCGATGGCGGCGGGATCCGGGTTGAGGTGGAGGGTTTCGAGCTTGAGGCGCAGGGCGGTGAGGGTGGCGGCGGCGGCCGGGACTGGCGGTGCGGCCGCCGGGGTGACCGGCTCCTTGCCGGTGTAGCTGACCCGGTAGAGGGCGGACTCCGAGCGGCGCCCGCCGACGGTGAAGTACATCGCCCCGTCGGCGCCGGCGATCGCGTCGGTGACCGGCAGCCCGGCGCCGGCGACGAAGTCCTCGCGGGTCGCGCGGTAGGAGGCGCCCTCGGGTGTTAGGTGGACCGCGTAGATCGTCGCGTAGGTCCAATCGAGGACGAAGACGGCGTGCTGATAGCGGGCGGGGAACTTCATGCCTGCGCCGGAGACGACGCCGGTGGGGGATCCCGGGCCGATGTTGAGCATCGGCGGGGTGCTGTCCTCGTAGTATTCGGGCCACTTGCCGGTGCCGTTGCGCCAGCCGAACTCGCTGCCGCTGGTGACGTGGCAGACGCGGGTCGGGCGGTACCACGGGGTGCCGAAGTCCCATTCCATGTCCGAGTCGTAGGTGAACAGGTCGCCGCGCTGGTTGAACGCGATCCCGTAGGAATTGCGGAACCCAACACTGACAAGCTCCCAGTCCTTGCCGTCCGGGGTGAAGCGCGCAATCCAGCCGCCGGGGGCCATCCGGTCGCGCGCGTGGCCGTTGGCGTCGGGCCGGCGCGGCAGCAGCTGGTCTTCCTGCCAGACTTTCGGGACCGCGCTAACAGGGAGGTCCAACACGTCGGTGTGGTTGCCGCATACCAGATAGATCCACTTGCCGTCCGGGGAGAGGACCATCCCGTGGGGGCCGTGCTCGCCGCTGCCCTTGAGGTCCTTGAGCTTGTCGATCTGGTCGAGCTCGCCGTCGGCGTTGCTGTCGGTGATTCGATAGACGCCCGGGGCGTCCTCGTTGGTGGCGACATAGAGCGCGTCGTGGGCCCAGAGGAGGCCGTGGGCGCCCTTGATCGGGAGGTTGAGCGGGCGCACGCCGGTAACCGCGGCGGTGCCGAGCGGCGGCACGGTGATTTCAAACAGTCCGCCGTACTGGTCGGCGGCGATGAGTTTTCCGGTCGGGGTGCGCGCCAGCGCGACCCAGGACCCCTGCTGCTTGGGGACGTCGTAGAGCCGCTCCAGCTTGAAGTCCGGCAAGACGCTGAATTTCCCGGTGACGTCGGTGGCCAGCGCCGGCTGTTTGGGTTCAAGCGGGGTGCCGAACAGGTTGCCCCACGGGTCGCTGCCCATCGCGGCGATGGCGACCGCCGGCTTCCAGTCTTTGTCGTTGAAGTCGGCGGCGGTCCAGCCTCGCGGGCCGGTCGCGCTCGCCTTCCAGCCCGCGTCGGACACCAGCGTCCGCCGGGTCCCGTCGGCCAGGGTGAGCTCAAGGGCCAGCGCCAGCCCGCCAATCCCGCCCTGGTTCTTCGCGTGGACCGCCAACACGTGCCGCCCGCCCGGCAGCTTCGCTGTTAGGTCCTGGACTTTCGGGTTCGACCAGTCCGCGCCGCGCTCGGTGGAGACCCCGTCGAGAAACAGTTCGAAACTGTTATCACAGGTGACCATCAGTTGGGCCTTCTTGATCCCGGCGGGGATCTCCGCGGCGAGGCGCAGGAAGATCTCGTCGTTGTCGCCGGGCGTCTTCGACGTCCAGATCCACTGCGGGACCGGCTGGGCGGGTGCGGCGGTGGCCGGCGCCGCCGCGGCGATGAGCAGCAACAGGCTGGCACGCAGGAAAATGTGAGAGATCATGGTAAAATGTGGGTTTCCTCCGCCCTCATCCCAACTGTGCTGGCAGTGTTGGTGACTAAGACTGAGACAAGCCGGTTCGGCCAGCAGAAATTCCCACATCAGAGGGAGTGACGTGGTTGACCGGGTTGACGTGAAAAAGAACGTGCCGGGGGCGGCGCGGATTGGTTAGAAGGCGGGCATGCCAGAGCGGACGGGGATATTGTTGGTGGTTTCGGGTCCGTCGGGGTCGGGGAAGACGACGTTGTGCCGGCGGTTGGCGGAGGAGGGGTTGGCGAGCTACTCGATTTCGTGCACGACGCGGGCGCCGCGGGCGGGGGAGGTTGACGGGGTGGATTATTTTTTCCGGACGCGTGAGGGATTTGCGGCCGGGGTGGCGGCGGGCGAGTTCATCGAGCATGCCGAGGTCCATGGGAACTATTACGGGACGCTCAAGGAGCAGGTGAGCGGCAAGCTGGCGGCGGGCGAGGACGTGGTGTTGGACATTGACGTTCAAGGGGCGGCGCAGGTGCGCGGGTGTTCCGACCGGTTGATCGCCGCGGCGCTGGTGGATTTGTTCGTGATGCCGGAGGGCGAGGCGGAACTGCGTGCGCGGCTCGACGGTCGCGGGACCGACTCGGCGGAGGTCATCGCGCTGCGGCTGGCCAACGCGCTTGAGGAGATCCGCCATTGGCCCGAGTACCACTACCGGCTGGTCTCGACGACCCGCGAGGCCGACTACGCCGCGTTTCGCGCGGTGCTTCTAACCGAGCGGCTGCGGGTCGCGCGGCTGCTTGGCAAACAATAGCGGCCTGTCTGTTAGGCGCCTGGGGCGGGGAATAAGTGGTTGCCCGCGGGGAGGCGGGGATGCACGGTTGGGGTCCGCGGTGGCGGACCCGCGCAAGCAAGCTAATGAAGATTATCCTAGGCATCACCGGTTCGATCGCGGCGTACAAGGCCGCGGAGCTGGCGTCGCGGCTGGTGAAGGACGGCCACGAGGTGCACGCGCTGATGACCCGGAGTGCGAGCGAGTTCATCGCGCCGCTGACGCTCCAGGTGCTGACGCGCAACCCGGTGCTGGTGACCTTCGAGGACGAGAAGCTGGCGTGGAAACCCGGGCACATCGACCTGGCCGACCGTGCCGACCTGTTTCTGGTTGCGCCGTTGAGCGCGGCGACCCTGGCGCGGCTGGCCAACGGGCTGGCGGACGACCCGCTAACAGCGACGTACCTGGCGCTGCCGCGGAGCACCCCGGTCCTGTTGGCCCCGGCGATGAACGGGCGGATGTGGGACCACCCGGCAACGAAGCGGAATGTGGCGGCGCTGCGCGCGGACGGCTGTCATTTTGTTGGGCCCGAGGAGACCGGGATGTTGGCCTGCGGTTATGAGGGAGCCGGGCGGCTGGCGGCGGTCGAGACAATCCTCGAGACTTTGGCGACGATGGTTCCGGGCGGCGGGAAATGACGTATTTGCTTACAGCGGGGCCGACGCGCGAGGCGTTGGATCCGGTCCGCTACCTGACGAACCACTCGTCGGGGAAGATGGGGTATGCGCTGGCGGGTACCGCGGCGCACGACGGCCACCGGGTGATCCTCATTTCCGGGCCGACCGCGCTGGACGTGCCGGCGGGGGTGGACTTCATCCCGGTGACGACCGCGGCGGAGATGTTTGATGCGGTTAGCCACTGGATCGGTTATGCGGAGGTGGCGATCTTCACCGCGGCGGTGGCCGACTACCGGCCGGCGGTGTTTTCGCCGGAGAAGCTGAAGAAGACCGGCGAGGTGCTGACCCTTGAGCTGGTGCGCACGGCCGACATCCTCGGGTCCGCGCGCGCGGTGTTCGGGTTCACCGGCAAGCTGGTGGGGTTCGCCGCGGAGACGAGCCGGCTCGAGGAGCATGCGCGCAAGAAGCTGCTGGAGAAATCCTGCGACCTGGTCGTCGGCAACGACGTGTCGCGCCGCGACATCGGGTTTGGCGCCGACGACAACGAAGTGGTGCTCGTCACCCGCGCCGGGACCCGCCATGTTGCGCGGGCCGACAAGCTAACCATCGCGCGGGAGATCCTCGATGCGATCGACGCGCTCCCGGCGGAGCTTGGCTAACAAAGAAATATTTATGACACCCTTAGAAACCGCGGAACAGGCGGCGCGCCAGGCCGGCGCGCTGTTGCGAGAGCATTTTGGCCAGGAGATGGAGGTTGACGAGGCGCACCACCACGACTTGAAGCTGGCGCTCGACAAGGAGAGCCAGGAGTTGATCACGCGGATCCTGCTAGGGGAGTTTCCCGGGCATGCGATATACGGCGAGGAAGGGGTGGCGGGCAACCCGGAGAGCGACCACGAGTGGATCGTCGACCCGATCGACGGGACGGTGAACTTTTTCTACAATATTCCGCACTTTTGCGTGTCGATCGCCCTGCGGGTCCGCGGGGAGCTTGTTGTCGGGGTGATTTACGATCCGATGCTCAACGAGTTGTGGACGGTCGAGAAGGGTGGTCCGGCGCTCCTCAACGGGCGGCCGATCCAGGTGAGCAAGCGCGAGCGGTTGGAGGACTCGATCCTGTTTGTCGGCTGCGGGAAGGACGAGGCGGCGATGAGCTCGGGGTTGGAGCGCTTCGGCCGGGCGTCGCTGCGGGCTCGCAAGATGCGGATGATGGGGTCGGCGGCGCTCGGAATGGCGTATATCGCCACCGGCCGGCTGGATGCCTATGTCGAGTCCCGGATTTCCCTGTGGGACATCGCCGCGGGCCAATTGCTGCTGGAGGCCGCGGGCGGCAAGACCGAGCTAACAGCCAACCCGAACATCCCGGAGGTCTACTCGATCGTCGCCTCCAACGGGAGGATCCCGATTGGTGAGATTCTCTAACAACCAACAATCCAACCCTTACCCGCGGCGCAAATGACAGGAATTGGCTACGACGTCCACCGGTTTGCGGTCGGGCGCAAATTGATCCTTGGCGGGGTGGAGATTGCGCACAGCCACGGGCTTGACGGTCACTCGGACGCGGACGTGCTGAGTCATGCGATTGCCGACGCGGTGCTGGGAGCGCTTGGGCAGCCGGACATCGGGTATTTCTTTCCGCCCGGCGACCCGTCGTGCGCGGGAATCTCGTCACTCAAGATTCTCGAGAAGTGCCGCGAGCTGGTGGCCGAGGCCGGGTTGACCTTGGTGAACGTGGACTCGACGCTCATCGCCGAGGCGCCGAAGGTGTTGCCGTATCGCGACGCGATGCGGGCGAAGATTGGCGCGGCGCTGGGGATTGCGCCGGAGCGGGTCGGGATCAAGGCGACCACCAACGAGCTGCTAGGGTTTATCGGCCGCGAGGAGGGGATTGCGGCGATGGCGGTGGCACAGGTGGAGAAAGCGGAACGCTGAAAAGCGGAGCCCACGGTGGCCTCAGTGGGCCGGGGTCGGGACCGCTCGCTTGCGCCAGTTCTGGAAGAGCTTGTTTTGGAACTTTGGCTCGGCCTCGATGAACTCGGGGTGCTGGCGGAGGAACTCTCGGAATTCTGGGGTGTCGAGGGTGGTGCGCATTTGAAGGTTCTCGTCCTCGAGTGAGAGCCGCCAGAATCTCGCAAGCGAGAAGCACAGGCTCCAGCCGAAGATAAAAAGGACGACTCCTGCGATCGGGGGCAACGCGATTCGGAACTCGAATCCAGTGAAGGCGCCGATCACGCCAAGGATGAGCAGCACTCCACCCGCGGGGATGGAAATCAGCGCAAAGAGCTTGTCGATCGGTCTCATGGGATGGGAGGGGCGCGGTTGAATCCAGGACAACGCCCGGCGGCGGCTACTTCTCGACCGGCTTGTTAGCCTCGAGCCAGGCGATGATGCCGCCGCGCATCTCAAGCACCGTGGTGAATCCGGCGCCGCGGAGTTGTTGGGCGGCGGTGGCGCTGCGCTTGCCGCTGCGGCAGTAGACGAGCAGCGGCTTGGCCGGATCGAGCTGGGCCTTGGCTTTTTCGAGGAACCCGTCGGCGTTGACGTCGATCCGGGTGGCGCCCTTGAGGTGGCCCTCGTTCCATTCCTCGAGCGTGCGGACGTCGAGGAGTTGGACGCCGGCGGCAAGCTGCTCTTCGGCTTGTTGGATGCTGATGACCGGGTTGGCGGCCGGCTCGTCCGCGGCAATTGTGGGGATCACGAGCGCAACCGCGGCTAACAAAGAGGAGAGAATGTTCATCCAGACATGAAAGCGCAAATGCCCGGCGAGGCAAGCGCCGATGGCTGGGCGCTCCAGATGTGGATTGCCGGGGGTGGCTAACAAGTTAGGGTAATGGCAATGGAGACAAGCACGGAGGGAGGCGCCAAGAGTCCTGTTGGATGGATTCTGGTCGGGGTTACGCTGGTGGTGGTGTGCGGGATCGTGCTGTGGGTGCGCATGGCCGGGGCCGGCGCGGCGGGGGCCAACGGCTGGCCGGCGGCTGAGCAGACGCTGGAGTTTGCGGGTGGCGGGCGGCTGGAGGTATTCGGTGCGAGGGTTGACAAGTATGTCGACCTGCGTCCGGCGACGGTGAAGCAGCGCTGGGGCTGGTTGAGCCGCTTGCTTGGCAAAGGTGGTGCGATGAGCTCGCAACCGAGCGCGTCAATTGCGACCCATTCGAGCAGCCGCGGCGACTACCTGGTGGTCAACGTGAGCAGGAGGGAGAATGGCGAGCTGGTTGAGTGTCGCACCGAGGTGTTAGGCCGGGCGGCATTGATGTTGGAGGTGCGGCTGGAGGACGCGGACGGGCAGGCGGGTGCGCAGCGGCGATTTTTGTCCAACGGGGTGGTTGGCAGCCACGATCCGGCCGAGGCGGAAGAGAGTGTCGCGCCGGGGCCAATGGGCACGGGTGCGGCTGACCACCGGGCGGCGCTCGAGGCGGCGGCGCTTGGGTTGTTAGTCCAACATCGGGACCCGGTGAGCGGCTGGGTGAACATGGAGGGTCCCTATCCGACCCCGGCGGAGTTAGGCGGGCGGCAGTTGTTTTTGTTGGTTGGCTGGCAGCGTGACCAGGCGGATTTGGAGTTCCGCGCGATCCGGGCGGACGGCGGAGTGGTGCCGTTCAAGGTGCGCAACCCCGCCTACAGCAAGGCGCCGCTGGTGATGGCCAAGCCGCTGAGTGTGCCGGCCACGGAGGTGTGGGAGGGATTTGAGGCGCGGCTTGTGTCGCTGCGGCGGGTGGCGGCACCTGACAGTTATCCGATATTGGAGGTCGAGGTGGAGCTTGGGGGGATGTCGGAGCTGGGGATGGAGCCAGAGAAGATGGTGATTCTGAGGATGGAGGGGGCCACCGACGAGTGGGGGAACGAGGCGCCGTTGGAGGTGCGGACGACGGCTAACGGCGGGGTGACGGGTTTCGTGCTGCCGGGCAGTTCGCGGCGGGCGGAGCTGCGGCTGCGGGTTGACAAGTCGCCGAGGTATCCGCGCAAAGTGAGCGAGTGCGTGTTGCTAGGCGCTGGGGAGGTTGGTGCGGGCGGCAAGCGGGTGAAGTTTGAGCTGCTGCCGGGAGCGGCGGAGTTTGGGATCAGCGAAATTCCCGACGGGGAGGTGGTCTTGGGCGGCGCCGCGGGAGATGCCGAGATGCCGGAGGAATTGCAGATTAGGTACAAGGGAAATTTGACGGAGGCGCGGGTGGGCGAGCTGACCGGGAGGTATGGGCTGCCGACGTATTGGCGGGTGGTGTTTTTTGTCGACGGCGCGGAAGTATCAAGCGGGCGACCGATGCGGGCTGGTGGCTCGGCGGAAGGCGGCGCCATGATCCAACTGGAGGCCAGCTTGAGCTGGTGCTGCGCGGGCGGAACGCTGCGGCCAGGGGCGCGGATTCAGTTTGGGATTACGCCTGAGTTGCTGCCTGGCGAGCTGGTCTTCCCGGTCGAGTTGCCCGCGGTCGAGGGCCGCTGAGTTGCTAGGCGGGGAGGTCCGGGAGGGCGTTGAGGAGCGTCTGGTAGCGGTTTGGGTCGAAGGGGCGGCGGTCGATCATCATCCGGTTGGCCTCGTCGGCGAGGCAGAAGGCGATCAGCCGGCGGGCCTCGGCGGGGTCCTCGCCCGCGGCTAACAGGCGGGCGAGGGTCTTGGCGACATACGGGGTCGCGGGAGACTCGAGTTGTTGGTCGACGGCGGGGAGCAGGCCGGCGATGAGGTTTTCGGTGGCGTCGTCCATGGGGGAGTCGCAGGTCGGAAGGTCGCAGGTCGGAAGGTCGGAGGAATGTTAGGCGACACGGTTGGCCGGTTGGCCGGCGAGGAATGCGAGGATGTTGGAGCGGACGGCGTGGAGGAGGCGGTGGCGGGCCTCGGAGGATGTCCAGGCGGTGTGTGGGGTGATGAGGAGGTTGGGGATGTCGTCGGCCAACAATGGATGGGTGGCGGCGGGCGGCTCGGTGGAGAGGACGTCGAGGGCGGCGCCGGCGATGTCGCCGCAGCGGAGTGCCTCGGCGAGGGCGTGCTCGTCGATGAGTGCGCCGCGGCCGGTGTTGATGAGGAAGGCGCTCTGCTTCATCAGGGTGAGGACCTCGGAGTTGATGAACTGGTTGGTCTGCGGGGTCAGCGGGCAGTGGAGGGAAATCGCGTCGGCGTGGCGGAAAAACTCGGCGGCCGGCAGCCGCGGGACCGCGCCGCCGGCGGACGTTTGGCCGGCGCGGCCAAGGGCAACAATCTCCATGTCCAGCGCCGCTCCGATGCGCCCGACCGCCTGGCCGATCGCCCCGTAGCCAACAATCCCTAACACCTTGCCCGCCAGCTCGACGACCGGATAGTCCAGCAGCGTGAAGATCGGCGAGGCCGGCCAGGCGGCGCGGGCGTCGCGGTCGAAGCGGTGGATGTTAGATGCGAGGTTGATGAGCATGCCGATGGCGTGCTGGGCGACGGTGGCGGTGGAGTAACCGGAGACGTTGGAGACGATGACGTGGTGGTCGCGGGCGGCGTCGAGGTCGACGCAGTTGGTGCCGGTGGCGGCGACGACGATGAGTTTGAGATCCGGGCAGGCCTCGATGAGCGAGCGGGAGAGGACAACCTTGTTGGTGATGACGATGGTGGCGGCGTGGCAGCGGGCGTGGGTGTCGGCCGGAGCGGTGACTGGATAACAGGTCAGCGAGCCGAGTTCCTCAAGGACCGAGAGGTCGAGGTCGCCGTGGTGGAGGGTCGAGGCGTCGAGGAAGACGATGTTCATGGGGAAGGATTGGATGTTAGTGGGGGCGCGAGGTCCAGCCACGGGGCGAACTCCGGCGGGATCGGCGCCTCGAAGGCGAGCCGCGCGCCGCTGCGCGGGTGGGTGATGCCGAGCTGCCATGCGTGGAGCATCAAGCGGCCGGGCTGGACTTTCTGGCGGGCGGGCTTGGCGTAGATCGGGTCGCCCACCAACGGGGTGGCGATGTGGGCAAGGTGGACGCGGATCTGGTGGGTCCGGCCGGTATGGAGGTGGCAGAGGACCAGGGTGGACCCGTTAGACGGGTCGGTTGCTAGAACCTGATAGTCGGTGATCGCCGGCTTGCCGCCGGGCGGGTTGACGACGGCCATTTTCTGGCGGTTGACCGGGTGGCGGCCGATGTGGGTGAAGATCGTGTCGGTTAGCTTGGCGGGGGCGGCCTGGGTGACGGCGAGGTAGCGTTTTTCGGTCGAGCGGTCGGCGAACTGGGCGACCAACAACTGGTGGGCGAGGTCGGTTTTGGCGGCGACGAGGCATCCGGAGGTGTCCTTGTCGAGGCGGTGGACGATGCCCGGGCGGCCGATGCCGCCGATGCCGGCGAGGCGTCCGTGGCAGTGGTGGAGGAGGGCGTTGACGAGGGTGCCGTCGGGGTTGCCGGCGGCCGGGTGGACGACCATCCCCGGGGCCTTGGCGACGACGATGAGGTCGTCGTCCTCAAAAAGGATGCTCAGCGGGAGGTCCTGGGGGACGGCCTCGGCGAGCTCGGGCTCGGGGAGGTGGATGGCGATGAGGTCGCCGCGGGTGACCGGCTGGCGTGGTTTCGGGCGTGCGCCGTTGAGGAGGATGTGGCCGTCCTTGATGAGCGCCTGGATCCTTGAGCGTGAGAACTCCGGCAGCTCCCGGGCGAGGAAGCTGTCGAGCCGGTCGCCCTGCTGGTCATCGACGCGGAGTTGCACTGCGTGGAGGGTTGTGGGCGGGTTGGGGTTTGTCAACGGCTGGGGATTCTTTCGCAAAATGAAGAAGTTTGCAGTTTCCCGATGAATTCCGCTTAGCATAGTCTCCAGCCGATGGCCGATGCCGACGCCGCTGATATAGCCTATTGTGAGTCCTGCGGGAGTGCAATGGATGTGACCGACGTGGCGCCGTTCAGCAATGTCGAGTGCGCGGTGTGCGGGAAGGCGGCGCGGGTGAAGCGCGAGTTTGGCCCGTACACGCTGGTGCGGCGCCAGGGGATCGGCGGGATGAGCCTGGTGTTCGTCGCGCACGACAACACGCTGCAGCGCGAGTTGGCGCTGAAGATCTTAAACCAGGACCAATCGCGCAGCGAGAAGCGGATTGCGCAGTTCGAGGAGGAGGCGCGGATCACCGCATCGATCAGCCACCCGAACGTGGTCCGGGTGTTCACCACCGGGCGGTCGTTTGACCGGTTCTACATTGCGATGGAACTCGTTGGCGGCGGGCACCTTGAGCAGCGGATCCACGAGCGCGGGGCGATTCCCGAAACCGAGGTGCTCACGTTTGCCCTGGAAATCGCCAACGGGCTGCGCGCCGCCCACGCCAGCGGGCTGATCCACCGGGACATCAAGCCCGGGAACATCCTTTTTGATGCTGAAGGGCATGCGAAGATCGTCGACTTCGGCTTGGCGCTCGTGACCAAGGGCGGGACGGCCACCACCGACGAGATCTGGGCGACTCCCTACTACGTTCCGCCGGAGACGATCGACGGCGCGCCGGAGGACTTCCGCTCGGACATCTACGCGCTTGGCGCCACGCTGTACCACGCGTTGACCGGCAGGCCGTCGTGCGCGGAGGACTCGATGTCCAGCGCGGTCCTGCGGGAAGCCAAACAGCGGATCCCGCGGATCGGCCAGGTCGCGCCGTGGTTGTCGCCCGAGGCGTGCGCGGTGGTCGACCGGGCGATGGCGTATGCTCCGGCGGACCGGTTTTCCTCGTACGATGAGCTGCTTGCGGCGATCAACGGGGCCTTGGTGCGGGGCGAGACGAGTCCGCCGATCCACAGTGTGGCGCGGGTAAAGCGGCGCACCGAGACCCATCCGGGTGTTTGGGCTGGGGTGGCCATCGGTGCGGTTGCGGTGGTTGCCGGGGTGGTTTTCGCGCTCTCAGGGGATCCAGCGCCGCCGCCGCGGGTGGTCACGCCGACGACTCCAAGCGGGTCGGCCGGGACGCCGGATTCCACCGGGATCAGCGCGGCGATGGTGGCCGAACTCTACGGCGCCGCGGGCAAGGCGATGGCCAAGGGGGACTTCGAAAATGCCGGCAAGCTCTTCAGTGCGTTGATGGAAAAACCCGGCGTCATCGAGCCGACCGGCTCGTGGAGCGGGTTCGAGGCCATGCTCGCCGCTTATCTGGAAGGGGATGCCGGCAAGGCGCGCCGCTGTGCCGGGGCGCTGCTCCAACACCTCAAGGGGCTCAGCACCCAGCCGGATGTCGCCGAGACGTTCACCACCACCGCGCGCAGCCTGCTGCAACTCCCGGCCGCCAGCTACAAGCCATCCGGGACCGGCGCCGCCGCGGTGATGAGCCAGTTCGCCTGCGCCCTGAAAAATTGGGAACAGGGCGCGCTCGATGTGGCCGCCGCGGATTTCCGCGCGTTCGCCGATACCCGCCTCGGCAGCGACGACCAATGGCTATCAGTCTATCAGGGCTACGCGCGCAAGTACCTCGCCGATTACGCGAAGCTGACCGCCGCGGCCCCCGCCGCGCTCCCGGAGACGCCGGAGGAATGCAAGAAGCTCATCGAGAGCTCGACTGAGTTGTTGGGCACGCTCGAGACCCGCGGCCGCGCACGCTTCAACGTCAAGGCGTGGCAGCACGCCGCCGGACAGCAGCAGAAATCCCTCGAGCGCGCCGCGGCGGCCGCCGGGACCGACGGCGAGGGCGGGCAGGAGGCTGAGCTCAAGGACGTGTTAGGCGACGTCCAACCGTTATTGGATGACGGGAAGTTCGCGGCGGCGGTCGAGGCGCTCAAAGCGGCGAAGTTGGCGGCGGGCGAGGAGGGGCAGCGCAAGGCGTGGGTTTATCTAACCGAAGCGGCGGCGGATTTCCTAAGCGCGCTGGAAAAGGGCTGCCTCGACAAGGTGTTGGATGTGCCGATGGCGACCCAGGACGGGCGGAAGTATCCCGGGATCGTCGGCGCGGGAGCAGGCAGCGCGCGGTTCCTCGACGGGGCCGAGCAGATCAGCGTGCCGTGGGTGGAGCTGAGCATCGAGAGCCTCACGGCGCTCCACAGCGCGCTGCTGCGCAACGAGCCGAGCGAGGCGGAAAAAGTCCGGCGGCACGAGGCGGCGATCGCCTACACCTGGCTGGCCGGCGACAAGGCGCGCGCCGGGGTGGCCGCCAGCCGGATCGACAACGCCGAGTTCAGCGAGCGCTGGAACGCCGCGATGAAGGCAATCGGCCAGGTGGGCGACGAGTGAGCGTCAGCCTGGGCCGAATAATCCACCCGCGCCGCTAACAGGGCGCGCCAGTTTTCCAACACCGATTTCCAGCATGAGCGCATCCTACACCGAAGACGACATCAAGAGCCTCGACTGGCGTGAGCACATCCGGCTGCGGCCGGGGATGTACATTGGGAAGTTAGGCGACGGGTCGAGCGCGGACGACGGGATCTATCTGTTACTCAAGGAGGCGATCGACAACTCGATCGACGAGCACGTGATGGGGTACGGGAAGGAGATCCGGGTGGATATTGATGAGGAAGGGCGGGTGGAGGTGCGCGACTTTGGGCGGGGGATTCCGTTGGGGAAGCTGATGGACTGCGCGGCGAAGATCAACACGGGGGCGAAGTACGACAGCGAGGCGTTCAAGAAGTCGGTGGGGCTCAACGGGGTGGGGATCAAGGCGGTCAATGCGCTGTCGCAGTTTTTCGAGATTCAGGCGTACCGCGACGGGGAGACGAAGGCGATCGAGTTTTCCCGCGGGCTGGTGGTTGACGAGATGAAGGTGCCGGTCAAGGACGAGGCGGCGAACGGGACGCGGCTGGCGTTTGAAGTCGACCACCAGTTGTTTCCGGCGAAGACGCGGTTTCGCGCGGGGATCGTCGAGAAGATGTGCCGCTACTATGCCTATCTGAACCCGGGGCTCTCGGTGATTTTCAACGGGAAGCGGTTCCGGTCGAAGGACGGGCTGTTGGATTTGCTCCAGGAGGAGATGACCGAGGAGCCGCTGTATCCGCCGGTGGCGCTCAGCGGGAGGGACTTGGACATCGCCTTCACCCACGTGACGGCGTCCGCGGAGGAATATTACGCGTTTGTCAACGGCCAGCACACGACCCAGGGGGGAACCCACCTGATGGCGTTCCGCGAGGGAATCGTGAAGGTGCTGCGGGACTTCTACAAAAAGCAATACGACCCGGCGGACATTCGCGCGGGGATCGAGGCGGCGATTTCGATCCGGGTCGAGGAGCCGGTATTCGAGAGCCAGACGAAGACGAAGCTCGGGAGCACCAACATTGCCCCCAACGGCGAGACGATCCGGACGTTCGTCGCGAATTTCCTCAAGGAGCACCTGGACAACTACCTCCACAAGAACCCGAAGACCGCCGAGGCGATCCAGAAGCGGATCCTCAGCGCCGAGCGCGAGCGCAAGGACATGAAGGGGATCCAGAAGATCGCCCGGGACCGCGCGCGCCAGGCGAAGGTCCACAACAAAAAGTTGCGGGATTGCCGGGCGCACTTCGACAGCAAGCACAAGCGCGGCCCGGAATCGACCTTGTTCATCACCGAGGGCGACTCGGCGTCCGGATCGATCACCAAGAGCCGCGACGTGGAAACCCAGGCGGTCTTTTCGCTGCGCGGGAAACCGCTGAACACCTACGGGTTGGGGAAGAAGATCGTGTACGAGAACGAGGAGTTCGCGCTCCTCCAGGCGGCGCTCAACATCGAGGAAGGCATCGAAGGGCTGCGCTACAACAAGGTGGTCATCGCCACCGATGCGGACGTCGACGGGATGCACATCCGCTTGCTGTTGTTGACGTTCTTCCTGCAGTTCTTCCCCGAGTTGATCCGCGACGGCCACCTGTTCATCCTCCAGACGCCGCTGTTCCGGGTGCGCAACAAGAAGGAGACCCGCTATTGCTACAGCGACGAGGAACGCCACGCCGCGCTTGCCGCCCTCGGGAAGAACCCGGAGATCACCCGCTTCAAGGGCCTCGGCGAGATCTCCCCGGACGAGTTCAAGTTCATGATCGGCGCCGACATGCGCCTCGAGCCGGTGACCATGGAAGAGGGCCGCGGACTCAAGGAGATGCTCGCCTTCTACATGGGCAAGAACACCCCGGAGCGCCAGGAGTTCATCGTCGAAAACCTCCGCGAGAATATCGACCGCGGCGATATCGAGGCGGCCTGAGCGGCGATGGGACGCGGCTCCTTGACCGCAATCCAGGCGCTATTCCCCGCGGAACGTGCGTTTCGAGCGCGCCGTTGCTGTAGAATGGGTGGGCTGGGAGAGAATTTTCTTTTGTTGCGGCTGGGGGTTTTCTTCCCTGTGCGGGCGATGGCGAGAATCAACGAGAACTTTTTGAAGCTGAAGGCGGGGTATCTTTTTCCGGAGATCGGCCGGCGGGTCGGGGCATTCACCGCGGGCGAGCCGGAGAAGGCGGCGCGGTTGATCCGCTGCGGGATTGGGGATGTGACCGAACCACTGCCGGCGGCGGTGCGCGAGGCGATGCATGCGGCGATCGACGAGCAGGCCAACCGCGAGACGTTCAAGGGCTACGGGCCTGAGCAGGGGTATGGGTTTTTGCGCGAGGCGATCGTCGAGAACCAGTTCGCGGGGATGGGAATTGAGGCGGACGAGGTGTTCATTTCCGACGGGTCGAAGTGCGACACCGGCAACATCCTGGATATCTTCGGCAAGGGGAACCGGATCGCGATCACCGACCCGGTCTATCCGGTCTACGTCGACACCAACGTGATGGCCGGCAACACCGGCGACGCGGATGCCAGTGGCGCGTTCGAGGGGCTCGTCTACCTGCCGTGCACCGTGGAGAACGGGTTTGTCCCGGCGATCCCGGCGGAAAAGGTCGATCTTATCTACCTGTGCTACCCGAACAACCCGACCGGTGCGACCGCCAGCCGCGAGGAACTCGAGCAGTGGGTCGCCTACGCGCGGGCCAACGACGCGATCATTCTGTTTGATGCGGCCTACGAGGCGTTCATCCGCGACCCGAAAATCCCGCGATCCATTTTCGAGATTGAGGGGGCGCGCGAGTGCGCGATGGAGTTCCGCTCGTTTTCCAAGAATGGCGGGTTCACCGGGATGCGCTGCGCCTATGTGGTCATCCCGAAGTCGCTGATGGGCAAGACCAGCGGCGGCGAGGAGGTGTCCCTCCACCGGCTGTGGTCGCGGCGCCACTCGACCAAGTTCAACGGTGCGAGCTACCCGATCCAGCGCGGTGCGGCGGCGGTGTTCTCGCCGGCCGGGAAGGCCCAGGTCAACGCGCTCATCGACCACTACATGGGCAACGCCAAACTGTTGCGCGAGACGTGCCGCGCCCTCGGGCTGGTCGTCATCGGCGGCGAGAACGCCCCGTACGTCTGGGTCGGCTGCCCAGCCGGGATCGACAGCTGGGGGATGTTCGACAAGATGCTCCACGAGGCGCAGGTCGTCATCACTCCGGGGAGCGGCTTCGGCGCCGCCGGGGAAGGGTACTTCCGGATCTCCGCGTTCAACTCCCGCGCCAATGTCGAGGAGGTCTGCCGCAGGATCACCAGCTTGCTCGGCTGAGGGCTGTGGGTCTATGGGGGATGCGGGAAGTCCTCGGCGCATTCGAGCGATCCGGCGGCAGGCGGTTGGCCCTGCCGAACTTTCCCCCAAGTTCGCTACGTTGCCTAGCCGACCGCGGGGCGCACCGGGATCCCGTGGGCGGCGAAGTAGGCCTTGGCCTCCGGGACGGTGTGCTGGCCGAAGTGGAAGATGCTCGCGGCGAGGACCGCGTCGGCCATGCCAGCGGCGAGGACGTCGACCATGTGCTGGAGGTTGCCGGCGCCGCCGCTGGCGATGACCGGGATGCCGACCGCGCTGCTCACCGCGGCGGTCAACTCGATGTCGTAGCCGGCCTGGGTGCCGTCGGCGTCCATGCTGGTGAGGAGGATCTCGCCGGCGCCGCGGGCGTAGGCTTCGCGCGCCCAGGCGATCGCGTCGCGGCCAACCGGGGTGCGGCCGCCGTGGGTGTAGACGCCCCATTTCCCGGGCCCCTCGCGCTTGGCGTCGATGGCGACGACGATGCATTGTGACCCGAACGCCTTGGCGCCGGCGTCGATGAGCTCTGGTTGTTGGATGGCAGCGGTATTGACGCCCACCTTGTCGGCCCCGGCGAGGAGCATGTCGCGCATGTCGGCGACCGTCCGGATCCCGCCGCCGACGGTGAGCGGAATGAAGCACTTTTCCGCGGTCCGGCGGACGACATCGACCATCGTCGCGCGGCCGTCCGAGGACGCGGTGATGTCGAGAAACACAAGCTCGTCAGCCTGCTGGGCGTTGTAGGCGATCGCACACTCGACCGGGTCGCCGGCATCGCGGAGGTCGACAAAGTTCGTCCCCTTGACGACGCGCCCGTTGGTGACGTCCAGGCATGGGATGATCCGCTTGGCGAGCATTGGAAATCAAAGGCCCTTGAACTCGCCGTACGGCTTGAAGGTGCCGATCGGCATCGCCTGCTTGGTGAACTCCTTGTTGAGCCGGCGGTTTTTGTTGATGAAGTCGGTCGGCACTGCCCAGTGGTCAAGGGTGCAGGCGACGCTCTCGCGATGCATCCCGATGGTGATGTCGTGGCGGATCTCGAAATGGAGGTGGGCCGGGTACATCCCGTAGTTGTTGCCGATGGTGCCAACCTGCTGGCCGCGTTTGACTTCCTGGCCCATCCGGCCCATCCGCTTGTCGAGGTGGCCGTAGAGCGAGTCGACGAACTTGACGTTGCGTGTCGCCGGGTCGCGGTAGGCGTGGCGGATGATGATGACGTTCCCCCAGCCGCCGCGGACGTCGTAGGAAAACACGATGATCCCGTCCGCGCAGGCATAGACCGGGGCCCCGAGGTCGCTATCGCCGCCGCCAACCCCGTTCCAGTCCTCGCCGAAGTGGTACGGCGGGCGCAACCGCAGCCCGCGCGCCTTGTAATAACCGACCCCGCTCGGTTTCCCGACCGGCGCGTCAAACCCGTCGGCCAGCGGGGCCAGAATCGAGTCGGCTCCCTGGAGCGGCATGCTGAAAAGCCAGATGACGGCGACAAGGAACTGGGAAATGAAGCGCAATGGGGAGTTGGTCATCGTTGCAGGTGGTGATGCAAGCCGTTGGGCCGGGGGGGTCGCAAGGTTAAAGGTGCTAGTGGCTGATTGCCCCGGTGAGGAGCAAGATGGAGATGATGACGCCAATCCCGATCCGGTAGTAGCCAAAAATCTCCATCCCGTGGCGTTGCAGGTAGGTGACCATCCATTTCACCGCGATGATCGCCGAGACCATCCCGGCGACCACCCCGAGGACCAGGTTGAGCGTCCCGTAGTGGTTGACCATCAGCTGGGCGCCGCCAAGCAGGCCATCGTACCCGGGGATCCCGGAAACCGGGAAGAGCGCCTTTTTCAGGGTGGCCGCGCCGAGCGTGAGCACCCCGAGAAGGAACGAGTACTCGACCGCGGAGCGCAGCGAGAGACCGACAAGCACCCCGCCAACGATGGTCATCAGGCTCCGGCTCGTCCCCGGCCACATCGCGATGCACTGGGCGAAGCCGATGACGAGGGCCATTTTCCAGGTGATTTCGGCCAAGTCGATGCCTGCGCCCTTGTGGACGATGTTGCGGCGGCGGCGTGCGACGACGAGGATGGCGATCCCGCCGACGATCCAGGCGACGACGACCGGCTTGAGCCCGAACAGCTTCGCCTCGATCCAGTCGTTGAGCAGCAGGCCGATGACCGCCGCGGGCAGGAACCCGCAAAGCATCGCGACAGTTAGCCTGAGCCCCTCGCGGTCTTTTCCAAGCAGCCCGCGGAACATCTGCAGGACCCGCGGGAAGTACAGGCTCAGCACCGCCAGGATCGCCCCACCCTGGATGCTGATGGCAAACGCGTCCGCGGCCGCCTTGTCGAGCGGGTCAGCGCCCGTGCCGAGACCCATAAGGTGCTGGGCGACAATCAGGTGGCCGGTTGAGCTGATCGGCAGGTATTCGGTGAGACCCTCGATGATCCCCAGAATGATGGCTTGCACCGGCGACATGCCGCCACCGTGGGGAGAACGACAACCGCCGACAAGGGCATTTCGGTTTGATTTTTCAGCCGGCCGGGAGGATGGTCGCCGCCCACAAGCGATGCGTGCGTAGGCTTGGCGCTGGGTGGGCACCGGAATTGATGAAACGACGATACATGCAGATGGTCCGGAGGATTTACCGGTCCCTGAGGCATCCGCGGATTCGGCGCAGCCCGCGGCTTTCGGCGCTGACGGCGCGGGTTTTTGAGCGCGACTTGTGGAAACCGTGCCGCCACACCGTCGCCGGCGGGCTTTCGCTCGGGATGTTTTTTGCGATGACCCACATCCCGCTCCAGTCGCTGGTTGCGGCGTTTTTTGCGATGCGCCTCAGGGTCAATGTGGTCTCAGCGGTCGTGGTCACCTGGGTGACCAACCCGCTGACGACCCCGGCGATCTTGTATTTCCAGCACAAGTTGGGCCACGGGTTGCGCACGCTCATCGGGTTCGACTACCCGCCGATGCTCGCAGTCGCCGAGCTGCACGTCTGGGGGGTGACGTATCACTTTGGCGACCTGTTGCTTGGCTGTGTCCTGAGCGGCTTGACCCTCGGGTCGCTGGCCTATCCGCTGGTGCACCTCGTCGGCCGGTTCATCCCGCACCACCACCTGCCGCGCCGCCGCCACAGCGGCGAGGGAAGTCTCTCACAGCAGCGCGTCCGCGCCCGCAGCGCCGCCCGCAAGCTCGCCAAAGAGCCGCCAAACCCATAAACGTCAACCCGGTCAACCGGGTCAACCCGGTCAATTCGTCACCGGCTTGGGCGCGGGCTTTTTCTTTGCTTCCTCGCGGACGCCGGCGATGAAGAGCAAGAACGCGCCGACGCAGATGCATGAGTCAGCGACGTTGAACGACGGCCAGCGCTTGTCGATGAGCGGGATGGTGAAGTCGAGGAAGTCGACGACGTAGCCGCTCGACAGCCGGGCCCAGAAGCTGGTGCCCTCCGGGTGATCGAGGAAAAACCCCTGGACAAGCCGGTCGGTGAGGTTGCCGAGGATCCCGGAAACCAGCAGGGCCGCGGAAATCTTCCCAGTGGCCCCCGGGAACGACCCCCGGCGCCAGAAGAACGTGATGATGCTCAACGCGATGAGCGGGACGAGCATGAACACGATCGGGGCCCACGAAGTGCCGTTGCCGAGGCCAAAGGCGACGCCGGTATTGTGGACGCGGACGATGTTGAAATACCCGGGGATCACCTCGAAGCCCTCCTGGTAGTTCAGGTTGAGGACGATCCACCATTTCGTGACCTGGTCGAGGATGACCAGCGGGAGGATCAGGACCAGCAGCAGGCGGGTGAATGTCATTGGTGATGAGAGATTAAGAAGCAACCAAGGCGCTGACGACGGTGTCGCAGCGTTCGCAGACGCCGGATGCCAGGAGCGGCTCGTAGCGGCGGCAGCGCGGGCACATTTCGAAGCTGGTCTTGCGCACGCTGGCAGCCAGCGCGGCGCCTTCAACGACTTCAAGCTCAGCGATGATGAAGAACTCGGTGGCGAACTCGCGGTCGCGCAGCAGGGCGGCGACCGGTTCTCCGGCGGGCACCGTCAGGGTGACGGCGGCCTCGTTGTTCTTCTGGAAGTCCTTGGCCTGAATGCATGCCTCGATGGCGGCCTGGATGACGCGGCGGATTTCCATGAGCCGGTCGACTTGGCGAGACGCGTCGCCAGTGGCGAAGTCCGGGTTGGGGAGCGGGAAGTCCTCCTCGTGGACGCAGCCGGTGGTAAAGCAGGCGTGTTCCCATGCCTCGTCGGCGGTGAACACCAGGATCGGCGCAAGCAGTTGGGTCAGGCTGGTGAAAACCTCCGCCATCGCCGCACGGCTCGCCCGCCGCCGCGGCGAACTCTCCGCGTCGCAATACATCCGGTCCTTGAGGACGTCGACGTAGACCGCGGACAGGTCGGTCGCGCAGAACTGGTTGATGGCGTTGAACACCTTGCGGAACTCGAAGGCCTCGTAGGCTTTCCGGCACTCGCCGACGACCTCGTGGAGGCGCTCGAGGATCCACCGGTCAAGCAGCGGCATTGCCTCCGGGGCGACGGCCTCGGTGGCCGGGTCGAACCCGTCGAGGTTGCCAAGCAGGATCCGCAAGGTGTTGCGCAGCCGCCGGTATGGCTCGGCGATCTGCTTGAAGAGGTCTTCGCCAAACGGCACTTCCGCGCCCCAGTCGACACTCGAGACCCACAGCCGGACGATGTCCGCGCCGTATTGGTTGTAAAAGTGCGCCGCGTCGATCGGCTTGCCGGCCTTCTCGGCCTCCGACTTGGAAAGCTTCTTCTTGTCCTTGTCGACGACGAAGCCGTGGGTGAGGACCGTCTTGTAGGGGGCGGTGCCGCGCATCCCGACGCTAAGCATCAACGAGCTTTGGAACCACCCGCGGTGCTGGTCGGTCGCTTCCAGATACAAGTCGGCCGGGCAGTGGAGGTCCGGGTGGCGGTCGAGGACCGCAGCGTGGCTTGAGCCGCTATCGATCCAGACGTCGAGGGTGTCGCGCCCCTTGGTGGTCCCTTCGGGCAGCCCGAGGCGCGCGGCGAGGTCGGCGTCGGAGAGCTCGAACCAGACGTTGGTTCCTTCGTTTTCAACGATGTCTGCGACTTTTCGGGCGATCTCTGCGGACAGGATGGTGGTCCCGTCGGGAGCGAAAAACACCGGCAGCGGGACGCCCCAGGTGCGCTGGCGCGAGATGCACCAGTCCGGGCGCGCCTCGACGGTGCCGGCGATCCGGTTGCGGCCCCACGCCGGGAGCCACTGGACCTTGTCGATTTCCGCAAGCGCCTGGGT
>JBILQE010000098.1:0-4477 GCA_044373465.1 Akkermansiaceae bacterium | reverse complement strand
AGCGGACATTTCCCAGCTTGACGAGGACCAGACGGTCGATCCTGCCTACCTTGAGGAGATCGCCAAGAAGCTCGACGACTTGCGCGCGCGCCAGCCCGAGGAGTGGTTCAGCCATTCCTCGCTGGAGGCCACCGACCAGCTCAAGCAGGGACACCAAGCCGAGGCCGCACGCCTCGAACGCGCCATGGAACGCGGCGAGCGGGCCCTCAACGCCCTCCAGAACAATGCCCAGGGACTTCCCGAGGCGGAGCGCGCAAGGCTCCTCAACGAATTCGACCAAGCCCTCGAGGCCATGCGCGAGGGCGCCATGCAGCCTAACAAGGAGCTCCTCGAGCAACTCGGCAACCTCGACCCGAGCGCCCTCCAACAACTCGACCAGCAGCAGCTCGACCAACTGCGCGAGAACATGCGCAAGAAGGCGGGCGAGCTCGCCGAAGCCGGCGGGGAGAAGGGCAAGGGCGGCCAGGGCGGCGAGCCGGGCGAGGAGTTCAACGATGAATTGTTAGCCGGCGAGGGCGAGGGCCAGGGAAACGGTCAAGGCCAGGGCCAAGGGAATGGCCCAGGCCAGGGTGAGGGCCCGGGCGATGGCCCGGGCCAGGGTGGCGTCGGCCGCGGCCCGGGCACTTCGCCCAACCTGCTAGGAAAGAACTCCACCGACATCCCCGCCGGCGATGTCCAGGGACTCCAGAGCAAGGACTTGAGCAACACGCTGCCAGGCGACCTCCTCGAACTCCAAGACGCCAAGCACCAAGTCGATGAATCACCCGCCGGCCAGCAAAGCGGCGGCACCATCGCCCGTTCCGGCAGCGGTGGCGACGAAGTCTGGAAGGAACCGCTCGATCCCGACGAACAGAACGCCCTGCGGCGCTTCTTCCGCTAACTCGGCGGATTCATCGGGCCCTCACCTTCCCTCCACCCATTATTCACCCTTCCCTCCTTCCCTCTTTCTAATCGCCTCGCCTAACCTCCAAACCATGCAATTCGCCTCCGAATCCGAAGTCGCCGCTGCCGGACAGCACGTCCGCTCCCTAACCAAAACGCTCAACAGCGTGTTGTTCGGCCAGGAGTCGCTCATTGACCAGGTCGTCATCGGGATCCTCGCCCGCGGCCACATCCTCCTCGAAGGCCTTCCAGGACTCGGGAAAACCGAGCTCGTCAAGGGCCTGTCGCGCTCGCTCCAGCTCGAGAGCAAGCGTGTCCAGTTCACCCCCGACCTGCTCCCCGGGGACATCACCGGCAACCCGGTGCTCCAGGAAGTCGATGGCCGGCGCGAGTTCGTGTTCCAGCCCGGGCCGTTGTTCGCCAACATCGTCCTCGCCGACGAAATTAACCGCGCCTCCCCCAAGACCCAGTCGGCCCTGCTAGAGGCGATGCAGGAGCGGCGGGTCACCGTGTTAGGCAAGACCCACGACCTGCCGCGGCCGTTCTTCGTCCTCGCAACCCAGAACCCGATCGAGTTGGAGGGAACCTATCCGCTCCCCGAGGCGCAGCTTGACCGGTTTCTCTTCAAGCTCGAGGTCACCCGCAACAGCGTCGAAACCCTTGAGCGCATCGTCAACCACCGCGAACTCGGCACCGATCCGGAGGTCCTCCCGATCATGGACCAGGCGTCGCTCGAGAGCCTGCTAGAGCTGGTGCGCCGGATCTATCTCCCGGAAGTCGTGGCCAACTACATCGCCCGGGTCGTCGACGCGACCCATCCAGGCCAGTCGGCTGCCGCGCGCGGGATCCGCTACGGCGCCAGCCCGCGCGCCGCGCTGTCATTGGCATCCGCCGCCAAGGCCCGCGCCCTGATGCATGAGCGCACCAACGCCAGCTTCGAGGATGTCAAGGCGGTCGCCCCCGCGGTGCTGCGCCACCGGATCGTCCTCGAATACAACGCCCGCGTCGAGGGGCTCGGGACCGCGGAAATCCTCACCGCACTGCTAGACTCGGTCCCCTTCCAGGCAGGCAGCACTCCACGCACCCTCAAAGCCGCGGAGGCCTGAAAGCAGCATGCCTGCTTGCGCCGCCGGTTGGCAGCCGCAGCCGGCCTTTTTGTTAGCGAACCCGTTCCAGTTTCCCACCATGCGCCGTTATCTCCTCGCCGCCCTTGTACTCAGCTGTTGGATTCCGCGGGCGGTTGCCCAGCAGGACATGCTGCGGGAAGTTTACGATCCGAAGACCAAGACCCAGATCGTGGTCAAGAGTCTCTTCGGGATTCTTCCGCAACACGGCTACACGCCGATCCGCGCCACCATCCACAACGGCACCACCAGCGCGCGGACCTGGACCTTCGCCTTCAAAGGCGACTCACAAACTCCCTACGGGATGGGCGACAATGGGATGACCATGGCTTCGACCTTCAGCGTGACGGTCGAACCCGGCGCCAATGGAACCTTTGACTTCAGCGTGCCGATGCCCACTGCCCTGGAAGGCTCCGTCTATGGCGGCGGCGTCGAGCTGAGCTGCACGGTTAGCGCCACCGGGCTTGCAACCGTGAGCGGGTCGCTCTCCGAGGGGGTCGGCGAGGGCTCCCAGGTTCTCATCAGCGAGAAGCTCCACACGCCTAACGGATCCGCCCTCGACAACCATGCATCCTCCGTCTCGTCCCACGGCAGCGGAATGTCGACCACCTTCGGCGGCGCGTTTGTCGCCACTGAGCTGCCGCATGACTGGCGGGCGTTCCTCGGCTTTGATTTGATGCTCATCACCGAGGACGAATGGCTCAGCATCCAGCCGGGGGCGCGCAATGCCATCCTTACCTGGAATCGCCTCGGCGGTCACATCACCATCTATTCGACCCGCAGCGGCAGCGACTTGGCCAGCCTGCACATTGGCGATGACGGCCGTGGATTGCGCGACCTAGCCCGCTCAAAAGGCAAGGTAAGCATCAAGTCCATCGGTGCCGACCTCGACCTCGACGAGGCCGCCGTGGTCGCCGATGCCGCAGCGCTTCCCGCAGCGGTCAAAGCCATCCGCGAAGACTACAACTCGACCTGGAACCTCCAGGACCTGTTCGGCGCCCAGGGGTTCAACTACGGGATCTTCGTCATCGTGCTGCTCGTCTTCGGCATCCTTGTCGGACCGGTCAACCTGTTCGTCTTCGCCAAGTCCGGGAAGCGCCACCGGATGTTCTTCACCACCCCGCTCATCTCGCTTGGCGCCAGCCTCCTGCTCGTCGTCCTGATCATCCTCCAGGACGGCTTCGGCGGCCATGGCATGCGTTTCGTCCACATGGAGGTCCGCCCCGACGCCGGCGAAAACCTCGCCTACATCCAACAGGAACAAATCGTCCGCACCGGCGTGCTCCTCTCCAGCAAGCACACGCTCCCGGAAACCGGCTTCGTCACCGGCGTCCCGCTGCGCTCCTCGCCATGGGCACGCCTAACCACCGACTATAACAGCCGCGGCGGCCGCTACAACCTCGAGCAGGACGGCGCCGGCCTGAAGGCCTCCGGCGACTGGTATCAGAGCCGCTCCGAGCACGGCCACCTGCTCACCGCGCTGCGCCCCACCCGCGGCCGCATCGAACTTGAAGCCGGCAGCCAACCGCCGCGGCTCATCTCGTCATTTGATTTCCCGATCAACGTCCTGGTCTTCCGCGATGCCGACGGCGGCTGCTGGCGCGCCGAAAATCTCAACCAAGGCCAGCCCACCGCCTGCACCTCCCTCACGGGCAGCGCCTACGACGCCGCTGTTAGCGACTTCAGCGCGCCTGCCTCGGCATCCGCCGGCAAAGCCATCCATGGGCTCGCCAAGCGCCGCAGCCACTTCCTCGCTCAGGCAGACAGCGCCCCGGCGTTAGAAAGCTACCAAGGCATCGACTGGCTTAAAACTCTCACGGTTATCACCGGCCCTCTCCAAGCGCCCTGAGTCCTGCTCCGCAATTTTTCTCCTATGAACACCAGCGCCATTCTCGTCCACAACCTGTACCGCTATTTCGGCCCGCTGCAGGCGGTCAACGGGGTTTCCTTCGAGGTGCCGCACGGCTCGGTCTGCGGGTTTGTCGGTGCGAACGGCGCGGGCAAAACCACCACCATGCGGATCCTCGCCACCCTCGATTACCCGACCATGGGCACCGCCGAAATCTGCGGCGTCAACGTCGTCGACCATCCCGCCAAGGTCCGCTCACTCATCGGTTGGATGCCCGATCACTTCGGCAACTACGAGCACATGACCGTCCTCGAGTACCTCGACTTCTATGCCCGCGCCCTCGGCTTCACCGGCAAGGAACGCCAAATGCGCATCCAGGAGGTCATGGAGTTCGCCGACCTCATCCCGCTGGCCGACCGCTTCTCTAACAAGCTCTCCAAGGGCATGACCCAGCGCCTCTGCCTTGGCCGCGCCCTCCTGCAGGACCCGCAGATCCTGATCATGGATGAGCCGGCCGCCGGGCTCGACCCGAAGGCCCGCGTCGAACTCAAGCACCTCATCCGGGTCCTCGCCGAGGAGGGCAAGACGATCTTCATCTCCTCGCACATCCTCTCGGAGCTCG
>JBILQE010000060.1:0-15989 GCA_044373465.1 Akkermansiaceae bacterium | reverse complement strand
CGCCGAACGCCTCGCCTTGCTTGGCAAAATGGCTACCAGCCTCGCCCACGAGGTCCGCAACCCGATCGCCGCCATCCGCTTGCATGCCCAGCTGCTGGAGCGCTCCGGCTCCCCCGACGACCAGCAGTCGGCCGGCTTGATCGTCGCCGAGGCTGGCCGGATCGAGTCGCTCGTTTCCCAGTGGCTGTTCTACGCCAAGCCCGCCCCGGTCGCCCGCGTCCCGGTGGCCATCGATGCCCTCGCCGCCGAGGCATGCCGGATCCTCCAGCCGCAGGCCGACCACGCGCGCGTCACCATCGAACAAATCGTCGCTCCCGACTCCGCCGCCCACCCGGTCAACGGCGACCGAACACGCCTCCAGCAGGTCCTCTACAACCTCCTGCTCAACGCCATCCAAAGCATGCCCAGCGGCGGCACGGTCGTCGTCCGGGTCCTCCCCGGGGCCCTTGAGATCGACGACCAGGGCGGCGGGTTCCGCGACCTCGCCCTCGCCCATTTCGGCGAGCCATTCTTCTCCGAACGCGAGGGCGGCATGGGCCTCGGCCTGGCCGTCTCCAAGGAAATCATCGAGTCCCACGGCGCCACCCTCACCGCCGAAAACCTCCCAGGCCGCGGCGCCCGCCTGCGGATCCTCTGGCCGCCCACTCACGCCCCGTCCCCATGTCCAACATCCTGATCGTCGAAGACGAACACGCACTCGGAGCCGCCCTGGCACTCGCCGTACGCCGCCTCGGACACCTCCCGGTGCTTGCCGCCAGCGGGACTGCGGCGCTCGCGGAGCTGTCCAAACACCCGTTTGAAGCGGTTGTCCTCGACATTGGCCTGCCAGACATGAGCGGGGTGGAAGTGCTTGAGCGGCTGAGGTCGAGTGGGTCGAAAGTGCCGGTGGTGATGATCACGGCGCACGCCCAGCTGGAGCAGGCGATCAGCGCGCAGAAGCTGGGGATTGCCGACTACCTGACCAAGCCGTTGGATTTGAAGCATTTTGAAGACACGCTGGGGGCCTTGGTGAGCAAGGGGATGGTGATCGTGAAGCCAGCGGAAAGCGCGTTTGTGACCTTGATTGGCTCGGCGCCGTGCATGCGTGAGGTGTTTCTGGGGATCGCGCGTGCCTGCTCAAGCGACACGCCGGTGCTCATCCACGGTCCGTGCGGGTCGGGGAAGAGCTTGGCGGCGCGGGTCATCCATGCCCACGGGCCGAGCAGCTCCGGGGCGTTGCGGTTTGTGGAAAGCGCAACCATCCATGGCGCCGAGGCCTTGGAGGCGCTCCTTGCCACCGGCCCTGGCACGCTGGTCCTCAAGGACATCACCACGCTTGACGGACCCGTCCAAGGGCACCTGGCCGAGTTGCTCGGAAACCCGCCAAGCACCCGCCCGAAGCTCATCGCGACGACCCACCTGGATCCGGCCGAGGCCGTCGAACGGGGTCTGCTCCGGCCTGACTTGTTCTACACGCTCAGCGCGTTGGGGATCCGGATGCCGTCGTTGGCCGAGCGCAGCGGCGACATTCCGGCGCTGAGCGAGTTTTTCTTTGGGCTGCTGTTGAGCCACGGGAAGCCGGTCGAGATCATGGCCTCGACGCTCTGCGCGATGCAGGCGTACGGGTGGCCCGGGAACGTCCGCGAGCTGCGCCACGTCCTTGAGCACGCGCACGCCATGAGCCGCGGCGGGCCATTGTTCCCCGGCCACCTCCCGCCCCACGTCGCCGCCGCTCTCCAACAGTCCGGCGGCACCGTCGCCTCCTCCGAGCTCGATGCCGTCATCTCCCGCTGGCTCGAGTCGCAACTCGAAGTCGTCCCCGAGGACCAGTGGCACTACGATGCGCTCGTCGACCGGCTCGAGGCAACGATGCTCAAGCTCCTCATGGAGCGGTTCCACCACCGGCCGACCCACCTCGCCGCCGCGATGCGCCTCAACCGCGCCACCCTGCGGCAAAAACTCCGCCGCGCCGGCATCGCCGAGTCCTAGCTCGACCTTCGACTTTCAACCTTCAGCGCGCGCCGGCGGCTTTCAGCGCGGCGACCGCCTCGTCGAGCCGCTTCCGGGTTGCCACCAGCGAGTCGTTGAGCTCCTGGAGTTTTTCATCGCGCAGCGCGAGCGCCTCGTCGCGCGCCTGCACCGCCGCGTCCCGCGCTTTGAGCTGCTCCTGCGCCTCGGAAAGCTGGCCGGCAAGCGCCTGAGCCTCAGCCGCCTTGGCCGCCAATTCCTTCTCGGTCGCGGCGACCGACTGCTGGATCGAGTCGATGGACGCCTTCAACCCGTCGATGTCTGCCTGCAATTGCGTGGCTGTCCGCTCGGCGGCGATGCGGGCGTTGGCTTCCAGGATCGCGGCGCTGCGGCTGGCCTGCAGTTCATCGCTAAGCGACTGACCGCCTTGCCATTGGACCACGATGAAGGCGCCCAGCACGAGGCAGCCGACAGCATTGAGGATGGTCAACAGGCGGGCGCTCACGGTTCCAGCGGTTTGCTTTCGAATCCGGCGTTGACCACCTTGGCCGCGCGCACCGCGTCGAGGACCGCCAAAACGTGTTGGTGGCGGCAGTCCTTGTCCGCGCCGATCAACACCCGGGTCGTCTCGTCGGGCTTCATCTCGATGAGCCGCCGGGTGATCTCGCTGGGCGTCACCACCACCGAGTCCCAACTCGCCACCCCATGCGCATCAATCGCCAGGTGGATCGGCGGAACCTTGGTGTCGGCCACCGCCGCGGCCGATACCGGCAGCTTCAAGTCGACCCGATGGAGCTGGGTCATGCTCAAGCTGACCATCATGAAGCTGGCCAACAGGAAGAACATGATGTCGATCAACGGCACGACTTCGATGCGGGCATCGTCCTCGTGGTCGTCCGACGTTTGGAGTTTGACCGGCATCCGGGCTCAGCGTTGGCGGTGGCGTTCGGCGGCGAAGACTTCCAGATCGTGACCATGCGCCTTGGCCGACTGGGTCAGCAATTCGACATGGTTGATCCAGCGCTCCAAGGCACCCCGGAAGGTCGCCACCCGCTTGCGAAAGTAATTGTACGGCAACAGGCAGCCGATCGCGATCGCGAGCCCGGCCGCGGTCGCAATCAATGCCTCGGCAATCCCGCCGGTCACCTTGGTGACTCCAAGCGCCTCATCCCCAAGCGAAGCGAACGATCCCATCAACCCGACGACCGTGCCGAGCAACCCCAACAGCGGCGCGAGCGTGATGATCGTCCCCAGCACCCACATCCGCGCCTCGGCACGCTCGATCCACTTCGTCGCGTGCAGGTGCATCGCCGCCAGCATCGAGGTATGAGCATGGGAAATCCCCTCCCTGAGGTTGTGCAAAAATGGATCCGGCACCTGCTGGCAAAGCTCCCATGCGCCGGCGAACTCGCCATTGCCCAGCGCATCGCGCGCCTGCTCCTGGGCTGCGGGCCGCAGCGAGCGCTTCAACGTGATCCACCAGATCGTCCGCTCCAATAGCACGCACAGGGCCAGGAAAAAGGTGGCTGTCACCGGCCACATCACCCAGCCGCCCTCGTGAAACGTCTTAAGAACAATATTTGCGGCTGTCATCGGTCAATTGAGGCGAAAAATGATCGGCTGGCTCGTCGTCGCCCGCACCCCCGGCCGTGCCCGGAACCGCCGCACCGTCTGCAGCGCTTCCTCGTTGAGCGCCGGATAGGGCGACGGGCTTAAAATCCTGGCGTCCACCACATACCCGCGGTCATCCACGGTGAACTGCACCACGACTTTCCCTTCCTGGCCGAGCCGTCGCGCCGATACCGGGTAGTTCGGGCTGGATTTCCGCAGCCCCTCCCAGCGGCTGGATCCCACCTCGCTCGACCCCGAACCGCTCGCCGTCCCATCCCCTTGCCCGCGGCCCGCTCCCGCACTCGACGGCCTGCCACTTCCAACCGCCGGAGTCGCTGGCCGCGCAGGCACACGCGGCACCGGACGCGGCTCGCTCACCGGCGCCGCCACAACCGCCGCCGCCGGCTCCGGCATCCGCGGAATCTCAGGCAACGGCGCAAGCTCGGCAAGTTCAGGCAACTCAGGCGTTTCAAGCGTCTCCGGCAGCTCCACGACCTCTTCCGGCGCACTCGCCACCGGCTCCGCCGCAGGCTCGGTCTCCAATTCGTCCGCCGGTGCCGCCGAACCCATTTCCTGCGAGGTGATGAACAAGTCGGTTGCCCGCGCTTCGTTCTCAAGCAGCGCCGGCAGCTTCCCCTCCACCTCCACCACCCACGCCACCGTGCTCGCACCCGCGACCGCCAACCATCCGGCTAGCGTCCCTATGTTCAGTGCGTAATAAATCGAACTCATCGCCTGCTTGCACTCATCCGCGGTCCTTCCGGGCGCTGATGAGAACTAATCTCAATAAGATTATTGGGTTCCCCGACAGACTTGTCAAACGCCAACCTCGGGTTCTCCGCCCTGGCTCGCCGCGGCGCCACGGCAACCAGATCCTCAAGCACCTTCGGGGCAACGCTCGCTGTGCATCCTCAACTCCGCATCCGCCTCCCGCAAGCGCCTCACCGATTCCTCACGCACCCGCACCGCACGCACCGCCAACCACGCCACCACAGCCGCCATGGTCAGCCCCACCACCATCAACAAAACCACCGCCAATCGGTCCATCCCATTGGCCGGAATCAATCCAGCATCCCCAAGGTTCATCCATGAGCTGATCCAGCAAGCTGGCGCCGCTGCCAAATACCCGACAGGGCGCACCTGCCCGGGTTTCGCCTCCGCTCCGACCATCCCTGGCCGTGGAGGAATCCCGCTGTGGTTTGAACTCAACATGCGCGTATCCCTGCATGGACGAAACACTAAACCCGATCCCAGCCGATCTCAGCCGCCCAGGGAAAAGCCAACTTGCCACCGATTTCCCCAATCCACAATCGACATTCAAGCAATCCAGATATCGCGATGCAGCGGATCCTTAGTTCCATGCACTTTCTCGGTTTTCATCTTGGCTGAATGAGTCATGATCGGGACCTGCTGAACTCAACTGCCGGAAAAACTCCGTCGTTGCCCACGGCCGAGCGTCTTGCCGCGGCCCGCACCCCTCATGAAACTCATTCTCAAGCATCTCGGCGTTTTTCTTGCGAGCCTGGCGCTGGCCACTGCCGCCTCGGCTGCGGTGAGTCTTAATGGAGCGTTTGGCAGCCACATGGTGCTGCAGCGCGGCAAGCCGGTGCCGGTGAGTGGAACGGCGGCGGCCAACAAGGGGATCACCGTGACCTTCAATGGCCAGACGAAGACGACGACCTCCGACGCGGCGGGATTCTGGGCGGTTTCGCTCGATCCGATGGTGGCCAAGACGACCGCCGGCAACCTGACGGCCACCGAGGCGGGCGCCAACACGGTGACCCTCACCGACGTACTCGTCGGCGACGTCTGGATGTGCGGCGGCCAGTCGAACATGGATTGGGCGTTGGGCTCGTGCGATCGGCAGGTCGATATCGACAGCGCCAACTTCCCGCTGCTGAGGCATTTCCGCGCGCCGTTGGTCCAGTCGGGCAGTCCGCAGCAGGCGGTTTCGGCCAACTGGACGGTGTGCAACCCGAGCACCGCGGGGAGTTTTTCCGCGGTGGCGTTTTATTTCGGGCGCAAGATCTACCAGGACCAGAATGCCACGGTGCCAATCGGCCTGTATCTCGCCTCGGTGGGCGGAACGACGATCGACCCGTGGCTCGCGCCGGAGGGGGCGACCGACATCCCCGCGCTGGCACCGCTTTACCTTCAGCCGATCATGCCGTCGGGACCGTTCCGGCTTTTCAATGGAATGGTCTACCCGTACGCGCCGCTGCCGGCCAAGGGGATGATCTGGTACCAGGGCGAAAACGCCGAGTCCACCAACCAGTCGCCCGACAGCTACTACCTGAAAATGAAAGCCCTCTCGCAGGGCTACAAGCGCATGGTCGGGTCGGACGATTTCGCCTTCTACTTCGTCCAGCTTGCCTACTGGGGCGCGCAACCGGCTAACGCCACGCCGGTTCTCGTATCCGGCGGTTGGGATGCGGACACCCGGATCCAGCAAGCCAACGCGATGGCGCTGCCGCACGCGGGGATGGCCTCGGCGCTGGACGTCGGCAGCTCGCTGGACGGCGACCGGATCTGGGAAGGATGGCACCCGAAGAACAAGCTCGACGTCGGCGAGCGGCTCGCGCTCTGGGCATTGAAGAATGATTACGGCCGCGACATTCCCACCGCCAGCGGACCGGTCCTCAGGGACATCACCATCGCCGGCAGCACCCTGGTTTGCACCTTCGACCATGTCGGCAACGGGTTGATGGTGGGTGCCAAGACCGACTACCTCCCAACCACCGAGGTCGTCGGCGGATCGCTCGCGAAGTTCTCGATCGCGGGGGCCACCGGCGCTTGGTACGAGGCGACCGCGACGATCGTCGGCAACACCGTGGTGCTTTCGTCACCCTCGGTGCCCGCGCCGCGCAAGGCGGCCTACGCATGCTGGCAAAATCCGGTCGGTGCCAACCTCTACAACAAGGTCACCATCGATGGCGTGGCCAACGGGCTGCCTGCGTCGCCATTCTACTTCGATGACGTCGCGACCAAGTTCACCATCACCGCCAGCGCCGGGGCGAATGGCTCGATCAGCCCGGCAGGAACCTCCTCCTACCTTAAGCGCCAAACAGCCCTCTACACGATCACCCCGGATCCCGGCTATTACGTGCAAAACGTCCTCGTCGATGGCGTGTCGGTCGGCGCCCCGAAGTATTTCACCTTCGATCCAATCTACGCCGCGCACACGATTTCCGCGACCTTTGCGCCAAGCCCGCCGAATTTCACGGTCACGGCCACCGCCACGCCCGGCGGCACGCTCACCCCGAGCGGCGCCGTCAACCTCAGCCAGGGTGGCACCCAGACATTCACCGCCGCGGCCAGCCCGGGGGCGATCATGACCCTCACGGTGGACGGAAAACTCCTCGGCACGCGATCGCGCTACACGTTTGCCGACGTCCGCGAGAACCACACGATCTCCGCCAGCTTCACCTTCCCGATCACCGCCCAGGCCGGCTACGGCGGGTCGATCAGCCCGACCGGCGAAACCGCCGTGACCACCGGCAGCAACCAAAGCTACACCATCACCCCCTCCGCCGGCTTCGCCATTTCCAAGGTCACCGTCGATGGCGTCAATGTCGGCGCGGTGAGCAACTACACGTTCACCAACGTCTCCGCCACCCATACCATCACCGCCACCTTCACCGGCACCGGCGGCCCGGGCAGCGTCCCGCAATCCGCAAAAATCTACGCCTCATTCCTCACCGACAACCTGCCCGCCAGCGGCAACATCGCCTCGTGGGCATCCTACCTCCCGCTTGGCAAAACCCTCACGCCCACGGCCACTCCGGAGGTTGAGGTCATCGACGGACGGAAGTTCGTCAAGAACCTCGCCGCCGAGGGCGACGGGCTCGACATCGGCACCGTCGCCGCACCCATCCCCGCCACCGGCGTGAGCGTCACGGTGGTCGCCAAGCCGACCCGCTTCGGCAGCGACCCGGGGTGGACGTCGATTGTCGACATGTTCTACGACCGCGTCGTCCTCGGCATCATGAATGGCACCGGGAAAATCGTCGTCCGCCGCAATGGCTCGCTGGAAACCAGTGCCACCTCGATCCCCGACGGCCAGACGACCATCCTCAGCTTGGTCATCCAACAAACCGGCCAATACAAGGTCTATGCCAATGGCGTTCTGGCCATGGATGTCACCACCACCAGCGACATGTCATCCATCGTCCCGACCGCGGGATTTGCCAACCACGTCACCTTCGGGCGCAACTGGCCCGACGGATGGACGACCTACAATGGCTATTACGGCGATTCGTTTATCTACACGACCGCGCTGACCGACGCCGAGCGCCAGCAGTTGGAAACCTATCTGGTCAACCGGCTCACCACCAGCGGGGTGACCCACACGATCGATGCCTCTTCCGGCGCCAATGGCACCATCAGCCCGGCCGGCGCGGTCGCCGTCAGCGCCGGTGCCGACCAGACGTTCACCATCACTCCGGATCCCGGCTACGCGGTCGCCGCAGTCACCGTGGATGGCAGCAACGTCGGCGCGGTCACCAGCTACACCTTCCCCGCGGTGAGCGCCGGCCACACGATCGCCGCCACCTTCTCCGCCGCGGCCAACACCCCGCCTTCCGTCTCCACAGTTCCCAACCAGGCGATCTCGACGAACTCCTCGACCGGCGCGCTGAACTTCACCGTCAGTGACACGTCCACCGCGGCGGCCGCCCTCACGGTCACCGCCACCTCCTCGAATACCCCCCTCATCCCCAACGCCAACATCGTCCTCGGCGGCAGCGGCGGCACCCGCACCGTCACCGTCACCCCGGCCGCCAACCAATCCGGCACCGCAACGATCACCCTGAGCGTCAGCGATGGCTCGTTGACGGCGACTTCAACCTTCACCGTCACCGTGACGGCGCCGCCCGCCGGAACTCCCAAGGCGGTGAGCATCAACGTCGGCGGCACCGGCACCCTGGGCCCCACCGAGATCGCCGGGGTGGTCGCCCTCGCCAACTGGAATGAACTGTCCAACACCGCCAACCCAAGCTCGTCGGCGCTCGTCGACGCCACCGGCAGCCTCGTCCCCGGAATGACCGCGGCCTTTCAGGGAAATGCCAACACCTTCAACGCCAGCGGCGTTCCCAGCCAGACGATGCTCTCCGGGTTCCTCAGCGGCAACCCGATGACCGCCACCTTCACCAACATCCCCTACGCCCGCTACGACGTTTACGTCTACTACGCCGGGTTCAACAACAACAACTCCTACTCACTGACCTGGGTCGCCACCAACACCGCCACCTCCGCCGTCCTCAGCACCCAATACTCGGTCCGCGGCTCGCTGAGCTCGCCGGCGCTCTTCCCGTCGCCCGGATTCAAGGAAAGCAACTTCCCCACCCTCGCCCTGGCCGAGGACCAGGCGACCCTGGGCAATGGCGGCAACTACCTGAAGTTCACCAGCCTCACCGCCGCCAGCCTGCGCATCGCCGAAACCGGCACCGGCTACTTCAACGAAAACGGCTTCTCCGGCATCCAGATCGTCGACACCACCCCGGTCGCCCCCACCGATGACTTCGCCGCATGGATCGGCGCCTACCCGGCCGCGGGCGCCGCCACCGATTTCGATGACGACGCCGATGACGACGGCATCAAAAACGGCCTCGAAAGTTATCTCGGTACCAACCCGACCCAGCCCGGCCCCGCCTTGACCGAAACCTCCGCCGCCGCGCCAGTCTTGAAATTCCGCCACCTCCGCAGCAACTCCATCCCCACCGACATCACCGCCACCTACCTGTGGTCGGCCGACCTCCTCACCTGGCAAACTTCAGGACAATCCGATCTCCAAGGCCTCAGCGCCACCATCACCAGCGCCACCGTCCCCGACTCCCAGGGACCCGCCAACCACCAAGTCGAAGTCACCGTCACCCTCACCGCAGGGTCATCCCCACGCATCTTCTCACGCATCCAAGCCCAGCAGACCCAGTAATCCCGAGTCAACTCGCGTCAATCCGGTCAATCCGGGCAACCCGGTCAACCTCGTCAGCCACCCGGTCACCGCCCCAAAAACGGCGAAGGCCGCTTAGCTTTCGCTAAACGGCCTTCATTGGTTGCGGGGACAGGATTTGAACCTGTGACCTTCAGGTTATGAGCCTGACGAGCTACCTGGCTGCTCCACCCCGCGGTTTATTTTTTGCCCCTTGCGGTGCGGGCGGACCCTAGGACGGCCGGCGGGCCGGTTCAAGTCCTTTTTTGATCGAATTCCGCCCCCGCTGCTGGAACGTTGCGCCCAGTGACCGCCCGGCCTGATCCCACTCCCGTGATCCTCCCCGCCGCCGAGTGGCGCGCACGCCTCGCCGACCACGCCGCCAGTGTCCGCTCCTTCACCCGCCCGTACGCCGCTCGCCGCGCCGCCAACCGCCCCCACCCGGTCCACGACTTCCTCTTCACCTACTACCACTTCTCGATGCGCAAGCTCGAGGCATGGCACCCGGGCGCCCATATCGGCCTCGCCGACGATGGCGCACCATGCCCGTGGCAGACTAACCGGTTCTACCATCTCCGCGACGGCGTCTGGCAGCTCGACCTAACCGCCATCGACGCCGGCCTCGCCCGCCGGCTTGGATGGATCGCCACACTCCTGCGGGCCACCGCCGGTCGCCAACCCAACTTCGCCTGCCACGGCCTCCACGAGTGGGCGATGGTCTTCCGCGCCGAGGATGTCCGCCACGCCGGCAGCGTCCCGCTGCGCCTCCCGCAGGCGGACATCGACGCGCTCGTCGCCTCGCGCCCGCTGCTGTGCACCCACTTTGACGCGTTCCGGTTCTTCGCCCCCACCGCCCAGCCGCTCAACCGCCACGCCTTGTCGCTCGACGCCCGCCCGGACCTCGAACAACCAGGCTGCCTCCACGCCAACATGGACCTCTACAAGTGGGCCTACAAATCCATGCCGTGGATCGGCAGCGACATCCTCATGGACGCCTTCCACCTCGCCCTCGCCCTGCGCGAGCTCGACATGCGCGCCAGCCCCTACGACCTCTCCGCCTTCGGCTACCCGCCCATCCCGATCGAAACCGCCGACGGCCGCCGCGACTATGAATCCCTCCAACGCTCCCTCGCCGAGCGCGCCGCACCACTGCGCGCTCGCCTGATAAAGGCGCTGGAGCGGACTCTGCGCGGATAGCTAACACACCCCCCAGAAGTCCACGCCCTCCTGCAATCCCGCGCGCAACGCCACTCCGCGGACCTGCTCGCGCGCGCCGGGCAAGCCAACCGCCGCCAACACCGTGGCACCCGCCCACTTCCTGCCGATCCACTCCGGGCCAAAAACCTCAAGCCCGCCAATTCGCTGGCCAATGCGCCGCGGACTCACGTCAAAAAATCCCCGCACCTGCGTGCCCTCCGCGACTAACAACCGCGCGAGCCGCTTGCCAATCGGACCCGCCCCGGCAATCGCCACGCCGCCATCCGCACTTCCCGCCAGCCGCGCGAGATAGTGGGCCTTCATCCGCCACACCTGGTCCTCGCTGTAGCGCGCGTCGCTGCGCGTCAGCCGCCCCGCGCTGTCGCGCCAGCCGATGACCACCTCCGGAATCTTCCCGATCCGTCAACCCGCCGCCAACATCCGCAGCCACAGGTCGTGGTCCTCCGCCCACGCGCTCTGCCGGTAGCCACCTAACTCATGATAGACCGCCCGCCTAACCGCACTGGACGGATTGATCACCGGCGACTCGATGAACCGCCCGGCCGCGATCGCCTCCGCCGAGCCGAGCGAGTTGACCCACTCGACATACCGCGCCATCCCGTCGCCCAACCCGTCGATCACCTCAACCCGCCCGGCCACCGCCGCGTACCCAGGATTGGCCAACAAAAACCCGCACTCCGCGGCCACCCGCCCCGGCGCCGCCACATCGTCCGCGTCCATCCGCAACAAGATCTCACCACGCGCCGCCGCCGCGCCGCAGTTCGACGCGCCGACCACCCCTTCCTCCGCCGGCGAGCTGAGCACCCGCACCCGCCGATCACGCTCCGCCCACCCGCGGGCGATCTCCTCGCTGCCATCCGTGCTCCCGTTCACCACCACCAGCAACTCCACCTCATCCCCGCTCCCGGCAAGCGAACTCCCAAGCGCCTCCCCCAGCGTCCCCGCCGCATTCCTCACCGGCAATATGATACTCGCTAACACACCCACCCGCCGACCCTAACGACCCGGCCGCCAGCCACCACCCAAATCCCCACGGCTTCTGTTGGATCGGTCGAAACCTACCTTCGACCTTCAGACCTTCGACTCCCCCAACCAAATCCCCTTGAGCCGCTCGGCCCGCGCCAGCGCGTCCCCAACATCCGCCCCTAGCAGGTTCACGTGACCCATCTTGCGCCGCCCAACAGCCCGCTCCTTGCCGTAGAGGTGCAGGAACGCCTCGGGGTCGGCCCACAGCTCGCTCCAGTCGGGCATCCGCGTCTCAGCCGGCCAGAAGTCACCCAGCAGGTTGAGCATCGCCACCGGACTCAGCAACCGCGTCGAGCCTAACGGCAGCCCGCAGACCGCGCGGAGTTGTTGCTCAAACTGGGAGGTTGCGCAGGCATCCAGCGTGTGGTGCCCGGAGTTGTGCGGCCGCGGCGCCATCTCGTTGACCATCAAACCACCATCCCGGGTAAGGAAAAACTCCACGCCGAGAATCCCGCGATAATCCAGCGCCTCGGCCACCCGCACCGCGATTCCCCGCGCCGCCTCCGCCACTTCCGCGGAAATCCGCGCGGGCACGATCGACACGTCCAACATGTGGTGCCGATGCCGGTTCTCCGCCGGATCGTAGGTGACCACCTCGCCACGGGCACCGCGCGCGACCATGACGGAAAGTTCCAACTCGAAGGGAATCCACTTCTCCAACACCGCGCGCTCCATCCCGAACTCTTCCCACACCCGGGCGGCATCCTCGTGGCCCTCCAACTTCCGCTGACCCTTGCCGTCGTAGCCGAAGGATGCGGTCTTGAGCACCGCGGCCCCACCTAACTCGGCCATCCCAACAGCGAGGCTCGCCGCGTCTCCCACCACCCGGAACGGCGCGTGCGGAATCCCGTGCTCGCGCAAAAACTCCTTCTCCCGCTCGCGGTGCTGGCAGATCGCCACCGCCCGCGCCGACGGATAGAGCCCAACCCTCGCCTCAACGGCCTGCAGCGTTTCTAGCGGAATGTTCTCGAACTCCACCGTGGCCAACTGCGCCACCGCCAAAAATTCCTCCAGCGCCGCGGGGTCGTCAAACCCGCCCCTAACCACCATGTCGGCCGCCTTCTCGGCAACCGCCTCGCCGCCGCCGCTCCAAACAATCGTCCGGAACCCGCAGCGGCGCGCCACCACCGCAAGCATCATCCCAAGCTGCCCCGCACCCAGAACCCCGAGCCATCCTCCCGTTGCCAAGCCCTTCATGTTAGCTCAGCCCGGAAAGTTGCGCCGCCTTGACCGCCTCACTCTGGTTGCGCCGGAACGCATCCAACTTTTCCGCCAGCGCCGGGTCCTCGCCGGCGAGGATCGCCACGGCAAACAATGCCGCATTGATTGCTCCGGGCTTGCCGATCGCAAAGGTCGCCACCGGAATCCCCCCGGGCATCTGGACGATCGACAGCAGCGAGTCCATCCCCTTGAGCGCATGCGACTCAACCGGCACACCCAACACCGGCACGCTCGTCATCGCCGCCGCCATCCCAGGCAAGTGCGCCGCCCCGCCGGCTCCCGCAATCACGCACCGCAGCCCGCGCTCGCGCGCGCTCGCCGCATAGCTGTACAATCTATCAGGCGTCCGGTGCGCGCTAACCACCTCGGCCTCCCATCCGATCCCGAAATCCTCCAGCGTCCGGGCCGCATGCTCCATTGTCGGCCAGTCCGAGGTGCTCCCCATGATGATGCCGACCTGCGCGTTGTTGTTGGATCCGGTCATTGCAAAAACTTGTTGGCCATCGTCAGGCGTATTTATCCCCGCGCAGCACGTCGACATCGACGCAATACACAATCACCGCAAAGTCGTCAAAATACCGCTGCCCAACCGCCTCCATCACCGCATCCGCCACTTCCGCCGAGACAATCGTGTCAATGCAGACGTTGCGCCCCTCCCACTCGGAAGCCCGCACCCCGCGCGACCCTTCCCCCTCCACCGCGGTCAGCGTGAATCCCCGCGCCCCGTGCTGGCGCAACAACGCGATCAGCGGGTCCTTCAGCACCCGCTCGCCCACGATCGTCACCTTCTTCAAATGAACTTTCATAGCCGCCCCTCCATCACCTCAGCGAGCCATAGATACAGCGGAATTCCAAGCGCCAGGTTGAACGGAAACGTGATCCCCAGCGACAAGGTCAAATAATACGCCGGATTGGCCTTCGGCAGCGCGATCCGCACCGCTGCCGGCGCCGCAATGTACGACGCACTTGACGCCATCGCCCCCAACACCGCCGCCCCGCCCACCGACATCCCCGCCCACAGCCCGAACGCCACCCCCAACAACCCGTGCAGCGGCGGAATCACACAGCCCAACACCAACAGCCGCGGCCCCGCCAGCCCCGCATCCCGCAGCCGCCGGCCCGCCACCAGTCCAAGCTCCAACAGGAAAATGCACAACACCCCCTTGAAGATCCCCCCGAAGAACGGCTGCACGTCCACCAAGCGCTCCTTCCCGCATATCGTCCCAATGACCAGCCCACCTAACAAAAGCACGATGCTCTTGCCGGTCACCACCTCGTGGAGCGCCTTGGCCCACCCCTCGCCCTTGCGGCTCGCCTCGGCAAACAACAGCGCCACCACGATCCCCGGCACCTCCAAAATCGCCACCAGGGCCGGCAGGTAGCCCTCCGCCTCAAGCCCGCTGCGCGTGACCGCCTCCATCGCCGCCAAAAACGTCACCACCGAGACCGATCCGTAGTGGGCCGCCACCGCCGCCGCGTCGTCGCGACCCAGCCCGCCGGCGTGCCGGATCAGATAGAACGCCGAGATCGGCGTGATGACCCCCAGCGCCAAGGTCGCCGCCCCGGGCAGCCAGAGCTCAGCCACCGGCGTCGCCGAGAGCGCCGCACCGCCTTTGAGCCCAATGGCTAACAGGAGGTAGATCGACAAACCCTGGTAGACCGGCTCGGGCAGCGCCAGATCGCTCTTCACCCACTTGGCCACCATCCCGAGCACAAAGCAGAGGACGACCGGGGACGCGAGATTGTCGACGAGCAAACTCAAGGGCGGGCGCCATCTAGCAGCCACACCCGTTCGCGACAAGGCTAAACTCCCCGGTCAGTGGCTCCGCGCCTTATGCTCCACAGCGCCTCGGTGATGCTCTACTCCGGCCAACCCGACCTGCCGCTGCGCGCGCTGGTCTATATGGCGTGCATCCAGCCGCCTAACGGGGCGATGCCGCAGAACTGTTGGATCGACGGGACCGCCTACTGGACCGGCCGCCAGTTGGATGAAGCGGCCGCGCCGGTCCTGCTGGTCAGGCGGCTTGCACGGTTTGACGCGCTGCACGGGTTTGATCCTTCGGTGATGGTGCTGCGCGAGGTTTCCTACCTGATGCTCAACGGCCCCGACACCGGCCAGGAGCGCTGGGAGGAGAATGCCGGCTACTCGCCCTCCAGCCTGACCAGCGTCATGGCCGCCATCGTCTGCGCCGCCGCCTTTGCCCAGGAGCGCGGCGAGACAGCCATCCATGCCCTCCTACTGGCCTACGCCGACTGGCTCCACGCCAACCTCGCCGCCCAGACCTGCACGCAGAAAGGCACGCTTGATCCGGCCATCCCGCGCCACTTCGTGCGCATCGTCCCGACCGCCGCGGATCTCTCCGGCCCGGCCGGCGATCCGGCCGACCTCACCATTGACCTCGCCAATGGCGGCGGCACCCACCGCGCCTCGGACATTCTTGACGCCGGCTTTCTTGACCTGGTCCGCTTCGGCTTCCTCGCCCCGGATGACCCGTTAGTCGTGGACTCGCTCAAACTGATAGACCGGGAGCGCCACCGCACCCGTCTGACTCAGCGGCTTTGCTGGAAGGAGATTCCGAGTTCGTTTTCGAGGCGCTTGAGCTTTGGCTGCTCGCGGGAGTCGATGAGGGTGAGGGAGAGGCCCTTTTTTCCGGCGCGGGCGGTGCGGCCGCTGCGGTGGGTGTAGTATTCGATTTGCTCGGGGAGCTGGTGCTGGATGACAAAGGCGAGGCCCTCGACATCGATTCCGCGGGCAGCCACATCGGTGGCGATGAGGACGCGGAAGCGCTCCTTTTTGAAGGCCCGCATGACCTTGTCGCGCTCTTTTTGGGTCAGGTCGCCCTGGATGACATCAACCTCGAAGCCGCGCTTGGTGAGTTGGCGGGTCAGGGCGAGGGCGCCCTCCTTGGTGCGGCAGAAGATCAGGCCGCGCTCGGTCGCGCGGCGTTTCAAAAACTCTGCGATGTAGTCGGCCTTTTCGTCGCTGGGGCAAATCGCGTAGTGGTGGGCGATGTCGCGGTTGACGATGTGGCCCTTG
>JBILQE010000097.1:0-4549 GCA_044373465.1 Akkermansiaceae bacterium | reverse complement strand
GAGGAGTGGGAAACCGGAAAAATCTACCTCCAGCCCGAAACCAAAATACCGACCCTCTAAACCAATAAATAGCCCCAGATTCCCAGTCCTCAATCAGACACTTTTACAGAAAATAATTTGCGCGGCCTTGCCGGGATCATGTTTCGGCTGGACGTGCGCAGATTTGTCCTCATCTAGTTGCCTCCGCAGGAATAGTCCCAAGGCAGCCGCGCAGCTCGTAGGCGCCGCCCCGTCAAGTCATCGCCCTGCTGCCTTCTCATCTATTCCTGCCCGGCTATTCTTTTTGACCGGGAGGGGTCGCTTTCTTCAGCTCCAGGACCACATCATCGAGCTTGTATAGATATCGCTTCTTACCTTCACCAGGGATGAATGCAACATACGTCTCCCCCAGTCGATCCACAGGAACACTCAAAACGAAACTCACAGTACCGTCATGAGCCGAAAATGGCCGCAACCAACAGTGAAGCGAAGGGAACCTGGGATCGCCAGCCATCAGAATAATACCTCGATTCAAGTCGGGATGACGCAATGCTCCATCATACTGTTTAGCATCAAGAGAGAACTGCAATTTCTGGCTCTTGCCAGCCACTCCTCGGTGCGATGCGACATTCGTAGCACCCCAAGTAATTATTCCCTCTTCGGCTTTGCCAGTCCCCTTAACGATCACATCATCCCACTTATGGACATCATCAAAGTCGTAAACAACCTCATCAGATTCAGGAATCGGAGCAACCTCCACTTTGAATGGGTCTTGGTTCTGCGCCATCAAAACAGATGCGGATAATAGCCATAGGAGTGAAAGTTTCATCTTCTGTCGTTCGCTTCGACTGAGGGTTGAAGGTTGAGTGGTCATGACGGATTGAACGCGCGGCGAGGCAGGTGTTGAGAGCGCCGCCTTGCTCGCTTCTTATTTGATGGGGACGCGGTCTCTGCGCCAAGACGCTACGTAAGCATCAAAGTGTTTCTCCGGGCGAACTTCTGCAGCTGGGATACCGAGAGCACTGAGATCGAATCCTGCGCCTTTGAACTTGGTCCAATCGGTGAGACCAAAATGCCGTTGGAGATCGCCATCGTAGCGAGTCGTGGCGCGGCCATCCGGGAGGATGTCGATCCCGTCCGTCGCGTGGAGGAAGAACTTGGGATCTCCAGCGATGGAAACAGTCTTCTTCGTGTAGTCCACGGTCACCGGTATCTGGAGAGTGAGAGTGAACCGGTCATGAATAAATGCCTCGGAATTCCAGATCAGAGGCTGCTTGCCGAAGCCGAAGTGGGTGATGAAATGGTCAACCTGTTGATACTGGGCGTCGAGATCCGAAGCGTAAGAAATCTTCTTTAGGCCATCCTTGTGAATCGCCTGGTAATCGGCGGACGATGGTTTGCCGCATGCTGACAAAGCAAGCGACACGGCAACTGCGGCGATCTGGCGAATCACTTTATAACGAACGTGTTTATTCGTAGCCCCCGGAGGGTGATATCCGGGAGGGGTGCTGGTAGGAAGATGGACTGGAGGGTGCTGAGTGCCAAGGAATTGTTTGGGTGGGGCTATCCGGGGTGCGAGGAGGTGGGAGGCGGGGTGGGAATGGGGTTTGGATATCGGGCCGGCGGTGGGCGGGTTGGCGGGTGGTGCCGGGCCTGAGATCGGATGGCGGGAGGAAGGTTTGAGAGATGATTGGTCCGATCCTCCCGCCCCGGTCCATGGGGTGTCGATGGGAGGAGGTGCCCGCATTTCATCGCCATCTCATGGGCTGGGCGATTCGGAGATCGGCGCCCCAGGGCTGCGCTCCGCTTGCCCTGAGCTGGTATGCGCGGTCCCTTCAGGACCCGATCCCCTAAGGCGATTGTTTGACCGCCAGGGGCGATTGTTTGACCGCAAGGGGCGGTTGTTTGACCGGAAGGGGCGATTGTTTGACCGGAAAGGGCGGTTGTTTGACCGCAAGGGGCGGTTGTTTGACCGGAAGGGGCGGTTGTTTGACCAGAGGTCCGAACGACAGGATGTCGTTGGACCTTGGGCGACAAGATGTCGCCGCTCCCCCGACGAAGGGGCGGTTGTTTGACCATCGGCCCGCATTACACCGTCGTCCTCAACGGCACCCAGGTGCTCGACTGGAAGTCGGAAACCACCGTCACCGAAGGCCCCATCGGCGTCCAACTCCACCCCGCCAAGGAAATGGTCACCCACTTCCGCAACCTGAAAATCACCCGCATCCCGGCCGCCGAATAACAGAAACCGCGACTTCAGTCGCACCCCCGCAAGTAGCGCGAATGCCGCGCTCTCCGGACGTCTGATGGCCCGGCGGTGGAAAATCTAACTTCCTCCGGAGCGCTCGCCGCTTGCGCGCAGCGGCGGCTTGGCTATCACTTGGCCGCTATGAAATTCAAGATCGCGACCTTGCTCAGCGCCGAAGCGACCCAGGGATTGATGGCCGCTTTCGAGGAAACCACCACCCCCGGAGGCGGCCCGCCGCTGCATCGGCACCGCGACCAACTCGAGGTGTTCCATGTGATCAAGGGGAGGCATCGCTTCGTCGTCGACGGAGTGGAAACCATCGCGGAGCCCGGCGCATGCTTGGTCGTCCCGATCGGCGCCACCCATACCTTCCAAAACATCACCACCGAGGAGGGCATTCTCCATTTCGAACTGCTCCCCGCCGCTAACAGCGAGGATTTCTTCCGCAGAATCGCCGCGGGCGATTTCGATCCTGAGAAAGTCGCCGAGTTTTTCGATGCCTACGGAATTGTGCTGGCCGGCCCACCGTTGGCGTGACGGATCTTCCCGCTTGCCGGGTGGCCGGTTTCGCGCCTGACTGGCGCCCATCATGGCGCGCAAAACGAAGATCATCTGCACGTTGGGGCCAGCGACCGAGTCCGAGGAGGTCATCGGCCGGCTGATTGACGCGGGGACCAACGTATTCCGGCTCAACATGAGCCACGCGCCGCACGACTGGGCGCGGGAGATGGCCACCCGGGTCCGGCGTCAGGCGGCGGCGCGGAATGCGTTCATCGCGGTGCTTTTCGACCTGCAGGGGCCGTCGATCCGCACCGGCGACCTGCCCGAGCCGTTCCAGCTCAAGGTCGGCGACCGGGTCGAGTTCCGCGAGCGCAACGCCGCGCCGCAGACCGAGCTGTCGACCACGGTGAACTACGACGGGTTGATGAAGGACGTCTCCGAGGGCAACCGGCTCGTCGTCGACAACGGGACGTTGTTGATGAAGATCCTCACCGTCCGCGACGACCGGCTGTTGTGCGAGGTGCTCACCGCCGGGGTGCTCGGGAGCCGCCGCCACATCAACCTCCCCGGGGTGCGCCTCAACCTCCCGGCGCTGACCGAGAAGGACCACGCCGACTTGTCCGTCGCCGTCGAGTGCGAGGCAGACTACATCGCCGGCAGCTTTGTCCGCGACGCCGCCCACGTCCTTGAACTGCGCCAGGCGATCGCCAGCCTGGAGGGGACCGCCCAGGTGGTCGCGAAAATCGAAGACCAAGAGGCGATCCGCAACATCGACGACATCATCCGCGGCTCGGACGTGATCATGATCGCCCGCGGCGACCTGGGCATCGAAGTTGAGTACGAGGAACTTCCGATCCTCCAGCGGCGCATCGTCAAGCGCTGCCACCAGCTCGGCCGCCGCGTCATCGTCGCCACCCAGTTGCTGGAATCCATGATCAGCAACCCGACGCCGACCCGGGCCGAGGTCACCGATGTCGCCAACGCCGCCTACGAGGAAGCCGATGCACTGATGCTCAGCGGCGAAACCAGCGTCGGCCGGTACCCGGAGCGCTGCGTCGAGGTCCTAGTCCGCATCGCCATGCGCCTCGAGCGCTCCGGCGGGCTCGGCTACGGCGACGGCGGGATCCTCCGCGACGAGCGCGCCAAGACCGCCCGCGCGGCGGTCACCTTGGCCGACTCACTCCCGGACGCGCGGCTCGTCGTCTTCACCCGCCGTGGCGTGCTGGCCAACACCACCGCCATGCTCCGCCCGCGCACCGGCGGGTTTTTCGCCTTCACCCCGACCGAGCGCGTCTGCCGCCAGATGGCCCTGACCCGCGGCGTCCGCGCGTTCCGCATGCCCTTCGCCTCCAACATCGAGGAAACCATCAAGCGCGCCATCGAACTGCTCCGCGCCGAGGACCTCGTCAAACCCGGCACTCCGATCGTCATCGTCAGCGATATCCTCTCCGACCACTTCGCCGCCGACTCGATCCTGCTCCACCACGCCTAGTTGCGCGGTTCACTTGGACTGTAAAGCGCGCTTGGAACCATAGCCAAGGTTCTCACGATCAGCCGTTCACAACGACTAAAGGCCAGACCTTCTATGCGCCGGATCCGGCTGCGCGCGGTTCATTCGCGATTCATTCGCGGGCGCTGAGGGGACGCATCGCCCTACCGGCTGCGCGCGCGCCCCCCGATCCCCGATCCCCGATCTGAGCTGGCCCCCAAAGTTCGGCCACTGATGGGCTAAACTAAGCTATGGTGTGGGGATGCGGGAGATTGGTAGGTGAGCATGGATTCTGAATCAAGGGTGGAGTGGCGAGGGATCGAAATCGTGAA
>JBILQE010000020.1:0-57965 GCA_044373465.1 Akkermansiaceae bacterium | reverse complement strand
CGCACTCATATTTGACTCGCGCGGCCAGAGAGAGCAGGCCAGAGCCTATGCGCACATCGCGTTGCACGAGGCCGCAGCCACAAATTCAGGCTTTCGCTATCACGCTCTGCTTGGTTTAGTGAGCTCGCCTGATGAGAGAGTCCACGAGAAACTAAAGACAATTGCCTAACAAGACGCACCATCCAACCCCTAGTAGCCGTTCAGTCTCGGTGATTTTCCGTAGTTTCACCATCAACCCCGTGAGCGACACCCGCCCCCGCTACTAGGGTTGGATGTGCTCACGTTCGGCAGAAATACCATGATCGCGACCACACTCCATCTGCTAGCATGTATCGCGTTGGTGGCTTCGTCACTTTATTGGAGGTATCACGCCACAGAAGGAGCTTCGATCTATCGCCACGTGATGCCATACATTATTGCGGCCGGGTTCCTCGGTCTTTTGATACTGTATGGTTACTTCATGGAGTTCTTCGTGGCATCATACAGCGGTGCAATATACGCAGTCGGCGAGCTGCCTCGTGGACAGATTGCATGGATTGCCATTTCCATTTCTGGATTCCTTACGATTCTTCCACTTGTAGGTCTGATTCCAGCTATCGGTCGGCAAGGCGTTCTGCTGTTGGTAGTCGCCTGTTTGGCGGCGGTACCCAGCGTGGTGTCGCTCGTCTCCTACCGATCAAATCACCAAGCCGAACAAGCCGGCTCATACGACGGCGGGTAACGTCCCAATTTGATTTCGGGCTTCCCTTCCCGCCGCGTATGGCCTATGTCGTTGGGCAGACAAAATGAAGCGCTCAATCATCGTGATAACGGCAGTGCTGACAAGCTTCTGCCTTGGATATCTCGTTCGCGCACTTTACCTCCGCGCGCCATACACGAGCGAATCGAACGTAATTCATTATTGCTCATGCGTTAGCGAAAATACCGACGCACAGCGACACCTGTTCGAGGTTGCCGATAAAGTAAATCGCCTAATCGTTGCCGATGGGGAGAAATTAGCCCTCCAACACAATATTTTTGTTGCCGACATCCAGGCAAGGTTGATCATTAGAGAGAATGGGAACTATGATGTAGTGAAGTGGTGTTCGAATCGATCTTCGGAGGTTTCTCGCTTGGAAGAAGAATATTTCAACATGGCCGACAGTCATATCAAATTGTTCAATGAAGCTCTTGATGAGATGCACAAGACCTACCACAACGCGAAAAATCCAAAAGAAGCCCAATCGGGTCCCGGGGAGTGATTAGCTCCCCGGTCCCACACCACCCTGCGTACGGCTCCGTACAGGGCGGTTCCAATCAGACCCGGGCCTTTGGCCCGAAGTGAAGAACGATCCAGATGGCTCTCATGTCGGGAACCCCTTGTTCGTCTAACCAACGGTTGTTCAGCGCGTGTCGCACGATCTCGTTCTGACTCATCCGCCAGTAGCCTTTGCGGCTGCGCGTCGCCATGTGCACCTTGTCGGGATCAGCTCCCAAGGCTAACAAGTTGCGGCGGCGCGTGCGTGGCTGCTTCCACTGCTTCCAATAATACAACCTCACCCGCCGCCTGATCCAAACTGAAAGTCCCAGCACCTCCTTGTAGGTGGAGCTGAGCTTATAGTAGTTGAGCCAGCCGCGGACATCCTAGAGCGTCTGTCACCATCGTAGAGCGTCTGTCACCATCGTAGAGCGTCTGTCACCATCGTAGAGCGTCACCATCGTAGAGCGTCTGTCACCATCGTAGAGCGTCGTCACCATCGTAGAGCGTCACCATCGTAGAGCGTCCGAATTCCACTCGGCCATGGACGTCAAGCGCCGGCTCCCGCCGGACCCGAAGGAGCCGGGATGCTGAAGAAGCGACTGAAGCCAATCCTCTCGATCGAAGGGATCATTGAGGGGAGCTTGGCGCGGGGCAATGGCGGTTCATTCGCGGGCGCTGCGGGGACGCATCGCCCTACCGGAGGATTCGTCCCGAACCGCGGAGAAACGGAGAAGCGGAGGGACGCGGAGAAGACTCTTAGGTTTGGATTCAAAATCCTGAGTCTGGCCGTCCTCCGCGTTTCTCCGCTGCCTCCGCTGCTCCGCGGTCAATCCTCTCGAGCGAAGGGATCATTGAGGGGAGCTTGGCGCGGAGCAATGGCGACTCATTCACGGGCGCTGCGGGGACGCATCGCCCTACCGGAGGATTCGTCCGAACCGCGGAGAAGCGGAGGGACGCGGAGAACGGAGGGACGCGGAGAATACTCATAGGTTTGGATTCAAAATCCACACCATCCCTCGGGCGGGGAATCGGGCGCCACCTTTGACAAGCTATGCCAATCCTTGTAGGTTCTCGGCATGCACATCTCCCTGACTCCCGAGCTGGAGAACGCGGTGAAGGAGAAGGTTGCTTCGGGGCTTTACAACGAGGTCATCTGCGAGGCGCTGCGCCAAGCGATCATGGGCGAGCAGGAGAATCAATGGATCGCGCGCGCGGCGGCGATCGGCATCGCCCAGCTCAATGCAGGCCAGAGTGTTGAGGTGGAATCCGAGCAGCAGTTTGTTGATCTGATTCGCGGCGAGGGATGAAGCTCAAGAAGGCCGCGAGCAATGCTCCTTTGCTCGATGGAATCATCCATCGATGATTTCTTTGAGACCATCGATGACTTGAAGCAGTTCTTCTTTCGGAACTCGGCCGAGCTTGTTGCCCAGCCGTTTGACTGAGAGGGTACGAATCTGGCTGATCTTTGCCCATGAGCGCTTCGGCAGGAAGGCGGCGGTTAGCTCCAGGGTGAGTGGGAATCCAGCTTTGGGTTCCTTACTGGTAAGAGCAATGGCGATGACGGTACCCGAGCGTTCATTGAAAACATCGTAGCTCAGAATCAGCACAGGACGCTTGCCGGACTGTTCATTCCCTTGGGTCGGGTCAAGGTCCGCCCAAACGATGTCGCCTCTCAATAATCCGGCCATTCGAGAAGGTCGTTAGCCAGCCCCTGATCGGCGAGGCATTGTTCTTCGACAGGATCGAGTTTTGCACACTCGCCGGCCAGTCTGCTGCGCTCGATGCGTGAGATTTTCTCCCGAACCGCGGTTTGGATCGCTTCGCTGCGTGAGCGGAAAACATCCCTCTCAACGAGTAAATCAAGCTTCCGAAGGAGGCCCTGCTCGATCGAAATCGCTACCTTTGCGGAACTCATGAGAAAGTAGTACCAGCGGTATGACTCTGGGTCAAGAAGCTGGCTTCGGCTAGGACCGTAGGGCACCTGAGTCCGGCTGTCCTCCGCGTTTCTCCGCTGCCTCCGCTGCTCCGCGGTCAATCCTCTCGATGGGAGCTTGGCGCGGGGCATTGGCGGTTCATTCGCGGGCGCTGCGGGGACGCATCGCCCTACCGGAGGAATGGTCCGAACCGCGGAGAAACGGAGAAGCGGAGGGACGCGGAGAAGACTCTTAGGTTTGGATTCAAATCCTGAGTCTGGCTGTCCTCCGCGTTTCTCCGCTGCCTCCGCTGCTCCGCGGTCAATCCTCTCGATGGGAGCTTGGCGCGGGGCAATGGCGGTTCATTCGCGGGCGCTGCGGGGACGCATCGCCCTACCGGAGGATTCGTCCCGAACCGCGGAGAAACGGAGAAGCGGAGGGACGCGGAGAATGCTCTTAGGTTTGGATTCAAGATCCTGAGTCCGGCTGTCCTCCGCGTTTCTCCGCTGCCTCCGCTACTCCGCGGTCAATCCTCTCGAGCGAAGGGATCATTGAGGGGAGCTTGGCGCGGAGCAATGGCGACTCATTCACGGGCGCTGCGGGGACGCATCGCCCTACCGGAGGATTCGTCCGAACCGCGCATTGAGGGGGGCTTGGCGCGGGGCGACTTTTTCGCGTGCAATCCGCGCCTTCCGCGGTTCCCTTGCCGGTGATGACAATCAACCCGGAGACCCTGCGTGCGGAATTCCCGATCCTTGGCCAGATGGTCAACGGGAAGCCGCTGGTGTATCTGGGGGCGCTGCGGGGACGCATCGCCCTACCGGAGGATTCGTCCCGAACCGCGGAGAAACGGAGAAGTCGCCCAATCCATCCCCAGGGAGCGCGTTTCACCACGCGCTCCCTTTTTTGTGCCTCTGCTCGTTGCGTAGATCTCACTTGCCGGAAGCTCCATGGCAAGCCGATGCTAGCCGCGGGGTCGTACTCCCCGCCACGGTTCGAAGCTCGACAGGCCACCGCGCACGCCTAGGATTTCGGCCGCTGGTGCCAGAGCATGAGCGGTGCCAGCGAAGCCAGCCGACTGTGAATCCCCTCACCCCCATCATCCTGCTCGCGCTCGCCGCGGCGGTGCCGGCGCACGCCGAGTTGCTCGCCACCTTTGGCGGGCCCGGAGGCAGCAGCGACACGCGGCTGGACCGGCTCCCGGCGATCCTGGTCAACCCGGGTGAGGCGGCGGCGGAGTTTCTGCCGGCTGGGCCGTTTTCGGTCACCTGGACTGGGACGCTGACGCTCGAGGCGCGCAGCCGGTTGAACTTTTCCTTCGAGGGCGAAGGCAAGGCTGCGCTGAAGATCGCTGGCGAGGCAGTGTTGCAGGACGAGGGGGTTTTGGGGACTGCCAAGATGGAAACCCTGCGGCTCAACCCGGGCGAGCACCCGGTCGAGATCACCTTTACCAGCAAGCCGGACGGGTCCGGGCGGTTCCGGCTGTTCTGGGAGGAACGCGGGTTTCCGCGCCAGGCGGTGCCGCCGACGGTCTTCAAGACGGATGCAAAGCCAGCCGGCGAGACCCTGCGGCGTGGCCGGGAGTTGTTCGCTGCCCATCAATGCATCGCCTGCCACCAGCCGGCGCAGCCGCAGGGCGCGGAGCTTTCCCAGCGCGCGCCGCTGCTTGCCGACATCGGCGCGCGGGTCACCCAGGAGTGGCTAACCCGCTGGATTGCCAGCCCGACCGCGCTCAAGCACACGACCAGCATGGCGGCGATGGTCAACCACCGGACGCCGGAGGGCGCGCAGCAGGCGGCCGATATCGCGGCATTTTTGGCGACTCTCGGGAAGCCCGCCGCCCATCCGGCGCCGGATCCGGCGCTTGCCCAGAAAGGCGGCGAGCAGTTCCACAACCTCGGGTGCATCGCCTGCCACACCGCGCCGGGACAGAATGAACAGGACTTTGCCAATCGCCGGATCCCGCTGAACAACGTGGCGGCAAAATATCAGCATGGCGCCCTCGCCGCCTTCCTGAAAAACCCGCGCGCCCACGCGCCGTCGATCAAGATGCCCGACTTCGCGCTCGCCGACGCCGAGGCGGCCGCGCTTGCCGCTTTCCTGACGACCACCTCGACCGGCAAGCACACCCCCGACCCGTCCGAGTTTCCTCCCGGCGATGCCACCCGCGGCCAGGGGGTCGTCAAGTCGCTTGCGTGCGCCGCCTGCCACACCGATTTGCCCGCCGCACCGAAACTCGCCAAGGCTCCGTCGCTGGAGGTTCTTGCCGGGAAAGACTGGGCCGCCGCCGGGTGCCTCGCGGATGACCAAAAAGCCCACCCGCATTTCCCCCAGCTCAAGGACGACGACCGCGCCGCCCTCGCCGCCTTCGCCAAGGCCGGATTTGCCACGCTTTCCCGCCATGTCCCGGCGGAGTTCGCCAAGTCACAGATCGCCAGCCACCGCTGCACCGCTTGCCATGCCCTCGACGGCCGCCCGGCGCTCCTCGACTCGCTCCACCCGGAGACCAACAAGCTGGTCGCCCACCTTGCCGGCCATGGCGAGAAAGTCGACCAGACCCGCCCGCAACTCACCTATGCGGGCGAGATGCTCCACGCCTCGTTCATCGAGGCGATCCTTGACGGCAAAGCCCTCCCGCGGCCGCGCCCATGGCTCGAGATGCGCATGCCGGCATTCCACGAGGACGCGAAGCGGCTCGCCGCCGGCATCGCCCACCAGCACGGGATCGTCCCGAGCGACCCGTCAGCCCGCCCGCAACTCCCTGACGCCGCCACCCTTGCAAAAACCGGCGAAGCCCTCGTCGGCACCCAGGGCGGGTTTGCCTGCACGATCTGCCACGCGATCGGCGCCGCCAAAGCCACCGCCGTGTTCGAAGTCGAGGGCATCAACCTCGACCAATCCCAAAAACGCCTCCGCTACGAGTACTTCCACCGCTGGCTCGACGACCCGACCCGCGTCACCCCGGGGACCAAAATGCCCAAATACACCACCGACGGAAAATCCCCCCTCACCCAGCACTTCGACGGCGACGCCCGCAAGCAGTTCGATGCCCTCTGGGAGTATCTCCACACCCTCCCGCAACCCGCCTCCCAGTAGGTACAAGATGCCTGGGTGGGCCGCGCCCAAGGAGTGGCGACTTCAGTCGCTACACCAATGATTTGGGGACGCGACTGAAGTCGCGGCTCCTTGAACGCGATCCAGTCGCGTCCTTTCCCTGAGCGCGACTGACATTGGCAGCTCCTAACTCAGAAACGCGGCCGGCATCACAGGTGTAACTTCTTGCGCGGAATGGCCGTGATTTTGCGACGCAGCTCAGTCACGGATCATGTCCTCGAGCGCGAGGTTCGCTCTCGTCGCCTGCAGGTTGGTGTCGCCCTCGCATCCCCGACTGCGCGTTGCCGCATCTTGAACGCCAGCGGCGTTGCGCCCTCCAGCCCGGGGTTGCGCGGCCCGCGCTACCCCGGGAACCGGGCCAAGAATTACACAACCGCAACGCGGTTGCGTCCCGTGCGATGCCGCGGTCCCGAGTGCGGATGGCACCCCGCTGATGCGATGCCTCAGCGGCGGGCGGAACCGCATTGCGGTTCGAACGTCTTGTGGCGGGTTTCCCCAGGGTAGGCCTCAGCGGCCAACCCTGGGCTCGAGGACGCAAGCCCGCTGGGCTTTGGGAGAGAGTGCGACTAGTTCGCGCAGCGCGCCAAGTCGGGCGGCTAGATTGCAGGGGTTTGCAAGCTGGCGGAGACGGCGAGCTGGCTCTGGCGCTGGTCGAAGGTCAAAAACGCCTTGCTGCCAAGCGTCAGCGCCATCGCCACATGCAGGATGTCGAGGCTGCGGGTCCCAAGTTGCTCGGAATAAGTTGCGCTGAGCCGCTCGGTCTCGAGCATCACCCGGGCTTGCGGCGGATCGGCCGCCTGCAGGAAGCCGGCCATCAAATCCGCCAACAGGTGATTGATGGAGGCGTCCCGCTGCCGGGGCGTGATCTCACGACGAAAAACCCTCAATCTCAGCGCGTTGCGGAACTCAATCTGGTTCAACCAGGAAAACCAGATCGGCACCGTCTGGGTCTCGAGCCACGCGATCGCCCGCTCCGAGTGCGCGTCCGGCGCGTAGACCGAGCAAAGGAATCCGGTGTCGGCGTAGGCGCTCATGGTTTCCGCTCAACGCTCGCCGCGCTCATCGGCTAGGAGATCGGTCGCGGTGGATGGCAGCCTTAGATCCCCATAAACGTCCCGCAGGCGCTGACGATAGTCCGGCCGCGCGACGCCGGGCACCTCGGTTTCCAACGGCTTGAGGATCGCCAACGGTTTGTTCCGCCGCCGAATCTCAAGCGACTCGCCCAACTCAACCCGCTTGAGGATTTGAGTCGTCTCGTTCTTCAAGCTGCGAATGTTGACCGACTTCATGGTGACACAAAAATGTGCCACATTACGCTGGCGAGTCAATCCCGGCGGAGCACCACGGCCAATTAGCTTTCATCCACTGCCTCCATCCTGAAGACTCGACCGGGATGATCGAGCGCGCTTCAGGGAGTCAAAGTGCTGGCCGGGGAACTGCGCGCGGGCGGCACCTGCTCATCCTGACGATCGTGATCATGCTGGTGACCAATGGGCTCATGTATGCGGTGGCCGATGCTGACCGGTATTGGACTGCGCTGTTTCTCGGGTTCATTGGTGGTCCGCTGGTCAATGGACTCTTGTTTGCCCTCGGCACGACCGCCATCCTCCTCGGGACGCGCGGGCGGCATGCTTGCCGGCGAACGCCGCTGGTTCTTTGGCTTCTTGCGGCAGCGCTTGTTTCGGCGGGGCTGCTTGCCGCCGGGGTTGGCGCGATGGATATTAGCGGGTGCTAGCGCCCATCGCCACAAGGCCAAGTGAAAGTCTGCGGCGCTCATAGCACGGGGGGCGCACAGCAGGAGATGGATCCGCTTTCCTCTTGGGCAAAAAAAATCCGGGCGCCCATGGCACCCAAGGGGATGCCGGACGCCCGGATGATAAGTTTTTCCGGCGGTTACTTGGCGGCCGGCATGATCACGGCGTCGATGACGTGGATGACGCCGTTGGTGGCTTCGATGTCGGTTTTGACGACGTTGGCCTTGTCGATGGTGACCTTGCCGTCAGCCACCTTGAGCGCCGCGCTGGCTCCCTGGACGGTCTTGACGTCCATCGTCTTCACGTCCGCAGCCATCACCTTGCCGGCGACCACGTGGTAGGTGAGGATGTCGACGAGCTTTTGCTTGTTTTCCGGCTTGAGGAGTTCCTCGACGGTGCCGGCGGGGAGCTTGGCGAATGCCTCATCGGTCGGGGCGAACACCGTGAAGGGGCCTGCGCCTTTCAGGGTGTCGACCAGTCCGGCGGCCTTCACGGCGGCGACGAGGGTCTTGAAGCTGCCGGCCGCGGCGGTGTCGACGATGTCTTTCTTCTCTGCGGCGATGGACATCGAGCTGAGTGCAACAAGTCCGATAAACGAGGCGATGAGTTTCTTCATGATGGTAGTAGTGGTTTGCTGTGGTTCGATGAAGCCATTGGTGACTTCATGATGGGAATTCGTGACCAGCGGATTTTTGGATTCAGGTTTTGGGACAATTTTTAGATGCCGCAAAACGCGATGCTCCTATGATCGTCGCGAAGCTTGCATCGACGTATTCGAATTCCGAGGAGCGAAGCTCGTGAGAGCTTCGGCGGGGAAGGGTGGGAAGTTCCCGGCGCGTTCGAGCGTTCCGGCGGCAGGCGGTTCACCCCGCCGAACTTTTTCGCTACGGGGAGAGTTGCCGCTTCCGATCCGCCAACTGCCGCTCTGTGGATAGGATGTCCCCTGTCCTCGGGCGACAGAAGGTCGCCTCTCCCTGGCTTAGAATTTCGCCAGCGCGACGACGACTTCCTGCTTCGACTTCACGACGCCACCCGGTTGTTCGAGGGTGATGACAAAGGCGGCCGGGTTGTGGACGGCAAGCTTGGCATCGATCGGGACGACCACCGGGCCAGGACCGGCGGGGATATCGAAGACGCCGCCGTCGACGGGGATTTCGTCGCGGGCCGGGTCGACTATCCAGAGCTGATACTGGCGCTTGGCGGGATCGTTGGCCGGGATGTTGGCGAGAGTCAGGTACCCCTCCTGGCGCGAATCGCTCCAGACCACCTCCCCGGTGGTCGCCGCGTAGGCAGCTCCTGCGGGTGAGAACGACAACCGCTTGGCGTCGGGCGCCTCGTCGAGGAATGCGCTGAGCCGTTGCGCGGCGGGAGTCGCCTTTTCGGGAAGCAGATTGTTCACCAGCAGCAGTCCGAGCAAACACGCGGCGACCGCCCAGCCAAGCCATGGGCCGGAGACGACCTTGGCGCGCTTTTCCGCAACAACCGGGGCGGCCGAGAATTGCTGCTTCAGCCGAGAGGCAACCGCAGCAGGAAGCACCACCGGCTTTTCCATGACCATCCGCGCTTCCATCTCCGCCGCAAGCTGAGCGAGCCCGGCATCGCTCCCGAACTCCCGCGAAAGGTCCTGCCACTCAGCGAGCTCCCCGGCATCCAGATCCCCGAGCGCCCGCCCGGCATCCAGTTCCTCAAATCGCGACCAGCGTTCCTCGAAGTTCATGAGCGGGCCTCCTGGTTCGGGTTCAGGCGGCCACCGAGGCGCCCGAGCAGCGCCCGGGCCTCCAGCAGCCCGCGGCGCAGCCGGGTCTTCACGCTGCCGAGCGGCAGCCCGGTCGACTCGGCGATCTCGCTGTGGGTCAGCCCTTGTTCAAAGTGCAGGGTGAACAACTTGCGGGTCTCGTCCGGGAGCGGTTCGAGCGCCTGCCAGAGCGCATCGCGATCCAGCGCCTCACCGGGAACCACGTCCGGCGCAGGAAAATCCGCCTTTTCCGCCAGACTTTCCATCTCCGGCAGCCGCTGCTGCTTGCGCACCCAGTCGATCGCACGCCGCCGGGCAATCATCGCAATGAAGCCGGTTTCGCTCGCAAGCGTCGGATCATGGCGGCAGGCGGTCTTCCAGATCTCGGTGAAAATTTCCTGCGTCAGGTCTTCCGCCGCGGTCCGGTCCCTCACTCGCTTCAACACAATCCCCCACACCAACCCGCCATACGCCTCAATGCACCCGTCCATCGCACCCGCATCCCCGCGCGCCACCCCGACAAGGTGGTTCAACGTCGATGATCCGGTGGCAGGCACGGTGTGAGATAATCCAATACTGTTAGAATGCAAACGAACATTCACCTCCGCGTGGAGTGAAAGATTTTTCACCAGCCGCACCCGCCACGGAGCACGCGGCGGCGTGTCCCGGGAGAAAATCCGGGGCAGAAGCGCGGCTGGATGGGGAGAATCATGGGCATTGGGTTCCATCTGGGCGGAAGCCTGCAAGGGCTCGACAAGGAGTTCGCGGGAAACTGGCCGCCGGATTCAAGTTTCTGCCGCGGCGGCTGTGCGCCGGTTCACCGGCCGCGCTGGGCGAGCATCTTGCGCAGCGTTTGGAGGACGTAATAGCGGCGTTTCTCGTTGAGGTTGCTTGCGAACGAGATCCTTGAGGCGGGTCCGGTCAGGGCGATGGCCATGCCGGTGTTTCCCGGGCTGCGGACGTTGTTGGTCGTTTCGCTCACCGAGGTGATCGCCGCCCAGTCAAACCGCCGGGTCCACCCGAACCGCCAGACACCGGTGAACACCCGCCCGCGGTTGCGGTCCACCGAGACGACCACCTTGCCGCAGACGGTCATCAGCGCAATCGACCCGAACAACAGCGAACCCAACAAAAAGGGAATCCCGAACAGCGAAATCCCCAGATTGAACTCACCCTTGGCGAGTTGACTGCCGTAAATCCCCCCCAGCGACCCGCCCGACCAGACGCACATGAACGGTACCAGGAAAAATGCCACCGGCGAGCGGGTCGACGCCCCGACCTCCCAACCGTTCATCGTGCTCCGAAACCAACTCCCACCCGGCGCGTCCTTCGACTCGAAGCCGGCCACCTCCGGGTCCCCGGTTACCACCTCGGAGATCGCAAACGCCTCGTCGCACCCGGGGCACACGCCGACATCGGTCGCCACATTCAAGTTGCCCGCGGGCACACGCGCATTACAACCCGGGCAGGTGACTTTCATTGCCGGCATCCATAAGGCTTGCTGAGTCATTGGGAAAGAACGATCAACGAAGCGCGCGGAGGTTGCGGCTCCCATTGGAAGCTACCCACGTCAGGTCACAGAAATGAAGCAGACGCTCAAGCTGGCACTGAAGGTCGCGGCAGTGGTCCTGATGCTTGCATTGGCCGCATCATTCTCTGCGGAGAGGAGTCGCATGCTATCCGGATTTTGGGGGTGAACGCATGGCAATTCGAGCGCGGCAGCAACTTCCCTGACGGGTTTGGCGTGCCGGCGCATGTCCACAGGATGGCCACCCTAGGCGGGTCCCGTGTTTGGGTATTCAGGTCCGACGAACACTGGGACAGTTTTGGGTGGGCGGCACGGCCGTTTAGAGAGGCACTTGTTGCGGGAATAGCTGCGTACCCAGAGCGTAGAACAGCGATTCTTGCCGAGTATTTGGGGGTTGATCCGTCGGACAAAGAATCGCTGAATCGATTCATCGATTCATCGAGGCATACCGCCCCTCAATTCCTCGCTAAAGCAATCGATGCCCGCTTCCCCTTTCAGGCAGACTCTATTGCGGATCATGTTAGCCGCGTGGGTTGTTGCAAGCTTATCGGCTTGCGAGGACTACGGTCGCAGTTCGAGTAACCGGGCAGATCTCCAGAAAATTTGTGATCCCGTGCGTGACGTTCCGGCGGCATTTGAAGCACATAAGCGCGCACACGGCAGCTACCCGATGTCACTGGCCGACCTCGACATGGCGCTTCCGCATAGCGCCGCCGCGGTGAGCGCGCTCAATGCAGCGGATGGGTTTGTCTATTCCTCTGGCGGTGACGCGTTCACGATTTACCGGAAGCTCAATTGGGACGGCGGGATCGTCTTCTCCAGCATGAGGCCGGAATGGCTCTACACGCTCAACGAGGACAAGGAAGTCGCGATCTACTGACCTACCACGCATGACCGCCGGAAGCCCGATTCAGCCCTTTGTTGACGCTCTCTCTGCAGACTGGGTTCAGGCACTCGCCCATGATGAATGGTTCTTCGCCGATCTCATCGATAATTTGACCTCGCGGCTGTCGGCAAGCGAGGCATTCGGATCGATCGATGCGCTCGTCGAAGTGATGGTTGGACAGCAGGATCCTAGCGTGAGCTACTACTGCGGATCGCTTCTGATCAATCTTGTTCGTTGTTCAAACACAACGGAGTTGCCGGTTGGGCTGCGCACTTCGTGGGAGAAAGTTGAAAACCAATTATCCGAATATGCGGACATTCTTGGACAACTTCGAAGCTGGTATCGAAAACCATGAAAGCCCGCACCCAGCAGCGCCGGCTCACGAGACGATTTTCACCGGGGCATTTGGCAGGGCGTTGAGGAACAATTTGCCGTAGCGTTTGGTGATGACCCGGTTGTCGAGGATGACGACCAACCCCTTGTCCTTGGACGAGCGGATGAGGCGGCCGACGCCCTGGCGCAGCTTCAGGATCGCCTCGGGGACCGAGTAGTCCATGAACGGGTTGCCGCCGGCGGCTTCGATCGCCTCGAGGCGTGAGGCGACCAGCGGGTGGTCAGGCACGGCAAACGGCAGGCGGGTGACGATGACGTTGGAAAGTGCCTCGCCGGGGACATCGACGCCGGTCCAGAAGCTGTCGGTGCCAAACAGGACGCTGTTGAGATCGCGCTTGAACTCCTCGACCATCCGGTGGCGCGGCATCGCTTGTCCCTGGACCATGAGCTGCCAGCCTTTTTCCGCGAAGAAGTCCTCCATCCGCTCGGCGACGTCCTTCATCGTCCGGTAGCTGGTGAACAACACGAACGCCTTGCCGGCGGTCTTCTCGACCGACCGGCCGATCCAGCTGGCGAGCGCCTCGACGTAGCCCGGCGTGCCCGGGTCGGGCATCGTCTTGGCGACGTAGATGGTCATCTGGTTCTTGTAGTCAAACGGGCTGCCGATGCTCGCGGAGACCGCGGCTTCGGCACCGACGCGGCGGCGGAAGTAGTCGAGGTCCGGATCGCCAACGCCGAGGGTGGCGCTGGTCATGACGCAGGTTTTCCCGGGCGCAAACAGGAGCGGTCGCAGCCGGTCGGCGACGTTGACCGGCGCGGATTGCAGGGTCAGCGCGGTTTCCTCACGTCCGCCGCGCTCGACCCAGTAAACGCTCTCCGGGTCATCCTGATTCAAAAACAGCGCCAGCGCCCCGTGGACCTCACGCAGGCGCCGCGCCGCGTCCTGGAATTCCGCCCGGCTCGCCTCACTCTGAACGTCCTCCGCAAGGCTCTGGATTTCCTGCCACAAACGCCGCAGCGGTTCCGCCAGGGTGTTGGGGACCATGTCGGTCTGCCGGACCCGGAATTCCTTGGAAAACGCCCCGAACCGCGCCACCTCGCCAACCTCGTCGAAAAACCCGTCCACCGCCATCAGCGCCGACTCCACCGCGCTGAGCACCGAGGCGTTGTTGAGCGACTTGAGCATCCCCTTGCGGTTGCGCGGGTTGTAGAGCCGCTGGAGGTCGAACTTCAGGCCAATCTGGCTGATCCGCAGGCCCAGCTGGCCGGCGGCGACCTGTTCGATGGTGTGGGCCTCGTCGAGAACCACGAAGTCCCGCGGAAACAAAAACCCGCCGTCACCCTCCTTGACGTCGAGGTCTCCCGAGTCGAGCAGCGCGAAAAACAACGTGTGGTTGACCACCACCACCTTCGCCTCAACCAGCGCCTTGCGCGTCTCCTGGAAAAAACAATTCCCCCGCGGCCCGCAGGTCCGCGGCGTGCACACGTGGGCCTCGCTGCAGACCTGCTGCCAGACCTTCATCGACGGTTGGAAATCCAGATCGCTCAGGGTCCCGTCGCGGGTCTTCTCAGCCCACTTTTGGATCGCGGCGAGCTCCTCGGCCTCGCTGCTGGTGAACAGGTCGCCGATCTGGTCCTGGGCCCGGCGCAGCCGTCCCGGGCACAAGTAGTTCTGCCGACCCTTGAGGAGCACCGCCGGAACCTCCCGCCCGAGGAGCTTGCGCACCAGCGGCAGGTCCTTGCCGATCAACTGCTCCTGGAGGTTGATCGTGTGCGTCGAAATGACCGCCTTGCGGTCGTGCTCAAGCGCGTGCTCGACGGCCGGCACCAGGTAGGCAAGCGACTTGCCCACCCCGGTCCCCGCCTCGACGACGAGCGGGTGGGCATTGCTGAGTGCCTCGGCGACCTTGACGGCCATCTCCTGCTGTTGCGGCCGGTATTCGAAATCCGGCGACTTCGAGAGCACGCCGGTGGCCGAGAATGCCTCGCGCATCCTCTCGCGCAGCGCCGGCTCGGCAGGCGCTCCATCGGTAAGTGAAATCATCCTCGCCCCTTGGGTATCCGAAACGATGCTTCACGGCAACCCGACATGCAAACCCGCACCCAGATGGACTCCATTCTGGACAGCCTGCGGTCGCCCTCGCATCCTCCCCTCCAGCCTGCTCATGGATCGCCGCCAACCTTACCGCAAGTGGATCGTACCTTTGGTGCTGCTTGGCGGCGGCGCGCTCGTGGCGCACTGGCTCGTCACCAACGAGATCCAAGCTGTCAGGCAACATCTCGTCGGATTTCCCGATTCCGACCCGCTGGCCCACTGGCTGCGCCCGTGGTTGCTCGGGCTCGGGTGCCTTCTGCCAGCCATCGGCGGGATCGCCTACGCGCTCTCCGGCATCCAGGACCGCTACGTTTACCGGTTGTTTCTGACCTCCTTCGCCATCTGTGCCGGCGGACTCGGGGTCATCTGGCTCATCACCGACCTGTCGGACAACCTCACCGACATCACCCAATCTCCGCAGCCGCTCACCACCCTGGTGAGCTTCTACGGAGTGCAGATCCCCACGGTGACGGTGTTCCTCCTCCCCTACGTCCTGCTGCTCTCGGTCCTCTACTGCCTTGGAAAGATGTCCACCAGCCGCGAGATCATCGCGATGATCCAGACCGGCCGGAGTGTCCCGCGGGTTGTGCGCCCGCTGGTCTTCGCCGGCGTGCTGGCCACCGCCATCTGCATCATCTGCAATTACCAGTGGGCCCCGTCCGGCGCGGCCCAGCAGAAGATCATCCTCGCCAGCGCCCTCGGGCGGGCACCCAACCAGGCGGAGAACGTCCTCTACTACAATGACTCCGCCCGGCGCCTGTGGAAGGTCGGGGCATTTCCCGCCGATCCGATGCTGGTCGCCGCGTTGCGCAATGTGGTCGTCACGCGCCTGTCCGAGGACGGCAGCCTCCACTCGCGCCTGCTCATCCCGAAGGCGTCCTGGAACCGTGACACCCAGGTTTGGACCTTTGAGGACGTCAGGGTAGTCACCTTCACCAAAGGCCAGCCACCGGTGATCACCCGGCCGCCAGAGCCAATGGTCATCAGCGGCTGGACCGAGACCCCATGGCAGTTGATCAAGCCCGGCTTGGCCGCTCCCAACCTGGGCATCCCAGACCTCCACAGCTGGCTGCTGAGCAACAGCGAACAAGCCTGGGTCAGCCGCCGCCCGTATCTCACCCAGTGGCATTACCGGTGGGCCCAGCCGTTTGTCTGCCTTGTCACGGTGCTGCTCGCCGCGCCGCTGGGCATTGTCTTCACCCGGCGCGGGACCTCCGGCGGAGTTGCCGTCGCGATTTTCCTGTGTGCCGCGATGTTGTTGTTCTCACGGGTTGCCCTCGAAATCGGGAATGCCGGCTACGTCGCGCCCACGGTCGCCGCTTGGGCGACCAACCTGTTCTTCGGTGCCGTCGCCGTCGTGTTGATGCGCCGGCGCATCAGCGGCAGGCCGATCTACCAATCCATCAAGCATCTCATCCCCTCAGCCGACAACTAGACCCACCCATGGCAATCATCGAACAATGGCACATCCGCTCGCGCGCCCACCACTGCGCCGGCAGCGGCGAGGCGTTTGCCGAGGGACAGGAGATTGTCGCGGCCCTTTTCCCCGATGAAGAGTCCAGCGGCTACCTCCGCCGCGATTTCTCCCTCGCCGCATGGGCCCTCGCCGCAGACTCCCCGGAAAAACCCTTCTCCACCTGGCGCTCGGTCTACCACCCGCCGGTCACCGAGGAAAAACCCGACATGGTCAAAAAGGAAAGCGCTGAGGAACTCCTCCGCCGCCTCGCCGAGGAGGACGACGAACATACCGAAAACGCACGCTATATCCTCGCCGTCATGCTCGAACGGAAAAAACTCCTCCGCGAGACCGACACCCAGCCAACTCCTAACGGCATCCTCCGCATCTATGAGCACCGCCGCGATGGCGATGTCTTCATCATCCGCGACCCTAACATCCCTCTCGACCAGATCGAGTCCGTCCAACAGGACATCATCGACCTCCTCGAAAACAGCGGCCGCCCACCCCTCCCCGCCGCCGAGTCACCCGAGTCTTCCATCAAGCCCGCCGACGCGGGTGAAGTTTCCCCAAACTTATCAATCACGCAATGATGCCTGCCTCCTCGACTCCCTTCGGCCGCCGGGCATTTCTCGGCGGGGTGTTAGCCACGGCGGGCGGCGCGCTTGCCGCCCACGCCCAGTCCGCCGCTCCGGCTGGCGCCGCGCCGGCGGCTGCGCAGCGCAACCCGCTCGTCTATCACTTCAAGATCGGCGAGCTCGACGCGTGGAGCATCAGCGATGGCAACCTGTCGTTCAACAAGCCCCTCGACCTGATGTGGCCCGAGGAGGATCGCCCGCAGATGCTCGAATGGCTCCTCGCCCACGGCGAGAGCACCACCGAGATCGGATTCTACATCAACATCCTCGTTGTTAGGATCGGCAGGGAGTTTGTCCTGTTTGACTCGGGCTTCGGGCCGGGGAGCAATCCTAACCGCGGATGGATGATGGAGGGTCTCAAACAGATAGGCATTGCCCCGGAGCAGGTCACCGCGGCGCTGCTGAGCCACGCCCACGCCGACCACCTGGATGGGTTCATCGCAGGCAACCAGCCGGCGTTTCCGAATGCGGCGTTCCACTACCTGCAGGCTGAGTACGACTTCTGGCACGCGGCGAGTCCGGATTTTTCGAAGTCCCGGCGCGACAAGGGAGCGCTGCCAAAGATGATCGAGCAGGTGCGCAAGGGCTTCGAGGTCCTCAAGCCGCAATGGCAGCCAGTCAAGGACGGCACCGAACTGTTTGGCGGGGCGGTCACCGTGCTGGCGGCGCCGGGGCACACCGCCGGCCACGCGGTTTTCCTGATCCGCTCGGGCAACGAATCGCTGCTGCACTTGATGGACCTGGCCCACCACCACGGGTTCATGTTCCACAAGCCGGACTGGACGATCGCGTTTGACCACGATCCAGGCGCCTCGGCGGCCACCCGCAAGAAGTTCTTCACCATGGCGGCCGCCGAGCGGACCCGCTGCTTCGGCTTCCACGTCCCGTGGCCGGGGCTCGGCAACGTGCTCACCCACAACGCCGGCTTCCTCTGGCACAGCGAGCGCTGGGAGTGGGTATAACCACCCGCAAAAAACACCGCAGCCCGGAAAAAATCCCCGGACTGCGGTGAGCTGAGTCGCCCGCCCTGCGGGCGCGATCCTGATTAAGCTTCGGGCTTCGGCGCTGGCTTCGGTTCCGGCTTGGCTTCGCCGCGTTCACGGCCTTCGCCGCGGGGACCGCGCTCGCGCCCGCCCCATCCTTCGGCGCCCATCTCCTTGCGCATCGTTGCACGCTCGTCCTCGCTGAGCTCGCCATTCTTGTCGGCGTCGAAGCGCTCAAGCATCTTCTTGCGCATCTCCTCACCGCGCTTCTTCGCCGCCTCGCGCTCTTCGTCGCTGAGCTTGCCGTCCTTGTCGGTGTCAAACTCCTTGAGCATCCAGCCTGCTCCCCGGGCCTTCATGGCCTCGTGCATTGCCGTGCGCTCGTCGTCGCCGAGCTTGCCGTCGCCATCCTTGTCGAACTCCTTGAGCATCTCAGGAGACATCGGGCGGTCTCCGCGCGGACCGCGCTCGCGGTGTTCGCCGCCGTTGTCGCCACCGGCGGCTGGCGCTTCACTGGCTTCCTGTGCGGCGACAAATCCGCTGCTGCCCAGCAGGGCTGCTAGGGCGACGAGGGTCGTGGTTTTTTTCATCTTGGTTTTCGGGTTGGTTGAAATCTCTGGGTCGGTCAATTCACCTCATCAAACCTGCCAAACCACCCGGCGGTTGCGAAAAATCAGCCCGCTCCAGGGAAATCACCCCGCCAGTTAGGGCAATCCCAGCAGCGCCGCCGCGCTCGCCTGCACGTCGGCGCGCTCTTCCAGCGTGCGCCAGATCGCCCCGGCGGTGCGCGCGACCACCTTGTTAGCCACCTCCTTGCCGTTGACGACCACCTTGACCGGCTTGTCCAGGTCGAGCAACGCGTCGGCGAGCCGCAGCTCGAGCTTGGCCGGGACGTCGCCGTCCACGGTGACCGTCTGGCCTTCGATGCTGGCGACGATTTTCTGGCCGGCCGCGGCCGCTGCCTTGTCGGGGATCCTCAGCCAGTAGAAGCGCTCGTGGGTGACATCGTCCTGCAGCCAGACGATTTTCTTCGGCCACGGGTTGCGCTGGAACTTCGCCATCCACGGGAGCGCCTCGGCGTCCTTGAGGTTCATCCAGTGGCCCGAGCCAGGGTAAATCCGCGACATATGGACGTAGCCGCCCGCATCCGCCTTCTCCAAGGCCGCCAACTCCGCGGTCCGCTCCCCGGCAATCTCGTTGCGCTTGTACGCCGAGTCGGCCCCGCCCATGAAGATCCCAAACGGCAGGTTGCGCAGACCTAACAATGACGCCTCGTTCGGGTGGCCGGCCATCATCGAGGCCGCCGCAAACCGGTCGGCCATCCGCGGGGCGAGCTGCCAGACGCCGTCGCCGCCGGCGGAGTACCCCATCAGATAGACTTTGTTTGGGTTGACGCCGCGCAGGGCGACGAAGTTCTCGATGAGGCGCTGGAACATCGGGTCGATGTGCTCCTCGTGCCAAAGGTTCCAGGTGTCGGTCGGCGCGCGCGGGGCGAGGTAGATGCCCTCGCTGGGCTGATAGAGCTTGATTTGGTTTTCCCACTGTTGGTCGTTGACCTCCTTGGGGGCGCCGCCGCCGCCGTGCATCGAGATCCACAGGCTGGCGCCATCGGCGGGAGCGGTGCCGAAGGTCTTCTCGAGCCATGGCATTTTCTTGTCGCCCAGGGTGACGACCTTCGCCTCCATCTCGGCCTTGCGCTCGCTGGCGAGGCGGGCAAGCAACTCCTTGCCGAAAACCTGGGTGACTTGGGCGGCCTCCGCGCGGGTCAGCGGGGCGGCCAGCGCCGGAGCGTCGGCCTTGCGCTCGGCGGCGGGCAACGCGAGCCAGTCGCGGATGGCGGCGAGCGCGGGAGTCAGCGTGGGGGCGGCGAGTTTCGGCGCGGCCCCCATCGTCGACCAAACCGCGTCATGGATCAACTCCCCCGCATTGATCGGGGGAAGCGGCGCGCTGCGGCTTTCCTCGCCAACCGTGAAGCGCAGCGTGCCGGCCGTCCCGGGCGTGAGCGAGACCCGCGGCGTGTCGTTGAGGTCCGCGGTGCCCGCCTTGGTGAGTGCCTCGGCGAGCACCTCGCCGGCAGCGTTGAGCACTTCCACCTTGGCGACGAGGCGCTCCTTGGCATCCGGAGTTTTGAAGAGCCGCAAGCCAAGCTCGGCGGTGAGCGGCTTTGCTTCCGATCCACCGGCGTAGCGCGCGGTCACATTGACCGCGGCGACCTCGGTGCTGGTTTGCGCCCAGACCATCGGGAAGCTCAGGCCGGTCTTTTTCCATGAAGTGGCGTAGATCCCGTACCTCGGGACATCCGCCCGCGCCTTGGCCGCGTTCTCGACAAACCACCCGCGGTTGAGGCCCTCCTTGTCGTACTCGTCGGCCCCGGTGAACTGCCAGCCCTTGTCCCAGATCTCCACCCAGGTGTGGTTGCCGCTGTTGTTTGACCACAGCGGGGTTCCAACCGCGCGCGCCGGGATGCCCACCGCCCGGCAGGCGTCGACGAGCACGATCGACAGCCCGGTGCAGGTGGCAATCCCGCTCTCCATCGACTCGCGCGGGCTCTGGTTGGCCCGCTTGCGGCCGGTGTTGTAATGCACGTTGACGACCTTGAAGAACTCGCGGTTAAGGATTTGGACTGCCTCCGAGGCGCTCTTCGCGTCCTTCACCAACGGCCCGGCCCGCTCCAGGAAATCCGCCCGCCATGGATCGCGAGCTTCGTCAAAAACCGCATACGGCAGCACGTCATTGTGGAAAATCTCCTCCGGCACCTGCTTCCCCCACGGGAACTGCGCCCGCGCCTTGAACGCGAGATCCAAATTCTCGATGAGAAACTCCGCCGTGAGCGCCTCCGCGTCCTTTTCCGGCATGTGCTCAACCAGGAACCGCGCCGCCTTCTCGCCCGCCTCACCATGCTTCCGCTTGGCCGCCGCCATAAAATCATCCACCGGCGCGGCCATCACCGCCGCCGCCATCACCCAAACCATCAACAAGATCCTCATGATCCGCAGGCTAGCGGGACACCCCGGGAAATCCACCCATTATCCGATGATTTTCTCTCCGCTGTGCGCCAAATGTGGTTCATTGCATTAGCCCATTGATGCCATGAACGAGCAGAACCCAGCCCCTGACCATCCTCGTGACTCTGCCCCGGTCCCGCCGCCGCCCACCCTGCGTCCGGCCGAACCCGCCACCCTTGCCGCGCCGGTTCCTCCCATCCCCGCCGTCCCACCGCTCGGCGCTCCAGACCACGGGCCCCAGGAGGCCAGCTTCGGCACCCGGGTCGGCGGCTTTGCCATCGACCTGCTCATCTTCACGGCCATCTACATCCTCATCGGCGCGCTTAACAACCAGCTGGCGTTTCTGGCCAGTTGCGCCTACCTCGTGCTGCGCGATTGCCTTCCCTTCCTTGACGGCCAGAGCATCGGCAAAAAGGCCCTCAAAACCCGCGCCGTCACCGAGTCCGGCGCCTCGCTCTCAGGCAACTGGAACAGCGGCCTGCTGCGCAACCTCCCGCTCGTCGTCCCGCTCTTCGCCCTCGTCGAGCTCATCGTCATGTCGAGCCGGGTCGACCAGCCACGGCTCCGCCGGCTCTGCGACGATTGGTTCAACACCAAAGTCATCAACGTCCCCCAGACAACCCCGCCGAGCCCCTGATCCGGGTGTTAGTGAATCGAGCGCACCGCCACTTGCTTGCCGGCGATTCGAGCGGATGTTGCCTCCATGGCTTCATCCAGCTTCTCAACGAATCCGTTCCAGACATTCTGGATGGCAGGTTATGAATGTGCCGACCATCTCAACATCGCCCACCACCGGGTCGACTACGGGGTTCTCACCAAGCACCTTGAGCGCGTTGACGATGATTACCGCGACCTCGCCCAGTTCGGCATCCAGACCGTCCGTGAGGGCATCCGCTGGAGCCAGGTCGAGAGCTCTCCCTACCAGTTCAACCTCGACTCAATTGAGCGCGTCATCCTCAGCGGGCTCGAACACAACATCCAACAACTCTGGGACATCTGCCATTTCGGCTTCCCCGGCGGCCTGAGCCCGCTCGATCCCGAGTTCCCCCATCGCTTCGCCGCGGTTTGCGGCGAATTTGTCCGCCTCTACCGGTCACTCGACCCGCACCGCCCATTGGTCATCACCCCGATCAATGAGGTGAGCTTTGTCTCGTGGCTCGGCGGCGACGCCGGCCACACCGCCCCCTATGCCACCAACAAGGGGTGGGAGGTCAAGTACCAGCTCATGCGCGCCTACATCATGGGGATCGAAGCCATCTGGGCCGAGGACCCACATATCCGCATCCTCACCACCGAACCACTCGTTCACATCACCCACCACAGCCACGCCGAGCCATTCTACCAGGAAAAGGCCCGCCTCATGCATGAGGCCCAGTTCCAGGCCACCGACATCCTCTGCGGCCGGATGTGCCCCGAACTCGGCGGCAAACCCGAATACCTCGACCTCGTCGGATTCAACTTCTACTACAACAACCAATGGGCCAAGGAACCCCCGCCCCATGAAACACTCGACTGGAAAAACACCGACGAGCGCTGGCGCACTCTGAGCGAACTCGTGACCAAAGGCTACGAGCGCTACCGCCGCCCAATTGTCCTCACTGAAACCAGCCACCCGAAAGAAGACCGCCCCCTGTGGGTCGAGATGCTCGCACTTGAGTGCCGCAAGCTCCTCGAGGCCGGCATCCCGCTCTGGGGTGTCTGCTGGTATCCCATCATTGACCGCCCCGACTGGGACCGCCTTCACGACTGGCACCACTCCGGCATCTGGGACCGCGCCCCCGACGACTCGTCATTCCAGCGCATCCTCCACCAACCCACCGCCGCCGCTCTCCACGCCGCCCAGCGCGACCTCGCCACCCTCATCGCCAATACCCACCGCGCCTCATTCACCCCCTGACCCCCCATTCAACCCACAGTCAACCCGCCCCGGTCCCAACTCGGTCCAGCCCGGTCCCCCGCTATTCGCTCCAGTTGATGACCACGGTGGGTGCCACCGGATAGCGGCCGCAATCGTAGTCATAGATGGTCAGACCCCCATGGGGAACGGCGTTGACCGCGCAGCGGACCCGCAGGCAGCCGTCGCTGAGGACCCGCTGGGCTAGTGCCTTCAGTAGACCATCGCGGATCTCCGACTTGAGAAGATACCCATAAGCTCCGCGATCACCACGCAGGTAACTCAAGGAACCGCGGGTATCATGCGGGTGGTCGGGCAGGAGCGTCCGGAGGACGGGCAAACCGTTCAGCAATAACTCGAACTGGCTTGGATGCCGGTAGCTGTCAGTTTGCGGATGGTCCTGGCGGCGGGCCGAAGCCTCAACAAGGACATCCACGCTGAGCGCCTCGCCAAGCCGGTCAAGGGCATCATCCTCAAAGTTCCATTCGAAAAACCCGGCCCCTGTCCCAAAACACGCGCCACGGCCGAGCGCCTCGTCGCGCGACCCGTGGCCGCCATTCCATTCCGCGGCCGCCCAATCGTGGACCCGCCGGCGCAAGACCAACCGGTGGCTCCGGTCCTCGCGCTCCGGCGGTGGTGCGCCACAGACGAACTGCTGGACGAAATTCGACGCCACCGTGGTCCCCTCCGCGGTCACTGCCGCAACCCACAGAGTGCATAACATCGGCTCATCCGGCAGCGAAAACTCAAGCCTGCGGGCCAACTCGACGCGCCGGTGCGGAAAGGCAATCTTGGCATAGCCGCGGTCCAGGCTGAGGTTGCTTTTCCCGAGCGTGTCAAATCCCGAGAAGCGCCAGTGGAACGTCACCTGGTCGCGCCGCCGCCGGGAAAAGTGCGACGACAAGACGTCAACCGCGATCGTCCCGCCCGGCTCAACCCGCTGGATCGGCGGCGCATTGATCGGCAGCACGTCGCCGTGGTTGATGATCGCCGGCGGATACCCGAACTCCTTGCGGGTCCGGTCATAGTTGAGCAGACCGTTGTACTCCCACTCGACATCCATCAGCTGGGTGAAGATATACGCCGAGAGCTGGCCGTGAATGCGCAGCTCGTTGGTGAGGAACTTGAATGACCAACTCACATCGCGGTCGCCGTCAAGCGCCCCGACCCCGCCATACTCGCTGTTGATCAGCGGAACGTTGCGCTGCGCAAATCCCTCCACGTAGTTGAACGTCGAGCCGTGGTAGGTCTTGGCCACCACGTTGTCGATATGCGCCTTGGCCGCCGCGTAGTCGTCAATGTAGAAGTGCCACGAGTTGATGTCGGTGTCGACATGCCCATAGGCGACCAGGTGCTCCCAGGCGACCACGCTCATGTCCTCGATGAGGCGGGTCGGGTCGAGCGACTTGGCGAGGGTCCACATCTCGTGAACCCACTTGAACGACGACGAGTTGGCGATCTTGGCGGCCTGTTCAAGGATGGTGTCCGAGAGCCGGTTCGGGGTGATCACCTTGATAAGCTCCGCTTGGCCGCCAAACCCCCAGGTCTCGTTGAAAATACACCACGAGATGATCGACGGGTGGTTGAAGTCACGCTTGAAACCGAGGCGCATCATCTCTTCAAACCGGCGGCGGCCGGTGGGCGTGTCGCCGCCCTCGCCGAAGTTCGGAAAGTCCTGCATCAGCAAAATCCCGAGGGTGTCGGCATAGTAGAGCAGCAGCGGGTCATCGAGCTTGATGTGGATCCGCAGGAAATCAAACCCGGCACTCAGCGCAAACTGGATGTCGTTCTTCAGAGTCTGCGCCTCGCGCGCGGTGTAGACCCCGTCGGGGTGGTAGGACTGGTAGAGGGCGCCGCGCAGGTAGATCGCCTTGTTGTTGAGGCACAGCATCGCCGGTCCATCCTCCTCGCCCGCGGGAGTGGTGCTGATCTTGCGCATGCCGAAGTAGCCCATCACCTCGTCGATGCGCACCCCGGCCGCGTCAACCAAGCGGAACACGACCCGGTAGAGGTGCGGATGCCCCGGCTCCCAGAGCGAGAGCGGGTGGATCTCGGCACTGCCGGTCGCTCTCGCCCCGAGCTGGGTCAGGCCGACGGAGAATGCCGGCGCTTCCGGCGGGATGATCTTGGCCACCACTTGGCAGTCGTCGCCTGCTCCCTCGCAGAGAACCTCAAAGGCGACATTGCCCGCGTCGATGTCCGGGAAGATCCGGAACGACTCGATGTAGCGCGCCGAGCGCGGCTCGACAAAGACGGTCTGCCAAATCCCGCTGGTCGTCGTGTACCATGCCCACTGCTTGCCGACTGGCTGCTCGCGGTTGTCCATCGGGTCCTCGACCCGGATGACCACCGTGGCGCAACGCCGCCCGCGGCTGTCGGGCCGGCCAAGCGCGTCGGTCAGATCAAATTCAAATGGAACGTAGCCGCCCTCGTGATGCCCGAGGTGGACGCCATTGCACCAACAATCGGTGAAGAAGTCCGCCGCGCCGATCGTCAGGATCACCCGCTTGTCTTGCCATGCCCCGCCGGTGGGAATCTCGATGACCCGCCGATACCAGCCGACCTCGTATCGGTTCGCGCTCCGGTGGTTCTCGCGGGTCACCTCGACCGGGTTGATGTACGCCCGCGACGAATAGTAGTTCTCGTTCCCCGCCGCGTCACCCTCACCCCATGCCGCGAGCGACTCCCAGCAAAATGGCACGATGATCTGCCCGGTCCACTCGGGGAGCTCCGGCGCATACCACTTCTGGCCGATCCCCTCGCGGTTAGGGTCGAAGCGGAACTGCCACGGGCCGTTGAGGTTGAGCCAGTCGATCCCCTCGACCCGGCCGCGCTGGTGGTCTGGCCGCGGGTATTCCGGCCGGGGAATGGCGTGATCGTTGAACATGCGCTTTGAGGGATGATCAGGACAGGGCCATCGCCTCGTTGCGCTTCACGCCGGAGATCCGCGAAAACAGCGTGAGCGCCTGGGCGACAACCTGGTCCATGTTGTAGTATTTGTAGGTGGCCAGCCGGCCGACGAAGTGGACATCCGCGGTGGCCGCGGCCAACTCATGGTACTTCCTGTAGAGCGCCGCATTGGCCGGGCGCGGAATCGGATAGTATGGATCCCCGTCAGCCTGCGGGAACTCGTAGACGATGCTCGTCAGCGGGTGCTCCTGGCCGGTGAGGTACTTGAACTCGGTGATCCGGGTGTAGGCGTAGTCATTCGGGTAGTTGACCACCGGGGCCGCCTGGAAGACCGCCCGGTGGTGGGTCTCGTGCTTGAACTGCAGCGACCGGTACGGGAGCATCCCGAACCGGTGGTCGAAGTATTCGTCAACCGGACCGGTGAAGATGAGCTTTTTGAACTTCACCTCGTCGCGCACCTCGCGGTAGTCGGCATTCAGGAGGATCTTGATGTTCGGGTGGTCGAGCATGTTCTCGAACATGTGGGTGAAGCCGCGCTCGGGCATGGCTTGGAACGTGTCGGTGAAGTAGCGTTGATCGCGGTTGAAGCGCACCGGGACGCGCGCGGTGACCTGGGCGTCGAGTTCGGACGGGTCAAGCCCCCACTGCTTCCGGGTGTATCCGCGGAAAAACTTCTCGTAGAGTTCCCTGCCCATGCCATTGACGACCACGTCCTCGGAGGTGACCACCGGGTGGCGGTCCTCGACGAGCTCGGCAAGGAACCCGCGCATCCCCTCGGCGCTCAGCGCGAGCCCGTAAAGGTCGTTGATGGTGTCCAGGTTGATCGGGATCGAGACGAGCCGGCCGTCGACCGACGCCTTCACCCAGTGCTGGTATTGGCGCCAGCCGGTGAAGCGCGACAGGTAGTCGAAGATCTCCGCGGAGTTGGTGTGGAAGATGTGCGGTCCGTACTTGTGGACGAGGATCCCGTGGGCGTCGTGGTGGTCATAGGCGTTGCCGCCGATATGCGCGCGCCGGTCGACGATGAGGACACGCTTATTGGCCCCGCGGGCAAGCCGCTCGGCAAGCACGCTGCCGGCGAAGCCGGCGCCGACGATAAGGTAGTCAAACATGGCTGCGGCGGGTTGCTTGGCGGGCGTTTGGTGTCTGCTGGGCGGCGAAAACGTCGAGGATGTGGCGGTCCATTTTTGTGACGATGGCCTCCCAGGTGTTTTCCGCGGCGAGCTTCAGGCCGCGGCGGACCATGGTTGCCGACGGGGTGGCCGCCTGCTTGCGGCAGTGGTTGATGAACTCGCCGTGGTCGGCGGCGATCCGCGACGCGCTGGCGAAGTTGGATTTCACCTCGTCAAGCGCGGTGGCCACCACCGGCTTGCCCGCGGCCATGTATTCAAGCGCCTTGGTCGGGTTGATGAACTCGGTGGCGGGACTCAGCGCGAAGGGCATCAGGCAGACGTCCATCCCCTTGGTCAGCGCGGGCAGGTCGGCGTAGGGCCGGCCGCCGAGCCAGTGGAGGTTGGGGCGCTGCGGAAGGGTGTGCGGGTCGACCTTGGCGAAGGGGCCAACCATCGCGATGCTCCAGCCGGGGTCCGCATCGGCGAGCCGCGCGAGCAACTCGTAGTCGATCCGCTCGTCGATCACCCCGAAGTACCCGAGGACCGGGCCCTGCAGGCTGGCGATGTCCGGGTGGACCGCGAGGTCGGGCTGCATCGCGGCGCCGAAGTGGAGACAGTCGACGCCGGTCCCGTAGAAGTGGGTGTTGCTGTTGATGGAGAGCCGCTTGTCACGCATCTTGCGGCCCCCGCAGAAGATCAGGTCGGCCATCTCGGTGAGCTTGCGCTCGCGCTCGACGAGCATCGGCGGGGCGCCGATGAACTGGGTCAGTTCGTCCATGCAGTCGTAGACGAGCATCGTCTCGCCAAGCTGGCCGGCGAAGCTGAGGACCGCCATCGGGTCATTCATCCAGAGGATTGCCTCGGCGAACTTCCCGGCAAGGTCGCGGGCAAGCACCTGCCTGAGGAGCCTGCGGCGTTCGAGGTCGATGAAGTGGCCGTCATGCCAGCGGACAGCCGGGAGGTGCATTTCGAGGATGGTGATGTCTGCCGGGCAGGAAGTGCCGCGCAGGGTGACAAACGCGTGCGGGGTTTCGGTGCAATGGGTCTCGACAAACAGCAGCGGGTGGGTCGCCGCCAGCCGTGAGAGGAACTGCTGCGGCCGCTGCCAGACCCAGTCCCAGCTCAGGTGGCAGACGGCGATGATCGGGGTATGCTTGGAAACCTCCGCAAGCGAGCGGCGGCCCGGCTGGCGCGGGTAGGCAGCTCGCCCGCGGGTGGGCGGAAGCTTCTCGATCGGTGACCTGGCGTGTCCCGATGCGCGTGGACCGTGAGGTGGGGGGGGTGTTGACATGGTGGGTGGGGGGTTCGAGGTCAACGGCACCTTTCCGGAAGGACTCGCTGGTGACTGGTCCACGGGTGGGCCAGCAAACAACCAGCGCAGCCCGTGCCAGCCCGGGTGGCTGCTGATGCTCAGTAGCCCGAGCCGGCACCCTGGCAGCCGGCCCGGGGCATTTTGCGCCCCCGCCGGGAGCGAAGTGCATGGTCGGCGCGGCTGGCGGGGCGGGAAATTTCCCCTTTTGCCGTGGCGGCTGGAATGTGCCAGCCTTGCGCAGACTTTGCCATGGCCGCGCTGCACTTCACCTTTCTTGGAACCGCAACCTCCGTCGGGGTTCCGGTCATCGGGTGTGACTGCGGGGTCTGCCAGTCGGACGATCCGCGCAATCGCCGCACCCGCGCGTCGCTGCATGTGCGCACCCCGGAGGTGTCGCTGCTGGTCGACACCGGGCCGGACCTCCGCGAACAGGCGCTGCGCGAAAACCTCAGGGTCGTCGACGCGGTGCTCTACACCCATGCGCACCTTGACCACATCGCCGGCTTTGACGAGCTGCGCGCGTTCTGCTGGCACCGCGACGAGCCGCTGCCGCTGCATGCCACTCCGGCGTGCCTGGCAAGCCTGCGGCACATGTTCGGCTGGGCGTTCGCGCCGGCGCAGGTCCATCGCGGCTATGTCCGGCCGGACCCGCGCGAGATCCACGGGGCGTTTGCTTACGGGAAGTTGCGGATCACGCCACTGCCGGTGGAGCATGGCGCCACCGAGACGATCGGCTTCTTGTTTGCCTATCCGGGCGCTCCCACGCTTGCCTATGTTCCGGATGTGAAGGCGTTTCCGCCCGCGACCGCGGAACTCATCGCCGGCGTCGACATCCTCATCCTCGATGCGTTGCGGCCTGCCGGACATGTCACCCACATGTCGCTTGCCGAGGCGCTCGCCTTCGCCGCGACGAGCCGTGCCGGCGACGTCTGGCTGACCCACTTGAGCCACGAGATGGACGCGCGCACGCTCGACGCGCAACTGCCCGACCATGTGCGTGCCGCCTATGACGGGCTCTGCCTTGAGCTTCCGATCTTTGCCTGTGATCCACCGGCCGCCGCCTTATGAGACCGCTGTACCTGCTGCTGCTCACCTTGGTCATCGCGGTTTCGCGGGCGGCTGGGGCACCGCCGCCGATCGACCCTGCGAGCGTCGCGGTGCTTTATAATACCAGCGACCCGGATTCCGCGAAAATCGCCCGCGCCTATCTGGCCGCCCGGGCGATCCCGGAGGCCAACCTGATCGGCTTGGCCATGCCGCTCACCCCGGAAATCACCCGCAAGCAGTTCGACACGGCCATCAAGGCTCCGCTGGTGGCCGCATTCGACCAGCGCCAGTGGTGGCAGCGCGCCAAGGACGCGTCCGGCCGGGTGATGACGGTCAAATCCCGGATCCGCGTGTTGGTCACCATCCGCGGCGTGCCGCTCAAGATCGCCCACCAGCCACCCGCCACCCCGCCGCCACCCGCCGCCGGCGCCCAAGGGCAACTTGCCAACCACAACGAGGCCGCCGTCGACTCCGAACTCACGATCCTCGGCATCGAGGGACTTGGCTTGGACGGGCCGCTCCGCAACCAATATTTCCAGAGCACCTCGCCGATCGCTGCGGCCAACCTGCCGTTTCTCCTGCTCGTCGGGCGCATCGACGCCCACACCCCGGCCGTCTGCCTGCGGATGATCAACGACGCCGTCGCCACCGAGACCGCCGGACTCTGGGGGCGCGCCTACGTCGACATCGCCAACAAAATCCCCGAGGGCGACAAGTGGCTTGCCGACATCATCAAAGCCAACGGCAAATCCGGCATCCCCACCATCATCGACCGCAACGACCAAACCCTCCCGGCAAATTACCCGATGACCCAGGCCGCGCTTTACTTCGGCTGGTATTCGGCCAACCGCGACGGGCCACTGCTCAATCCCCGCTTCATGTTCAAGCAGGGCGCGGTGGCCGCCCACATCCACTCGTTCAGCGCCGTCCAGCTGCGCAACCCGGACGCCAACTGGAGCGCCGCCCTGCTCGCCCGCGGCGCCGCCGCCACCGTCGGCAACGTGTATGAACCCTACCTCGGCCCCAGCCACAACCTCAACATCTTCCACGACCGGCTCCTGGCCGGCTTCTCGCTCGTCGAGGCCGCCTACATGGCCGTGCCGGTCGTCTCGTGGCAAAGCATCGTCCTCGGCGACCCGCTCTACCGGCCATTCCGCCACCTCGATTCCATGGACGGCGAGGTTCTCCCGGGCGACCGCGAGTTCCGCGCCCTGAGCGTCGCCCAGCGGCGCTGGAAGGACGATCCGGCCGAACTCACCGCCCACCTCCGCGAAGCGGCGCTGCTGGGCAACAGCGGAACCCTTTATGAAAGCCTTGGGCTGCTGATGCTCAACCGCGGACTCTCAGGCGAGGCGATCACGTTGTTCAACTCCGCACGCATCTCGTTCACCCAGCCCGCCGACCAGATCCGCCAGGAACTCCACCTCGCCGACATCGACCGCGCCGCCGGCCGCAAGGCCGCCGCCGTCACCCGGCTGCGCGAAATCACCACCAAGTTCCTCACCGAGCCGGAGCGCGAAGCCGCCAATGCCTTGCTGCGCATCCTCGAACCCCCGCCGAAACCAAACAAACCCCCGGGGCCCAACTAGCCGACTCATTCCACCCCCCTCCCCCCCATGGATTACGCTCAATTGCTGGGCGCCGGCGAGCCGCTTGCCACCGCGGAATCCCCGCCGGAGTCGCTCCCCGACGAAATCACCCTCCAGGCGCTCTGGTTCTCCGGCGCGTTCGGCCGCGAATTCACCACCACCGCCGGCGACCCGGTCACCATTATTCAGTTCGGCGAGTGGAACCGCGGCGCAGGCCCGGACTTCCTGCTCGCCTCGCTCACCATCGCCGGTCGCCAAGCCACCGGACCGCTCGAACTCGACCTGCGCGCCAGCGACTGGGACAACCACGGCCATGCCGAAAACTCCCACTTCAACGACGTCGTCCTGCATGTCTTCTTCCTCCCCTCCGCCACCGGGCGGACCTTCACCCGCACCTCCGAGAACCGCGAGGTCCCGCAGGTCGTCATCCCCGCCGCCCGCCTCGAGGAGGCACTCGACCTCCCACGCCACCCGGTCGCCATCGCCCATCCCGGCCGCTGCCACCTCCCGCTCCAAAACACCCCGGACGAGACCATCCTCGCGCTCCTCCAACAGGCCGCTCGCCACCGCGCCGCTCGCCGCGCACGCCGCTTCCGCCGCGTCGCCGAGGCCCACGGCTCGGACACCGCACTCTACCACGCCATGGCCGAAACCCTCGGCTACCGGCCTAACAAGCTGGCCATGACCCTGCTGGCCCAGCGCCTGCCGCTCCAGAAGCTGCGCGGCTGCGGCGACGGCATCGAGCCGGTCCTCTTCGGGGTCGCCGGGTTCCTCCACCCGGAACTCCACACCCGCGCGCCGGAGGACGCCCACGCCTACCTCCGCACCCTCTGGGAACGCTGGTGGCGCCTCCGCGGCGAATTCGAAACCCAGCGGCCCATCTACTGGCAAAGCACCGCGGTGCGCCCGACCAACCACCCGCACCGGCGCCTCGCCGCCCTCGCCACCATCCTTGCCGATTGGCCAAAATTCCGCCGCCTCGCCCTCGCCCGGCCGTTCTCCCCCACCGCCGTCGAGGAATTCCTCACCACCCTCCAACACCCGTTCTGGTCACGCCGCTACTCGCTCAACTCCCAACCCGCCAACAAAAACCTCGCCCTCCTCGGCACCGAGCGCGCCCGCGATTTCCTCGCCAGCCACCTCATCCCACTCGCCCTCGAGGACGATCCCGCGTTCTCCTGGGACCACTACGCCCAACTCCCCGCACCACCCGCCTCCGATCCGGTCAAACGCGCCTCCATCCGGCTCTTCGCCCACCACCCGCACCGCCGCGCGTTTGTTGGAAAACTCTATCAGCACCAGGCGCTCCTCCAGATCTACCAAGACTTTTGTTTGCGCGACGCGAGCAACTGCGCCGGCTGCCCATTCCCCGAACAACTCGAGCGATGACGGAAACCGAAGGATATCTGGCGCTCAACGCGCTGCCGCGGATCGGCCCGGTCCGGATCCGGCGCCTGCTCGAGCGCTTCGGCGGTCCGGCCGCGGTGCTCGCCGCGCGCCCGGCCGACCTGCTAACTGTTTCGGGCATCGGCGCCGACACCGCCGCGATCCTCCACGCCTGGCAGGACCACACCGACCCGGCCGCCGAGCTCGCCGAGGCGCAATCCCGCGGCCTAACAATCTTGACGGAAACCTCGGCCGACTACCCGGCGCCGCTGCGGGCGATCTACGACGCGCCGGTGGTCCTCTACGTCTGGGGCGCGCTCAGCGAGGGCGACCGGCATGCGATCGGCGTCGTCGGCTCGCGCAAGACCACCCACTATGGCCTCCAAGCGGCGAAGAAATTCGCCTTCCAGCTGGCCCACGCCGGCCTAACCGTCCTGTCGGGCCTCGCCCGCGGGATCGACACCGCCGCCCACGAGGGGGCGCTGGCCGCCAACGGGCGGACCGTGGCGGTGTTAGGCTCGGGCCTTGGCCAGCTCTATCCGCCCGAGAACCTCGCGCTTGCGGAAAAAATCGCCAGCGGCCACGGCGCGGTGGTTTCCGAGTTCCCGATCCACACCCCGCCGGACAAGCAAACATTCCCGATGCGCAACCGGATCGTCGCCGGCTGGGGACGCGGGGTCCTCGTCGTCGAATGCGCCGCGCGCTCCGGCGCGCTCATCACCGCCAACCTCGCCGGCGACTACGGCCGCCAGATCTACGCCGTCCCCGGACCGATCACCTCCCCAAACTCCGCCGGATGCCACCAACTCATCCGCCAAGGCGCAACTCTGGTCAGCGCCGGGGAAGACATCCTCGAGGACTTCCAGACGCTCTCCCTCACCGGCACCGCCGCCCCACCGTCCAAGCCTTCCCCCCAGCTCGCCGGGGTCGAGGCCATCGTCTTCGCCGCCCTCGGCTCCGAGGCCGCCCAGGTCGACTCGCTCGTCGATTCCACCGGCCTGCCCCCCGCCACCGTCGCCACCACCTTGCTAAAACTCGAAATGCTCGGCATCGTCCGCCAACTCCCAGGCTTCCGCTACTGCCGCGATTGTTAGCCCCTCCCCCCGCAGCAGCCCGCCTTCGGCGGCGGCCGGTTTGCGGCTCGGGCCGCGGCCGATTTCCGCCCACCGGAAAAATCACACCTTGCCAAATGCGGCTCCACCCCTCTAGTGCTCGCTCGGCCCGCCAACCGGCCGGCCCGCATTCCAACGACTTCTCGAACCATGGGCAAGATCCTCATCATCGCTGAGAAACCCAGCGTGGCCACCGACCTCGCAAAGGCTCTCGCCCGCACCGACCTCGGGAAATTCGACAAACAGGGCGCCGGCCGCGACATCTACTTCGAAAACGACAAGGCACTCATCACCTCCGCCGTCGGCCACCTCGTCGAGCTCAAGATGCCCACCGGCCCTAACGGCAAGAAGCTCCCGTGGAACTTCGACGTCCTCCCCGCCGTCCCCGACCAGTTCGAGCTCCAACCGATAGAAAACTCCGAGGCGCGCCTCAAACAGATCCTCAAGCTCGCCAAGCGCAAGGACGTCGACACCATCGTCAACGCCTGCGACGCCGGCCGCGAGGGCGAGCTGATCTTCCACTATATCCTCGAAATCGGCGGCATCACCAAGCCGGTCAAGCGCCTCTGGATGCAGTCGATGACCAACCAGGCGATCATCGACGCATGGAACCGCCTCCGCTCCGGCGCGGAAATGCAGGACCTAACTGACGCGGCCAAGTGCCGCTCGGAGTCCGACTGGCTCGTCGGGCTCAACTCGACCCGTGCGCTGACCTGCTTCCGCTCGCGCCACGGCGGGTTCAACATCACCGCCGCCGGCCGCGTCCAAACCCCCACCCTGGCGATCCTCGCCAAGCGCGAACGCGAAATCCGCGAGTTCGTCTCAAGCCCGTACACCGAGGTCCTCGCCGACTTCCAGGTCGCCGCCGGCGAATACCAGGGACGCTGGATCGACGAGGAGTTCAAAAAATCCCCCGACCAGCCGCACGGCCGCCCCGAACGCCTCTGGAACCCCGCCGACGCCGAAGCCATCAAGGCACGCTGCGAGAACCAGCCGGCCACCGTCACCGAGGAAACCAAGCCGCAGACCCAGGCACCTCCCCAACTCTACGACCTAACATCCCTGCAGCGCGACGCCTCCGGGCGCTTCGGCTACTCGGCCCGGCGGACCCTCCAAATCGCCCAGGCGCTCTACGAGAAGCACAAGATGCTGACCTATCCGCGAACCGATTCGAAGTACCTTCCCGAAGACTACATCGGCGACGTGAAGACGACCATCGGCTCGATCGCCGGCGACTACCCGCCCTTGGCGAAGTTCGCCAAGGACGCGCTGGACAATGGCCGGGTGGTCCCGACCAAGCGGGTCTTCGACAACGCCAAGATCTCCGACCACTTTGCGATCATCCCGACCGGCCACTTCGCCAAGCTCAGCGATGACGAACAGAAGCTGTTTGACCTCGTCGCCAAGCGCTTCCTCGCCGTGTTCTTCCCCGCCGCCGAGTTCGAGGTCACCAAACGCCTCACCCGCATCCAACATCCCGGCGTCACCGACACGTTCCGCACCGACGGGAAAATCCTCACCAAGGCCGGCTGGCTCGCCATCTACGGCCGCCAACCGGGCGTCTCGACCAAGGAGGAACTCTGCGCCGTCCAACAGGGCGAGACCGCCACAACCCTGCGCGTCGAACTCAAGCACGATGTCACCAAGCCGCCCGCCCGCTTCAACGAGGCCACCCTGCTCTCCGCCATGGAAGGCGCCGGCAAGCTCGTCGTCGACGAGGACCTCCGCGAGGCCATGGCCGAACGTGGCCTCGGCACCCCGGCGACCCGGGCCGCCACCATCGAAGGACTCATCAACCAAAAATACATCGCCCGCGACGGCCGCGACCTGTTGGTCACCACCAACGGAATGCGATTGATAGAAATCGTCAGCGAGATCGGCATCGAGGCGCTCGCCTCCCCGTCGATGACCGGCGACTGGGAATACAAGCTGCGCCAAATGGAGCAGGGCAAGCTGCGCCGCCCAGACTTCATGCGCGAGATCATCGACCTGACCAAGGACATCGTCGCAAAGGCCAAGGGGCATGCCCAGTCGCTGAAAAACAAGGATTTCCCCGACATCAAGGCGCCCTGCCCGAAGTGCGCCGCGCCCACCCTCAAACAAACCGACGCGACCTACGAGTGCACCGAGCCGGACTGCGGGTTCAAGACCAAGAAGTACATCGCCGGGCGCCTGCTCACCGAGGACGAGGCCCGCGCGCTGTTCACCAAGAAGTTTGTTGGACCCTTGGATGGCTTCCGCTCGAAGTTCAACAAGCCCTTCGACGCTGCCCTCGCCATCGACGAGAAATTCAAAATCTCCTTCGTCTTTGACCAGGACGAGCCGGAAAGCGCCGCGGAACTCACCGACGACCAGCTCATCGCCACCGTCACCCGCCCCGACGGCACCGACCTCAAGGTCTACGCGACCGACAAGGCCTATTTCGTCCCAGGCCTAACGACCAAGAAGGACCCTAACGGGATCCGCATCGGCCGGGTCATCCTCGCCCGCGACATCCCCGAGGACCAGGTCCTCAAGCTCGTCGCCACCGGCAAGACCGACCTCCTCCAGGGATTCGTCTCCAAGCGGACCAAGCGCAAGTTCGCCGCCTTCCTCACCTTCGACCCGGAATCCGGAAAAGTCGGCTTCGAGTTCGAGGAACGCAAGGTGCCCGCCAAGAAAGCCGCCAAAAAGGCCGAGGCTGATAGCTAACCGACCCGCCGCCGCCCCCGCTCACGGCGCCAGCCGCGCGATCTCCCACCCGTCGCCGCGGCGCTCGTAGAGCAGCCGGTCGTGGAGCCGACCCTCGCCGCCCTGCCAGAACTCGACCGCCTCCGGGACCACCCGGAACCCGCCCCAGAACGACGGCAGCGGCACCTCCCCGGCGCTGAACTTGCGCTTGATCTCGGCAAGCTTCATCTCCAACAGCTGCCGCGACCCGATCACCGCGCTCTGTTGGGAAACCCATGCGCCCAGCTGGCTGTCGCGCGGACGGCTGGCGAAGTACTTCAGCGACTCCAGCGCGCTGATCTTCTCCGCCCGCCCCTGGACGATGACCTGCCGCTCGAGTGTTAGCCACGGAAACAACAGGCATACCCGCGGGTTGACCGCGATCTCGCGCGCCTTGCGGCTCTCGTAGTTGGTGAAAAACACAAACCCGCTCGCGTCAAAATACTTCAGCAACACCGTCCGCTGCGACGGCTGCCCGGTCGGCGCCACCGTCGCCAGACTCATCGCGTTGGGCTCGTGCACCCCGGCGGCGCACGCCTGCGCGAACCACTTGCCAAACTGCGCCACCGGCTCGCCCAGCATCTCCGCCCGGCGCAGCCCGCCTTGCTGGTATTCCTTCCTGAAGTCGGAGATGTCCATCGCGTCCGGGGCTAACAAGGTTTCAGGCCAGGTCCATCACCAACACTTTCTCCCACCAGCCTTTGAACGCCGCCACGAACACGTCGTGGTCAGGATCCACCTGGTAGGCGTCGTGCTCGGCCTGGCTGGCAAACTGCATCGAAAGCGCGTAGTCCCAACTGTTATCGGTGACCGCGCGCTTCTCGGTCGCCGCCGGCACCGACCAGCGGCCGCCCGCCACCCCGGAAATCCCAAACAATCCCGCCAAGCCGGCTTCAAACTTCTCCCGGTCCCCCGGGTTCTGCCGCTCCTCCTTGAGCCAGAAATACACGTGGTGCTCCATGCCCGGCAACCTGAGCCATCCGCCACCCGCTCCGCAACCAGAAACAACCCCGCCACCTCCCCCGCCGGTCCCCACGGTTTCCGTCTGGAACCCGCCGCCCATGCACGCTAGGCAACTTGGTTCCCAACCTAACCACTTTGCCCATGCGCACGCTCTTCCCGCTCCTCGCCGTCCTGTTGGCCGCCACCTCGCTTACCCGCGGCGCCGACACCCGGCCCAACATCGTGTTCATCTTCTCCGACGACCACGCGCTGGAATCCATCTCGGCCTACGGCGGACGGCTCAAGGAGATCGCCCCGACCGCCAACATCGACCGCCTCGCCAGGGACGGCGCGTTGTTCCGCAACTCGTTTTGCTCAAACTCGATCTGCGGGCCGTCCCGGGCCGCCATCCTCACCGGCAAACACAGCCACATCAACGGCTACCTTGACAACCAAACCTCCGAGTTCGACTCCAGCCAGACGACCTTCCCGAAACTCATGCAGAAGGCCGGCTACCAGACCGCCATCATCGGCAAGTGGCACCTCGTCAGCAACCCCACCGGCTTCGACCACTGGGAAGTCCTCCCAGGCCAGGGAAACTACTACAACCCGGACTTCCTCCAGATGGACGGGTCGAAAAAACGCTGCGACGGATACGTCACCGACCTCGTCACCGACCACGCCATCGACTGGCTCCAACACCGCCGCGACCCTAACAAGCCATTCGTCCTCATGGCCCAGCACAAGGCGCCACACCGCAACTGGACCCCGCCGGTGAGGCTCCTAGGGATGTTCGAGGGCAAGACGATCCCCGAACCTAACACCCTGTTTGACAACTACGCCAACCGCGCAACCGCGCTGGCCGGCCAGGAGATGAGCATCGCCAAGGACTTCACCTGGAGCCACGACATGCTCTTCCGCGGCGACAACCAGTTCACCAAGCACTTTGCCAGCGGCATGGGCAACGCCGAGTACAACCGCATGTCCCCCGCCGACCGCTCGGCCTGGGACAACCACTACGAGCCGGAGAACAACGCGTTCCTTGAACAACTCCGCGCCGGCACGCTCAGCGACGCGGACGTCACCCGCTGGAAGTACCAACGCTACATGAAGAACTACCTCGCCTGCGTTCGCGCGCTCGATGAGAATGTTGGAAGGATGTTGGACTACCTCGACTCCTCGGGCCTGGCGCGCAACACGATTGTCATCTACGGGTCCGACCAGGGCTTTTACCTCGGCGAGCACGGCTGGTATGACAAGCGCTGGATGTTTGAGGAGTCGCTGAAGATGCCCTTCATCATCCGCTGGCCCGGGGTGGTCAAACCCGCCAGCGAGCCGGCGGCGATGGTCCAGAACATCGACTACGCCCCGACCTTCCTGGAGATCGCCGGCGCGCCCATCCCCAAGGAGATCCAGGGCCGCAGCCTCGTGCCGATCCTCAAGTCGGGCGAAACCCCCAAGGACTGGCGCGATTCCATCTACTATTTCTACTCCGGCGAACCGATGCACCGGGTCGCCCGCCACGACGGGGTGCGCACCGACCGCTACAAGCTCATCCGCTTCCCCGACACCGACGAGTGGAACCTGTTTGACCTGCAGAAGGACCCCGGCGAGATGCGCTCGGTCCACGCCGCCCCCGAGTATGCCGAGGTCGCTGCCCAACTCCATGATCGCTACGCCCAGCTGCGCCGCGACTTCCGGGTCAGCGACTCGACCGTCCCCGCCGAGCGCCTCGCCGAGGGCTGGTGGAAAGCCCGCCACGCGCAGAAGTCCGCCGCCGCGAAGCAGGGCGCCGAGATCATTTTCATCGGCGACTCGATCACCCAGGGGTGGGAAGACGAGGGCAAGCCGGTCTGGGACAAGTTCTTCGCTCCGCGCAACGCCCTCAACCTCGGCTTCAGCGGCGACCGCACCGAGCACGTCCTCTGGCGACTCCTCAACGACGGACTCCCGCCCACCCTGGATCCGAAACTCGCCGTGCTCATGGTCGGCACCAACAATACCGGCCAATCACTCCGCCCAGCCGCGGAAACCGCCGACGGCATCCGCCAGATCGTCGAACTCCTCCGCGACCGCCGACCCAACATGAAAATCCTCCTCCTCGCCATCTTCCCGCGCGGCGCCTCCGCCGACGACCCCCAACGGCTCCGCAACCGCGAAATCAACGACCTCGTCAAACCCCTCGCCGACGGCTCCTCGGTCACCTTTCTCGACCTCGCCCCCACCTTCCTCGCCAGCGACGGCTCGCTCCCGCCCGCCAGCATGCCCGACATGCTCCACCTCAGCCCCGACGGCTACCGCCTCTGGGCCGAGGCCATCGAACCCATCATCCAACGGCACGTCCCGCTCCCCGCCAAATAGTTTGGAGTGCGGTGGGAAGCGGTACTCCCCGCCACACCGCTTTGGCTCAACCCTTCACTAGCGAAGTCACCGCGCCGCTTGCCGGGGATGCGTTGAAGGTGCATGGCCGCTGGTCGGTTCCCCCGGCAAGGCGGTGAAGGGTCTGCGCGAGCGCGTGATTGAGCCAAAGCGGTGTCGCGCTGCGCTTGCCACCGCACTCCAAAGCGGCTGCGCCACAGCCGGCCAAAACTATTGGCCCAAAACTATTGGCCAGACCTTTTATCGTAGGAATCCCTGACCCTCAGGGGGATCCAACGGCCCTCCAGACACCCGGACACCGGCGCGGGTTGGGCGGGTGGGCAGATGGGGCGGGTGGAGTTTTTGCGTGCCGCGGTTAGGCTTCCGTGGTTCAAAGGGTGCGCGCCCATGATCCACCCGACCGCCATCATCTCACCCAAGGCCCAGCTAGACCCCAGCGTCCGGGTCGGCCCCTACTGCATCGTTGGTGACCATGTCACCCTTGGCGCCGGCTGCGTCCTGCATTCCCACGTGGTCATCCAGGGGACGGCGACCATCGGGATCAACAACGAGTTTTTCCCGTTTGCGGCCATCGGCGGCAAGGCCCAGGACCTCAAGTACAAAGGCGAGCCGACCTACCTCGAGATCGGCAACCACAACGTCTTCCGCGAGTCCTGCACGATCAACCGCGGGACCTTCGCCGAGCTGCCAACCCGGATCGGCTCCAACAACCTGTTCCTCGCCTACGTCCACATCGCCCACGACTGCCAGGTCGGCAGCCACACGATTTTCTCCAACAATGCCACGCTGGCCGGCCACTGCCTGGTGGAGGACCATGTGATCATTTCCGGGCTAACCGCTGCCCACCAGTTCTGCCGGATCGGCGCCCACGCGATGGTTAGTGGCTGCTCGCGGATCACCCAGGACGTCGCACCGTTCACCATCGCCGAGGGCAACCCGGCCTCGACGCGCGGGCTCAACCTCGTCGGACTCAAACGCCGCGGGTTCACCGAGGAGCAGCTCAGGGCGCTGCGCAGCGCCTACAAGGCGTTGTTCATGCGCAAGACAACCACCCTCGACGAGGCCCTCAGCGAGCTTGAGGAACTCCCCGCCGGCCAGGACCCGAACGTCGCCCGGCTTATCGAATTCATCCGCAGCAGCCAGCGCGGGGTGCTCCGTTAGGAAGCGCTAACTGCCAAGCTTGGCCTAACAAAGCCGGCGCCCAGCAGCGCCTAACCATTCTAGCAGCTACCAGCGGAGGATGACCGGGGGGATGATCGAGGCGCTGGCCTTGCGGCGGGCGGACTCGCTCTCCTCGATGGCAACCACGGCATCGTTGGCGAACTCGACAACCGTCTTGCCCTTCTCCTCGCGGATGGTGCCGACCGCCTGGCGGTAGAGCTGGCCGCTGACCGGATCCTGGATCGTGCGGTACTGGGTGATGGTCTCGTAGGTGATGTACTCCCAAGTCCCGGCCTCGCCGTTGGCGGTCTGGCGCACGGTCGTCTTGGTCGGCTTGCCGAGCACCTGGGCGACTTCCTCAAGCGACATGCCGATGGCGATCTCCTCGGCGGCGATGAGCTCGCGGACTTTCATCTGGCGCTCGAAGACCTTCTTGAGGTTCTCGATGAAATCCGGATCCTTGGAGGCCAGCGATTGCGGCGAGACCCAACCGGCGACCCCGGCGTGGACCCCCTCGCCACGCACCCGATAGGCGCGATCGGTCATCCCCAAAAACTCGACCTTGCGCCCCTCGGGGATGGTCCCCAGCTGGCGCCCGCCCTCCTTGGTGGCAAACACCGCCACCGGCTTGACCACCAGCAGGTCAATCCGCTGCGTCGCGAAATCCTCCCGGTAGATGACGTCCGGATCGCTGTCCAGCAATGACTTGCGCTCGTTCTTCGCAACCGCGGGAAGCATCAGCAGGGCCGCCAGAAAGACAACAATTCCGCTCTTCATACCGATATCTATAGGGGTGGTCGAGGCAAAGCGAAAGCCGGAAAAATCCCCGGCCGCGCCCGATCTAACCGAACCGGGGGGATTTATCCAGAGTTGAATTCATTTGGCGTTTGGCATTTGCGGCGGTGGATTTCAGCCTGTGTGCATGCCAGGCCAGCTCTCCAGCAAACTCTTCAAAGTCGCCCAGGAACTCATCCCCGGAGGGGTCAACTCGCCGGTGCGGGCGTTCCGCAATGTTGGGGGCGAGCCATTTTTCGTGCGCAAGGCCAAAGGCTGCCGGATCGAGGACGTCGACGGGAAAACCTACATCGACTACATCGGGTCGTGGGGACCCAACATCCTCGGCCACGCTCCCAACTGCCTCATCCAGACGATCCACGAGGTTGCCAAATCGGGGATTTCGTTCGGGATCCCGAACCCGTTCGAGGTCGAGATGGCCCGCAAGATCGTCGCCTGGGTGCCGTCGGTCGAAAAAGTTAGAATGTGCAACTCGGGGACCGAGGCGACGATGTCGGCCATCCGGCTGGCGCGCGGGTTCACCGGGCGCGACAAGATTGTTAAGTTTGACGGCTGTTACCACGGGCACAGCGACTCGTTGTTGGTCGCGGCCGGCTCCGGGGCGCTGACCCATGGCGAGCCGGATTCCGCGGGGGTCCCCAAGGCGTTCGCCGAGCAGACGATCGTGGTGGCCTACAACGACCCGGAGGCGCTCGAGCGGGTGTTCGCGGCCGTCGGCGACCAGATCGCGGCGATCATCGTGGAATCCTACCCGGCCAACGCGGGCCTGGTTTTCCCGCAACCGGGGTTCCTCGACCTGCTCGTCACCCTGACCCGCAGCCATGGCGCGCTGCTCATCTTCGACGAGGTCATGACCGGCTTCCGCCTCGGCAAGGCCGGCGTCCAGGGGATCGAGAATCTAACACCCGACCTGAGCTGCTTCGGCAAGGTCATCGGCGGCGGCCTGCCGGTGGGCGCGTTCGGCGGGCGTGCCGAGGTGATGGACTTTCTCGCCCCTGTTGGGCCGGTCTATCAGGCGGGCACCCTCAGCGGCAACCCATTGGCGATGGCAGCCGGCCTCTGCCAGCTGCGCGAACTCGAGGCGCGCTCCGGGTTTGCCCGGCTCGAGGCGCTCGGCGCCCACTTCGAGGCCGGGCTGCGCGCGCTGCTGGCCGCCAAGGGGCTCGCCTACCGCTTCCACCGGACCGGGTCGATGTTCTGCCTCTACTTCACCTCCAGGGAGATCCGCAATGTCAGCGACGTCATGCAGCAGGACCTCGAGATGTTCAAAAAATTCTTCTGGGGCTGCCTCGAACTCGGCGTCTACCTCGCCCCGAGTCCGTATGAAACCGGCTTCCTGTCCCTCGCCCACACCGAGGCGGATCTTGACGACACCCTGGAGGTTTTCGAACGGGTGCTGGCCCGCATCTAACTAACCGCCCGCCGCCCCGAAACGGGGGGCGCATTTTGCACCGCCCGCGCGCGCGCAGGATTGCGGATTGATAGGTGGCGGCGGCGCCCCCTGCTAGGCCGACCTAGCAGCGGCGGGGATCCACGCGGACATCCGCGGTGGAATGTCGGTTGCTAGGAGCACGGCAATGATGATCAAACTCAAACCAATGTTGGGCATTTTGGCAGCCGCTGGCATGCTTGCGGGGCTTCCCTCCTGCGATGCAGGCAAGAAACGCGGAAGCGATGAAAGTGGCAGCGAGTCGCGCGGCGGCACAAGCAGCGACACCGGAACCGGAACCAGCGGAACCGGAACCAGCGGAACCGGAACCAGCGGAACCAGCGGAACCGGAACCAGCGGAACCGGAACCAGCGGAACCGGAACCAGCGGAACCGGAACCAGCGGAACCGGAACCAGCGGAACCGGAACCAGCGGAACCGGAACCAGCGGAACCGGCGGCGGCGGAACCGGCGGCGGCGGAACCGGCAGCGGCGGAACCGGCAGCGGCGGAACCGGCAGCGGCGGAACCGGCGGCGGAACCGGCGGCGGAACCGGCGGCGGAACCGGCGGCGGAACCGGCGGCGGAACCGGCAGCGGCGGAACCGACGGCACCCAAGGACAATAGCGGACGGACGTGTGGGCGGCTTTGCCAGCGGAGCCGCCCGCAGCCCGCCGGGGCTCGGCGGGGAAATTGGTGCTGGCAAGGCGGGGGAGGGTCTGATTGTTGGGGCGCGAGGACCGGTCGCCTCGACGATGAGCTCAGCCATTGATCAAACTGGAACGCGCAAGGCGGGCCTCGCGGCGACCACGCTGGCGGCCCTCGGGATTGTTTTCGGGGACATTGGCACCAGCCCGCTGTATGCGTTCCGGGAATGCTTCGCCGGGCCGCATGGCGCGCCACTGGGCACCGAGAACCTGGTGGGAGCGGCGTCGTTGATCGTCTGGTCGCTGATCCTGGTCGTCTCGCTCAAGTACCTGTTTGTGATCCTGAGGCTCGACAACCGCGGCGAGGGCGGGATTTTGGCACTTTCAACCCTGATCCGCTCGGCGGCAAAGAACGCCACCGCGCGGCAGTCGCAGATGATCCTGCTCCTCGGGCTGGGTGGCGCGGCGCTCATCTACGCCGATGGCATGCTCACCCCGGCCATCTCGGTGCTCAGCGCCGTGGAAGGGCTCGCGGTGAGCGCTCCGGCGGTGGCCAACTGGACGGTGCCGGTGACCATCGGGATCCTGTTGGCGCTGTTCTCCATCCAGCGCCACGGCACGCACCTGGTCGGGCGTTTGTTCGGGCCGGTGGTGTTGCTGTGGTTCGGGGTCCTCGCAGTGCTCGGGATCCGGATGATTCTGGCCCACCCGCAGGTGCTTTGGGCGATGAGCCCAAGCGCGGGCTTGCTCTTCATGGTCCGCGAATGGGGGCATGCGTTTCCGCTGCTTGCGGCGGTGTTCCTGGCCGTCACCGGCGGCGAGGCGCTGTATGCCGACCTCGGCCACTTCGGCCTGCGCCCGATCCGCCTCGGGTGGTTTGCGGTGGTATTCCCGGGACTGGTCCTCAACTACCTTGGGCAGGCGGCGCTGCTCGTGACCGATCCCGAGGCCATCCGCAGCCCGTTTTTCCTGATGGCCCCGGAGGTCCTGCGCTTCCCGCTGACGGTGCTGGCTACCGCGGCGGCCATCATTGCCAGTCAGGCGCTGATTTCCGGGGCGTTCTCGCTGACCACCCAGGCCGTCCAACTTGGCTGCATCCCGCGGATGCGCATCCTCCATACCTCCGCGGAATCCATCGGCCAGGTCTACGTGCCGCTGGTCAACTGGCTGCTGGCGATTTCCTGCATCCTGCTGGTCTTCTCGTTCGGCTCATCCTCCGGGCTGGCAGGCGCCTATGGGATCGCCATCGCCCTGACGATGACGATCACCTCGCTGCTGTTCTTCTTCGCCGCCCGGGCCGCCTGGGGATGGTCGCGGGCATGGGCCACGGCTGCCACCGTCGGGTTCCTGGTCATTGACGGCGCCTTCCTCACCGCCAACGCCGCCAAGATCATCCACGGTGGCTGGCTGCCGATCACCGTGGCTGCCATCCTCGTCTCCCTGATGCTTACCTGGCTCTGGGGACGCCGCCGACTGCTCGCGCGGATGATGCAAAACTCGCTCCCGGTTGAAGACCTCATCGCCGACCTCAGCAAGGGCAACATCCACCGCGTCTCGGGCACCGCCATCTACATGAGCGGGCGCAGCACCTCGGTCCCCAACTCCCTGCTCCACAACCTCAAACACAACCAGGTCCTCCACGAGCGGGTCCTCCTGCTGCACATCGAGACCCTCGACCAGCCGCACGCCAACCGCCACGAGGCACTCGTTCACCTGCCCCTTGGCGAAGGACTCCACCGCGTCACCTTGAGTTTTGGCTTTGCCGACACGCCCAATGTCCCGGCTGCCCTGAAAGCCCGCCTCCCGGAGGAAATCTCCTTCTCCCCGGGAAAGGGAACCTACTTCCTTGGCCGCGAAAACTACGGCATGCCGAAAAACGCCGGCATGCTCGACCGCATCCGCCTCGCGCTCTTCGCCGCCATGGCGCGCAACGCCTCCCCCGCCACCGCCTACTTCCATCTCCCGCCCGGCCGGGTCGTCGAACTCGGCGCCCAACTGACCCTCTAGAATTTCTCGTCACGCCAGCCAGGCTTGATGAGCAACACGAGGCCAAGGACAATGGCCAACAGCGCCCAACCCTGCGGTCCGTACCCCCGCGGGTGAGGCATTTCCACCTTGCTCCCGGCGGTGACCGAAAACACCGCAGTACCTAACAACACCGCCACCACTCCGATCGGTGGCGCGGGCGTAAACGTAGTTGGATGATTCCCCAAGCGTTAGCGGAGCGTCCAGTGCTGGTCGAGTCGGCGCGGGCAACGAGTCGCCCACCGTTGATGTCGGCAAAGAGATTGAGCGAGCCCACCCGCGGCAAAACCTTCCCGAGCGGCCGCGGCACCCGTTCCCGCGCTGCCCGCGCACGCGTCATCACCTCGGTGAACTTCTCCTCGCCAAGCGCATCGCCGAGCTCAGCCCGGCCTAACGCCCCGCGGATCTCCGACTCCGTCCGCTCGGCAAACGCCAGCTCGTCCACCAGTTCCTCCGCCTCCTCGCTGCGCAGCGGATCTCGGGTCTCGGGCGCCGCGGGTGGATCCATCACACTGTTAGCCTTGGCCCCGTCACCGGCCGCTGCAAGAGCTATCAGCCCACTCCAACATCTTTCCCTTGGACAGCCGGCGCATCGGCTTCCTAAATGCCCGCATGCCTTCCCACTCCAGCGCGCCGAAGCTCATGGCCGTCAACCGCGGCGAGATCGCCATCCGCATCTTCCGCGCCGCCAACGAGCTCGGCCTGCGCACGGTGGCGATCTACGCCGAGGAGGACCGGTTCTCGCGCCATCGCTTCAAGGCCGATGAGGCCTACCCGCTCAACCAAGACAAGGGGCCGGTCGGCGCCTATCTGGATATCGACGGGATCGTCGCCATCGCCGTGGCCAAGGGCGTCACCCTGATCCACCCGGGATACGGGTTCCTCAGCGAAAACGCCGCCTTCGCCCGCGCCTGCGCCGAGGCTAACATCACCTTTGTCGGCCCATCCCCAACATTGTTGGAAAACATGGGCGACAAGACCGCCGCCCGCGCCCTCGCCGCCCAGTACAACGTCCCCACCCTGCCCGGCACCGAGGATCCCATCGACGACCCCGACGAGGCCCTCAGAGTCGCCCACCAGATCGGCTTTCCGCTCATCATCAAAGCGGCCTTCGGCGGCGGCGGACGCGGGATGCGCGTCGTCGAGAAGCCAACCCAGCTCCAAGCGTTGTTAGAGGAGGCGCGCAGCGAGGCTGAGCGCGCGTTTGGCAACCCGGCGGTGTTTCTTGAGCGCTACATTGCCCGGGCCAAGCACATCGAAGTCCAGATCCTCGGCGACCAGCACGGCAATGTCGTCCACCTCCACGAGCGGGATTGCTCGGTGCAGCGGCGCTATCAGAAGGTGGTAGAGATCGCCCCATCGGTGAACCTCGACCCGACGGTTCGCCAGGAACTTTGCGACGCGGCCGTGAAGCTCGCCAAGGGCATCGGCTACGACAACGCCGGCACCGTCGAGTTCCTCTACGACATGGACCGCAACGACTGGTTCTTCATCGAGATGAACCCGCGCATCCAGGTCGAGCACACCGTCACCGAGTGCGTCACCGGCATCGACCTCGTGCGCTCCCAGATCCTCGTCGCCCAGGGCCACGCGCTCTTCGGCGAGGAGCTCGCCATCCCCCAACAAACCAACATGCCGTGCCACGGCTATGCGATCCAGTGCCGGATCACCACCGAGGACCCGGAGAAAAACTTCACTCCGGACTACGGCCGGATCCTCAACTACCGCTCAGCCGCCGGCTTCGGCATCCGCCTCGACGCCGGCTCCGGCGACGCCGGCTCGGTGATCACCCCGTTCTACGACTCGATGTTGGTCAAGGTCACCGCCATGGGCCGCAGCTTTGAGATCGCCTGCCAGCGGATGGACCGCGCCCTGCGCGAATTCCGCATCCGCGGCGTGAAGACCAACATCCCGTTCCTCGAGAACCTCATCCTCGACGACACCTTCCGCGCCGGCCTGGCCCACACCACCCTCATCGACAAAAAACCCGAACTCCTCCAGTTCAAGCCGCGGCGCGACCGCGCCACCAAGCTGCTCAACTTCCTCTCCGACGTCACCATCAACGGCAACCCCACCGCCAAGGGATGGAAGCCCAAGGGCATCATCCCCGCCGCGCGCCGCGTCCCGCCGCTAACCGGACCTAACAAGCCTGCCGGCCCCTCGACCCGGCAGATCCTGTTGGAGAAGGGCCCGGAAGAGTTCGTCAAGTGGATCGGCGCGCAGAAGCGCTTGCTCATCACCGACACAACCCTGCGCGACGCCCACCAGTCGCTCATCGCCACCCGGATGCGCGGTGCGGACATGTTCGCCGTGGCCGAGGCCATCGGCACCCGCACCCCGCAGCTCTTCTCCCTGGAAATGTGGGGCGGCGCCACCTTCGACACCGCCATGCGCTTCCTCAAGGAGGACCCGTGGGAGCGCCTCCGGCGGCTGCGCGAACTCGTGCCCAACATCTGCTTCCAGATGCTCTTCCGCGGGTCCAACGCGGTCGGCTACTCGAACTACCCGGACAACGTGGTCGCCGGTTTTGTGAACCACGCCGCTAACAGCGGGATGGATATCTTCCGGATCTTCGACTCGCTCAACTACCTGCCCAACATGCGCGTGGCCATCGAGGCGGTCCGCGACCACGGCGCGGCAGTCTGCGAGGCGGCAATCTGTTACACGGGCAACATCACCGACCCGAAACGCGACAAGTTCTCGCTCGAGTATTATGTGCGGAAGGCCAAGGAGCTCGAAGCGATGGGCACCCACATCCTGTGCATCAAGGACATGGCCGGGCTGTGCCGGCCCGCCGCAGCCACCCGCCTGATCACCACCCTCAAGCAGGAGATCGGCATCCCGATCCACTTCCACACCCACGACACGTCCGGCATCGCCGCGGCCAGCGTGCTTGCCGCCTGCGACGCCGGCGTCGACATCGTCGACCTCGCGATCGCCTCGATGTCGGGATCGACGTCCCAGCCAAACATGAATTCCGTTTGCGCGGCGTTGGAAGACCACCCGCGCGATCCGGGCCTGGATGCTAACACGTTGAACGAGTTTTCCGACTACTGGGAGGAGGTGATGGCGTTCTATCAGCCGTTCGACTCCGCGCCGCGCTCCGGCACCGCGGAGGTCTACGACCACGAGATGCCCGGCGGCCAGTTCACCAACCTCAAGGAGCAGGCCAACGCGATGGGCCTCGGCCACCGCTGGCGCGAGATCGCGCGCACCTACGCGGAGGTCAACCAGCTCTTCGGCGACATCGTCAAGGTCACCCCATCCTCGAAAGTGGTCGGCGACATGGCGATGTTCCTCATCACCCGCGGGATCAAAGCCGCCGATGTCCCGAAACTCAAACCCGGCTCGCTCGACTGGCCAGAGAGCGTCATCGACATGCTCGCCGGCGGCCTTGGCCAACCCGACGGCGGCTGGCCCGCCGAGGTCCAGCGCGTCATCCTCGCCGGCAAACCGGCAACCACCCGCCGACCCGGCGAACTGGCCGAACCGGTCGACCTCGAGGCGGTCCGCGCCATGCTAACCGGAAAACTCAAACAGCCTGTTAGTGACGACGACCTCTACTCGCACCTGATGTACCCCGAGGTCTTCGAGGAATTCCTCGCCTCGCGGGCGAAATACTTCGACCTCACTCCGCTGACGACCACCGCGTTCTTCTACGGCCTCCAGATCGGCGAGGAGATCAGCGTCGAGATCGCCACCGGCAAGACCCTCTTCATCAAACTCATCTCCATCGGCGAGGCCGACAGCGAGGGCCGCCGGACGCTCTTCTACGAACTCAACGGCATGCCCCGCGAAGCCCTCGTCGTCGACCGCTCCCTCAAGATTGTTAGCAGCGCCCGCCCGAAAGGCGATCCCGCCGACCCGCTCCAAATCTGCGCTCCCATGCCCGGAATGGTCACCGACGTGGTCGTCTCCCCGGGCCAGGAGGTCAAAGCCGGCGACAAGCTCATCACCCTCGAGGCCATGAAGATGCTCACCACCGTCAGCGCCACCAGCGATGGCCTCGTCAAGTCGCTATCAGTCGCCAAGGGCGACCAGGTCGACACCGGCGACCTGATGGTGCGTCTCGAGTAGCCAAGCTGTTTGCCCCTGGAATCAGCTCACAGGTGGTTAGATTGCGCCGATCCTCAACGTAGCGACCCCACCTCATTATGATTCCAACCAAACTCCTCGCCGCCCTGGCCATGACCCTGCTTGGCGGCGCCTGCGCCGCGGCCGGCGCCGAACCGCTGCTGAGCCTCGCCAAGGGCGACCACGTCGCGATTGTCGGCTCGGGCCTCGCCGACCGCCAGCAACACCATGGCTGGCTTGAGGCCATGATCCATGCCGCCCATCCGGAGCTGGATCTAACCATCCGAAACCTCGGCTTCGCCGCCGACGAGATCAACCTCCACCCGCGCTCGGACGATGTTCCGACAACCGAATACTTCCTCTCGATGCGCAAGGGTGAAACCCCCGGCACCAGCGGCGCGGTCTATATCGCCGGCACCGACTTTGGCGCCGACGTCATCCTCGCCTACTGGGGGTTCAACGAGGCGTTCAAGGGCCCCGGTGGCTTGCCGGAGTTCACCCAACAGTTGGATGACTACCTGGCCAAGCAGGCGGCGGCGAAATACAACGGCAAGTCCGCGCCGCGGGTGGTGCTCCTCTCACCCATCGCCCACGAGGACCTCAAGAGCGGCAACTTTCCCGACGGCGCGGCCAACAACGCCAACCTGGCCCTCTACGCCAAGGCCATGCAGGAACTCGCCGCGCGCCGCGGCGTGGCGTTTGTCGACCTGTTCACACCCTCCCAAGCGCTCTATGCGGCAAGCAAAAAGCCGCTCACGATCAATGGCATCCACCTCACCGAGGACGGCGACCGGCAGCTCGCGGCGGTCCAGTTCAAGGCCCTGTTTGCCCGGGATCCGTTAGCCGCTGGCGACCCAAAGCTGGCCAAAGTCCGCCAAGCCGTGCTGGCCAAGAACACCCAATGGCACCACCGCTACCGCAGCGTCGACCAGTTCAACATCTACGGCGAGCGCTCGCGCATCCCCTACGAGGGCGTCACCAACGCCGTCATCCTTGGCCAGGAGATGGCCCAACGCGATGTCCTAACCGCCAACCGCGACCTGCGCATCTGGGCCCTCGCCAAGGGCCGCGATCTCGCCGTGAAAGACGACAACCTCCCGCCGGTGAACCTGACCCCGCCTAACAGGCCCGCGGCCGTCCCCTACCAGACCGGCGAGGGCGCCATCGCCGGCCTCAAGCTCGCTGAGGGCATCAAAGTCGAGCTGGTTGCCTCCGAGGAGACTTTCCCGGAACTGGTCAACCCGGTGCAGATGGCCTTCGACACCCGCGGGCGCTTGTGGATCGCCGCGTGGCCAAACTATCCGGGAACCACCCCGACGACCAAGGTGTTCGACAAGCTGTTAGTCATCGACCTCGACCCGGCCACCGGCAAGGCGGCGAAGGTGACCACCTTCATGGACGGGCTCAACTGCCCGACCGGCTTCCAGTTTTACAAGGACGGGGTGCTGCTGATGCAATCGCCCGACCTCCTCTGGGTGCGCGACACCGACGGCGACGGCAAGGCCGACAGCGTCGAGCGGATGCTCCATGGGCTCGACGCCGCCGACTCCCATCACGAGACCAACTCGATGTGCCTTGAGCCGGGCGGCGCGGTCTATCTGAGCGACGGCGTGTTCCACCGCACCAACGTGGAAACCCCCTACGGACCGATCCGCAACCGCGACGGGGCGATCTATCGCTACGAGCCTAACACCGGCAAGTTCACCCGCCACGTCCCCTATGGCTTCGCCAACCCGCATGGCCGGGTGTTTGACCGCTGGGGCAATGACCTGATCACCGACGCGACCGGCAACGACAACTACTTCGGACCCGCCTTCAGCGGCCACCTGAGCTCCGGCGGCCACCCGCACATGAAGACCTTCTGGGACCGGCCGTCGCGCCCGTGCGCCGGCACCGCGATCCTTTCAAGCCGCCATTTCCCCGACGACTGGCAGGGGAGCTTCCTCAACGCCAACGTGATCAGCCTCCAGGGGATTTTCCGCGCCAAGCTCAGCGACGAGGGCTCGGCCATCAAAGGCGAAACCATGGAGAACCTCGTCGCCGCCGACCTGGAGAAAAACCCCAACTTCCGCCCGTCGGGGATCACCGTGGCCCCCGACGGCTCGCTCTACTTCATGGACTGGTCGCAGATGCTCATCGGCCACCTCCAACACCACCTCCGCGATCCTAACAGGGACCACCAACATGGCCGCATCTATCGCATCACCTATCAGGGCCGTCCGCTCCTCGTGCCCAAGAAGGTCTTCGGCGAACCCATCCCCAAACTTCTCGAGCTGCTCAAGGAGCCGGAGAACGACGTCCGCATGCGGGCGAAGATCGAGCTCGGGAAATTCCCCGCCGCCGAGGTCGCCGCGGCCGCCAAGGCGTGGGTCAAGTCGCTCGACCCGAAGGCCCCAGACTACGAACACCACGTTCTTGAGGCGCTCTGGGTCCACCAGTGGCACAACCAGGTCGATCTCGACCTCCTCGCCCGGGTGCTCAAGTCGCCGGACCCGCGCGCCCGCGCCCAGGGTGTTAGGGTGATCGGTTATTGGAACGAGCGCGTCCCTAACGCGCTTGCACTGGTCAAGGCCGCGGCCGGCGACGCGTCACCCCGGGTGCGCCTCGAGGCGGTCAGGGTGGCGAGCTTCTTTCCGCAGTGGGAAGCCGCCGACGCGGCACTCGCGGCCCTCCAGCACCCGCGCGACTACTACCTCGACTATTGTTTGGGCGAAACGCTGCGCGAACTCGAAGGCGTGTGGAAGCAGGCGATCCGCGATGGCAAGCCGCTTGCGGCTAACAACCCAGCCGGGGTGAGCTTCCTGCTCGACAAGGTCGGCACCGCGGACCTCGGCAAGCTTCCGCCTAGCGTGACGGTCTACACCGCCATCCTCACCCGCGAGGACGCCGCCCCGGAGGCCCGCAGCGCGGCGCTTGCCGAGTTGGCCAAGCTCGGCAACGTTTCACGGGTTAGCGCACTTGTCGGCATCCTTAAACCGATCGCCAGCGACAACAGCCAGCTTGCGCGCGTCATCGCCGACATGCTCCTGTTGGAGCCCGCGGCCGACCTCAAAAGCGAGCGCGCGCTGCTCCAGGGGCTGATTTCCCCCGAAACACCCACCGCAATCCGCCAGCGGCTCACGGCGACCGTCATCCTAACTGACGGGTCGCTCGATCCATCCTGGGCGGAGGCGCTGAAGTCGCCAGGCGCCCTCAGCGATTGGCTCGGCGCCATCCAACTTTTATCCGATCCAAGCCAGCGCAGCGCGGCGTTCGGCAAGATCCACCCGCTGTTAGCCACGCTTCCGGAGGCGCTCAGCGGCCAACTCCAGCAAGGCCGCGGGGTGAGCGGCCGGGTGGTGCGCATCAGCCTGCCGCGCAAGGGCACCCTCAGCCTGGCGGAGGTCCAGGTTGTTAGCGAGGGGAAGGAGGTCTCGCGGTCCGGCAAGGCGCGCCAGTCGAGCACCGCCTATGATGGCGCCGCGAGCCGCGCGATCGACGGGAAAACCGACGGCTCGTTCAGCTCCGCGACGATCACCCACACCAACGAGAACGAGCAAAACCCGTGGTGGGAAGTCGACCTTGGAGCCGACCTCCCGCTCGACTCGGTCTCGGTCTGGAACCGGACCGACGAGAATGGCCGCTATGTGGAGCGGATGGACGGCTTCGAGCTTTCCGTGCTGGATTCCACCGGCAGCGAGGTTTTCAAACAATCCTCCATCCCCGCCGCGGCCACCGCGGTGACCATCACCATGGAAGGAAACTCGCGCGACACCCTGCGCCGCCAGGTCGTCAACGCCTTGCTGGCCACCAAGGCTGACCCGGAGAAACTTTTCCTCTCGCTCGCCGACATGCTCGCCAAGCAGGACCTGGTGGCCGCCTCCGCCCGCGCGATCCGCCAAATGCCGCGCGAGGCGTGGGCCAAGCCGAAGGCAGGAGCCGCCATCGCCGGCATCACCACCTGGGCGGCAAATGTTCCAACCGCAGCCCGGACCTCACCCGAATTCCTCGAGACTCTGCAACTTGCTGAGGAGCTCGTGGCGCTGCTCCCCGCCGAACAGGCCGCCGCGGCGCGCAAGTCACTCAGCTCGCTCACCATCCCGGTTTTCCGCATCACCGCAGTGCGCGAGCAACTGCGCTTCGACCGCACCCGCGTGGTGGTGGCAGCCGGCAAGCCGTTTGAAATCGTCTTCGACAACCCCGACGCCATGCCCCACAACCTGCTCGTCCTCACCCCGGGGACCAGCAAGGCCGTCGCCGAAACTGTCCAAACATTCCCACCCGACAAGCTCGACCACCTCGGCCGCGCCTACGTCCCGGACAACGACCCGCGCGTCCTCGCCGCCACCAAGCTGCTCGCCCCCGGCGCCTCCGAGACGCTCCGGATCACCGCCCCGGAGGCCGAAGGCACCTACGAGTTCATCTGCTCATTCCCCGGCCACTGGAACCTCATGAGCGGAACCCTCGTCGTCACCAAGGATCCCGCAGCCTACCTTCTGGCCGATCCGGAAAAATAGCCGCCCTCCCTCGGGGCCGCCCACCGGGTGACGTGCAATCCAGACCCGGGAAAAATGCAGGATGCAGCTGCCTGGCTGGCCATTCCGCCACCCCCTCTTGCCCCATTCCAGTAAGTACGTGGTAGATCCGCCACCCTGCGCCCGTGGCACGTTGGCTGCGATGCCAATTTCGTGGCCGCACTTCACCGCGCAATCGTATGGGCAACCAAAGCACGCAACCGGAAAACGCACACCCCAACCTTCCGCCGCAACACCAGGAAATCCAGCCGGGCCGCGAAACACCAATGCGCCCGCGACCGCAGGCGGTTAACCCGGAAATCAAAGGCGCCGACCGCCTCAAAGGCCGCGTGGCCATCATCACCGGGGGTGACTCAGGAATCGGCCGCGCTGTGGCACTTGCCTTCGCTCGCGAGGGCGCGGACCTGGTCATCGTCTATCTCGAGGAACATGAGGACGCCAAGCAGACCGCACAGGAAGTCGAGTCCCTTGGACGCCGCTGCCTTCTCGTCGCCGGCGATGTCGGCGACCCGCAGGTTTGCGCCGATGTCGTGAAGATCACCCTCGCCGAGTTCGGACACCTCGACATCCTCGTCAACAATGCCGCCGAGCAACACCCACGCGACTGCATCACCCAAATCACCCCCGCCCAGCTCGAACGAACATTCAGGACCAACATCTTCGCAATGTTCTTCCTCACCGCCGAGGCTCTCCCCCACCTCCAGGCCTCCGCTCACGCCGCCATCGTCAACACCACCTCCGTCACCGCCTACCGCGGCAGCCCCGAGCTCCTCGACTACTCGGCCACCAAGGGCGCCATTGTCGCATTCACCCGCTCGCTCTCAGGCCAACTCGCCAGCAAGGGGATTCGCGTCAACGGCGTGGCTCCGGGGCCCATCTGGACCCCGCTCATCCCGGCCACTTTCCCACCAGACAAGGTTGCCAGCTTCGGAACCAGCACCCCGATGGCCCGCCCGGGCGAACCATGGGAAGTCGCAGAATCCTTCGTGTTCCTCGCCTCCGCCGCCGCCTCGTACATGACCGGACAGGTCCTCCACCCGAACGGCGGCGAAATCATCAACGGCTGACTCAGCTAAAACAACTGGCCTTGAATTGCCTCGCCGTCCGCCGAAATCCAGCGCGGCGGCGAGAGCGCCATCCACGCCGTCGGTGCGTCCGGCGGCGCACATTCGATCTCCATCGGCCCATGCCCTGCCGCCGCCAAATGCGCCAGAATGCTCGCCCGCGCCAGCACCGGACAATTGCAGTCCTGGCTCAGATGCCCAAGCATCACCCGCCGCAGCCGGTCATGCGCAATCGCACTGAGCAGCTCGGCCACCTGCAAATTCGACAGATGCCCATGGCGGGAACTGATCCGCTGCTTCGTCGCCCACGGACGCTTTGAGTCCGCCTCGAGCATCCCGTCGTCGTAATTCGCCTCGACGAACAATCCGTCCAGACCCCGCAGGTTCTCGCGCACCACGCTCGAAACGTGCCCGATGTCACTCAGCACCCCCAGCGCCACCGCCTCGGTGCGAATCACAAATCCCACCGGGTCGACCGCGTCATGCGGAATCGAAAACGCCCGAACTTGGCACCCCGCCAACCCAAAGTCCTGACCTGATTCAAACAACCGCCACGCGACCTCGCCGCGGACGTGCCGGAGCAGCGCCTCGCGGGTGTGCGGCGTCGTGTACACCGGGACCGGGTACTTGCGCAAAAACACATCCAGCCCGCGGATATGATCCCCGTGCTCATGGGTGAGCAAAATCGCGTCGATGCTCTCAGGCGCAATCCCCAAGACCCCCAGACGTGCGCACAGCTGCTTGGCACTCAGCCCCGCATCCACCAGCAGCCGCCCTCCGGGCGTCTCTACCACCGCGGCATTCCCACCGCTTCCACTTCCCAGCACCGCAAACCTCATCTGGCCAGCAACCTACCCCAACTCCCCACCCCATGGCAATCCCCACCACCCGCCTTCCCCATCCCTCCACTCCACAACATCACTCTAGCCGGCGAGTTTGAGACACCCTTGATTGATGCCACCTGCCGCCTCACCGAGATCGACGGACTCGGCGAACAGCAGGTGAACATAAAGGGTCCCGCCTTCTACTTTTCCTACCTCCGATCGTCTCTCTGTTGGAGCGTCGGCCCCAGGCCAAGCCCCCAGGCTGCGCAGCCGCCCAAGCGCCCCCCTCCGACTCAGACATCCTTCCTCAAGTCCCGCAGACTGAAGAGAATTCCAGCCGCCGGGGAGGCTGCCCCGCGCATCCGGCGCGCCCCCGTCCGGCGCCTGGCCCCGAACCTCTCCCGCGTCTGGGCGAAGACCTCGTCGACAAACTTCCGGCTGCCGATGACCACCCCGGCGGTGAAATACCGCAACCGGCAATGCAACATCCGTCCAAGGTCGATCCTCCCGCATTTCTCCTTCTCACGCTCAACCTCTTGCGCACTCATCCCGGCGCGCACCCGCTTGCGCCCGCCGCCGGGAAGCTCGACAAATTTCTCCACCACCCCCTCGAGCAACAACCGCCGGTAGGCCTCCGCCACCCCTTGGTTCCAGAGCTTCGCATCCGCTTCAACCCCTTGATGGCAAAGCATCACCCGCACTAGCCCGGCGCGCGCCTCCTTGCCCCCGGCCAGTGCCTCGCCGTAGCTGCTCCACCGGTAGTTGCCCGGCTCCTTGACGATCTGCGCGCGCACCGGGTTGAGGTCGCCATACGCCGCCACCGCCTTGGCCCCCGTCCCGTCCTCGACGAGCGAACTGCTGAAGCGCCGCTCCCACAGCGTCCCGCTGCGCCGCCGCCGCCGCGACCGGTTGAACCACTGGGTAAAGCGCTGCAACAGGCACTTCATGAACTCCCCAAGGTTGTGCATCCGGTAGGTGAAGCGGTCGTGGATCTTCGCCACCGCCGCCTCGGAGTCAACCACCTCCGGCATGCGGGCCTCCGCCAGCGCCGCCTCCACCTTCTTGACGAACATCCGGCTGAAAAACACCCTCAGCCGCTTGAGCAACTCCTCGTCGGAGATCCCGCCCCGCGGCATTCGCGGGACTTCAAGCAGCATGTGAAAGTGGTTGCTCAACAAAGAATAAGACACCGCCCGACACCCCGTGAAGCGCTCTGTCCGGCGCATCAACTCGTGGAACTTCTCCTTCTCGAGCTCCCCGAACACCCGTCGCCGGTCCACCACCCGCGACCCGCAGTGATAAAACACCGGCTTGTCCCCCGTCCACGGCGCCAAAAACCGTCTCATGCCCCGAACCTACCACTCATCCGCAACCTTTCCACCGGAACGAAAAAGGCCCAGGAAGCTAGGACGACAGACGCCGATAAATGGCCCGGCGATAAATGGCCGGACCTTTAGTACCCGAAAGCATCAGAAGCGGAGGACGTTGCGGAGGAGCAAAAAGCGGCAAAGCAAAATAAGTTTCCGCCTGGGGGGTGCCGGCGCAGGCGCCGTGTTCGGTGCGCAAAACCGGCGGCAAGCACGTTTGCCCGGGCCGCTCGGGCAGATTCGTCGATGAAAGAGGCCCGGCGATGAAAGGCCCCGCGATGAAAGGGCCCGGCGATGAAAGGGCCCGGCGATAAATGGCCAGACCTTTAATACCCAATAAATGGCCAGACCTTTAATACCCAAAAGGTTCAGAGGCGGAGGGCGTTGCGGAGGAGCAAAAAGCGGCAAAGCAAAATAAGTTTCCGCCTGGGGGGTGCCGGCGCAGGCGCCGTGTTCGGTGCGCAAAACCGGCGGCAAGCACGTTTGCCCGGGCCGCTCGGGCAGGACATGGTGACAGACGAACTGTAGGGGAGCTAGTAGGTGAGCAGTGTTGGATGGGTGGCAAAGCGGTGGAAGGCGGCCTGGGGCCTGCAGAGCAAACCGATCAAAGCGGGCAGGCGCGCCTGATTCAAGCTGCTTTGCTGCGGATCCACGCGCTGGGGCGACAAGGACTGCTGGCTCCCGCCTGACCTCACGCCGCGCCGCCTCCCGCGCTTTCTCGCGCCGTTCTTACACGGCCAAAATCCCTCACGCGAGGGCGAGCAGGGCCGAACAAATTGCTCAGGCGCAACGCGACCCTCTACAGGTTCGTTCGTAGGTCGCGCATACTCCAGAGGCCCTCGGGCGGCGGGTAGTCGCTGCTGCTGCGGCGGATCGGCCGGGCGCCGTCCTTGCGTTTGGCCGAGAACCGGTCGCGTGCCACGGTGAATATCTCGTTGACGAACTGCTTGGTGCCGATGACCAAACCATCGGAGAAATACCTGATCCGTCGCCGC
>JBILQE010000059.1:0-16856 GCA_044373465.1 Akkermansiaceae bacterium | reverse complement strand
CCGAGCCGTCGAGCGCGATGCTCGCGGCGGTGGGTGCGCTGGTGCTGCTGCGCCGCCGCCGTAGCTAGGCGGAGTGTGATCAATTTATCCAACAACCGGCGGTCCTAGCGGGCCGCCGGTTTTTTTTGCGTCGATCGGGCGGCGTGCAGCGTTCAGGTTGGGGGCAAGATGAAGTTGGAGGAGCGATTGTTTGAGGAGATCCTGCGGGCGCGCGAGCGGGTCTACGCGGTGGGGTCGGTGACTCCGTTAGAGCGGCTGGTCGCGGTGAAGGGCGGGTTTGAGATGTGGGTCAAGCGCGAGGACCTCGGGCCGATCAAGGCGTACAAGTGGCGCGGGGCGTTCAACGCGATGGCGGCGCTGAGCGCGAGGCAGCGTGGTGCGGGAGTGGTGGCGGCCTCTGCGGGGAACCATGCGCAGGGGGTGGCGCTGGCGGCGCGGCACCTTGGGTGTGGCGCGGTGATCTTCATGCCGCGCTCGACGCCGGAGATGAAGCAGCGCGAGGTGGTCCGCCACGGTGCCGGGGCGGCCGACATCCGCTTGGTTGGCGACACCTATGACGAGGCGGCGGCCGCGGCGCGCGGCTTCGCCGAACAATCCGGCGCGGTCTTCATTCATCCGTACGATGACTTGTTAGTGATGGGCGGGCAGGGAACGATGGCCGACGAGGTTGTCATGAGCGGCAAGGGTCCGTTTGACCGGGTCTATGTGCCGATTGGCGGCGGCGGGATGATCTCGGCCATCGCCTGCTGGCTGAAACGCTTCTGGCCTAACATCAAGGTCATCGGCGTCGAGGGCAGCGAGCAGGCATCGATGCAGGCCGCCCAGCGCGCCGGCGGCCCGGTGACGCTCGACTACGTCGATGTCTTCTGCGACGGGACCGCGGTGCGCCGGGTGGGCGAGTCGACCTATCAGCTGTGCCGCGAGCTCGTCGATGAATACCGCTGCGTGAGCAACGACGAGGTCTGCGGGGCGATCCGGGTGCTCTGGGAGGCGAGTCGGACGATCCCCGAGCCGTCCGGCGCGATGGGTCTTGCCGCGGTTCTGCAGGACTCGGAGGCCGGGTTGATTGGTGCGGGCGAGCGGGTGCTAACAATCCTGTGCGGGGCCAACATGGACTTCGCGCAGTTTGGGGTCATCGCGCGGCGGGCGGGGATTGGCGCGCAGCAGCGGCGTGACTACCGGGTGCCGATTCCCGAGGGTCGCGGCACGCTTGTCGACATTCTCCGTGAGGTTCCGCCGGCGATGAGTATCCACGATCTCCAATACGGGCGGACCGACTCGGCGGTCCAACACCCGGTGCTGGGGCTGTTAGGCGGTGCGGCGGACTTTGCCGCGCTTGACGAGTTGTTTGAGCGGCGCGGGGTGGAGGTGGAGGATGTTTCCGCGGCGGAGGACATCGGTTACCGGATCATTCCGTTCGAGCCCGGGTTGTTCAGCCATCCGTTGTTTGTGCAGTTGGAGTTTCCCGAGCGGCCGGGGGCGTTCCTGCAGTTCATGGAGGGTGTTAGGGACCTTGCGAGCCTGTGTTATTTCAACTACGCGTATTCTGGCGAGCGTGTCGGGCGAGCGCTGGTGGGGATGGAGTTTGGGTGTGAGGCGGACCGCGACGAGTGCCTGGTGCGGGTGCGCGGGATGGTCGGCGAGGGGCTGCGGGCGGTGCGACCGGTGAGTGCCGGGGCGTTCGGGCGGCTGACGGGGATGAGTTAGCGGCGCGGAACTGAGATTGGAGCTTGGAATCTGCCCCCCATCTCTGGCATCCCTCCGCGGCGATGTCCGAACTCCCAAAAGCATACGAACCGCAGGCGGTCGAAGAAAAGTGGTATGCCGCGTGGCTCGCCGGGAAGTGCTTTGAGGCCGATCCGGCGGCCGCCAAGCCCGGGTACTCGATTGTGATTCCGCCGCCCAACGTGACCGGGATCCTCCACCTCGGGCACGTGCTCAACAACGCGCTGCAGGACATCCTGGCCCGCCGCGCGCGCCAGAAGGGGTTCGAGGTCTTGTGGCTTCCGGGGACCGACCACGCCGGCATCGCGACCCAGACGAAGGTCGAGCGCAAGCTCCGCGATGAAGAGGGCAAGACCCGCCGCGATGTCGGCCGCGAGGCGTTCCTCGAACGCGTCTGGGATTGGAAGGAGAAGCACGGCGGAATCATCATCCGCCAACTCCAACGGCTCGGCTGCTCGTGCGACTGGAGCCGCGAGCGCTTCACCATGGATCCGGGCTACTCGCACTGGGTCTCGCAGGTGTTTGTCGAGCTCTTCAACGAGGGACTCATCTACCGCGGCAAGCGGATGGTCAACTGGTGCCCGGTGTCGCTCACTGCGCTCTCCGACGAGGAGGTCATCATGAAGCCGCAGCGCTCGAAGCTCTACACGTTCAAGGTGGAGCTAACAGACGCGCCGGGCGAGTTCCTGGAGATAGCCACGACCCGCCCGGAGACGATCATGGGTGACTCCGGCGTGGCGGTGAATCCGAAGGATCCGCGCTACGCCCACCTGATAGGCCGGAAGGTGCGCCGGCCGTTTCCTGCGGCGGACATTCCGATTGTTGGGGACGACCACATCGACATCGAGTTTGGCACCGGGGTGCTCAAGGTCACTCCGGCGCATGACAAGGCGGACTTTGAGATCGGCCAGCGCCACGGGCTTGAGGTCGTCGATGTGTTCCACCCGGACGGGCGGGTGAACTGCCCGGAGTGCCCGGACCTCGACGGGCTCGACCGGTTTGTCGCGCGCAAGCGTGCGGCGGCGAAGCTGGCGGAGCTAGGATTGTTAGTTAAGGAGGAGGACTACGAGAACAACGTCGGGTTCTCGGAGCGGGCGGACGTTCCGGTCGAGCCGCGGATCTCGATGCAGTGGTTCCTGAAGTATCCGTGCGTCGCCGAGGCGGCCGCGGCGGTGGCTAACGGTGAGATAGAGTTCCGCCCGGCGCGCTGGAAAAAGACCTACGCCCACTGGATGGAGAATATCCAGGACTGGTGCATCAGCCGGCAGTTGTGGTGGGGGCACCAGATTCCGGTCTGGTACCGGCGCGACAAGGCCGACGCGCTGCGCGGGGCCGAGAGTCTCGACAAGGCCGACCTTGCCGCGGGCGACATCCATGTTGGCACCACGCCGCCGGCCGACGAGGCCGCCTGGGTGCGCGACGAGGATGTGATGGACACCTGGTTTTCGTCGTGGCTGTGGCCATTCGCGACGATGGCTGAGCAGGGCGAGGAAAGCGCGACGCTGCGGAAATTCTATCCGACCAACGATCTGGTGACCGGGCCGGACATTTTGTTCTTCTGGGTGGCGCGGATGATCATGGCCGGGCTGCGCTTCACCGGGACGGTCCCGTTCAAGAGCGTGTTCTTCACGACGATCATCCGCGACCTGCAGGGGCGCAAGATGAGCAAGTCGCTGGGCAACTCGCCGGATCCGCTCGACCTGATGGAGAAGTACGGTGCCGACGGGCTGCGCTTCGGGTTGTTGCGCATCGCCCCGGTGGGCGCGGATGTTCGCTTTGACGAGGTCCAGATCGAGGAGGGGCGCAACTTCGCCAACAAGCTCTACAACGCCTGCCGGCTGCGGCAGATGGCCGGCGACACCGCCATCCTCACCCAACCGGATGCCGCGCTGCTCCGTCCCTATCATGTCGAGGTGATGGGCAAGCTCGACGAGCTCGCCATCGACCTGGAGCAAAGTTACGCCGAGTATCGCTTCGGGGAAATCGCCCAGCGGCTCTACGAGTTCCTCTGGAACGACTTCTGCGACCGGTTTTTGGAAGCGCTCAAGGCCGACCTGCGCGCGAGCGACAGCGCCGCGGGGCGTCTAACACTCGGGGTGTTCGACCAGGTGATGAGCCGCTACCTGCAACTGCTCCATCCGTACATGCCGCACGTCACCGAGGAGCTGGCGGCGCGCATGGGCTATGTTGGAGCCGGCGAGTTTCTGATGGAGCAGCAGCTGCCGGCGGCGCCATTGTTAGCCGGGCTGGCCGGCGGCGAGATCCGGGTGGCGCAGGCGACCGCGGCGGCGGTCTACGAGACGGCCGGGCGGCTGCGCAACCTCAAGGCCGAGTACAATGTGGCTACCCGCCGCGATGTGACCTTCATCGTCAAGGGCGCGGCCGCGTGGCTGGCGGCCGAGAGCGACGTGCTCGCGCTTCTAACCGGCGCGGCGGAGCTCCGCGCGGACGACGGATTTGACGCGCCGCAGGGGACGCCAGCCGCGGTGACCCCGGGGGGTGAGATCTATCTGCCGCTTGAGGGGCTCATCGACGTGGCCGCGGAGCGAGTGCGGCTCGGCAAGGAGCTTGAGAAGGTTGCCGGAGAAGTTCAGCGGTGTGCGGCGAAGCTGGGCAACCCGAGTTTTGTCGAGCGGGCCAAGCCGGAAGTCGTCGACCAGGAGCGGGCCCGCCTGGACGAATGGCGTGGCAAGGAGGCGCAGCTTGCGGAAATGTTGGCTGCGCTTGGCTGAGGGATATGTCATCGTCGCCGGCGTTGAACCTAGCCACCCACACTCCTGCCTGATGCCCAAGACCCGCGACCTCCCGGGAATCTCAGATGCCGCCGCCGAGTTGCTCAGCGCCGCGGGGTATGTCGAACTTGCGCACTTGGCTGAGGCGGGTGCGCCGCGTGCGCATGCCGAGCTTGTCCAGGCCCACGGGGTGCTCGGGCTCGGTGGCGACCCGCCGGACCTCGCGACGGTGGCCAGCTGGGTTGCCGACGCCCGGCGCATGGATCAGACGGTCGCGCCGGAGGTTCTGCCGGTTGGCGAGTTGCCGCTGGCGATGCCACTTTCCGGGCGGGTCTTGCGCGACCGGGGGATTGGGATCGCGGCGGTGCCGTTAGGGATCTTGGCGGCCGCGAGCGAGCCGGCGAGCGCGGCGCCGGCGCGCCGGGTGGTTGGGCCAAGCGCGGGAGTGCGCCGGACGCCGGTTGATCCGGCGAAGGTCCGCTCGGTGAGCGACCTGAAGAGTCCCGAACAGCTCGCGCGCGAGGAGCTTGAGGCGCGGCGCACGCCAGCGAACCTGCTCAAGACGACCCGCGAGGAGACCAACGAGGGGATTGATCCGCAGTCGCGCCGGTTTGTCCGCGGAGTGCTCCACCCGCATCGCTTCCGGCTGTTTCTCGGCGCGCTCGTCACGCTGCTGGCGATGGGGCTGGTGCCGCTGGCCGTCGCGGCGGTCATCCTGCTAATGGTCGCGGATGCAACCGCCGGGGGGATTGGCTGGGTTGAGGATTGGTTTCTGGTTTTCCCGGCAGCGCTTCCGGTTGTTGGGGTGCTGTATTTTTTCCTGGCCGCCGGGTTGCGCTGCCGGGTTTGCGGCCAGCGGTTGTTTGTGCCGAAGAACTGCCGCAAAAACAACAAGGCCCACCACGCCAAGGGGCTCGGCTACATCCTGCCGCTCTCGCTCCACCTGCTGGTGTTCCGCTGGTTCCGCTGCACTTTCTGCGGCACCTCGGTGCGCCTCAAGGAGTAGCGTGGCCAGCGGGCTACTCGCGCAGGCGGCTGTCAAGCATCACGGTCACCGGCCCGTCGTTGACCAGCTCGACTTGCATGTCGGCGCCAAACACCCCGCGCCCAACCGTCTGGCCAAGCTCAGCCTCCAACAGCGCCACGAACTCATCATAGAGCGGCTTGGCAACCGCGGGCGCGGCGGCCTCGAGGAATGACGGCCGGTTGCCCTTGCGGGTCGAGGCGTGCAGGGTGAACTGGCTGATGACTAACATTCCGGCCCGCGCTTGGCGGAGGTCCTGGTTCATTTTCCCCTGTGCATCGGCAAACAACCGCAGCCGCGCCACCTTTCCCACCAGCCAGTGGAGGTCCGCGGCGCTGTCCCCTTGTTGGACTCCCAGCAACACCAGCAGCCCCGGGCCAATCCCGCTGCGCACCTCGCCGCCAATGCTCACCGCCGCTCGGGCGACGCGCTGGATCACCACGCGCATCGAGCCTGTTAGTAAACAGGCACCGCGGGGTCGATCTCGCTCGACCACGCGTCAATCCCGCCGCGCATCGAGAAAACGTGCGAGTACCCGTGGTTGCGCAAGTAGGTCACCGCCCGCATCGAGCGCATCCCGTGATGGCAATAGATGATCGCCGGGGTTTCCTTCGAGCCTAGCAGCCCCGCGATCCGCGAGTTCATTGCCGCAAGCGGCATGAATTCGGCCCCCGCAATCCGGCAGTAGGCGAACTCATCCTCCTCGCGGCAGTCGATGAGGATCGGCTTGAGCGGCGAGGCTAACAATGCCTGGGCGTCCGCGACGCTGACATCGAAGGTGTCGGCCGGGTCCGGCAGGCTAACAGACGAGGGATCACTGGTGATGGTGTTCATTCAACGATGACGGGTGTGCCGAGTGGAGCGGAGTTGTAGAAGATGCGGACCATGCGCGCGGGCATGCGGATGCAGCCATGGGAGGCGGCGTATCCTGGGATGAATCCCTCGTGCATCCCGTAGCCGGCGTAGAAGCGCATGAAGAAGGGCATGGGTGCGCCGACAAACTCGCAGTCAGGAGGAATCGGGGTGACCCTTGCGGTGGCGTCGTTGTTGACGATCTCGCCGGTGGCCTTGCGGCGGATGACGCCGTAGGTGCCGGAGACGTAGTTGGGGACTTTTTGGATGATCTTGTAGCTGCCCGCCGGGGTGGTGTAGCCCTCCATGCCGGTGGCGACCTTGGAGACGCCGACAAGCACGCCGCCCTTGTAGAAGTAGGCTTTTTGTTGGAACCGGTTGATCCGGATGAGCGGGTTGCCGGTGGCGGCATCGCCGTCCCAGTAGGAGACGTCGTCGTTGGCGAATGGTTCGGCGTGGGGAGTGGGCGGAGCGCCGAAGCCGGTGAGGTATTGGGTGCCGGAGGTGGCGCCGCTGCCTGGGTAGCCGCCGCAGGCGGTGAGGGCGAGGGCGAGTGCCGCCGCCGCCATGAGCTGGCAAATGAGTCGGACCGGGAAGGGGCGGGTCATGGGCGGCAAAGTAAAGCCAAGCGTGGCGGGCCGGTCAAGCCTGCTAGTTCAGGAGTTGCATGGCGCCATGGGCATGCTATTGACCCCCCGAACGAAGCGTTAGCACTATGCCAAACTACGACTACCAATGCGAATCCTGCGGGCACCGGTTTGAGGTGTTCCAGAGCATGAACGATGCGAAGTTGAGCGCCTGCCCGCAGCCGGAGTGCCACGGGAGCGTGCGGCGGTTGTTGGGGACGGGAGCCGGGGTGATCTTCAAAGGCAGCGGGTTCTACCAGACCGACTACCGCAGCGACTCGTACAAGAGCGCGTCAAAGAGCGACGGCGAGAGCAAGCCGGCGCCTAGCAGCAGTGCGGCGCCCGCGGCGGCGGGCGGCGGCGACTAGCAGGTGGTGGTGATCGACCTTGCAGCGCGGGTGCTGCGCGGTTAGGTAGGTGGGATGGCCGAGGAGGAAGAAGACGAGCGTCAGGAGGAGGTCCGGGAGCGGGGATGTTTGTTCCGGCTGTTGGTGAGCCTCGTGATGGTGGCGCTCATTGCCGGGTTGGGGAGCTTTGCCTGGTTCACCTTCAAGGCCCAGGAGGTCAGCGACATCGATGTGGGGGCGGCCCGCGACCTGGCAGTTCTGCTAGGCGAGGGGCGTGCCAGCGGTGGCGAGGTGGTGATCACGGAGGCGGAGCTCAACGGGTACCTTGCGGGGACGCTCGACGCGCGGCAGGCAGGGTTGTTAGCCGGGACGGTGAAGTTGCGGCGAGTGTTGGTGCGGCTTGAGGAGGGGTTGGCGGAGATTGTCATCGAGCGGGAGGTTTCGGGGCGTGCGCACACGGTTTCGCTCTACCTGCGCATCGAGCAGGATGCGGAGAACCACAATTCGATCCGGATTCCGTTGGATGCGGGCGAGTTGATTGAAGGGGTGCCGGTGCCGGTGGGCGGGCGCTTTGGGCAGACGCGCATCCCGCAGGGGTTTCTGCGGCTGGTGCTCGGCAGCTTTGGCCAGCTCGTCGACGTCTATGCCGCGGAGCTGCGCCAGCTTGGGCTCAGCAAGGATGGCCAAACCGGCGAGCCGCTGCCGCACATCCTCATCCGCCAGGGGAAACTGCAGATCCGTTTCCCGCGGCCCTGAGCGCGTCCGGCCCGCGGCCCCGGGCGCGCAGCCCCGCGGCCGCTTGCCAAGCGCCCGCGCGCCTGCCTAACCTGCCAGCGTGCGCCGTCTGATTGTTAGCATCCTCTGCTTCGCCCGGCTGGCCGCCGCGGAGGACATCCCGCGGGCGGTGCCGGTCGCCGAAGAGGGGGTTGTGGCTCCGATCGCCCCGCAGGAGGTCGTCAAGGCCAGCGAGCTCGCCGGCCCGCGCGCCCCGGAAATGACCCGCACCCAGAGCGGCCAGTTCTTCATTCTTGGCAGCCAGGCGGCGCTGCGCGCGAGCATCGCGATGGACGCCGAGGAGGTGCGCCGGAACCTTCTCAAGGTGTTGGGCCAGGGCGAGGACGTCGGGAAGTATCCGGTGGTCATCCAGCTCCACGGCAGGCCTGGGGACAAGCCGCCGCCGCGGCGGGTGGCGGCGGGGATATTCTATCTGGAAAAGGCGTTCCGGCCGCAGCTCGACGTCCACATCGGCGGCGGGGTGGACAACCAGCGGCTGCGGCGCGCGGTCTTGGAGATGCTCATCCACGAGCGGGCGCTGCGCACGCTCGCGCCCGGGCCGCTTGAGCGGCCGCTGGTGGTGCGTCCGTGGGTGGTAGACGGGTTGTTAGAAGCGGCGGCGTGGGCCAACGACCAGGGTGACCGGCGGTTGTATGAGAGTGTGTTCAAGGCGGGCGGCCTGATAGATTTTGCGACGCTGTTTGCGACCCGGGAGAGCGACCTTGAGTTGCTGGACGGGGTGACGCGGGCGGCGTTCCGTGCCTCTGCGGGTGCGCTGGTGATGGCGTTGCTGCAGCAGCCGTCGGGGAGCGAGGGGTTCCAACAATTGTTGGGTGAGCTGGCGCTCAACGAGGGTGAGGTTCCGCTGTTGTTGCGGAAGCATTTTCCGGCGTTGAACCTTGCGGGCAACAGCATGGCGAAGTGGTGGGACCTGCAGATGGCGAACCGATCCGACGCGCAGCTAACAGAAGTGATGTCGGTTGCGGAGACCGAGGCGGCGCTGGAGCGTGCGCTGGTGCTGTTTGAGCGTGACGCTGATGGGCAGATTCGCGAGCGGGCGCTCAGTGAGCACGGGTTTGTCAGCGAGCTCAAAACCCAAGCCGAGCGGGAGGCGGCGCTGGGGCCGGCGCAGGCCGGGCTGGTGCGCTTGAGCCACCGGTGTTTCCCGTCATACCGGCCGTTGGTGATCGGCTACGAGCAGGTCCTCAGCGCGCTCGCCCACCAGAAGGGCGCCCGGGTGGCAGCCGAGCTCGAGAAGCTTGGCGCGCAGCGCGCGCGGATGCTTGGCGAGGCGGCCCGGGCGGGTGACTACCTTGACTGGTTTGAAATCACCCGGGCGCGGGAAACCTCCGGCGAGTTCAACGACTATCTCGAGCTCAAGCGGCGCCTCGACGCCGAACTGGCCCGGCCGCGGACCGATCCGCTAGGGCGGTATCTCGACGACGTCGAGCGTCTCTATCAACGGGACTGATCTCGGGGAAGTTTGGCATTTCCAGCGGTGTCCGGCTGGTTAGCCTTGGTGCATGATCCGGATGAAGCCGCACTGGCAGATATTTGCGGCGCTGTTGTTAGCCACGTTGACGGCGTTGGTTTTCCGCGGGCTGTTTGCGGGACTGCCAGCGGACTCGGCGGCGGCGGGGTTTGTGAGTGCGGCGGTGGGCGGCAGCCGGTTTGTTGGAGAGTTGTTCATGCGCGGGCTCAAGATGATCATTGTGCCGTTGATCATCACCTCGGTGGTTTCGGGGATTGCGAGTTTGCAGGGAGTGAAGGGATTTGGGCGGCTGGGAGCGAAGACGGCGGGGTTTTTCGCGCTCACCAGCCTGAGCGCGGTGGTTCTCGGGATGGTGCTGGTCAATCTAATCAAGCCGGGGATGGTCAACGGCGAGCCCAACGCCGAGGTCCGCGCCGCCTTCGAATACCAGGCACAACATGCGTCGCCAGATAAACAAGCCACCGTGGCGGCAGCCGCATCCCGTGACGCCGGCGATTTCCTCGGGATCTTCCGGGCGATGATCCCGGAGAACGTCATCGCGGGCGCGGGGGACAACTCGCAGATGTTAGGGGTGATTGTCTTCAGCATTTTGTTTGCGGTGGCCATTGCGCGGCTGCCGGGTGACGAGATGGGGACGTTGCGGAGGTTTTTCCAGGCGGCCAACGACGTGATGATCGTGGTGACCGGGTGGATCATGGCGCTGGCGCCGATCGGGGTTTACGCGCTGATTTTCCCGGTGGTCTTCGAGACCGGGCCGGGGTTGTTTGCCAACCTTGGCAAGTATTTCCTGACGGTGATGTTAGGGTTGGGGCTGCACGCCTGCGTGACGTTGCCGCTGATCTTGCGGCTGGTGGCGCGGGTCAGCCCATGGGCGCATTTTGCGGCGCTGCGGCCGGCGTTGTTGTTGGCATTTTCGACGGCGTCGTCGTCCGGGACGCTTCCGGTAACGATGCGCTGCGTGCAGGAGGGGGCGGGGGTCTCGAAGCGGGTGGCGAGCTTCACGCTGCCGTTAGGTGCGACGGTGAACATGGACGGCACGGCGCTCTACGAGTGCGTCGCGGTGATGTTCGTCGCCCAGGTGATGGGCGTGCAGATGGGATTTGCCGCGCAGTTCTTGGTGCTGACCGCGGCGCTGCTGACCAGCATCGGGGTGGCCGGGGTGCCGTCGGCGAGTTTGGTGGCGATCTTGTTGATTCTCAAGACCAGCAATGTCCCCGGCGCGGAGACCGCGGTGGTGGCGCTGTTTGCGGTGGACCGGTTGTTGGACATGACGCGCACGGCGGTCAATGTGTTCGGTGACTCGTGCGCGGCGGTGACGATCGCGCGCAGCGAGGGCGAGCGGGTGTTAGAGCAACATTCCGCCGGGCCAACCCGGGAAGTGGGGGGAGAGGAGTAGTCGGTTGGTTAGGCCTTTTTGATGAGGGAGATCTCGGTGGCGACGGCCTTGCCCCAGGTTTCGTTGCGGAGGTACTGGGCGTGATAGATGGTGGCCTTGTTATCGGAGGTTGAGCCGAGGATCCGGAAGGCGGTGAAGATCCCCTGGGAGGCGCCGCGGTGGTGGAGGGCGTCGCATTGGAAGACCGGGATGGAGAAGCTGCCGTTGTCTGGGCCGTTCCACGGGAAGAACCCGTAGGAGTGGACGTGGCCGATGAGGATGCCGACGATGTTGTACTTGCTGGCGAGTTCGTAGAACGCCTTGCGGTCGGCCAGCGGCCAGTCGCCCTCGGCGCCGGTGCTGGGCGGGAGGTGGACGATGATGAAGACCGGCTCGCCGCTCTGGGCGACGGATTTTTCGAGGTAGTCCTTGAGGAAGGTGTAGCTGCCGGAACACGGGTAGCGCTCATCGCCGTTGCCGACGCGGATGTTGGCGTTGACGAAGTGGAACGGGCCCCATTTCCAGGCGTAGTGGACGCCGGAGACGCTGATTTTGCCGAAGGATTTCTGGTAGGTGAAGTTGCCGGACTTGGCGGTGATGTTAGGCAGTTTGGTCCCGCGCTCGGCGATCCGGTCGGAGACTTCCTTGAGGAACCCGTCCTGGTCGTGGTTGCCGTAGCTTTCGTAGACCGGGTACTTGATGAGCGTGTCAGGCTCGTTGCCGAGCGAGCCGAAGTCTTTGACGTAGTTGGCCCATTGTTTTTCGAGGGCTTGCTTCTTGGTGAGCGACTCCTTGGTCTCGGGGTCCTCCTCGGCGCCGGAGTGGACGATGTCGCCGGCGTTGATCACGCCGAGCGGCTTGCCGAGCTTGTCGGGTCCGGGCATTGGCGAGTCCGCGGTGAGGGCCATCATTTTCTTGATGTTGTCGCGAACGATCGCGTTGTGGCCGTGGGAGGTCGCCTCAAAGGCGCGGTAGTGCGGGTCGCCGATCTGGAGGAAGCTGATGTCGATCGTGCTCGACGAGGCGGCCGCGGCGGCGCGCTCGGGAAGCATCGCCAGGCCGGCGGCGGCGCCCAGGCTGGTCCCGAGGAACCGGCGGCGGGAGAAAAGATCGGCCGCGGGCGTGGTGGAATCTGCCGGGGAACTTTTGGGTGGCTTCATTTCGCTCTGTTTGAGCGGTTTGTTAGGCGCTTGCCAAGTCCTACGTAGCGAAGCTCGTGAGAGCTTCGGCTGGGGGAGGCGGGAAGTCCCTCGCGGGTTCGGGCGCTTTGGCGGCAGATGGTTCGCCCCGCCGAACTTTTCACAAAGTTCGCTACGTGAGGTGGGAAGTTCGCTACTGGGGTGGGCGCTTGCGGCGGGTGCGGGGTGGCTTGGTAGGTGCGGCGGGATTGGTGGCCGGCTGGTCTTTCCACGGTTGGAGTCGGCGCTGGCGTTTTTCGTGGAGGAGTGCGGGGTCGACCGGTTTGCCCGGTTGGGGGCGCTTCTCGGGCGGCGGGGATTTTTTGGTGGTGGCGGGGTCTTTCCGCGGGGCGGCGCCCATGTATTGGAACGCCGGGGGCGGGGGGGCCTCGAAGGTCATTTTCGCGCCGCTGAACGGGTGGGTCAGGGTGAGGGAAAGCGAGTGGAGCGCGAGGCGCTCGGGGCTTTTCGGGCCGTATTTCGAGTCGCCGACGATCGGCCATCCCTTGTCGGCGAGGTGGACCCGGATCTGGTTCTTCCGCCCGGTAAGCAGCTCGATTTTGAGCAGCGCGCGGTCCTTGGTGGTCCGCAGCGTCTGGTAGCGGGTGTGCGAGAGCTTGCCGGCCTTCGGGTCCTTGGTCGAATAGACGCGCAGCGCCGAGTTCTCGACAAGGTAGGACGAGATCGTCCCCTCGGGCGGGTCCGGGTGCCCTTCGACGAACGCGAGGTAGAACTTGTTGGCGGCCTCCCAGGTCGTCTGGAGCTTGTTCTTCGCCTCGATGGTGCGGGCGAAGACGAGCACGCCGGAGGTGTCGCGGTCGAGCCGGTGGACGATGAAGACCCGTTCGAACGACTTCGGGTTGCCCTTGCGGACGTAGTTGGTCAGCGACGCATGGGCGGTGCGCCCGGCATCGCGCCCGGTGCCGACCGTCAGCAGCCCGGCCTCCTTGTTGACCACGATGATGTCGCGGTCCTCATGGAGAATTTCCAGGCCGCTTGGCTGGCGTTTCTTTTTCGGTGGGCGCGGGTCGGGCATGACCCGGGTAGCTAACTCAGGCGCCGCCGGGTTTCCAATGGCTAATGTGGAAAGCTGCGCGGCGGCTAGGCAATCACGCGTTTCCGCAGGCTAGGCATCGGGTTGCCGGGGAAGCCGCCCGCAGGCCATTCAGGCGGGAAGTCCTTTGCGCGTTCGGGCGTTCTGGCGGCAGGCGGTTCGCCCGGCCGAAGTTCGCTACGTAGCTTCCTACGGTTTGAGGCGGGTGACGCGTGGGGCGCTGGCGTTGATGACGTCGATCTCGCTGAAGAATGTGTTTGAGTCGCCGGCCTCGGTGGTCGCGGAGATGTCTAGCAGGAGGTAGCGGAACTCGCCGAGCGGCCGGCCGTTGTTGGAGATTTGGACCGCATGCTTGCCGCCGCCGTCGGCTTGGCGGACGCGGGTGTCGACCTCGGCAATTTTTTGCCACCCTGAGGTGCGCGGGTTTTTCCCTGGTTCGGGAGTGGCGTTGAACGAGGCGGATTTCCCGTCCGAGCCGTAGAGCATATAGACCTGCGGGCCGCGGACATCGAGGTGCCACGAATAGGTAGCGACGCTCTCGACCGGGATGACTGCGCCGAGGTCAATGGTCAGCCGTCCGCCCTTGGCCCCGGTGGCAAAAAAGAAGTTCTCCGGGGGCGAGTTCTCGTTGACCGGCAGCTTCCCGTCGCTGAGCACGCTGAGCGGGCCGCTGAGCTTGTGCGGTTCCGCGCCGCTGATTTTGAATGTCGCCTTGGTCGCGGCGTCATCGATGGCCGGCGGCGGGACGTCGTCGCTTTTCGCCGACTTCACTTTCGGGTCGTGGGCGTGGTAGCTCGCCGCCACCTTGATGCCAAACCCGCCCGGCGCGGCTTGCGGTTGCTCGCGGTCTTTGAGCGCCGCGGCCAGCTCATCGGCGCGGGTTTGGGCTTCCAGCGCGGCGTCGATGGCGCCGGCCTTGGTGAAGCGCTCGACGAGGCCGGTCAGAGTCGCCAGGTAGGTCTGGTCGGCCTTGAGGACCGCCTGTTGGGCTTTGGCCTCGGCGGCCGACCGGCTGGTCAGGAAGATTCGCTCAAGGTTGGCCACCTCCGGGTTGTCACTGCCGCCGACCTGCCCGCCATCCTCCAGGGTCGCCAACGCCTTGTCTGCGGCGATCACGTTCTTCAGCTTGCCAGCCGCCTGCGCGTCGCTGCGGTATTGTTGCAGCGCCGCCTTGTATTTCTCTCTCAGGTCGGCCACCGGCTGCTGGGCGGCTTCCACTTGCGCGGTGTGGTCACGCTCGCTGAACTTCCGCAGCTCGGCGAGATAGCCTGCGTCACCAGGGTTCTGTCCGAGCGCCCAGCCGGGCCACAGCATTCCCACCATCAAACAACTCGCCAGCCATCCGTGCATGCCACCCATCCAAGCATCTTGGACTCCCGCTCGTCGAGCATCCTTGCGCGGGCTCAAATAAGATCCTCGCCAAGGCCGGCGGGGCTGTTAGGGTTGGCGGTTGTCGCTATGAAGACGAGGAAGTTGGGCATGGTTGTGTGGTTGCTGGTGGGGGCGGCGTGGGGCATGGCGGTGGGTGGCGAGAGCGGCGGGCGGGGGATGACGCCGCATGAGTTGTTGGTCTGGAAGTATCCGCCGGAAGCGCCGGCGAATCGTGAGCTGTACCGGCGGTTGCGGGTGGCGGTCGAGAAGGTCGACAAATACGGGAACAACCCGTCGATTGAGGGGGATTTTTTCTGGCTCGTCCGGTTGGCGGACCAGATCAACGAGAAGCTAGCGGCGGAGCGGTTTGCGGCGTTCCTGGCGGAGTCCGCGGCGCGCCAGCGGGAGTTGGCGGAGGCCGGTGCGCGGCTTGCCGCGGCGCGGGAAGCTGAGTTTGAAACCCCGCGGATGTCGCCATTCGGCACCGCTGATCGCAGTCTGCAGCGGTCATTCCCGCTGTGGAGCCGCTCGCTCAACTGCGCGAGCCTTGGGGCGACCCCGCGGCTCAGCGGCGGGTCGTTGAAATGATCACCCGCCTGCGCCCTCGTTGATCTGGCGGTTGAGGTCGTTGAGGATGGCGGGTGGGAGCTGCTGGTTGGAGCGGATCCACGCCTGGGCGCTTTCCGGGTCGCGGCGCAACCAACCGCCGAGGGTGCGCCGGTACATTTCATCGCGTTGCTCGACATCGTTGATCCGCGAGATGTTGCTCGCCGCCGTCGCCGGGTCGCTGCGGAACGAACTCCAGACGAAGTGGCGCACGACGCTGTCGGTGACATCGCCCGAGTAGCGGGTGAGCATGCCGGCGGCCGCCTGCGGGTCGTCGGAGGCAACCGCGCTGACGAGCCCGCGCAACGCGTAGCTGCGGGCGTCGCCGGCTGGCAGGGTGGCGTAGTAGGCGGTGGCGGCGGCGCGATCCTGGCGTGCCCATTCGGCGACGGCGGTCCCGAGGCCGCGGTCGCTGCCGGGTCCCGGGTTGGCGGCGAGCCACTTGGCGGTCCCCTGCGGGTCGCTTGCAGCGAGTTCCTCGGTGAGCCGGGCCATCGCGCCCTCGCGGAGTTGCTCATCCTTGAGGCCAGTGACCCAGGTGCGGGCGGCGTCCGGGCCGAGCGCCAGCAGATGCGGCATGATCGAGGCCAGCGCCTCGCCACGCTCGCGGCTGTAGGGCATTTCGCCGACCAGTGCGGTGGCGCGGTTGATATCGGTGCCGGCGATGACGCCGATGATGCTGGCCATGTACGGGTTGGCATCTTCCCCGGAATGGTTCTCGGTTGCCCAGCGGATTGCCGCTTCCGGGTCCTTGGTCGTCCAGGTGGCCAGCACGGTGTTGGTGGCAAACCCGCCGCCGGTGTTCTCGGTCGCATAGGCCAGCGCGTTGACTGGATCGATTTGCGCCCAAGCGGTCATGAGCAGCCCGTATTCACCCATCCGCTCCTGGGTCAGCCCGAGGCTGCGGAAGTGGGCGACCGCCGACTCAAACTCATCCGGCCCAAGCGTGTCGATGAAGGCAAGCATCGCGCGGGCCCGGTCGAGCGCGTTGTCACCACGGACAAGCTTCTCGAGGTCAGCGAGTTTGTCGGGTTTTTCGGCGCCCTCGCGGGCCTCCCCGGATGGTCGCGACGACGCCCGGCGCGACCGCTCCGCCGTGGCCGCTGGCGCCTCGCCGCGCGACCCGAGGCGGGTCTGTGCGGCCGCTTGGTCGGATGAATTGGCGGCAACCGGGTCACCGGCGGGTGCCGAGAGCCGGCCGATGGCAAATCCGGCAACCGCAATCAATCCAATGGCGGGAATCGTGGTGGCGAGTTTCATGTGAACAATATCGGAAAAGCGGCGGCGCGTTGGTGGCCGGGGAGACGCTCGCCTCCCCCGGGCGCCTGCGCAACCCTCTAATCGGGCGCGCAACACCCTTATAACGCCGCACAACACCCTTATAACGCCGCGCCGAGCCAAGTTTTTCTAGCAATCTTGGGGCGCTGTGGACCGGTGCGTCAGGAAAGACGCACGGCTGCGCCGCCGGCTTCCACAACCGACTCTCCCTGAGTTGTCCCGTCCCAAAGGGGCATAAGGCGATAGCCTAGAAACGACATGGGGACAAACGATTTGCCAAAACGGACGATTTGCCAAACGGACGATTTGCCAAAACGACATGGGGACGGACCAACGGACGATTTGCCAACGCAGCGCAACCCTAGCCGCGCGGTTGGTGCGGGATCGTGGCGCTCGCGTCCCCTTGACACCACTGCACCATT
>JBILQE010000019.1:0-59883 GCA_044373465.1 Akkermansiaceae bacterium | reverse complement strand
GACGGGGTTGACGGGGTTGACGGGGTTGACGGGGTTGACGGGGTTGACGGGGTTGACGGGGTTGACGGGGTTGACGGGGTTGACGGGGTTGACGGGGTTGACGGGGTTGACGGGGTTGACGGGGTTGACGGGGTTGGTCAACCCGGTCAACGATGTCAACCCCGTCCCTCTTAGAGCGGTCTAGTGCCCCTGCAGTCCGGATAGCCTGGGCATCCCCAGAAGTCCCCCTTGGCGGACCGGCGGCGGCGCAGCGGCTGGCCACATTGCGGGCAGTCGGGGGCCGGTTCGGTGGAGCGCTGGGCATCGCGGACCTCAAGGCGGCGGGTGAGCAGGCGCTCGCTGAACCCGCCGGCTTGCTCGAAGGCCTTGCCTTGCGCGGCGATTTGGGATTTGAGCATATTCAGCGCCCGGCCGATGATCAGGAGCATCGCGTTGGCGACGACCAGCGGGTCATCCGAATCGAGCCACCCGGCGTATTTGCGCCGCTGGGTGAGGGCGTGTTTGGCGGACTCATGGACAAGGTCCTCGGTGAATGGCGCGGGGTCTATGGAAACGCCATTGACCGCCCGGGCGTTTGGATCATGGGCTGACCACGGCAGCGCGTTGCGGTCGATGATGAAGACCTCGTAGTCACCGCGCAGCTCGCTGAGGCTGGCGCGGGCGACGTCGGTGAGTTTCATCTCGGTGTCCTTGGAGGTGGAGGAACGTTCCGATCCCTCAATGAGGTTCTGGCGCCCGCTGCGCGCTGCCTGGGTCATCTGGTCGTATTGTCGGCCTTTCGGGTCGTAGAACTTCTCTCCGGCCTGGCGGTGGTCGTGGGTCAGGAAGAGCCGGCAGAAGCGCAGCGTTTCAAGCTGCACGATGGTCGCCAGGGTGAATGTGTGGAGCCGGCGGAACCCGCCGTGTTTGTCAAAAAGCTCAGGCATTGTGGGGGGGGGACTGGGTTGACTGGTGTTGACTGGATTGACGGTCAACGGTGTCAACGGTGTCAACCCGGTCAACCCAGTCCATCTCCCAACCGTGGCATTAGCGCCCCTGCGGGCAAACGGGCATTCGGGCGCTCAGGGGCCGGTGACTTCGATGTTGTCAAAACAACTCACCTGGCGCGGGGTGGGGGATGGCTCGATGACCAAGCGCAGCGGCCCGTGAGTGGCCGGCGCCAGCGGCCCCGTGGCAATCAGCTGCGGGGCCTCGCCGACCGGCTGGGTGACCAGCCGGAAGGTGCGGGCTCGCGGGTCGATGACGAGCTGGAGATGGCCCCAGCCATCCAGAATGACGGGGCGGCCGGTGTTGATGAAACGCGTGCCATCCCAGAGGCGCCAGGTTCCATCGACCGCGGCGACCCTGGCAAGCGGCGCGGCGGCTTCGACGGAAATGGTCACGCTGTGCGGCGAGCGCGGTGCGGGATCCGGCATGAGGATCGGTGAGCTTTTCCCGGAGCGGACAAACAAATCCAGGTCGATCGTGAGCGGGCCGGTTTCCGGGAGTGTCCCGAGTGGCGCGCTGAACTTGCCCCCGCCGGCAGCGCGGAGGCAGCGGGTGCCCGGGCCAAACGACGTCGAGCGCTCGATGAAGAACGCGGGAGCATTTTTCGCGGCGGGCGCGCCGGGCGATGCTTCGACTTGCCACGGGCGGCCGGGGAACTCGCTGGCGCCCGGTTGATCGCTTTCAAAATCCTCACTGAGTCGGCGGTCAGATCCGCGAGGTGCGCCCGGTTCGGCGGGCCGCCATTGCAGGGAAACGTCATCGAGGTGAAATTCCTCGCGGCCGTCCTCGGCGGGGAGGAAGATCAGGGTGTTGAAGAGCCGCCACGCCGGCACCTTGATTTCCACCGACTCGACCCCGTGCTGGGCGATGGTCCGGTCGGCGCCGGCAGCAAACGGGATGGCGCGGCAAATTTCCTCGCCGCCGTCCGCGCCGAGGCGTGCCGAGTAAGTCATTGATTCCAGATCGGCCTCAAGCGTCAGCCGGGTCCACTGGGCGGCGGGGACGCGGACCGGGGTGGTGATCCACTCGCCCCCGCGCGCGTGGGAAATCACGCCGCTGCCATCGACCCGCAGGGCGACATCCTTTTCGTAGGCCGCATTGCCGGTGAGGAAGATGGTGAGGGTGTTCTTCCCCTCCGGCCGGTGGATCCAGAACGAAAGCGTCGCCTTGCCGGTGGTGATGGCGGTGTCGAGTTGGCCGGCCATCTGGCTGCGGTCCGGCGAGCTATAATGCACGGCGGTCAAATCCCGGCGGGTTAAGGTGACCGCGCAGCCGGTTGTGCCGCGCCGCGTGGTGTTCTGAATGAACGGCCGGCCGTCGGCACCATCGGTCACGGTGTACCAAAGCCCGGGGCAGGCGCGCAGGTCCGGATGGTAGCGGCCGTCGCCAAGCCCGCCGGCGGCGCCGGTTTCTCCGGGTTGGAACCGATCAAAATCCTGGGCGAGGAAGTCGATCGCGCCGCGCTCGGCGAGGTCGCGCCGAAACTGGTTCCAGCGCTCGCCCGCCGCCGCGTGGTAGGAATCATACCACGCGTCGCACTGCCAGCCGTCGGCGCCGGCCGGTGGCGGTGGATAGAAATACGCCGGCGCGCCCGGCTGGATGACCTGGATGTCCGGGTGGGCGCTTTGGCGGATGTGCGCTTTGATTTGCTCAAGCGGGATGATCCCTTTGCCGGCGCGCGGGTGGGTGAGGTAGCCCTTCTTGTCGGCGCGGGTGTCGTAGGTCGCCTCCTGGGTCGTCCCGGCGACGATCAGGTCGACGAGCCCCTCGTCGATCCATGTCCGCCATTCGAGCCGGGCGTTGCCGAGCGGCGGCCCCATGAAGTCGCCCGACAGGGTGATGGCGAGCTTCACGTCCGGGGCGGCGGCGCGCATCGCGGTGCGGATTTCCCGGAGGAGCTCGGTGAACCCGGCGCCGCGGAGGTCGCGCCAATGGCCGAGCATTTCGTCCTGCGGGTTGAACCCCGGGGCGGTCCAGTCAAACCGCGGGTCACTCAGAATATCCACCCCGTAGAGCCGGCGCATCTCCGCAACGATCTGCGGGCCAAAGCCATACTGGTCCGCGTGGGCGGGCGGCGGGATGAGCTGGTTGGTTTCGCTGCGCAGCGACGCGAGGATGCCGGTCGGCCGGTAGGTTTTTGCCAAATGGGCGAACTCGGCCGCCTTGTGGGCGCGGATCCCTGGGTCGCAGTACTCCGGGACCATCCATTGCCTGTTGCCGGCGCGGTCGACCGCGAGTGCCTCGGGATGGTCGTGGAGATATTTGAGTTCATACGACCACGGGATCATCCGCCCGGGCCCCGGGACCCCGACATCCTCCGGCGCCCCCTCGCTGAACAGGTGCGGGTGGTAGATCCAATACTCAAACCCGGCCTTGCGCGCCGCCGCGGAGGTCGCCTGGTGGAGGTCCGCCTTGGCCATGGTTTCATCAAGCAGCTGCCATGAGCGCGCCAACCCGGGGTTGTCCTGGCGGCGCGCGCTGTTGCGCAGAATCGCGCCGGGGGGAAACTGCCCAAGGTCGCTGCGCAAAAATACCCCGGTGAACCCGCGCCCGCGCCAATGGCCCACCATCGCCTCGATCCCCTCAGGGGAATCCATCGCCGCGGCCGTCCCAGGGCCATAGACCAGCGCCATGTCGCCCCAACTCGGAATCAGGTAGCGCGATCCTTCCTCCCCCGCCGCCGCGCCGGCTAACAGCAGGGGGAGGGAGACCAGCACGAATGTTGTGAGGCGGGCGGGCATTCCAGGATGAAAGCAAAAAACACGGCCCCGCAGAAGGGCCGTGCTTGGTGGGAAGCTTGCTGCTAGGGCCGGATGTTATTCAGCGGCGGGAGCGTCGCCGCCCTTGGCGTTGCACTTGCCGCCGCCGTGGCCGCGGTGACGCATCTGCATCGCGCGGCGCAGGCCCGGGTGGTTGTCCTTCATTTTCGCCCAGGCGGCGCGGGCTTCGCCTTTTTCGGCGGCGCTCAGGGTGCCGTCGTTGTCCGTATCGAACCGGTCGAGGACCTTGTCCTTCATCGTCTCGCGGATCTCTTTGCGCTCGGTCTCATCAAGTTTGCCGTCGCCATCGGTGTCGAACTTCTCGAGGACCTTTGCCCGGCCCGGGCCGCGTCCGGCATGATCGCCTTCTTGGCCGTGCGAAACCGCGGCGGTCACGCCAAGGGCCGCGACGGTGAGGATCAGGGTGCTGATTTTCATTGGGTTTTGGTTGTGAGTTGGGGGCCTGCGCACCCGCGGTTGGGGCTGCCGGCCGATGCCAGAGAAACCCGCCCACTGGCACTGGGTTGCGCAAGCGGGCAAAAATCGCGAATTGCCACCCGCTGGCGGAGCGTCTTGGATGCGCCGCACGCATGGCGGGATCAGTGGCAACCAACAACAGCTCAAAGGGCGCGATCTTCTGGCGGCGGCTGGCGAGCACGCTGCTGATGTGGGTCCTGATCACCGCGGTGTTCCTCAGCGGCTGGCAGTGGCCGTTCCTCGCCGTCATTGGCGTGCTGGCCATCGTCGCCACCCGCGAGTTCTTCCGCATCGGCGTCGCCGGCGGCGTCAAATGCTTCCCGCGCTTCGGGGTGTTGGCTGCGCTCGGCTATTCGTTGGCGCTGTATGCCATCCTTTTAACTGGCCGGCACGAATACCTCGCGCGGCTTGACGCGGCGGCGGTCTTCGTGGTCCTCGCCGGGGCGTTCACGCTGCAGCTGCGCCACCCGCTGCGCGGGTTTGAGCCGTTGCTGGCGGTCGGCTTCACGGTCACCGGGTTCCTGTATGTGGCGGTGTTTTTCAACTTCATCGCCCGCTTGGTCATCGCCGTTCCGGGGACCGCCGCGGTCCCGGGCGCGTGGTTGTTAGTCTGGCTGGTCGCCGTGACCAAGTGCACCGACATGGGCGCGTATGTCGTCGGGTCGCTGATAGGCCGGCACAAGATGATTCCGCACGTCAGCCCGGGGAAGACCTGGGAGGGATTTGTTGGGGCGCTGGTGTTTGCCCAACTGTTCGGCTGCGGGCTGTTCGCCTGGCAGCCGGCGAAGCTTGCGGCGCTTGGCGGCTGGGGCCACGTGGTGGTTCTCAACGTGGTCCTTGCGCTGCTGGCGGTCGTCGGCGACCTGGCCGAGAGCATCCTCAAGCGCAGCGTCAACGCCAAGGACTCCGGGAGATTCCTCCCCGGCATCGGCGGCTCGCTCGACCTCATCGACAGCCTCTGCTTCACCGCCCCGGTCTTGTATTTCTACATCCTCTGGGTGGTTCCCGCGGTCTAACACCCACAGCGCCCCGATGCCGCGTCCGAAGAAGATATTGCTGTTGGGCTCGACCGGGTCGATCGGGACAAGCGCGTTGAAGGTTGCCGCGGAGTTGCCCGGGGAGATTGAGATTGTCGGGCTTGCGGCGTGTTCGAGCGCCCCCGAGCTCGCCGCCCAGGCACGTGCGACCGGGGCGAAGGCGGTGGCGATCTATGACGGGACGCGCGAGGCGGAGCTGCGCGCGGCGCTGCCGGCCGGGGTGCGCGTCCATGTCGGCGAGCAGGGGCTGGTCGAGCTGGTGGAGGCGAGCGGCGCGGACATGGTGTTAGTCGCGATTGTTGGGACCGCCGGGCTGCGTCCGGCGCTCGCGGCGATCGAGGCGGGGATGGACCTTGCGGTGGCCAGCAAGGAGATCCTGGTGATGGCCGGCGAGATCGTGATGGCCGCCGCGGCGCGCAAGGGGGTGGCGGTGCTGCCGGTCGACAGCGAGCACAACGCGATTTTCCAGTGCCTCGACGGCCACCGCGGCGGGGCGGCCGAAGTTGCGCGGCTGATCCTGACAGCCTCGGGCGGCCCGTTCCGGACCTGGGCGGGCGACCGGCTGGCGGCGGTCACGGTGGCCGAGGCGCTCAACCACCCGACCTGGGAGATGGGGCGCAAGATCACGATCGACTCGGCGACTTTGTTCAACAAGGGGCTCGAGATGATCGAGGCGCGCTGGTTGTTCGGGATCGGGATGGAAAAAATCGACGTTGTCGTCCACCCGCAGAGCATCGTCCACTCGATGGTCGAGTTTATCGACGGCTCGGTGCTTGCCCAATTGAGCCGGACCGACATGTGTTTTCCGATCCAATACGCGGTCACCTGGCCGCGGCGGGTCCGCGGCGGCCTCCAGGCGCTGGATTTCCCGGCGCTGGCGAAGCTTGAGTTCGAGGCGCCGCGGGTCGCGGACTTCCCGGCACTTGCGCTGGCACGCCGGGCCGGGCTTGCCGGCGGCACGCTCCCGGCGGTCCTCAACGCCGCCAACGAGGTCGCTGTCGCCAACTTCCTCGCCGGCACGATCGGCTTCGCCGATATCTGGCACACCGTCGCCCGCGTCATGGACGCCCACGTCGTGCGCCCGTCCGACCGGCTCGAGACCTTGCTCGAGGCTGACCAATGGGCGCGCCAGCAGGCCGCGGAATTGGTCCCATAGGCCCATAGGGGATTTGCCAGCGCCTGCCGGAGCGCCCAAGCTTCCCCCATGTGCAACAGCTACCGGATCACTCCGAAAGGGCACTCCGAGCAGGGGGTCGCCGGGGCGGTGGCTGCCGCGGCCGCGCGCCTGCCCTCGCCGCTGGTGCGCAAGTCCGACAAGGGCGTGGTGGTCCTCAAGGACGGCGAGGTCGAGGTGATGCGCTGGGGGTTTGCGCGCAGCTTCAATCCGGCGGTCAACAACACCCGCTCGGACAAGCTGGCCGGCGGGATGTGGGCCGAGGCGTTCCGCGACCGCCGCTGCGTCATCCCCGCCTCGGCTTTCTACGAATGGGGACCGGGCGCCGCCGGGAAGAAGCAGGCATTCGAGTTTCGCCCCCCGGGCGACGCCTACCTCTGGATTGCCGGCGTCTGGGAGCCCAACCCGGACCACGGTCGCTGTTACTCCATGATCACCACCGAGGCGCCGCCGATCATGGCGCCCATCCACGACCGAATGCCCGCCGTGCTCGCCGCCGACGAGGTCGACGCCTATCTGAACTCCGGCCCGTGGGCGCTGCGCCCGTTCCCCGGCGAACTGCACCTCGCCCCCTGCGCCAGCCCGCTCAAGGCCAAGCCCGCCGGTCCCGAGCAGCAGGAGCTGTTCTGACTTTCATGGAGGGGTTCCGCGGCTGCCAGGCGCTGCGGCTCCCTAACATCTTAGGGCTTCCAATCGCGCGCGGGCGCCGCCAGCGTTGTTAGGTGACGAGAGGACTGGTGGTTGTTGGATTGATTCTGTTGGCCGCGGGGCTGCTCCCCGGGTGCGTCCGCGGTCCACTCGACAGCATGGGGAGGACGCCGGAGGAGACGGTGCACCAGTTTGTCGCCGCGGTTAGAAAGGGCGACTACCGGGAGGCCGAGAAGTTTTGGGATCCAAAGGATCTGGAAGAGGAAGACGGGAGGCGCTTCACTTGGGGGAAGCGCGGCACCTACTGGAATGCCGCTGGAGAGATGAAATTCGATTGGGCCTGGCACGAGACGCCGATAAGCAAAAAGGCCTACTTCCGGGATGGATTCCTGGTCGATTCCTACGAGTTGGAGTTTGAGGGCATCAGCAAGGGATACCGCTGGATCTACTTTAGGGGAAAGCAGAACGAGCTGCTGAAGGTGCACCGGTTCTTTGTGCGCGAGGTGGATGGGAAGTGGACGCTCCACTAGTTCTCCGCGCGGCATTTCTGCGCAACTCCGGTTTGCGCCGCATGGCTGTTGGGGCGATTGTTCCCTCCTAACATTCGCCACCGCGGCGCCTCCACCGGCAAGTGAATATCGCCGGTCAGCCCGCGGCTGACCGGCGATAGTGATACCAAGAGCCTCTCAGTTGGCCAACTCGACCGGCTTGATCACCGTGCGCTTGCCGTCGGCCAGGTACTTGTCGAACACCTTGTTGGGCCCAAACAGGCTGTACTCGGCCAGCTTCGTCCGGACCAAGTGGTCGCCTTCGATCGTGTAGACGTAGATCCGCCCGATCGGGTCGCCGACGCGGGGGTTGTCTTCCTGCTGGGTGACGATCCCATGTTTGCCGATCTCCTCGACAAGGCCTACATAGCAGGCATCAAGGTTGATTGCAGGCACCACTCCAACTCCTAACGAGTCATCTTCCTTATCTTGGATGCCTTTAGACTCGGTAAACCCGGTTGGGTTGGAAATATAAACGATCCAGCCAGGAGTTTCTTCCGCTTTGATATCAGCATCGAACTCGTCTTTGCGGCTCAGCATTACTTCCTTCTTGCCGTCGCCATTTAGATCTGCCTCCCACTTCATTAAAGGAATCACATTAGGACTGTTGATTTCGGCCCGGTAGGAAGCTGCCGGATCCGTGATCTGCGCGAATGCGCCCAGGGGGGTGGCAAGCATAAGCATGCCAAGGAGCGTGGTTTTCATGTTATTCGATGTGGGAGTTGATGCTCTGAACGTAGTCGTTTTGATTCTGAAGAAAACGCCAAGAAGCACCGCTGCCGGAAGGATGCACAGGCTTCCAGCACGATGCAATCTTCGTCTTGTTACCTATCAGGACCCTCTCGATCTGTCGGCCGGCCATTCCGTTGTAGTAGGTGATGGTGATGGCATCGAGGCCGTTGAAGCGGCCATAGGTGGCCTCGGTGATCTTGGGCCAGGCGGGGTATGCTTTTTCAAGAGACGATTCGAGTCGCTTGGCGAGGATGAACTTGTCTTGGAGTTCTTGGATGGCGCGTTGGCAGTTGTCCTGCCAGTTCCAGATTTGCCTGCGAGCGATGAACGCCTCGGGAGCCTGGGATCCGTCCGGGGATTTGGGACCAAGGGTGAGTTGGAAGATCCCGTAGCCGCCGGGGCCATTCTGGCGGTAGCCTCTGGAGCTGCTATAGCTGCGGTCGAGGTTGTAGAGTGGCCAGCCGTTGGCCCAGGCGACCCAGCCCATGTCGTTGGCCTCGGGCCCGATCTTGCCGCTGGCCGGTTGGTGGTTGGTGTAGAACTGGTTGTAGAACCGTCCGGGGATCCTGCCGAAGGTTTCGTGCTTGGCGATGGCATAGGCGAACCAGAGATTGGGTCCGGCGACGGCATCGATGAAGGTTCTGGCGGCTGCCGGGTCTGGGTTTTGGCCGCCGATGCGGAACCGTGAGACTTCCGTTTCGGGAGCGGTGCCAAGTTTGAGGAAGACCTTGGCGAGGCCGCCGAAGAACCCGCGGTCGCGGAGTTCCTCCTGCCACATCTCGCTCTCATGGATGTTCCAGTCGCTCGTGGCGCTCAGCGGGTCGGTGAAGGCGAGGGTGCTTTGCCCGGGGATGCCGACGCGGTCTTCGGCCCGGGTGAAATCAGCGACATACGGCTGGCGGTAGCCATTGCCGCGGCGGTATTCGCACTCGAAGCGCCACTGGACCATCACGCTTGCCGGGGTGCCGGTCAGCCGGACGTTGAGCATGGGCATTTCCGGGCTGCCATTCGCGCCGCTGTTGCCGGTGATCCAGGCGATCGATTCGGCGGGAATCGTCCGCTGCAGGTTCTCGTTGGTCCACGGGTCCTGGTCGAGCGGCAGCGCGGCTAACAGGGAAGTCCCGTCGCGGACTTCCACCAGCCCGAGTTCCACCTTGTCGATGAGGGTGCCATAGCTGTTGAGGGTGCCGGTGGGGATGAACGCGAGGTGGATCGGAGCGCCGTTGGCGGCAGCCAGTTGGGCCGCGCCGAGGTGGAAGCTGCAGGCGTTCTCGCGCCACTGGTCAGTGGGCACGCTGGCGACGACAAACGGGCTGCCAACCAGCTTCTCAACCCCGTCCTGGAGATAATAGAGGATCACCTTGAACGAGTTCTTCTCAGCCTTCGAGCTCTTGCGCCCGAGTTGCCTCCATGAAACGACATAGTGGCCGGCGCGGACGTCGGCGATTGGCTGCTTGATCCCGTAGCTGCCGGTGGTGGCATCCAGCTCGATGAAGTTCTCCCCGCCAACCGACCAGACCTCCACCTTGGTTCCAACATAGGGGGTCCATCCTGGCAGGCTGCCGTAGTTCCACTTGTAGCCGCCGCCCAGATAGTCGGTCATCTTTGTCCCGTCGCGCCACCAGTTGAAGTCCGTCGCGCTGAAGTCGCCATTGGCCAGCTTCGGTTGCGCCAGCTCAACATCCAGGCTGGCCAGCGCAAGCGCAGCGCCATCGGGAAATCCCGCGGCGAATCCCAACATCGGATGGCTTTGCGCGTCGAGCGGATCTGTCAGATAGATGAACACCTCCGCCCCGTCCGCATAGCCGTCCGAGTCGCTGTCCATCCGCAGGGAATCGGTTCCAAGGTAAAACTCCCATGCAATACTCAGGCCGTCGCCGTCGTCGTCCGCCCAGCCGTCGTCCGGATTTGTTGGGTTAGTCCCGATAGCAAGCTCGTCGAGGTCGCCGATGCCGTCGCCATCGCTGTCCTGCTGGATGCCGCTCAGCGGCGGTTGGTAGACACTTAGCAACTCCGCCCGCGCCGGGACGCCCGCAAGCAACGCCAGCAGTCCTGCCAGCAGACATCTTCTCGGCCAGTGCCATCGGCCAGCGCTCGGCCTGCCTTGGCAGACCGCCGGAACCGGGGGTGCGCCAATTGTTGTTAGATAGGTTTTGAACATATGGGGGTTTCTTGTTTGTTCGAGATTTCATCCGGTCTTCCACCGGGGAAGCCAGTGGACGGTTAGTCGGGAATCCGGCACCCGCAACGATGTTAGAAATCGCCCGCCGGTGGTCTGAGCCGGGCCTGCTAACAGAGCTGCAGTTGCCCTTGAAAAAATTTTTCCGTGGGGCGAGGGAGCGGGTGGATCGGGAGCGGCTCGGGGCTCATGGCAGGCGGTGGCGGGAGTCGTGCCCGGGGGGCAGGGGCCACCTCCAACTCATGGGGCGCTCCCTGGGCCTGAGGGGTGGTGCGTTTGAGCTTTTCGGTCCGATTGGCGGAGCTTTGGTGAGATTAGCATTCGGAATCAGCCGTGGGTGTGGCATACGGCTGGGGAGAAGCTGGGTAAGGCGGGCAGGAACCGCTGCAAATTCGGGCGCCGCGCACAACCGCGGGGGGGCTGGGAGGTTGTTAACCCGAACTGAATATCCATGAGAGCAAAGTCAGCAACGAGAGCGCGCGGGAGGCGCGGCGGATTCTGGTGGCTGCTGGTGGTTGCGGGGATGTTGGGAAGTTGCGGGTCGCCGGGTGGTGCGGGTGGGCCGGTGGTGGCGGTTCCGGCGGGGTGGCGTGAGGCCGGGGGATTTCCGGTGGCGACGCCGGGTGATGACTTGGCGCGGTGGTGGGCTGGGTTTGATGACGCGCTGATGACGCAACTCATTGGGGATGCGTTACGCAGCAACCCAGACGTGGGGCAGGCGGTGGCGCGGGTGAGGCAGGCGCAGGCGCAGCGGCGTGGGCAGGCGGCGGGATTGTTCCCGAGCGTGTCGGGTTCCGGGTCGCGGGGGTTCAGCGGGCAGGATTTCGACGGCGGCGGTCGCAACACGGACGTGTCGTATGCGGCCGGGCTGAATGCCTCGTGGGAGGCGGATGTTTTTGGGCGCAACCGCGAGGCGGTGGCCGCGGCGAATGCGGATGCGGAAGTCGCGCGGGAGGATCTGGCAGCCGTGCAAGCATCACTGGCAGCGGAGGTTGCGCTTGCCTACCTGGATCTGCGGGCGGCCGAAGCGCGGTTGGCGGTTGTCAGGGAGAGCGTCGCGACGCGGGAGGAAAGCCGCCAGCTCGCGGCGTGGCGCAACCAGGCCGGGCAGGTGGATGTTCTTGAAGTGCGGCAAGCCGAGTCGTCGCTGGAGACGGCCCGCAGCTCGCTGTCGGCGTTGGAACAAACCGCCGGGCAAACGCGCAACCGGTTGGCGCGGTTGTGCGGGCGCAATCCGGGCGGGCTTGACGGGTTGCTGGCTGGCCGCACCGGGCGCTTGCCGATGCCTGAGAGGCGCCTGGCGATCGGGATTCCGGCCGACGCGGTGCGCCAGCGGCCGGACGTCCGCGCCGCCGGGTATCAATGGGTTGGCGCGATGGCGCGGACCCGGGGGGCCAAGGCGGAGCGCCTCCCGAGCCTGCGCTTGAGCGGGTCGCTGAGCGTCGACACGCTTACCGCCAGCAAGTTGTTCAACCCTGAGAGCGCCGGCGCGGGGCTCATCGCCGGACTGACTGCGCCGATCTTTGATGCCGGGCGGATCCGCGCCAACATCGAGGCCCAGGACGCGGCCGCCGAGCAGGCGCTGCGCCGCTACGAGGCGACGGTGCTCACGGCGCTTTCGGAAGTTGAGGACGCGCTCATCGCGTGCCGGCGCAGTGGCGAGCGTGAACTGACGCTCGGCAGGGCGGCGGCCGCCGCCGCCGAGGCGCTCACCCTGGCGACCCAGCGGTATAACGCGGGGGTTGTTGATTTCCTGGTACTTTTAGATGCGCAGCGGACCAACCTGGCGCTCCAGGAGAGCGTCATCAACGCCCGCGCCGACCGCGCGGCCGCATTCGTCGCGCTCTACCGGGCGCTTGGCGGCGGATGGTCGCGCTAGATTTGAGACTTATGAAATTCGCAGAACCCGACCTAGCCGCCATCGTGGCAGCCGCCAAACCGCCGCACCCGCTGCGCAAGTGGCTCATTGCCATCGTCGTTGTCGCCTTGGGCGGCGCCGGCTGGTGGTGGTACCAACAGCGCCACGCGGGTGGCGACGCCGGGCCGATCTACCAGACTGAGGCACTTGAGCGCGGCGATCTCGGGCTGAGCGTGTCGGCGACCGGGAAGTTGGCGCCGACCAACCAGGTCACCGTGGGCAGCGAGTTATCCGGCACGGCCTTCGAGGTTTACGTCGACACCAACGACACCGTCACGAAGGGCCAGGCGCTTGCCCAGCTCGACCGGACCAAGCTGAACCAGCAGGCGCAGCGGAGCCAGGCGCGGCTGCTCTCAGCGCAGGCGCGGGTCGCGCAGGTCAAGGCGACGGTGCGGGAGAGCACCGCGGCGCACGCCCGTCTTGAGGACCTCCACCGGCTCAGCGGTGGCAAAACTCCCTCTCAGGCGGACCTTGACGCGAGTTTGGCGACCGTTGAGCGGGCCGGGGCGGACTTGGCAAGTGCCGAAGCCTCAGTGGCGGAAGCCGAGGCCGACCTGCGTTCCTTCGAGCGCGATCTGGAGAAGACCGTGATCCGCTCACCGGTCAACGGGATCGTCCTCACTCGCAGTCTGCAGGTTGGGCAGACGGTTGCGGCGTCGTTCACTGCGCCGGAGTTGTTCATCATCGCCGAGGATTTGAGCAAAATGGAGCTCATCGTTGCGGTCGCCGAGGCTGACATCGGCAGCGTCGCCATCGGCCAAAGTGCCACCTTCACCGTGGACGCCTGGCCAACCCGGACCTACCGCGCCAAAGTCACCAAGGTGGCATTCGGCTCGTTGGTTACCAACAATGTGGTGACCTACAACACCGAGCTGGAGGTCAGCAACGACGACCTGAGCCTGCGCCCGGGAATGACCGCCACGGCGGAAATCGCGGTTGCCGAGCGCAGCGGCGTCCTGCTCGTTCCCAATGCGGCGCTGCGGTTTGACCCGGCCGCCGCGGCGATGCTTGGAAAGACCGACGATCCGAAGCGCACGCTGGTGCAAAGCCTGTCGCCCGGCGGCCGCCGCCGCTGGGGCCGCGGGTCATCCGCGCCACCGCCAACCACGGCGGGCTCCAGCAAGGGGCCGCGGATCTGGACGCTGTGCGCCGGCGAGCCGGTCGAAATCCCGGTAACCGTTGGGCTTACCGATGGCAACTTCACCGAGGCCTCCGGCGAGGGGCTTGTGGAAGGCATTCCCGTGATCATCAGCGCACGTCCACCTGCGGAGCCATGAGCGAGCCGCCGCTAATTGAGCTCAAGGGGCTTACCAAAGTCTACGGGCGCGGCGAGGCGGCCTTCAAGGCGCTTGCCGGGGTCGACCTGCGGATCGAGCGCGGGGAGTTCGTCGCGGTCATGGGTCCGAGCGGCTCGGGGAAGTCGACGTTGATGAACCTGCTCGGCTGCCTGGATACGCCGACGTCGGGAAGCTATCAGTTCCAGGGGATTGCGGTGGAATCCCTGGGCAAGGACCAGCGCTCGCTGCTGCGGCGCCACGCCCTTGGGTTTATTTTTCAAGGGTTCAACCTGTTGGCGCGCACCTCGGCGCTGGAAAACGTCGAGCTGCCGCTGCTCTACCGCGGCGTCCCGCGCGCGCGCCGGCATGCCATGGCCCGCGCGGCGCTGCGCAGTGTCGGTTTGTTCGACAAGGAGCGGAACTCGCCCGCGGAGCTCTCCGGCGGTCAGCAGCAACGGGTTGCGATTGCCCGGGCGATCGTCACCGAGCCCGGCACGCTGTTTGCCGACGAGCCGACCGGCAACCTCGATTCCACCACCACCGCCGAGATCATGGAGTTGCTGCGCCAACTCAACGAGGAGCGCGGCATTTCCATCCTGATGGTCACCCACGAGAACGAGGTCGCGGCGTTTGCCAAGCGGATCGTCCGGGTCAAGGACGGGCTCATCGAGTCGGACCTCCGCAACCCGCCTGCCGCGCTATGATCTCCATGCTCTTCAATGCCCTGATCATTGCTCTGCGGGAAATCCGCCGCAACCTGATGCGCGCCTTCCTCACCGTCCTCGGCGTCGTCATCGGCGTCGCCGCGGTCATCACCATGGTCACCCTCGGCCAAGGCGCCACCGAGATGGTCAAGACCCAGATCTCGAGCCTCGGCAGCAACCTGCTCGTCCTGCGCCCAGGCCAGGGCTGGGGCGGCGGCGGCCCCGGTGTCCCGCTTTTCAGCATCGCCGATGTCGCCGCCATCGAGCGCCAAGTCCCCGGCGTCAAGGCCGCCGCCCCACTCGCCAACGCCAGCGTCAACGCCATCTTCCTCGACAAGTCCCGCAACTCGGACATCCAGGGGACCACCCCGGCATACTTCTCAATCGCTAACTGGCAACTCTCACAGGGGCGCTTCTTCGATGAGACCGACCTGTTGGAGGGACGCCCGGTTTGCGTCATTGGCGAAACAATCCGCAAGGAGCTCTTCGGATCCATCAACCCGTTAGGGCAGAAAATCCGCCTCCAGAACATGACCGTCGAGGTCATCGGCGTCACCGCTCCCAAAGGCCAGGGCGGCTGGGGCGACGACCTCGACGACAACATCATCACCCCGGTCACCACCCTCCAGCGCCGCCTCAGCGGCCAACTCTCCAAGCAAAACCTCAACCAGGTCATGGTCTCCGGCGAGGACGGCTACCCGAGCGCCAGCATCGTCGCCGACGTCACCTCGCTGATGCGCGAGCGCCGCGGGCTGCGCAACCGCGAGGCTAACAACTTCTCCGCCGTCGACACCCGCCAGATCGCCGACGCGGTCAGCTCGAGCACCGCGGTGATGACCTCCCTGTTAGGCACGGTCGCCGGGGTGAGCCTGCTGGTGGGCGGGATCGGGATCATGAACATCATGTTGGTCTCGGTGACCGAGCGGACACGCGAGATCGGGATTCGGCTGGCGATTGGTGCGCGGGCGCGCGAAGTGCTGTTGCAGTTTCTCGTCGAGGCGGTGACGCTTTCGTGCGTCGGCGGGGTGGCGGGGATCGCGCTGGCCTACGGGCTGTGCGTCGGGTTGGCGAAGGTGGTGGGGGCGCCATTCATGTTTGATTTGGAGATCAATGTGGTGGCGTTCATTTTTTCGGCCGCGATCGGGATCATCTTCGGGTTTGCGCCGGCGCGGCGGGCGGCGGCGCTCGACCCGATCGAGGCGCTGCGCCACGAGTAGCCTAGCCGAGCAACCCCGGGAGCTCCGCGAGGGATCCGAGCAGCGGGGCGGGCGGTGCCAGGCTGCGGAGCCGCAGCGAGCGCCCATCCCCGCCAAACAGCGCGGTCTGGAACCCGCAGGCCGCCGCTGGCTGGATGTCGTTGCGCATGTCGTTTCCAACAACGAGGACTTCTCCGCGGGTTAGATCGAGGTGCTCGAGGCCGGTGGCGAGAAGTTCGAACAGGCGGGCACCCGGCTTGGCGTGGCCTTCCCGGTAGGACCAGCGGCAGAGCGCACGATGGAAACCGAGGTCGGCCGCGGAGCATCCCAGAAACGCCTCAAACAGCAGCGGCGTGAAGAACTGCGCGTTGGAGACGATGCCTAACAACAGCGGGCGGTCGCGCAGCGCCTGGAGGGTTGCGGCAAGGCCGGGCATTGGCCAGACCGGGTTGACGGTGGTCTCCCATGCCAGGGCGATGATGGGGATGTCCGCGGCGGGTTGCGCCGGGAGGAGCTGGCGCCATATTTCGCGAATGTCGACCTCGGGGAACTGGCAGCCGCGGGCGTGCAGGCGCCGGTGTTCCTGTTGGATTGCTGCTGCCAGGGTGGCGGCCAGCCCGGATGGAGGGGCGAGGAGGCCGATGCCAACCGTGGCGAGGCGCGCGTGGAATTCCGATTCGTCGGTTAGCGGGGGCTGTTCGCCGAGCGCCCCGCTGGCGGAGATGAACATCGTCCCGTAAACGTCGAAGACGACCGCGCGGATGTTGGAAAGCGTTGCCGGCCGCGCGGGGTGCGCCGCAGGCAGCGGCGTGAGCGGGCGCGACCAGTCGCGCAGCTGGGCGGCAAGCGCTCCGGCACCCGGCGCACTCACGCGGTTTGCAGGAAGTGGAACCGCTCGGGGTGAAGAAACTGCCTTAGGACGAGGTGTTTTTCCAGGTGGCTCGGGGGCTCGGCGTCGACCTTCTCGATGCTTGCGTAGAGCGCCAGCAGCCGTTGCCGATAGGCGTCGAGCGAGTAGTCGGCCAGCTGCGCCGGGGTGGCGGTGGGCTCGAGTTCCTGGAGCGTGCGCTCCACCCAGTTGGCCGCCGAGCGGGTGTCGCCATCGATCTCGACGAGCACCTTGTCCTGGTCGCCGCGGTCGAGGATCCGCAGGATCGCGCGCCGCTGGAGGTCCTCCGGGAGGTTGCCGAAGTCGAGATACCCGTCGTGGTGCATCGCCTGATAGGCTGCGTCGAGCGTCTTGGCATTCATGTCGGCCCCATACGCCTCGACGGTCTCCTGCATGCTGCGCACCAGCAGTTGGCGCAGCGTCTCCATCCCGATCCAGGACTCCGGAACTAACAGCCGGTCGTACAGCCGCCCGGGGGTGATGCCCTTGGCGGTGAAGTCGCAGGTGATCTCGGGCAGGTCCCGGCCGAAGAGCGGCTTGCCCAACAGGATTGGCTCGAGGAACCCGAGGCCGAAGCCCTCGGCGATCGAGGTGGTCACAAGGTGGGTCGCGCGGGCAAGCCATGCCTCATAGGATGAGTCGCCGCCGGGAGTGGCCGGGAGGTTGCCGACGACGTCCAGGTCGACCGGCAGCTGGGTATCGTTGCCGAAGGCCTTCCAGTCCTCATGGATGCTGAGCCAGCGTGGGTTGTCGGGCCCGAGGGTGACCGCGAAGCGGGCCGCGCCGCCCGCGAGGGCGGCAAGCAGGAAGATCTCCCCGAGGTTTTTCCGGCGGATCCCGCGGACCGGATAGAGGACCAGCGGGGTGGCGCCCGCGGGTGCCGGAACCGCCACCTTGGCAGGGGAGGTGACCGCGTTAGGCAGGAGCACCGCATTCGCCTCGGGCAGGCCGGCGCGCACCAGGTTGTCGCGGTCGCGCGAGTTGAGGAACACATGGCGGATCTGCGGGGCGACCGGATAGAGATGCTGGCAATTCTCACAGGCGCGGTAGTTGAACGGCCGGCCGTCCTCGGCAAAATCGTGGATCTGCAGCGCGAGCCGTTCGCCGGTCTCCGCCATGATCGCCACCGTCTCGCCCATCAGTGGGTTGCGGCCCAGCGCGTGGTTGTGGAAGTGCCACGTCAGCGGCCGCTTGCCGAGCGCCGCGTGGGCCGCCTCGCGCATCGCGTGGACGAGCCGCAGGGGCGTTAGCCCCGCGTAGCTCTCGCTGTAGCCAAGGCCCTCGACGATCCGGAACGGCAGGTCGGCGTTGTCCATGTTGGGCGCCTCGCCGATGAGGATGACGTGTTCGACGCCGGCCTCGGTGAGTGATTCCGAGGCTGAGCGGATCACCCTGGCGACCCCGCCGCGGCGCAGATGGTAATGAACAATGACGACCGGCATGCGTGGATGGTTGCTCGCCGGAGCGGCTTTGTCGAACCCGGGATTGCTCGCTGTGAGTGCGACGCGCGGCCGCTCAGTATTTCTCCACCGGCGAATCCGCGGTGGCCGAGCTGTGGGCGACCTCCTCGCGCAGCGTGGCGATTGCCGCGGTGGTTTCCTGCCACTTTTTCTCGCTGAAATCCATGGGTGCCTGGAGTTTCTTCCGCGCCCGCTCGATGCGCCGCAGGGCGTCGTCGCGCAGGTGGTGGGGGACCCTGGCGAGCGCCTCGAGGGCCGTGTCGGCGCTCTGGATCTGGTGGCAGATCAGGGCGATGTCGTTGCCCGCGCGGATCGCCGCCTCGACGTCGGGCCCGCGCCCGTAGTGGCGCTGGATCGCGCCCATGTCGAGGTCGTCGGTGATCACCAGATGCTGGTCAAAACCGAGCTGGTCGCGCAGCAGGCCTGTTAGGATGCGCTTTGACAGGGTGGCCGGGTGGTCGGGGTCGAGTTCCGGATAGAGGACATGGGAGGTCATGATGGCGGCAAGCTCGGGCATCAGCGCGGTGAAGGGCAGGATGTCCTCGGCCAACAACTCGGCGAGGGTGACGTGGCTCACCGGGAGGTCGTGGTGGGGGTCGACGTTGGCCCGGGCACAGGACGGGAAATGCTTGCCGGTGGCCAGCACCCCGCGCTTGGTCATCCAGCGGGCGAAATTTCCGGCGTGGTCGATGACCTGTTGGGAGTTGCGCCCGGAACAGCGGCCCCGCAGCGCGTTCTCCGCCGCCTCGTCGTGGGCGATGTCCAGCACCGGGGCGAAATTCAGGTTGATCCCCAACAGCCGCAGCAGGTCGCCGGTTAGGGCACCGTGGCGCGCGCTCGCGCGGGTGTCCCCGTGGTCGCGCAGTTCGGCGGCGGATGGCGGGATCGGGGTGAACTCGCGGGTCCGGGTGACCCGGCCGCCCTCCTGGTCGACGGCGATGAACGGCTCATGCGCGCACAGGGCGCGCAGCTCGTCGGTTAGCCGGCGCGTCTGCTGCGGGCTAACCATGTTGCGGGTAAACAGGATGAACCCGCCAGGCTGGATCCGCCGGTAGAGCGCCGCGTCATCCGAGGTCAGCTCCGGGCCTGGCACCCCGAGGAAAAGCAGTTGGCCGGTCACGCGCGTGGTGGGTCAGACGAGCCCGCGCTCGGCGAGAAACGGAATCAGCTCGTCGACTCCGAAGTCCGCCAGAATCTCCCCGTCCCAGTCCATCGTCGGCGCCTTCGATTGCCCCGAAAGCTTGCGCATCGCCTGCAGCGCCAGAGGGTTGCTCGTCACGTCCAGGCGCTTGAACGGCAGCCGGTGGGCGGTGAAGTAGTCCAGCACCTCCTCGCACCAGGGGCAGCCGGGCTTCACATAGATCACTGGGGTAACGTCGGACATGTTGGGCGGGGTTGGATCGGTCGTTCGGTGGGGGATGATGCCTGTTGGATCGGCCGCGGCGAGCGGAAAGTGCTAACAGTTATGCCAAAGCACCGGGCTGTTGGAGCCGTGCATGTTGGAGGGCTGCGGCGACGAAGCCAGCGAAGAGCGGGTGTGGCTTGGTTGGGCGGCTCTGGAACTCCGGGTGGAACTGGGCGCCGATGAAGAACGGATGGGAGGCGATCTCGACGATTTCTACGAGTCCCTGGTCTGCGGAGACCGAGGAGATGGTCAGGCCGGCCTCCTGGAGTTGATCCTGATAGTCGGAGTTGAACTCGTAGCGGTGGCGGTGGCGCTCGTGGATCCGCTCGGTGGCGTAGAGTTGGGCGGCGCGGGTGCCGGCGAAGACGATCGACTCGGACGAGCCGAGACGCATGGTGGCGCCCATGTCCTGGACGCCGCGTTGCTCCTCCTGGAGGCAGATGACCGGGTGGGGGGTGAGTTTGTCAAACTCGGTGGAGGTGGCGCCGTCGAGGCCGCAGACGTTGCGGGCGAACTCGATGGTGGCGATCTGCATGCCGAGGCAGATGCCGAAATACGGGATGTTTTTCTCGCGTGCGTAGCGTGCGGTTTGGATTTTCCCCTCGATGCCGCGGTCGCCGAAGCCGCCGGGGATGAGGATCCCGTCGACCTCGCCGATGACGCTCTGCGCGCCGTGCTGTTCGATCGCCTCGGCCTCGACGCGGATCACGTTGACCCGGGTGCTGTGGGCCGCCCCGGCGTGGATGAGCGACTCGTAAATGGATTTGTAGGCGTCCTGGAGCTCGATGTACTTGCCGACCACGGCGACGCTCACCTCGTGCTCGGGATGGATGATCCGGTCGACGAAGGCCTCCCAGTCGCTCAGGTCGGGTGTTGGGCTGGTAATCCCGAGGTGGTCGACGACGAGCCGGTCGATCTTGTCCTTGCGCAGGTCTAACGGGCACTCGTAGATCGTGTGGTCGACGTCGCGGAAGGCGACCACGTTGCGCGCGGCGACGTTGCAGAACATGGCGATTTTCTTGCGGTTCTCCTCGTCGAGGTCGTGCTCGGTGCGGCAAATGATGATGTCTGGCTGGATGCCGATTTCGCGCAGCTTGGCGACCGATTGTTGGGTCGGCTTGGTCTTGATCTCGCCGGCGGCGCGGATGAGCGGCAGGAGGGTCATGTGGATGAAGCAGACGTTGTTGCGCCCGACCTCCTGGGAGAACTGGCGCAGCGCCTCCAAGAACAGGTGGCCCTCGATGTCTCCAACAGTGCCGCCGATTTCGGTGATGAGCACGTCGGTGTCCGGGTTGGCCTCGGTCACCGCGGTTAGGCGCGCCTTAATTTCGTCGGTGACGTGGGGGATGTACTGGACGGTCTTGCCGAGGTATTCGCCGCGGCGTTCCTTGCGGATGACGCTCTCAAACACCTGGCCGGAGCTCAGCGAGTTCATCCGCGAGAGCGTGCAGTTGGTGAAGCGCTCGTAGTGGCCGAGGTCGAGGTCGGTCTCCGCGCCGTCGTTGAGGACGTAGACCTCGCCATGCTGATAGGGCGACATGGTCCCCGGGTCGACGTTGAGGTAGGGGTCGAACTTCTGGAGCAGGACCTTCAGGCCGCGGTGTTCGAGCAGGGTGCCGATCGAGGCGGCGGCGAGGCCTTTTCCAAGTGAGGAAACGACCCCTCCGGTGACAAAAATGTATTTCATGGGCGGTGCAGGGCGGTGACGGGCGTGAAGGGTGGTGGCGAAAAGAACTCAATGCTGGGCGAGGAGTCGCTCGATCTCCGCGGCTTGCGCCGGGGTGTCGACTCCGGGGGAAGTGTCGTGGGTCTGGAGGACAAGGATCGAGGCGGAGTTTTCCAAGGCGCGAAGTTGTTCGAGCGACTCGGCGATTTCAAGCGGCGAGGGCGGCCAGCTAACAAAGCGCTCGAGAAACCCACGGCGGTAGGCATAGATCCCTTTGTGGCGCAGGACCGGCAGCCCGGCGACCGCCACCCGGAAAAACGGCAGCGGCGAGCGCGAAAAATACAACGCCCGCCCGTCACGCGCCACGACGACTTTCACCACATTCGGATCGGCCACCGCCGGGTCGGCCGGGTCGAGCGGGTTGGCCGCCGTGGCCATGTCTAACCCGTTGTTGGACGAGATGGCTGCCGCGAGTTCGTCGATGAGTGCCGGATCAATGAGCGGCTCGTCCCCCTGGATGTTGATCACGTGGGTCGCCCGCGGCAGCGCGGCAACCGCTTCGGCGAGCCGGTCGGTCCCCGTCGGGTGGTCCGGGGAGGTCATCACCGCGCGCGCGCCGAAGCGCTCGCAGGCTGCCAGGATCCGCGCGTCGTCGGTGGCGATGACCACCTCGTCCAACCGCGTGCACTGCTGGCAGCGCTCCCAGACATGTTGGACAAGCGGCTTGCCGGCGATGAGATGGAGTGGCTTCCCGGGGAAGCGCGAGGAACCCCAGCGTGCTGGGATGATGCCGACAATGTGCGTTGCGGGTGACGAAGAACTCACGTGTGATTGGCTGGCGCAGACTAACGAGGTGGAACTCACCCCGACAAGGCGATTCCCATCAGAGCCCGCCATCCTCGCTCCCGGCCCGCGAATCGAGCCACTCCAGCGCCTTTGTTAGGCTCGCCTGGCTAAGGAAATGGTGGAGCTGGGCGGGGATTGCGTGGCGGTGTTGTTGGTGCCATGCGTTGATGGCCGCGGAGACATCCGCGAGGGCGGCAAGTTGGGCGGCTGGATCGAGCGCGCGCCATGGGTGGTCGGCAATGATCTCAAGCCGGCGGGTCAGCAGGCTGCGCAGCGCGGCAAATTCGGTCGTCATCAACCCAGTGATGCGCGCTGCGCGGCGGCGGTCAACTGTGGAGCGGAGGACATCCTGTGAATGGGATCTTGCCGGGATCGTTTTCCGGACCTTCGCGTGCCGTACCCAGCGCCCCGCGCGGCGTGCGCCGACTGTCCGGCGCGTTGAGAAATCCCGCGCCCGGGCCAACGGAAATGCCGCGGCTCCGGAGTGCATCGCCGCGTTGTCGAAGCTTCTCCAACAATCTGGCGGAAGCGTCACCCGCCATTGCTTGGCGGTTCCCCGCCGGACCTGCTGCGGATTCCGCGCCGGGCCGCGCAAGGCTCTTCCCACAAGCCTTCCAGCGCCGCGTCCGGGACCGCGCGAAAACTCGCCGCGCGGTGATGTTTCAGCTTTGTTGACTAAAGCGCTTGCGGGTTTTTAAAAATTTTTCCGCGTGGAACGCCCGTGGAAACGCGCCGCCGTGGCTGAATCCTTGGAGGTCGACAGAATGTTTTTCCAAGACGGCCGGGAAGTGGCGTATCGATTGCCTCGCTCCCGCTGCGGGGCGCGTCTGGGGGGACCGGGCGAAGCGAAAAATTACCACACTTTAGCGGAGCAAAAATTTGTTGTGAACGAACGCGAGGAAATGGACGGGGGATTGGGACAAGCAGGAGTCGCGCTGGCGGTGGCAAGCCGCGGCATCGCGGAGATTGGAAATCATGGACGCGGGGAAGTCGATCCGCAGGGAGTGTGGGCGGAGGTGACCCGGGCGCTTGGGCGGATGGTCGGCGAGGATGCGCTGCAACGCTGGTTCCGCGCCGCCCGCCTGGCCGAACTCAACGACGCCGAGCTGGTGGTGCGCGTGCCTAACGAAATCCACCGGGTTTGGATCGAGACCAACTACCTGCCCGAGCTGGCCGCCGCGGTGGCCGAGACGCTCGACGGCGTGCGCCGCGTCGTCCTGATGGTTGGCGAGGGCGAGGTCGACGAGGTCGCCCCGGTGCGCGAGCCGTTCGCCGGGCGCAGCAGCAGCCAGCAGGTTGCGCACGGCGACAAGAAGCTCAAGGCGGTCGGGTTGAACCCGATGCACAGCTTTGAGCGCTTCGTCGTCGGCACCAACAGCCAGTTCGCCCACGCCGCCTGCCAGGCGGTGGCGAAGAAGTCCGGGGTGAGCTACAACCCGCTCTTCATCCACGGCAACTCCGGGCTGGGCAAGACCCACCTGATGCAGGCGATCGGCCAACAGCTTCTAGCAGAGAACCCGGAGGCCCGGGTCGTCTACCTGACCTGCGAGAAGTTCACCAACGAGTTCATCGACGCGATCCGCAAGGGTGACATCGAGCGCTTCCGCAAGCGCTACCGCTCGGTGGATGTGATGCTCATCGACGACGTCCAGTTCCTGGTCGGCAAGGAGCGCTCCCAGGAAGAGTTCTTCCACACCTTCAATACCCTGTTGGATGGGCGCCACCAGGTGGTGCTCACCAGCGACCGGCCGGCGTGCGAGATCAAGAACCTCGAGCCACGCTTGGTCTCGCGCTTCGAGTGCGGCCTAACCGTCGAGCTCCAGCCGCCGGCCGTCGAGACGCGGATCGCGATTTTGCGGCGCAAGATGGACGAGTGGCACGTGACGATCGACGACGCGATCATCCGCTACCTGGCCGAACGGATCCGCAGCAACGTGCGCCGGCTCGAGGGCGCCCTGATGCGGGTGGCCACCTTCGCCTCGCTCGCCGGCGAGAGCCTGACCATCGAGCGCGTCGAGCACCTGCTGCGCGACATCCTGCGCGAGGAGGCGACCCGCCAGGTCACCGTCGACGCGATCCAGCGGGTTGTCGCCGAGCACTTCGACGTGCGCCTCGCCGACATGACCAGCCGCCGGCGCCCAGCCAATATCGCCTTCCCGCGCCAGGTCGCAATGTACCTGAGCCGCTCGATGACCAAGGGGTCGCTGGTGGAAATCGGCGAAGCCTTCGGCGGGCGCGACCACGGGACGGTCATCCATGCCTGCCGCAAGGTCGCCCAGCGGATCCAGAGCGAGGCCGGCCTCAAGGAGGTGGTCGGAATGTTGGAAAGCTCGCTGCGCCGCTGAGGCGCGGCGGGGCCGGCGCGGCGTGGTTGTTAGCTGCGGTTAGACAGGCTCGCCGGGGCGGGGAATTGTCAAAGAAGGCTTGCCAATAGAAGGCGAACAGCCAACGTAGCCGCCGAAAGAAGCCCATTGATTTTTCCCTCACATGAAGTTCCGCATTACCAAGGAAGCGTTCCTCGAAGGCCTGCAGAAGGTCCAACATGTCGTTAGCAACAAGGCGACGCTGCCGATTCTGTCCAACGTGCTCCTAGTGGTTAGGGACGGCCGGCTGCACCTGAGCACGACGGATCTGGACGTGGGGATCACCGGATCGGTGGCGGCGGAAGTCGAGAAGGAGGGCGGCACGACGCTGCCTGTCCGGCGGTTGGTGAACATCATCCGGGAGCTGCCGGCCAGCGAGGTCGAAGTGGCCGTGGACGGCAAGAATGTCGCGAGCATCCGCAGCGGCCCGAGCTTTTTCAAGATGATCGGGCTTGGCCAGGAGGAGTTCCCGCCGCTGCCGGACTTCAAGGGGGCGAAGGACTTCAAGATTTCCCAGGCGGTCCTCAAGGACAGCCTGCGCAAGACCGCCTATGCGATCTCGACGGACGAAACCCGCTACGTCCTCAACGGCATCTACGCCTCGTTCCGCGACGGCAAGCTGACCCTGGTGGCCACCGACGGCCGGCGCCTGGCGATGGTCGAGAACGAGCTCGAGTTTCCCGCCGGCCACGAGACCGATGTGATCATCCCAACCAAGGCGGTTAGCGAGCTGCAGCGCCTGTTGGGTGATGAGGGTGACGTGATCGTGCGCCTTAGCGACAGCCAGGTGTCCTTCGAGGTGGGCGGCAGCCTGTTGGTAAGCAAACTCATCGAAGGGAACTACCCGAACTACCGGCAGGTGATTCCGAGCGAGACGAAGGAGCGGGTGCAGATCAGCCGGGAAGCTTTGCTAGAGACAGTGCGGCGGGTTTCGCTGCTGGCGAGCGAGAAGTCCAACTCGGTGAAGCTGGTGTTTGGTGAGAACCGGATCGAGGTGATTGCGACCTCGCCGGACATCGGTGAGGCCAACGAGGTTATCGAGGCCGCCTATACCGGCAAGGCATTCGCGATCGCGTTCAACCCGGAGTTTCTCCAGGCACCGCTGAAGAATCTCCAGGAGGAGGACGTCTATCTCGACCTCATCGACGAGATGAGCCCGGGGGTGATCCGGATCGACAGCGCGTTCCTGTACGTGATCATGCCGATGCGGGTGACGTCCTGAGCCGCTTGCCCGCGACCGGCGGTGCTAACCGGAGTGGTTAGCGGGCGGTGGCGAGGAAGTTGCCCAGCAACGCGAGTCCCGCGTCCTGGCTTTTTTCCGGGTGGAACTGGACGGCGAGCAGGTTGTTGCGGCGCACGGCCGAGGCGAAAGGCATGCCGTAGCTGGTCGTCGCGGCAATGATTGCCGGGTCGGCGGGGACTGGAAAGAACGAGTGGACAAAGTAGAAGTACGGCGGCATCGCCAGTCCGCCCCAGATCGGGTCGGCCGGGTCGGCGACCTCGGCGGAGTTCCACCCCATGTGGGGGATTTTCCCGGCGCTGGCGGGAAACCGCCGGACCTGGCCGCGAAACACCCCGAGGCCCGCGACTCCAGGGGTCTCCTCGCTGCCCTCAAACAGAATCTGATAGCCAAGGCAGATCCCGAAATACGGGCGCTCTGCGGCGATCCAGGCGCGCAGCGGGGCGAGCAGCGCGCGCCGCTCAAGCTCACCCATGCAGTCGCCAAAGGCCCCGACACCGGGGAGGACCAGGTGGGTCAGCGACCCGTCGAGCTGCGCGCCGCTGGTGACCACCGTGGCGTGGTGGCCGATGGCGTGCAGCGCGTTGAGCACGCTGCGCAGGTTTCCCGCGCCGTAGTCGATGACTCCGATGTTCATTCCGGCTGGTTAGAGAGCCTCCTTGGTGGACGGGATGCCGCGCACCCGCGGATCGATGGCAACCGCCTGGCGCAGCGCCCGGGCGAGGCCCTTGAAGATTGACTCGGCGATGTGGTGGCCGTCGCGGCCGTAGAGGACTTCGACGTGGATGTTGGCCCGGAGGTTGGACGCGAGCGCGCGGCAGAACTCCTCGACCAGCGAGAACGGCAGGTTCGGCGCCGACGGGGTGTTCTCCGCTGCCCGGAACTCAAGGTGCGGCCGGTTGCTCAGGTCAACCACCACCCGTGTTAGCGTCTCGTCCATCGGCAGATAGACGTGGCCGTAGCGGCTGATCCCCTCCTTGGTCCCGAGAGCCTCGCGCAGCGCCTCGCCCAGCGCGATGCCGGTGTCCTCGACGGTGTGGTGGGCGTCGACCTCAAGGTCGCCAACGGCGGTCAACTGGAGGTCGAACAACCCGTGCCGCGCAAACAGCGTCAGCATGTGGTCGAAGAACCCGATCCCGGTGGAAATCGTCGAATCTCCGCCGCCGTCCAGGTCGATCTCCAGATCGATGGCGGTCTCGGCGGTCTTGCGGGAACGGTTGGCGCGGCGGTTAGGCATGGCTGTTAGCTCCGGCGGTTGGCTGACCGCTGGCGGCGGCGACGGTTTTGAGCCGCCGGCATGGGCCTGTCAATGCCGGCCTAGTTGCCAGCCGCTCCCGCGGCCGGCGCGGTCGGCGCGGCAGGTGCGGCCGGAGTTGCTGGCGTGGCAGGTGCGGCCGGAGTGGTGGCGGGCGTGACCGGAGTGGTGGCCGGCGTGACCGGAGTGGTGGCCGGCGTGACCGGAGTGGTGGCCGGGTCGGCGGCGGGGTCGGTGGCCGGGAGTGCGACCGGGTTGGCGGCCTTGGTTTCAGCGGCGCGCTGGACGACCCGCTCGATGTAGCGGTCAGGCACCTTGGCGGTTTTCATCGCGGCGACGGAGGTTTTGAGTTCGTCTCCGGCGGATGGATTGCAGGCCGAGCGCCATGCGTCGCGGAACGCCTTGCCGCCATCGGGCAGTTCGTCAAACTTCACTCCCTGCAGGCGCGTGCGCTGGGTGGCGATCGTCACCAGCATCGCGCGCATCGGTTCGGGATGGTAGGCGTTGAGCGTCGGCCACTGGATGCCGGCGGCCTTCTCCCGCTCCAACAAGGCAAGGTAGGCCTTGCCCTCCTCCTCGATGAGGTACTCGGACCGGCGGCGATCCTCGATCGGGATGCGCTCGAGGCCGCGCTGGCGGTTGGCGAGGCGCGATTCATACTGGTCGAGGTCCTGTTGGATCGCGTCGCGGAACGAGGTGAGGATGCGATCGGCAAACTGGGCGGTCTCGCGGTAGTGCGGGCTGGTGGCGAAATCGCGCTCGAAGAGTTGGAACGCGCGGAGTGCCTGGGTGAACTCGCCGCGCTGGCCCTTGGCGCGGATGTCGTTGGCGGCCAGGAGCGCGTCGATGTCGAACGCGTTTGCCTCGCGGTCCGCGCCGGAGTAGAGCGAGCCATTGAGCCTGACGCCGCCGGCGGCGATGAGGTTGCGCTCGGCGGTCAGGTCGTCGCGGATCTGTTTGACTTCCGCTAGCTTGGGAGACTTCGGATAGGTGGTCAAAAACGGGAGGATCTTGGTGTCGAGCAGCGCATCGTATGCGTCGACGCTGGAGTGGTCCGGCAGCGGCAGCGACTTGAGGATGTCGGCGTGGGCATCCGCGGCGGGATCCGGCAGGCTGACGGAGCGCACGTCAGCCTTGGCGATCCGGCGCTGGTCCTTGATCGACGGGGTGACCTGGATTTCCAACAGATAGTCGCTGGCGGTTTCCTCCAGGACGCGGCCTTCGAGCTTGTTGCCGTCCTTGAGGACGATGGTTTCGGCATGGGCGAGCAAGGAAAGGCAGGTGAAAACGCCAAGGAAGACGGGCCGTTGGATCGAGGTCATAAGAGAGTTGATTCTGGCACTTTGACGGAAGCTCGACGGCGAGGCTAGAGGAAAGTTTCCGCAACTGCCGGGCGCAGAAGTTAGGCGCTGGGCGAAACGAGCGTCCGCTTGCCTTTGAGGTGGGCGGTGGCAAGGATGCGGGCGGATGAGATTTCTTCCTGAGTTGGTCCTGTGGCGCGACGAGCGTCCGCGCAGCGGGCCGCAGAACATGGCGGTGGACGCTTGGTTGCTCGACACGGCGGATGCGCCGGTGTTGCGGGTTTATGATTGGGAACCGGAGTGGGGGAGTTTCGGAGTATTTGGGACAGTGGCGGAAGCCGCCGCGGCATTCGCCGCGCCGCCGCGCCACTGGGTGCGGCGGATGACCGGCGGCGGAGTGGTCGACCACCGCAACGACTGGACCTACACCCTGGTCATCCCGCGTGGGGAGGCGGGCGGGGCGGTCCTCGGCGCAGGCGCAAGCTATCAGCGGATCCACGCGGCGCTGGCCGGGGCGTTGGGAAGCGCGGGGGAGGCGGCGGTGATGTTGGACGAGTGCGGCTGCGGCGATGCGGCGGCGTGTTTTGCCAAGCCGGTCGCCTTCGACCTGGTCGACGCCGCCGGGCGGAAGTGCGCCGGGGCGGGCCAGCGGCGGACCCGCCGCGGGTTGCTCCACCAGGGGAGCGTGCAAACAGGCATGGCGGACCGCGGTGCGCTCGGCTCGGCCTTGGCCGCAGCGCTGGCAAGGACCGTCACGACAGTTAGTTTTGACCCTCCAGTCGCCGAGTTGGACGCGCGCGCGCAGCACTATGCGAGCGCGGCGTGGATGGGTCGCCGGGGGTAGCCTCACGCGGCCTCACTCGGCGCCGAAGTCCTTGGCGGTGTACGGGCGGCCGGCACGCTCGGCAGTTGCCTTGCGCTGCGCGGCTACCTGCGCCGGGGTGACGGCGGATGAGCGGTTAGACCATTCGGCGCGGACGTAGGTGGCGATGTCGGCGAGGTTGGCGTCGGTGATCGAGGGATTTTGATAGAGTCCGGGCATATCGGCGGCGGGGGTGTAGCGTTCGCCGGCGACGGTGATCGGCCCGCTCATGCCGTGGAGGAGGATGGCGAGGAGGGTTTCGGGTTTGCCGGTGACCCACTCGGAGCCGTTGAGCGGCGGGCCGAGGTTGGGCATGCCTGAGCCGTCGGCACCGTGGCAGCCGAAGCAGGCGGCGCTGCCGACGTAGAGCTCCTTGCCGCGCTTGAACGAGGCGAGGTGCTCGCCGCTCAGGGCGCTGGCGGCATCGACTGTGGCGGTGGCCTTGGCGGCGCCCTCGTCGAGCCACTTGACCATGGCTGGGTCATTGAGTGTGGCTGCGTGGGCGGCCTTGAAGGCGAGTTCATGCTGGTCGAGGCCGGAGATGGCAGCCTCGCGGACGAAGGATTTTTTCCCGTCGCGGGCAAGCAGCGCGGCAAGCGCGTTGAACGCCGCGGGGGTTCCGAGCGGCCCGAGTGCGCGCGCCAGGTAGATCGAAACCTCGGCGTTGGCCGGCTTCAGGGCGACCAGCGCGGACTCGAGCTTCGCCTGCTCGGCCGGTTGGGTGATGCGGGTGCTTGCCCAGAGGGCTGAGGCGACCACCTTCGGGTCACGCGCCTCGAGGGCGGCAAGCACCGCGGTGGCGCCAAGTCGGTTCATCCCCTCGAGCGTCCAAAGCGCGCCGAGTTGGCCAAGCGGCGAATCCATGGCCGCGGCCAGCTTCTCCAACAGCGGGACGGTCGCCGGGTCGTTACGCTCGATGAGGACCCGCCGGGCCATGTCGCGGTGCCAGCCGTTGGGATGGGCCAACAGGCTGACGAGCTCCGCGGCCGGCAGGGTCTCGAGGTTGACCTTGGGGGCAAGCGGGCCGTCCTTGAAGCGGATCCGGTAGATGCGCCCGTGGCCAAGTCCGGGGGCGTCAAGCCCGCGGGAGAGGACCTGCTCGCGCAGATAGGTCGTCATGTAGGTTTTATGTTGGATGATGCCGTGGTACATATCCAACAGGTAGAGGGATCCATCCGGGGCGGTGTAGACATTGACCGGGCGGAAGCGCTCGTCGGTGGAGGTGAGGAACTCGTCCTCGGCGAGCGGGTGGGATCCCTTGAACTTGCCGTTGTCATCCTGGAAGCGGACGGCCTTGAGGAGGTTGACGACCGACTCGCAGACAAACGCGTTGCCATACCATTCGGCGGGGAAATTGTTGCCGCGGTAGATGGCGAGGCCAGCGGCGGCGGTGGTGTTGGTGAGTTTGAACGAGGCCGGATCGAGGGTGTCCTCGTTGTAACCGTTGGCCTTGGCGATGTAGGCGCGGTTGACTCCCGGGGTGACCCGGCTGGGGAAGACGCGGTTGCTGCCGATCTGGACTGCCTCCTTGGTCTTGAGGTTGATCCCCGGGTTGCCGAGGAGCAGGTTGGGGGCGACAAAGTCCCCAAACAGGATGGTGGAGTTGTTGTTGTGATAGAGCCGGCCGTAGTCGTCCATGGCGATCCCCCACTGGCCGCGGAAGGCGGTCGACTCGACGACCCACTTGCCGGCAATCTGGCGGTAGCGGCGGTCGGACTTTGAGTTGTAGATCCAGTTGTCGAGGCCGTGGATGAGTCCGTTAGCCTTGTGTTCGACGTTGCCGCCGGTCGCATAGGTTGGGTCGACGACGACCGGTTGGCCGGCGGGCGAGTCGCCATTGCGGGCGACGAAGAAGAGCTTGGCCTGGTCGGCGAAGAGGATCCCGCCGGGGACCAGGGCGATGGCGCGCGGGAGGAGGAGCTTGTCGAGGAAGACCGTGCGCTTGTCGACGCTGCCGTCGCCGTCGCTGTCCTCGAGGATGGCGATCCGGCCGATGGGTGAGTCCTCGCCGTTGCCGTCGATGTCGGGCATGTAGCCGAGCATCTCGCAGACCCACATGCGTCCCCGGGCGTCGAAGTCGAGGGCGACGGGTTTTTCGACGTTCGGCTCGCTGGCCACTGGCTCGATGACAAACCCCGCGGCGAGCTTGAAGGACTTGAGCGCCTCAGCCGGGGCCAGCACCGGCGCAGCCGGGACCTTCTCGGCGGGGACCACCTGGTCCATTCTGTCATGCCCCTTGCGGTCGCCGTTCTGGGCGGGGGCCGCGGCGGTTAGGGCGGCGGCCAGCGCGGCGGTTAGAGCCAGCGAGCGGCCAAGGTTGTTAGACACGGGATGGGAATGGGCGGACATGCTGGCGTTGTCTGATTGGTGGGAGAAGTGAGCCGGGAGGACGGGAGAGCCAGGGAGCGATCTAGCCGAGGGAAAACCATTGCTGGAAATTCCGGGCTGTCAACGCGGCGAGTTCGGCTGGCTGGAGGTTGCGCAGAGTGGCGAGGCTGGCTGCGACGGCGGCGAGGTTGGCCGGATGGTTCGCCGCGGGCGCGTGGCTGAGTGTGTGGCTGCGGATTTCGGCAGGTGCCGGGTTGTTGGGAGCGTCGGTTTCAAGCAGCAGGCGTTCGGCCGGAACCCGGGCGAAGGCGGCGCGGACTTTCGCCCGCGGGGGTGACAGCGGCGTGGCGGAAAACGAGAAGATGACCCGGAAGCGGGCCAACTGGTCGACAAGCTCCGGGGATCCGGAGAAATCGTGGAGCAGCAGCGGCGGGGCATGCGGGTGGTGGTGGAGGATGTCCAACAAGGCCGCCCACGCCCGGACGCAGTGGACGCTAACCGGACGGCCGCGCTCGGCGGCAAGCGTGAGTTGGGCGGCGAATACCTCGAGTTGGAGGGATTTGGTCGGGGTGGCGCGGGCGAAGTCGAGTCCGCACTCGCCGACCGAGGCGCTGGGGAATTCTTCCAACATTCCGGTCAGCTCCGCGAGCCATGTGGGCGAACGTTTGGCGGCGAACCACGGATGGAGGCCGAAGGCGGGGAGGACGAGGTCCGGGTAGGCACGGGCCAGATCGGCGACCGCTGGCCAGTCCTCCTGGGAGGTGCCATTGACGACGCAGCGGGAGATGCCGGCGGCGCGCATGGCGGCGACGACCGCCTCGAGATCCGCGCAGAGCGGGAGGAACTGGAGGTGGTTGTGGGCGTCGCAGAAGGTCACTGGCTAGTCGGCGACCTCGACGACGAGGTTGATTTCCACCGCGGCATTGAGCGGCAGGGCGGCGACGCCAAGGGCGGTGCGGCTGTGTTTGCCGGCATCGCCGAAGATGTCGATGAGCAGCTCGGAGGCGCCATTGATGACGGCGGGGTGGTTGAAGAAATCCGCGGCGGAACTGACGAAGCCGTTGAGGGTGACGATCCGGGTGACCTTGTCGAGCGAGCCGACCTCCTGTTGGATGACGGCGAGGCGGTTGAGCAGGCAGATCCGGGCGCCCTCGCGGGCCTCGTCGACGCTCAGGTCGGTGGGGACCTGGCCGGTGACGCGGCGCTCGCCGTCGAAGGGCAGCCCGCCGGAAAGAAACAGCAGGTTGCCGGTGCGCACGCAGTTGACGTAGGCGGCGATCGGGGTGGGAACTTCAGGCAGGGCAAGGCCGAGCTCGGCGAGTCGTTGGGTCGGTTGCATGAGGATTATTCTTTTGGGAAGTCGCCGGTGATCAGGCTGAGAAGCTGCAGCCCGTTGTTGGTCAGCGACGCCTGGGTGCCGGTTCCATCGATGAGGCCGCGGGTGTGGTAGCGGTGGCGCGACGCGGCGTGGCGGACGTCGGTGATGGTGGGTGCACTGACGCGGCGGTTGCTGGGGGCGAAGCCGGTCGGGAAGCCGGTGGCGGTGAACGAGATCTCCCATGACGGGGTGGCCGGGGCGGCGGGTCCGCGGACCAACCACGGGTAGCGCTGGAGGATCTCGAGCGGCCCGGCACGCGGGATGGTGACCTTGAAGTAGACCGGCTTGCTGGCGATGAAGTCGACCAGGCTGAGCTCCGGATTGGCCTTGTGGGCCACGAACAGGCTCGCGATGTCGAGGCCCATGAGGTTCATGCCGTTGAAGTTGCCGTGGTGGTTGATGCCCCCGCCATTGACCTTCATCCAGGCGTCGAAGGATGAGGAACTCAACAGGTTGAGCTCAAGGTGGACGTGGGCGCGGGTCCGGTTGATCCCCTCACCGGTGAAGCCCATCGTCCCAAGGTTGGCTCCGCCCTCGACGATCTGGCCTGGCTTGCAGGTGATCTCAGCAAGGTGGGCGTAGAGGCTGTAAATCGGCCCGCAGCCCCAGTCGTGCTCAACGACCACGTACTTCCCGTAGTTGCTGCGCCCGGAGATGTTGCTCACGTAGGCCACCTTGCCGGCAGCGATCGCGCTGATCGGGTCGAGCGGGTTGCCGGCCTTGTCGCGCTCGAGCGGGGCGATGTCGATGCCCTCGTGGAAGCGGTCGTAGAGGACGCCCTCGGGGGTGCGGATCGGGGTGCGGACGAGCCCGTATTGGCCGCCGGTCCATGGCTTGCTCACCTCGCCCTCGAAGGTGCGGTCGGTGTACATGTAGAACCGGGCCGGCTCGGAGAAGATGAACTCGTTGGCGGTTGGGAGCTTGAGGTCCATCCGCTGGCCCTGGGCGGCGGCGGTGAGGATGAGCAACGCGAGAAGGCTGCGGGTCATGGGAGTCATTACTCGCTTTTAAGGCGCTTCTTCCAGTCCGCGGCGGATTCCCCGACCCGGGGAAAGACCTTGTTGAGCGCCGCGACATCCTGCTCGGAGATCCCCGACCAGACCACAATGGTGCCGTCGTTGATCATTTGGTCGACGCGCAAGGCGTTGACCAGCCGGCCGTTGATGAAGACCAGCAGGAGCCGGCCGACGTTCGCGCCGCTCAGCGCGGAGAGCCGTCCGGCACCGCGCTGGGTGAGCTTGACGGTGGCTCCGTAGCTCATCCCGTCGGCCTCGGGAAACGGTTGGACCGCCGCGATGTCATCCGTGCCAAGACTGGGTGAGGTCGAGAAGTAGCGGGTCTCCCCGGCGACGTTCTGCGGGAAGACGAACTTCGAGCCTTCCGACTGGTCGACTTCCAGGTGGAACGTCAAGGTGGTCTTCTCCGGTTTGCTGCCCGAGGCATGGACGCCCGGGGCAAACAGGCACAACGACAATGAAAGGATCGCCAGGGCACGCATCCGCGCAGGCTGGCGCGCCCGCCCGGGGGTGGGAAGCCGAAAAGCCAAAAACCCAGCCCGACTAGCTTGCGGTGATGGCGCCACGGGCGTCGTCGGCAAGTCCGGATTTCTCGAGGTAGTAGTCGTAGCCACCGGCGTAGCGAGTGACTTGGCCGTTGTTGATGTGGAGGGTGGTTTCGGCGAGGTTGCGGATAAAGTGGACGTCGTGGGAGATGAACACGAGCGTCCCTTGGTAGTCTTTAAGCGCCTGGACAAGTGCGTCGATGCTGAGGATGTCGAGGTGGGTCGTCGGCTCGTCCATGAGGAGGAAGTTCGGCGGGTCGACGAGGAACTTGACGAGGTTGAGGCGGGATTTTTCGCCGCCGGAGAGGATGGCGATGCGCTTCTGGACGTCGTTGCGCCGGAACAGGAACGACCCGAGAATCGAGCGCGCCTCGTCCTCGCGCAGCTCGCCGTTGGCGGCCATGACTTCCTCAAGCACCGTGTTCTCCTCGTTGAGCGACTCGGCGCGGTGCTGCGAGTAGTAGCCGAGCCGGGTCATGTAGCCGATGTCGAGTTTCCCGCCGTTGATCGGGACAATCCCGGCCAACATCTTCAGCAGCGTCGACTTGCCCGCGCCGTTGGGGCCGACGAGGACCATCCGGTCGCCGCGCTCGATGGTCAGGTCGAGGTCCTTGTAGACCTGCTTGTCGCCATACGCCTGGCTCACCTTGATGAGCTCGGCGACCTTCTGGTTGCTGCGCGGCGGTTGCGGGAAGTTGAACTTCAGCGCCTTGCGCGGCGGGTTCGGCTTCACCAGGGCCTCCTTCATCTTGTCGACCTGCTTGATCCGGCTCTGGACTTGGGACGCCTTGGAGGCGGTTGAGCGGAAGCGGTCGATGAACTCCTGGATGTGGTCGATCTCGCGCTTGGCGTTGCGGTAGCGGGCCACGGCTTGTTCGTAGCGTTGTTCGCGTTGTTCGAGGAAGCTGCTGTAGTTGCCGTTGTAGGCGACGAGCTTTTCGTTATCGATGTCGTAGACGCTCTCGATGAGGGCGTCCATGAAGTCGCGGTCGTGGGAGATCATCAGGATGGCCCCCGGGTAGCTCAGGAGGTAGCGTTGCAACCAGATGAGCGAGAGGAGGTCGAGGTGGTTCGTCGGCTCGTCGAGCATGAGCAGGTCCGGCTCCATGACGAGCAAGCGGGCGAGGTGGGCGCGCATGATCCAACCGCCGGAGAACTCGCGTGCCGGGCGGCGCATGCCCTCCTCGTCGAACCCGAGGCCGCCGAGGATTTTTTTTGCCTTCGGCTCGTTCTGGTAGCCGTTGCCGGCCTCATAGGTGTCGTGGGCCTCGGCGTATTCCTTGCTGCCGGTCGTGCCGGCGGCCTCGTGCTCGCGCATGACGCGCTGGGCCTGGATGAGTTCCGGGGTGATGCCGGTGGCGATCTCGAGGACTGTCTCGTCGCCCGGGTCGCCGGACTCCTGGGCGAGGTAGCCGACGATGGCGTACTCATCGAGGTCGCAGGTGCCCTCGTCGGAGTCTTCCTGCTTGAGGATGATGCGGAACAAGGTCGACTTGCCGGCGCCGTTGGGGCCGACGAGGGCGACCCGCTCGCCCCAGTTGATCGTCATTTCCGCTTCCTGGAAAAGGGTGCGGCCGGCGACGGTTTTGGTCAGTTTGTGGATCGAGAGCATGGCAGGATGGGCTGGGAGAAACCTGGATGATGGCGGGGCGGGAGGATCGCCGGGCGCGGGGTGGCGCGCGGATGTAGCGCAGGATCGCCCGGATGGAAAGGCTGCGAATGAAAATCAGGGACGGAAAAGTTGCGGGAGGAAACCCCTTGCGCCGACTGTTCGTGTGAACAATATTCCATCCATGGCAAGCCGCAACCGAAACCACGGCCGGGGCGCGGAGGCAAATCCGCCCAACCGGTTTGAGCGACTCCAGGTGGAGTTGGACCCGGCGGATCCGGATGACGAGCCGCGGGCGGCGCGGACCGAGTTTTTCCGTGACGAGAGCCGCACGATTCTGACCCCGAACCGCTCGGAGGACATCTCCGCGGAGTTGGGGCTCAACCCGTACCGCGGGTGCGAGCATGGTTGTGCGTATTGCTACGCGCGCCCGTACCACGAATACCTCGGGTTTTCCGCGGGGCTGGATTTCGAGAGCAAGATTGTCGTCAAGCACGACGCGCCGGAGCTGCTTGAGGCGGCGTTGAGCGCGCCGCGCTACCAGCCGCGCAAGCTCTCGATGAGCGGGGTGACCGACTGCTACCAGCCGGTCGAGCGGACGCTTGAGTTGACCCGCCGGTGCCTCGAGGTGCTTGCGCGGTTTCGCCAGCCGGTGGTGGTCATCACCAAGAACGCCCTGGTGACGCGCGACCTTGACCACCTCGGCGAGCTCGCCCGCCACCAGGCGGTGGCGGTCTATTTGTCGATCACCACGCTGGACGCGAAGCTCGGGCGGGTGCTTGAGCCGCGCGCGTCGAGCCCGCGGGCGCGGCTTGCGGCGGTGCGCGCGCTGGCCGCCGCGGGAGTGCCGGTCGGGGTGAGTGCGGCCCCGATGATTCCGGGACTCACTGACCACGAGTTGCCGGACATCCTCCAGGCGGTTGCCGAGGCGGGCGGGTCGTTTGCCACCTACGCGTTGGTGCGGCTTCCCGGGGCGGTTGCCGAGGTGTTTGGCGGCTGGCTTGAGCGGCACGCGCCGGAGCACAAGGAGAAGGTGCTCGGGCGGATCCGCGAGACCCACGCAGGCCGACTCAACAACACGACGCCGCGCGAGCGGATGCTCGGGACCGGCCCGCAGGCCGACTCGCTACGCCAGATGTTCCGCAGCGTCTGCCGGCGGGCGAACCTGTCGATGAAGCTTCCGGAGGTCAGTACGAAGAATTTCCGCCGCTGTCAGGCCGGTCAGGGCGAGTTGTTCTAGGAAGCGGCGCGGCGGCCGGGAGAAATTTGGAGTGGTGATGCGCGCCGGATAGGCCATAACCGCGGCGTGCGTGAGATCTTGATCACCGGAGGCAACGGCGGGCTCGGCCGGGCGATCGGACGCTATTTTCTTGAACACGATGACGCCTGCCGGGTCTGGCTCGGGGTGCGCAGCAACCGTGAAGCCGCCGCGGGGCTTGTGGCGGAGTTCCCCGGGAGGGCGGAACTCGTTGAGCTGGATGTTACCGACCCGCCAGCCTGGGATGCGGCGGTGGCGCGGATCACCGCGGTGGCGGGGGCTGGCCCGGAGGTGTTGGTCAACAATGCGGGGACCCACGCGGATCATTTGCTCGGGACGATGCCGGTGGCGGCATGGCGCGGAGTGCTCAGCGCCAACCTTGATGCGGTTTTTTACGGGTGCCAGGCGGTGGTCCGCGGGATGATCGCCCGGCGCTCGGGACGAATCGTCAACATCTCGTCGCTCAGCGCGCTCATGGCTCCGCTTGGCCAGACAAACTACGCCGCGGCCAAGGCCGGCGTGGTGGCGATGACCCGCAGTCTGGCCAAGGAAGTCGCCCGGGCAGGGATCACGGTCAACGCGGTGCTTCCAGGATACATTGACACCGAGGCGCTCGAGTCGCTCGACGAGGATGCCCGCAAGGACGCCAAGCGCGGCATTCCAATGCGCCGGTTTGGCCGGCCCGAGGAGGTTGCGGCGCTGGTGTTCTTTCTAACTTGTCAGGAGGCTGGGTATGTCACAGGTTCCGCGGTCAAAATCGACGGAGGGATTTATTAGCATGGCAACGGGAGCAGAGCTCAGGGAGCGAATCAAGGTGGTGATGGTCGACGAGCTGATGCTGGATGACGAGCCGGGGAGCATCGGCGATGCGACGCCGATCTTCGGCGCCGGCGGGCTTGGACTCGATTCGGTCGATGCGCTCCAACTGGTGGTGGCCATCGAGAAGCATTTTGGGCTGAAGATTTCCGACGCGGAAGCAGCCAAGGGGATCCTCCAGGACGTCGAGCACATCGCCCAGGCCATCGAGGCGATGCCCGCTTGAGCGCTCCAGCCCATCCGGCGGCGCAGAAGGCACCCTCAGGGCGCGCGCTCAAACGTTGGTTGCTGTTGGCCCTCAAGGTGTCGCTGACTGGCGGGTGCCTTGCGTGGGCATTTTCCGGGATGGATTTCGAGTCGAGCGTCTTCCGCCGTCCCGGCGACCTCGACCTTCGCTGGATCGCCGCGGGGCTCGGGACTGCCGGGCTCGCGGTGATCCTAGGCGCCTTGCGGCTGCATATCCACCTGGTCGCCCAGGGGCTTAGCCCCGGGGTTCGGCGCATGGTCGGCATCACCCTGGTCGGCGACTTGTTCAACCTCGCCTCGCTCGGGGCCATCGGCGGCGATGCGGCCAAGATCGTGCTCGTCGCCCGTGACCGGCCGGGGCGCAAGATGGGCGTGGCTGTCGCGGTGATGGTTGACCATCTCAGCGGCATGTTCGGGCTGGCGCTGCTGTTCTTCCTGTTCACCGCCGGGCGCATCGATGAGCTCGCCGCGCTTGCCCCGCTTGGCCGCGGCGCGCTGGTGTTCTCCTACGTTTTCATCTGCGGGGCGGTCGCGCTAACGCTTGTTAGCTTTGTCGTCACCAGCCCGCTCGTCCACGGGCGCTTCCATCAGAAGCTCGGGCTCGACCGCTGGGAGTTCACCCGGACGCTGCCGGAGGCCTACGACGTCTACCGGGTGAAGTGGCGCCACGCGTTGTTAGGCGTGGTCGTCTCCGGGTTGCTCACGCTGGTGTTTTTCACGACGTTCTATTGCGCGGCGCGGGCGGTCGGGAGCGACGTCGGGCTTGTGCGGGTGCTCTCGGCGATGCCGGTCGTCGACGTGGTCAGCTCGCTGCCGGTGTCGGTGGCGGGCATCGGGGTGCGCGAGAAGTTGTTTAGCGACTTGTTACCCGGGCTGCCGGCGGGCGAGGCGGTGGCGGCGGCGATGGTCGGGTTCCTGTGCCACGTGGCGTGGGCGTGCGTTGGCGGGGTGATTTTCCTGCGGATGCGCGGCGGGCTAGGCCAGGGCGAACTCGGTGGGGCGGAGGTGGCCGGCGAGCTGGCGGTTTCGCCTCGCGCCGCCGTGCCGACGGTGGATACCAATGAGAACCAATGAGCAGTGCAAGCGAGCTAGTCCTGGAGTTGATCAAGGCCGAGGGCGCCATCGAGGCGGATGAAACCTTCGGGATCCATGACGACCTGTTTCTCGCCGGGCTGGATTCCATGGGGATCATGCAGCTTCTGTTAGCCATCGAGGAGCGCTGCGGGGTGGTCCTTGAACCCGCCGACCTGACCCGGGCGAACTTCGCCAGCGCGGCGAGCCTTGCCGGCCTGATTGTTAGCCGGGGCGGTTGCGTGGTTGCGGTGGATGGCACCGCAGGGTAAACCGGCAGCGAGATGGAGCGATACGACGTGGCCGTGTGCGGGGGTGGCAGTGCCGGGCTGGCCGCCGCGCTCACTGCGGCGCGCGAGGGTGCGCGGGTGCTCCTCGTCGAGCGCCACGGGATGCTCGGTGGAATGGGGACCGTGGCGCTGATCCATTCATTTTGCGGCCTCTATCTGCTAGGCCGGGAGCGGGTGCTGGCCAACCCCGGGTTTCCGGGGGAGATGGCGCGCTTGATGGAGCGAGCGACCGGGCTGGGTCCGGTGCGGATGGGGCGGGTGGAGGTGTTGTTGCAACATCCGGTAGAATTTGCGCGGATCGCCGACGAGTTGGTCGGCGCCGAGGAGCGGGTGACGCTGCGCTTGCACACCGAGGTGGGCGGGATTGAACGCGGCGCCGACGGGTGGGAGCTCTCCCTGAATTGGCGTGGCCAGCATGAGCGGGTGGCGGCGCGCGCGCTGGTGGACGCAAGCGGCGACGCGTTGCTGGCCGACTGGGTTGGCGGGCTGACGCGGGCGCCTGAGGCGGCTGAGTTGCAGCGCCCAGGCTATGTGTTTTCGATCTGCGGTGCGGGCGACGATGCTGTCGCCGAGGAGGCGCGGCTGGCGCTTGCCCATGCGATCGTGGCGGCCGTTAGGCGCGGGACGCTCCCGCGCGCCGCCATGGGCGCGTCGTTCCGGGCAACCGGTCGCCCGGGCGAAATCTTCGTCAGCATCGACCTGGCCGGCGGTGATGGTGGCTACGATCCGCTGGCCGCCGCCTGCCTAACAACCCTGGAGACCGCCGGGCGGGCGCTGGCTGCGGCGCTGCACGGGTTTCTGCGCGCCGAGGTGGCGGGGTTCCGGGAGAGCTTCATCGGTTGCTGGCCGGTGCGCGCGGGCGTGCGCGAAAGCCGGTGTTGGGTCGGGCAGGCGACGCTAACAAGCGAGGATATCCTCAACGCGCGCCGCGGCGACGATGACATCGCCCTGGCAAGCTGGCCGATGGAGTTACGCGAAACAACCCGCGGCCCGAAGTTGCGCTATCCGCCCGACGAGCGGCCGTGCGGGATTCCGCTCGGCTGCCTGGTGGCCGCCGGGGTTGAGCGGGTGTTCGCCGCCGGCCGGTGCATTTCCGCCGATCACCACGCCCAGGCATCCATCCGGGTCATGGGCACCTGCTTCGCCACCGGCCAGGCTGCCGGGTTCGCCGCCGCCCACACCGCCGCCGCCGTGCCGCTCGCGTCCATCCCCAGGCTTCTCGCCGCTCGCTTCGGACCTTGGCCGGACTAACACCCTATCAGGTGGAAGGAAATGCATCCTGCAACCGCGGCGCGGCCGCGGCGTTGCAAATCATGCCGGGTGCTTGACCCCGCGCCCGCCGCGCTGCGCCGCCAATCGCCGCGCTGGCGGGGATTGTTAGGCAGACCGCCCAGGTGGATCATGATGTGCTAGATGATGGACGATCGATCGCCGCCATGAATCCCCCGTGTGTTTTGTTAAGTGCTGTTTGTGTTGGTTTTGCTGTGGCACTGAGCAACTGCGAGCGGGCGGGCGAGCGGCGGCCGATCAAGGCGGGTGAGGAGGAGCCGCGGAGCAATGCGCCGGGAGTCGACACCTCGCCAGCCGCCGGGGAGGCCGGGCCGAGCGCCCCGGCTCCCGCGGTGGAAGTCGACGAGGAAGAACCCTAGGGTGCCTCCGATCCCGTGACTGCCACGGGAAGGGCCCCTCTCGGGAGCGATCCGGGGACGGGCTCTTTCTGTGGCACGGGGGGGGGAAGTGATCCGTGACCAGTCGACTGTGGTTGATGAAGCATTTACCGCAGAGACACAGAGGCCACAGAGAGACACAGAGGCCACAGAGGAGAATCTTAGGTCGGTCAACCAGCCCGACCCAGATCTATTCTTCTGTATCTTTTCCAGCTGCCCTCTGCGGTAAAAGGCGCTGCGAGACGCATCGTCCTACCGGGCGGCGAGGAACTTCCGTTGGGCGGCGGCTTCCGGGTTGTGGGGGGCGTCGCGGCGGGCGGGGGAGGTTTCCGCTAACAGTTCGTCGCGGAACTTGGCGATGATCGCCTCGACGGGCCATGATGAGGCTTCGCCGAAGGCGCAGATGGTGCGGCCGTCGATCTGATAGGCGACGGACTCGAGGGTGGTGATGTCCTCGGGGGAAGCGTCGCCGGTGACGATGCGGTCGGAGATTTTCTTCATCCACATGCTGCCCTCGCGGCACGGGGTGCACTGGCCGCACGACTCGTGGGCGTAGAAGTGGTTGATGTTGTTGAGGACCCAGGAGATTTTCCGTGAGTCGTCGAGGACGATGACGCCGCCGGAGCCGGCCATGGAGCCACAGGCGGCGAGGGTGTCGAAATCCATCTGGATGTCGAAGAACCCGAGTTGGCGCTCGGAGCCGTCGGGGTTTTTGAGTTTGAAGGTCTCGTCGCAGCGGAGGATTTTCGATGACGATCCGCCGGGGATGACGGCCTTGAACGAGCGGCCGTCCTTCGGGCCGCCGCAGACGTCGTTGAGCAGTTCGCCCATGGTGAGCTTGCCGACTTCGACCTCGTAATAGCCGGGGCGTTTGACGTCGCCGGAGACGCAGAGGATGCGGGTGCCGGTGTTGCGGGCGACGCCGAGCTTGGCGTATTCGTCGCCGCCCATCTGGATGATGTGCTTTACGTGGCAGAGCGACTCGACGTTGTTGACGATCGTCGGGGCCATGTAGAGGCCCAACGCGGCGGGGAAATACGGCGGCTTGATCCGCGGGTACGGGCGCTTGCCTTCGAGAGACTCGATCAGCCCGGTTTCCTCGCCGCAGATGTAGGCGCCGGCGCCGCGGTGGACGAAGATGTCGAGGTCAAAGCCGGAGCCTAACACGTCCTTGCCGACGAAGTTGGCCGCGCGGGCCTCGGCGATGGCGCGCTCCATGGTGATGGCGGCCTCGGGGAACTCCTCGCGGATGTAGATGTAGGCGGTGTGCGCGCCGACCGCATAACAGGAAATAACCATCCCCTCGATGAGCTGGTGCGGGTCCTGATGGAGGATGTAGCGGTCCTTGAAGGTGCCCGGTTCGGACTCGTCGGCGTTGCAGATCAGATAGACCGGCTTGGTGTTGTTAGGCGGGATGAACCCCCACTTGACGCCGGTCGGGAAGCCGGCGCCGCCGCGGCCGCGGAGGCCGGATTTCTTGACCTCGTCGGTGACGGCGCCGGGAGCCATGCCGAGGGCGGTTTTGAGCTGCTCGTAGCCGCCATCCTGAAGGTAGCGGCCGATCGAGGTGTCCCAGCCGACGCGGTCAACATTCTTGAAGATCAGGCGGAACTCGCGCGGGTGCGGCTGCTTGCCGGGCTTGTAGGTGATGGTCGAGTCGCTCACGGGAAGAAAAGGGATTGGGAGATGGGCTGGCTCAGTGGCCGGACGCGGGTGCCTGGCAGCTGGCCAACAATTCCGCGGCCTTGTCGGCGCCGACCGCCTCGTGGAAGTCGTCATTGACCAGGCAAACCGGGCCGGTGCCGCAGGACGCGAGGCACTCGGCGAACTCGACGGAGAACATCCCGCAGGGCGAGACGGCGACCGGGTGGTGGTGGGAGTCGGATTGCGAGCGGTCGATGCCGGTGAGCTCGCAGAGTTTCTCCATGAGCTCGTAGGACCCGGCCATGGCGCAGGAAAGCGTCCGGCAGACGCGGATGTGGAACTTCCCCGGGGCCGACTGGCGGAACCCCGGATAGAAGCTAACAACCTCCAACACTTTGATGGGTGTTAGGCCAAGCCGGGCGGCAACCCAGTCGATGGCCTCCGCGGAGATGAACCCGTGGTGGTGTTGGATGAAGTGGAGCAGCGGCAGGACCGCGGAGCGCTGGTTGGCCTCGGGAAACTGGGCGACGCGCTGGGCGGCCTCCGCCTCCAACTCCGCGGAGGGAGCGAAGGCGGGAAAGAACTTCGAGCCGGGGGTTTCAGGCGAGGCGACGCTGGCGTCGAGGGGCGAGACAGACATGGCTATTTAACGAGCTTTTCGAGCTCTGGAATCGACTGGGTCTTGGTGATGACCTTCCCTTCGAGGTCGCAGACGACCACCGCGGGGATGCCGTTGACCCCATGCTTGGCGAGGGCGTCAAACTTCGGCACCATCTTGAGTTGGAGTTGCTGCCACGGCATGTGCTTTTTGACTGCGTAGCCTTCCATGGCCTTTTCGTCCTGGTCGCTGGTGATCAGGACAAGGTCGAAGTTGTCGTTCTTGTTCTTGGTGTAGAACTCGACGAGCTTCGGGGTGAACGCCTGGCACGGAGGGCACCACGAGGCGGTGTAGTAGAAGATGAAATATTTTTTCGGGCGCAGTTCGCCTTTGAATGGCTTGAAGCCCTTGCCGTCGAGGATGACGAGGTTGCCATCCAAGACGCTGTCGAAGAACGACCCGGCACCACCACCACCGGTGGCCACGCCGCTGTCGCCCGCGGCGGCCGGCTTGAACTCGGCGAGCCGCGCGGCGTCGCTCTCGACCAGGTCGGAGGCTTTGAGGGTCAGCGAGCGGCCATTGCGCATGCGGAACTCGCCGGTTTTCTCGCCGTTGGCCTCGGTGACGTTGAACAGCTCAAGCTCAGCCTTGCGGCCGTCGGCGTTGGTCCAGGTGGAAAACTCGGCAAGCGCCGGGGTGGCAAGCAGCGCGCCGATCACGAGAGGGAGTAGTTTTTTCATAGGCTGCGTGGTCTAACATCATCGGTCGCACTCGCCCATCACGAAATCGAGGGAGCCGAGGATGGCGGGAATGTCCGAAACCATGTGTCCGGGAAGGAGTTGGGAGACGATCGAGAGGTTGATGAAGGAGGGCGAGCGGATCTTGAGGCGGTAGGGGACGCCGCCGCCCTTGGAGTGGATGTAGAAGCCGAGTTCGCCCTTGGGGTTTTCCGCGGCGAAGTAGACCTCGCCGGCCGGGGCGTCGATCCCCTGGGTGGAGACGATAAAGTGGTGGATGAGCTCCTCCATGCTCATGAGGACCTTTTCCTTGTCGGGGAGGATGTTTTTCGGGTCGATGAGGTTGACCAGGCCGTCGGGGAGGGTGGCGATGACCTGGCGGAGGATCCGGATCGACTGGCGCATTTCCTCCATGCGCAGCTGGTAGCGGGCGTAGCAATCGCCCTCGGTGGCGATCGGGACGTCGAAGTCGTAGTTCTCGTAGCCGAGATACGGGTTGTCCTTGCGGAGGTCGCGCGGGACGCCGGAGGCGCGCAGGTTCGGGCCGGTGAGGCCGAAGGCGATGGCGTCCTCCTTGGAGATCACGCCGATGTCCTGCATGCGGTCGATGAAGATCTTGTTGCGGTCGAGGAGGCGGCCGATTTCGTCGATGGTCACCTCGCACTCGCTGAGGAAGGTGAGGACGTTGGCGCAAAAGCCGGGCGGCAGGTCGCGGAGCTGGCCGCCGACGCGGGTGTACGAGGTGGTGAAGCGCGCGCCGGTGAGCTGCTCGCAGAGGTTGTAGATTTTTTCGCGTTCGGTGAAGGTGTAGAGGAACACGGTCATCGCGCCGACGTCCATCGCGCAAACCCCAACGCCGAGCATGTGGGCGGAAATCCGGGCAATCTCGCAGGCAATCACACGGACCGCCTGGCCGCGCGGCGGCAGCGTCCAGCCCATGAGCTTTTCCACCGCGCAGGCGTAGGCGACGTTGTTGGCCAGCGGCGCGAGGTAGTCCAACCGGTCCGTGTACGGGACGAACTGGTTGTAGTGCATGTTTTCGGCGATTTTCTCGTCGCCGCGGTGGAGGAACCCGACGTCCGGGTCGGCCTTGGTGATGATTTCGCCGTCGAGCTCGAGGATCAGCCGCAGCACCCCGTGGGTCGCCGGGTGGGACGGGCCCATGTTGAGGACCATCTTTTCGCCCACCATGTCGGTGGTCTCCGCGTTGTAGTCGCTGGCAGCCGCGCTGGCCTTGGCGGCGCTATCGGGAACCTCGTAGGCGGTCGTGGTCTTCATGGACAAGGCGAAAAAGCAGCGCGGAAACCTCAGCTCCGCCCCGCATTTGTGGCCCGCAGCCGGGGGCGCCGCAAGCGCTTTGTGAAAATTTTCACAAGCGGGTGGCCCGGAGGCCAGATCCGGGGTTGGCCACGACGAGAGTCGACCCGCGTGGACACGATTTCGTTCACGTGCTAGGGTCTGGTCCATGAAAACCGTCACCTATAGCGAGGCGCGAAACCAATTGGCCGGACTGATGGAAACCGCGACGCGCGACCGCGAGCCAATCACCATCACGCGCAATGGGACGGGCACCGTGGTGATGCTCGCCTCGGAGGAATTCGCCGCGATGGAGGAGACGCTGCATCTGCTGTCCACGTCGGCCAATGCGGAACGCCTTCGCCAAGGGCTTGCCGACGATGCCGCCGGCAAACTCCACCCCGGCGAATTGTGCGACTGATGTGGCTGCCCGGCGGGTGGGCAGATTACCTTTGGTGGCAAGAGACGGATCGCAAGGGCCTTGCGCGGGTCAACGAAGTGATCCGTGACACACTCCGCGATCCAGTCACAGGCATCGGCAAGCCCGAGCCCCTTAAGGGAAACCTCAAAGGCTGGTGGTCACGGCGCATTACTCAGGAACACCGATTGGTTTATCGCTGCGAGATGGAAACCATCATCATCATGCAGTGCAGGTTTCATTATGAAAAGTAGGTGGCCTGCTGGAGTTGAATTCCAAGACCCGTCCAACGCATTTCGTATGCGCACCCTCCCGCAAGCGCTTCCGGGAGGAACGCCAGCAGGAAGCTCACGGATTCGGGGCAATGTGCCGTAGCCGGGCAAAGACATCTTCGGCCGGAATCGGTTTGACGTCCCCCGACTTGAAGCTGGCGAGCCGGCGGGTGATTTCCTTCTCCCATGCGGCTGCCGCCCCCGGGTCTGGCTCGGGGTCGACGCTCACAAGGAGTTGCCGCGCCAACTCAAGCCGCTCATCAGGTGGCAGCGTGAGCGCAGCCTGGGTGAGCGCATCAAGTGGCATCAGAGCAGACTAGCTTACATATCCCTTTGTCGCGACGGCAGAGGTTCCAGTAACCCAGGTTTCTCTAAAGGCGGCTTGTGCGCCCACTCCTCAATCCGGCGATCCCCAGATTTCAACAAGGTCCTGGTGGAGGTCCTGGGCGGCGCGCTGGTCGAAGCGGGTGAGGAAGGGCGAGTCGGGAGGGATGGCCATGAGGAAGTCGCGGGAAACCCAGAATTTTTCCTCGGCGTGGAAGGTGAGGGCGAGGAGGGCCATCGCAAGGGTGGCAACGGCGTAGGCGGGGACCAGAGTGCGGGCGAGGACGAGGCGCCGGAGGATGCGGCGGTGGCGGCTGGCGGCGGCAGCGATCGCGGCGGCGAAGAGGGCGAGGGCGAGCAAGCCGATGAGGATCAGCGCGGCGATGCTTGGAACAAGAGGTCCGGGGAGAATGGCGGAGCCGGCGATCGGCTCAAGGTTGAATTCGCCGACGCCAAGGAGCGGGATGGCAAGAAACCCAGCGAGGACCGCGAGTCCGAGGAGCCGGCTGCGCGACGCCATCCCAACCGCGCCAGCGCGCCGGGTGAGCCGCCAGCGGGCAACCAGCAGCGGCATGGCAAGGAGCAATAGCAATAGAGCAAGCGACTGGAGGCTAATGGCGTACGCGGTGGCATCGGTCGCCTGCAGGGAGTGGTGGCCAAACCGGGTCAACCGGGAAATCGCGAGGTGGAAGGCCAGCGGGAGAAGCACCGCGCCGAGGAGCCAGGCGAAGTCGCCCGGGCGCAGGAGCCGGGCAAGCCGCGGTGCGAGCCGGCGGCTGAGGGCTCCGCCGCGGAAGCGGAAAAGTGCGGCGCCCATGGCGAGCGGCGCAAGTACCAGCCACGACCCGAGGGCAAGCGCGCGGGCAAGCTGGGCGTGCTCGGCGGCAACCCCGGGCCGGAGGTCTTCCGCCCGGATCGCCGGGGTGCGCGGCGAGAGCCGGCTGATCGCGAACCGCTCATTGCTGAGGACGATGTCGGCATAGACGCTTGCCGGGAACTCGTAAGGTTCCTCCCAATCGTCGGCGAGGGCCGTGTGCCAGTTTTCCATGCGGTTCTGGATCCCCTTCAGGCGGGCAGCTTCCCGGGTGAGCCCGAGTTTTTCGCTCGCGGAGATGAACTCGGGCAGCGGGCCTGCCACGATGTCGCGGAAGCGCTCCCCATTACCTAAGTCGCGCTGGTTGCGTGCGAGGATTTTTCCGCAGACCGCCTCCCATGCGGCGACGAGGTTTTCCATGCGTGCGGCGTCGCCCTCCTCGGCGAGTTGCGTCGCATTCAGCGCGAGAGCCTCGATAAGTGCGATAAACGCTACATCCTGATAGTTGTTCAGGCAGGGGAGCAGCCACTCCATGGTCTCGCGTGGCGGCGGGAGCAGCGCAATTCGCTGGCGGCGCAGCTCGGCCTCGTAGTCGTTGAAGTCGGCTTGGGCGGCGGCTTGGTGAAAAAGCGAGATGGCTTCCTCAAGGGCCGCCGAGTTGGCTCCGGAACCAGCTTCCTTGGCACTGTCGTTGGCGGCCAGCAGGGTGAAAAAGCTGTTCTGCGGGGCGAGCCGGCGGGCGACCGGGAGAAAGTCGGCAGGCGGCCGGCGGAATTCGAGCTGATGGATCTTGAGGAATTCGGCGAAGTATGCCGGGTTGTCCATGTCGCTGTCCCAAAGGGCCTTGGCAGGCTCGGAGAAGGTGTTCTTGGACAAATCGCCAAACAACAGCAGCTCCTGCCGCGGCGTCAGGCTGCTGCGGAAGTCCTCGTAGAGCGGATCAATCCCCGTCCACGTCAGCTCGCCGGCCTCCAGCGACTGCGACCGGACCAGCACGCTGACGAATTTCGCCGACCCCGCCCAGGCAAGTACCGAGGCGATGCCGACCACCAAATAGAGCGCCAGCCGCCAGGGTCTCCCCGGATCGCGCGGGCCGCTGCGCTCGAGGCGCTCGGCGGCCACCTCGAGCGAATCGCCGACCGGGAGGCGGACGTGCTCGATCGCGGCGCCGAGGTGCTGGCGCGCGGCATGCTCGAGCTCGACGTTGTCGGCCAGCGGGGCAACGGCGGCAGTGATAAAGCGATCGGCGGCGGACATGGGCAACCCGTTCTGATGCCGGCCAACCCCAGGCGCAAGCTGCCAAATGCTGTTACAGCGGCGACGCGCGGGCCCAGTCTTCGACATCCGGGTCGAGAGCTGAGTTTTCCAGCGTCTCGCGCGCCCAGTCTTCGTTGCGGGCCAGCACGCTGAGCATCCGCCAGGCCATCACCTGGGCGGCCGGGAGCTCGGCCCAGATCGTCTCCGCGAGGCAGCGCCATTGTTGGCCGGCGAGGGTCTTGGGCTTCTCGATCGCCTCGCGGCACGCCGGCGAGATGAGCAGGCAGCGGTCGATGTCGGCATCCGCGCCGGACGGCGGAACCTCGTAAATGTGCAGCGCCACCCCCGCCTCGCCGGTCAACTCGCATTTCGACTTCGCCCGCCGCGCCAAGTCCTTGCCAAGGTGGTTGAGTCCCGCGACGCGCTGCTGGTGCTGGTCGAATCCCTTGGCCATGCGCGGAAACATGCCCGCCAAGCGCTCCGGGTCGAGCAATTTCAACCTCGAAGATTCCGCCGCCCGGGATCATTGAGCGCGATTTGGGGTGACACCTTGAAAAGGAACCCCATGAAACAAACAAATGAATCGGCCTATGTCCAAGCCGAAAAGAAGCGACTGTCGCGGCGCGCGAACTGCCGTCGCGAGAAGCGAGAGAAGATGCGAGCCTACCCGCCGGAGTTTCGGCTTCGGGCTGTAAAGATGTGCGTCGAGGAAGGGCGGACCCAGTCGGAGGTGGCTGGGTTGCTCGACATCTCGATGAACACGCTCAACAGCTGGGTGTTGGCGTACCGGAGGGACGGGGGCGCGGAAGCGGCCCTGTTCCGTGCTTCGTCGCCGCCCCGGGGCGGCGGCGAAGCACGGTCGCCGCGGCTCCCGGAGCCGGTGCGCCAGCAGATTGTGGCCCTCAAGGAGGCCAACAAGGGCTGGGGGGTCAAACGGATCGCCCAGGTGCTGAGGCGCTGGTTCTTCATGCAGGCGAGTCCGGAGACGGTACGGCGAGCCTTGCACAAGGAGGAGCTCATCGAGCCGGTGGTGCGGCGGCCCAAGCGCAACCCGGGCAAGCCACGGTTCTTTGAGCGGGCGACGCCCAACCAGATGTGGCAGAGCGACATCTTCTGCTTCCGGCTGGGTGGCAGCAATGCCTACCTCATCGCCTTCCTCGACGACTACTCGCGGTTCATCGTCGGCATTGACCTGTTCCGCAGCCAGACGGCGCAGGCGGTCATTGAGGTCTATCGGCGGGCGGCCGGGGAGTTTGGTGTGCCCAAGGAGATGCTCACCGACAACGGGCGCCAGTATGCCGCCTGGCGTGGGTCGAGCCGTTTCCAGAACGAGATGGCCAAGGACCGGGTGTCGCACATCCGCTCGCGGCCGCACCACCCGATGACCCTCGGCAAGGTGGAGCGGTTTTGGAACTCGATCTGGGGAGAGTTCCTCGGGCGGGCGCAGTTTAATGACTTCGAGCAGGCGCGCGAGCGCATCCGGCTCTGGGTCCAGCATTACAACCACAAGCGCCCCCACCAAGGCATCGGCGGGCTCTGCCCGGCGGATCGCTTCTTTGAGATCCAGCACGAGCTGCGCAAGACCATCGAGGAGGGCATCCGCGAGAACACCCTCGAGATGGCCCTGCGCGGCCGCCCGCAAGCGCCCTTCTACATGGTCGGGCGCATGCAGGGGCAGACGGTCGTGCTGCGCGCCGAGAAGGGAAAACTGAGGCTCCGCGTCGATGGCGAGGAGCAAACCAACCACCAGGAACTTGAATATGACATCCAAACCGAAACCCGAGAAAACCAAGGAGGGGATCAAGCCCCCAACGAGCCAGCAGACCGAGCCACGGAGGCGGGGCCGCCCGCCGGGCAGGACCAACCACAAGTCAGCCCGCAACTTCAGCCCGGAACAGAAGGTCCATGCGGTGCTGGCGGCGTGGACCGAGAAGGTGAGCCAGTCGGAGATCTGCCGCCAGATGCAGATCAACTACGTCACCTTCCAGAACTGGCAGGACCGGGCGATGGAGGGAATGCTCCGGGCCATGGACACCCAGATCCGCTTGGAGGACACCTCGGTGCTCAGCCCGCGCCTGCGCAAGATCATGGAGCGTGGCCGCCGCGGCCCGGAGAGCCGGCTGGGCCGACGGCTCAGCCAGATCCAGCAAGAGGGCGACAAGATCCAGCCGCTTTGATACAAGCGACTTGTGAGCAAAAACTCCCAAGAGATCTCGCGGCACCGGGCGGAGATGATCCTGCAAGTCCGTGCGGGCCAGATGACCGCCACCGAGGCAGCCAAGCGGCTGGGCATCTCCCGCAAAACCTACTACCAGTGGGAACAACGGGCCCTCAGCGGGATGCTCGCTGGCTTGGAGAACGGCAACCCTGGACGCCCCCCGGCGGCGAAGCCAGACTTGGAGATCAGCCAGCTCAAGGAGAAGGTGGCCGAGCTGGAGGACCGCCTCAAGGTGATGGCGGAAGTCAACGAGCTCCGGGCCATGCTGGCACAGATCCGTCCGCCCAAACCGGCCAAGCCTTCCAAGGCGAAGCGCCCAACCAAGGCTAAAAAAAAAACATGACCCCGGGTTGCGCCAACTCATCGAGCGGATCGATGCCCTGCGCCTGCGCTGGCCACGCCATAGCGCGGCCGCTCTGTGCCGGCTCATCGGTCTGCCCTACAGCACCTTCCGGCGCTGGCGCGCACGTTGGCGGCGCGCCGAGCCGATCCGGCGCAACCCGGGACCTGCCAAACCCACTGCGCTTCCCGTGGCCGAGTTCCGGTCACGGGTCGCGCATCTCCACTTCGGCCCGAAGCGCACCGGCCACTCAGGTGCCCTCATCCGCGCCTTCCAAGAGTCCATCTCCCGCAGGCGCCTCCAGACCGTCATCAGCCGCTTGCGCGGCTCTCACCAGCGCCGCCTCCGCCGCGCCAAGCTCCACGTCACCTGGCACTTGCCCAACCTCGCCTGGGCCATCGACGCCCTCCACCTTAAAACCTCTCCGACCGCGCCAGGCCTCGTCGTCGTCCTCGCCCGCGACCTCGCCTCCCACTTCCACTTCGAACCGCTTGTCCTCAAGGCCGAGTCCGCTTCGGCCAACCGCGACTGGCTCCACTCCCTCTGCCTGCGCCACGGGCCTCCTCTCATCCTCAAACGCGACAACGGCGCTCCCTTCAATGCGCCCATCCTCAACGGCTTCCTCGATTCCCACTTCATCATCCCGCTCAACAGCCCGGTGCGCCGCCCTTCCTACAACGGGGCCATCGAACACGGCGTCGGCTCCTTCAAGCGCGCCATCCACTCAGTCCTCGACCCACACCAGCCCATCCCGGACCTCCCCCAACTTCTTCCTCTCATCCGCGCCGTCATCCATCTCCACAACTCTCGTCCACGCCGCAGCCTCGCCGGCCTCACCCCGGCTCAGGCCTACTTCCAACACCCCGGACCCCGTTGGCCCATCCGCCAACGCAGGGATATTTTCGACTGGATCTTGGCTAATGCCCAGACCACCATCGAAAAACCATGGGAAATGCTCGATCACCACTCCCGCGCCTCCGCTTGGCGGCGCTCCGTGGTCGCCTGGCTCCGCTGCCAGCACCTGATCAGCGTCTCCCAAAAACCACAACCGTCACCCCATTTCCAAACTCAAATCCGCTCATAAATGCGTTTGCAGCACAATGGCTGCATTTGTGGCTACGTGGGAAGGTGATGTGAAACGGATTGCGGTTATCCCTGATCCAGGAGAAGTTCCGTTTCTCGGTATGAACATAATCAATCCGATGAAGACCGCAATCATAGGTCGGTGGTGAGATATAGTTATTTATCAAATATGAAGCCGAGCTCAACTATTCTTATCTTTTCGTTTGCGGCCGCCCTGATCTCCGGATCCTATGCCGTCGAACCCGAAAGCACGCCTCCTCAAGATAATCCAATTGCCTCAATTGAGGATATTCTGGCGGATCGCGCGGTCATCATTGAAGGAAGAATAGAACGTTCAATGGGGGAGATGTTTTTTATGGCCTATGACCAAACTTCCCAACCTCCAAAAAAATATTTGTTATTACCGGGAACGGAAGCGGCCAGATTAATGGAACCTGGGGAGCTCTCGATTTCTTGTAAGGTAAAACTTAATGAAGCGAGAACAGCCATTAGTTCTTTAGTTGTAATAGACTTTCGTCCGATAGGTGCCAAGAGAAAGGAAATTGATGGATTGATCGTTGCCTTCGCTAGTCTTGCCGACGTCGTATTGTCAGACGAAGGGGACGAGAAGATTCTGAGTCAGATTAAAGCAGTGAAAGCAATGATCATTGCCCAGAGCTCATTTTATAAAAGATATTATCCACGTGAATTCAGTCGGTTAACCGAGGAGGCAAAGGAGCCAGCACCGAATCCGTTTCAAATTGAGAATTAAACGTGAAAGCCCTCTGGAACAACCTCCTGCGCCTGGTTGTTCCGGGCCTGAGCGCCGGGACCCACCGGCTTGCGCTGAATATGCCGACAGCACCCCCGAGTTCACCCGCGTCATTGACCGCAGCCAGGATACCCTTGAGCGCGAAGCCGGCTGGGAACTCAAGAACGGCACAACGGTAGAAAGCGAAGTCGCCTACGGCTATGACATCACCGGTCGTCTCAGCAGCGTGACCAGCCCTGCCGGCACCTCTAGCTACGCCTACCAAGCGAACAGCATGGGCCTGCTCCACACCGTCACCGGCCCGGCCCACACCGTCACCAATATCTGGGACGCGACCCGCGATTACCTCACAAAGAAGGAAAACAAGGTTGGCACGACCGTCATCTCCGCCTATGACTATAGTGTGAATTCACTTGGCCAGCGCACCGAGGTCGCCAAGACCGGAAGTGCCTTTGCGTCCAACCGCAGCATCGCCTCGGGATATGACGCCCTTGGCCAGTTGATCAAGGCCGATAGCAGCATCACCGGCTTCGACCGCGCCTACGAATTCGATGGGATCGGCAACCGCAAGAAATCCGCCGAAAATGTAACCACGCGCCAACCAATGGCATTGGCGTGCCAACCCACTTGAAAAAACGAAATTCGGACTGCTTCTCGGCTACGAACCCCGGGTTATGGGCTGGTCCTCCGGATTGGGTCTGGCACCGCGGCTACTCGCATGATTCACCCTGTTTGCTGCCTTTTCCCCTTCAAGACTTAGCCATTTGGAACCGGAAAAGATCGCCTACTCTGACTGAACACCCAAACGCCTTGCCCTCCTCGTAGCGCTTGTCCCTGTAAAACCAATTAGGTAAAGAATCCGGTATGGATGCGACGAATCCGAACGATGTCGGAGGGAAGGGTAGGGGAGTGACCCCCTCCGCTGCAAGCTGAGGATTTCTAGCAAATTGGATGTCAGCATCCGGCCATTGCCTGTTAGCCGATCATCATCCTCTCGATGGCCGCGATCACATTCGCTGCGCGGAAGCGGACTGCCTTGCCGAGCTTGAAGTAGGGGATCAGGCCGGCCGACGGCACTCCAGTCGAGCTGGAGGCGACAGAAAAGTCCACTTATTGCAGCGCGCTTCGGGGGCCGTCGATGAGAATGAATAACCTTGCACGTCCTGTTAGATTTCTGTTTTGCTTGGACTTTAACTAATTGTCCGCCACCTAGCCCGGTTCGATCCTCGGCTCCGACGATCACTCCGAGGAGACCGAGCCAATCGGCAAGAATCAAATGACTTTCAGCCCAAGCTGCACGCCCCTCACTTTATGAAGTTACTGAACTCTCCGGCCCCTGTTCCCCCAGGCATGACATCGTCTGCGGCCTCACGGTGCGTGGCCTTCTTTGGAGCCGCAGTGATCGCGGTAGCTTCGATTGCCAATGCCGCAAATCCTCCCACTCCTCCAGTCCCGCCCAAGAGGTGCAAATCATGCGAGTGTAAATCGGGTCTTACGCACAAATATACTGGTTCGGTCCACTGGACAGGCCACGCGGGATTAACCCGTTGGAACCGCGTTACTGACAACCTTTCGCTTTTTCGGGTAGCTCCAGCCGAAGGTAGCGTGGACGGTGCCCTCCCGCGGGACCTAGCCAGCGTTACAGCCCAGCAATATTCCACTGCGCCAACTACTAACCGGCACCAGTTGGAGGTGACAATGTCCAGTGATCAGATCACGGCGGCCCTTGCCACTCCAGAGGCCCTGGTCTGGGCGGATGGCTCCAAGGCTGAGTTTGTGAAGGTTTCCGGCATTACCCGGCAGGTGGTCACTGATGATTGCATTACCGACGTCAGGATGTCCGATGATTCCAGCCACATGGTTGTAAAAATTTGGGCCATAACGGGCGCGCTCGGAGCCAAGGTGTCCGGGCTTTATAACCGGCCATCCCATACGCCGCTCTCCGAAATCCGCTTCCAGTACAGCACCCCGGCTGCCGGAACGACCCGTCTGGACATCACCACCATCGAGAACACCGGATTGGCTGGCACGCGCACGATTGTTGAGCGATTTACCCAGATGTGAACGATGGGGATGAGTTTGAAAAGCATTTCGCAGCTTGGAGCAAGGCAGTGAGGGACGCATTCGATGGATGGCAGCTGAAAAGCGAAGATCCCTATTGTTGTGAATGTCCTGTAATTGACTTGAAATTTCAAGTAATGTTCGGTCATGATTATCTTGGGGATGACCAGACGATTGAAGTAGACGATTCGACAGGCCGAAGTAATATGAGGGAATGGCATCTGGGTGATCCAGACTTCGTAGGAAATAGCCCAGGTGTTACTCACGAAGTAGGGCACATGTTCGGTCTTCTGGATGAGTATCCCGATCCAGTCATGTATCCCGAAAAGACATCATTTCCGCCTGATGCTAGCGACTCTTTAATGAATAACTTGAGCGGACAGATCCTTCAGCGGCATATCGAGGACATTGTATTTAATCGAGATGGCGTCAACAATAAGCATGGGGTCCTGAAGTGTTCTCCTTACAAAGTCGAAAAACAATGAATTCCAAATCCCTTATTCTAAATTTAATGGTAGTTATTATGACTCTGTCCTGCACGCGCGACGAGGAGCCTTCCAATGTGGCGGTGGTAATTGCGGTTAACGACAGTAGTTCCTCAGAAAGAAGAATCATCGTACTTCCTGAGCGCGGACAAGGATTTTATTCGATATTGAAGGTTCCCTTGGCCTCTTTGAGGCCACCGGAAAATGAAAGCCCCACAATTTATTCGATAAGCAGTGAAGGGACGGGAGAAATCATTAGAGAAATAGTTAGTCTAAATAGGAATTCGAAACCACCATTTGATCCAGGAGGACCGCCTTGGACTTTTTATCTAATAGGTAGCGATGGCAATTTGTTGGATGAGAAGTGGTATGACAAGTCAAGTGATGGGAGCCAGATCGGCATTATCTTGGAGCGGGAGAAAAGCCGCAGACCGATTTCTTCTGCAGAAGCACATGCTGCTGTGGTTAAATTGAAGATCGAGTCTGATGCTGTTAGGCGAGTTGTAAATATAGCTGTAGGTTCAAAAAATGATTGATGAACTCACGCGTCAACCCGCGCGAATGTAACCACGCGCCAACCAATGGCGTTGGCGTGCCAACCCATTTGAAAAATGAAATTCGGACTGCTTCTCGGCTACGAACCCCGGATTATGGGCTGATCCTCCGGAGGGAGACTGGCAGCGCGGCTACTATCATGATTCGCCCTGTTTGCTGCTGTTCTCGCCCATCAAGACTTAGCCATTTGAAACCGGAAAAGATTGCCTACTCTGACTGAACACCCAAACGCCCTGCCCGCCTCGTAGCGCTTGTCCCTGTGAAACCAATTTTGTAAAGAATCCGGTATGGTGGACAGCATACGCAGGTTCCACCCGTTGGGACCGTGTGACCGACAACCTGTCACTGTTCCGCGTCGCTCCGGCCGAGGGTAGCGTGGCCGGCAACCTGCCCCGCGATTTCACTAACGTCACCGCCCAGCAATACACCAAGGCTGCGACGACCCACCGCCACCAGTTGTCGGTGACGATGTCCAGCCATCAGCTTACTGCCACCCTTGCCACTCCCGCGGCCCTGGTCTGGGCGGATGGTTCCAAGGCCGAATTGGTTAAGGTTTCAGGCGTCACCCGACAGGTGGTCACCGACGATGGCTTCACCGACGTCAGGATGTCCGATGATTCCAGTTCCATGGTCGTGAAAATTTGGGCCATAACGGGCGCGCTCGGAGCCAAGGTGTCCGGGCTTTATAACCGGCCATCACACACGCCGCTCTCCGAAATCCGCTTCCAGTACAGCACCCCGGCTGCCGGCACTACCCGCTTGGACATCACCACCATCGAGAACACCGGACTGGCTGGAACGCGCACGATCGTGGAGCGGCTCACCCAGACCACCAGCCCCGACCAGATGGTCGTCCAAACTTGGGAGAATGCCGCAGGCACAGGCACTCTTCTCAAGGAGGAAACTCTCACCTACTCGGCGCGCGGCGCGAAGACTTGGGACTACACTCTAGTGCGCGAGGTCAAGGAGGCGAGTGTCTCCGCCGCCGGCGTCCTTGGTAGCCTCGAAACCGTGAGCCGCACCCGCGAGGTCTACCGCGACTTCAGTGCCAGCGGCGAGATGTCGGGCCGCCGGCTGATGTTGCATGAGGCCGGCAATGGCTCGGACAGCCCGCGCGCCACGACCTATACCTATACGAAAATGGTTCTTCGGCATTCCGCGCTGCATCCAATGAGGTGCGCCTCTCAACTCAGGAGACAATCTTGGCTGGTGAAAGAGAGCTGAGAAGTACATTAGGTTTAAACATGGCCGATAAGGTCGAGCTCTTGGCCGGGGCTGTTAAAGGTGGCGCTCCTTACTACGCAAAATCTGGAGATTACTCGGTGTATATTAATGTGTTAAATTTAAATAACAATAAATTGGCGGAGGAATGGTTGGCTGGAGTAGAGCATGGTGCAATTGTATATTGCGACACAGTCTCGGGTAAATTTTCTTATACGAAAATTGAACCCGGAAAATTGCCTTCAGCTGAGGAATTGATCGACGGTAAAGCAGGTGAAATGAATCTACAGCTTCTGTTGGATACGGCCATAAATCTCCTTGAGAATAATAAAAGGCCTTTAGCGATAATTCATTCGCATGGAATGCTTGTGAGGAGCAAAGAAGAGGGGGGCGCAGAGAAAGATCTTAATCCGTTGGGAGATCAGGGTTTAAGTGATCCTGACAAGAGAATTGCCGAGGAGTTGGCGGGGTCCAAGATTAGAATTTGTGCAATAAAAAGCAATGGCGGTTTCGACTGCTCAGGGGGGCAACCTAACTAATGCTTAATTAGAATACGCAATATGAGATTTATTATCTACGCGATAATGTACATGTATATGTTTTCTCCTATCTTGACCGCGGGGGAATCTGCTAGAAAATGGGAATATGAAATGCTGTCTTGTATAACTAAACTCCAAAATGTTTGTGATGGAACTTGGGATTATGGAATAAGGAACGAGGATGATGTTGAAGGTGAAAAAATCAAATTAGAAGTCACGCCTGAGCAACTCGATTTTCTATCCAAAAGAAGTGATCTGTTTAAAAGTCGTAAACAGGGATTGGCTTTGTATCTTCTTAGGTACAAATTTGCCGGTGTTGAAAAATTATGGCTTAAGTTACTGGCTTCTGCTGCTGAGTCTTCCGAAGTTGACAAAAAGTTCAAAATAAAGTTTCCTTCGAGCCGAGATAAAGTCTTGGAGACCTCAATTGGTTTATTATATCTAGACGCTTACAAAAAAATGTAACCACGCGCCAACCAATGGCGTTGAAGTAACCACGCGCCAACCAATGGCGTTGAAATGTAACCACGCGCCAACCAATGGCGTTGAAATGTAACCACGCGCCAACCAATGGCGTTGGTGTGCCAACCCATTTGAGAAATGAAATTCGGACTGCTTCTCGGCTACGAACCCCGGATTTTGGGCTGGTCCTCGGGAGGGAGTTTCGCAGCGGGCTACTCGCATGATTCACCCTGTTTTCTGCTTTTTTACCTCCTTAAGACTTAGCCATTTGGAACCGGAAAAGATCGCCTACTCTGACTGAACACCCAAACGCCTTGCCCACCTCGTAGCGCTTGTCCCTGTGAAACCAATTTTCTAAAGAATCCGGTATGGATGCGACGAATCCGAACGATGTCGGGGGGAAGGGTAGGTGACTGGACGCTTCCGGTGCAAGTTGGTGACGGCGACCAGTTGACACCGGTGCCGGGGTGCGATGAAGGCCCTCAGAATTCTCAGCTACCTTGGAAAGATTGCAGGCATTGTCTCGGCGTTTGACGCGATTCCGTTTGTGTCGCCGGAGGTTGGGATTTTGATCTTTGCGGGTGCGTCGATTTTGAAAGACACAGTGAACCGGGTTGGCGATTTGCTGGACGATGGGAAGCCTAACCGTAAGCGCTCAATCCGTGGCCCCTATCCGCAGGATCATAGATAGCATACACAGGTATGTATGTTACCTATGGATTTGGGCCGCTCAGGCGCAGTTGCTAGCCGTGATGGCGGCTGGCGCGCTTGCGGGTGTCCAGCGCGACGGGAGCAACTGTCCGAGATCGTCGCGCGTGGTCATGGTGGCCAGGCGGGTGAGGACGTCGGCGAGGTAGGTTTCCGGGTTGTGTCCGTGGCGCTTGGCGTTTTCCAGCAGGGTGAAGAGGATGGCGCTGCGCTGGCCGGTTTCCTCGCCGCCGACGAAGAGCCAGTTATTCCTACCCACTGCGATCGGGCGGATGGCGTTCTCGATGCCGTTGTTGTCGATCTCAAGCCGCCCGTCCGAGGTGTAGCGCAGCAACCTCTCCCACAGGACAAGGGTGTAGGTGATGGCCTTGCCGAGCGCGCCCTTGGGAAGAACTTCGGGACGCTCGCGCAGCGCGATCAGGTCTTGTTTGATGGTGGCAAGAAGCGGCAAGGCTTCCGCCTGTCTAACTGCGAGACGCTGTTCTTCGCTTGCGCCACTTTCGCGCAGGTCGGATTCTATCTGATAGAGCTTGGCGATTGCCGCGATCGGACCGGCAGCCAGCGCGTGTCCTGTATCCAGAGCGTCGGTAAATTTGCGGCGGGCATGGGTCCAACAGGCAAGGAGCACGATGCCTTGCTTCGGCGCGGCATGCGAGACATAGGCGGCATAAGCGTCTGTTTGGAGCAACGCGTGCAGGTCCGGCCCAAGGAGCGCCTCAAGGCAGCTGGCTGCGCGACTTGGATGCCATTGGAAAAAGATGTCGTCCCCGGCAGGGCTTCCCGGCGGCGGCGGGCCGCGAAGGACCCAAAAGTATCCTTGGCCGCACTTGCCGCGCCCGGGGTCGAGATACCTAACAGGCGTTTCGTCCGCCTGCAGATAGTTTCGCTCCAACAATCCGGCGTGGATGAGCTTGTAGATCGGCTCAAGCGCGTCGGCGGCGAGGGAGACCCAG
>JBILQE010000096.1:0-4879 GCA_044373465.1 Akkermansiaceae bacterium | reverse complement strand
GACCTTCAGACCTTCAGACCTTCAGACCTTCAGACCTTCAGACCTTCAGACCTTCAGACCTTCAGACCTTCAGACCTTCAGACCTTCAGACCTTCAGACCTTCAGACCTTCAGACCTTCAGACCTTCAGACCTTCGACTCTCACGCGGCGTCCTTGTCGGCGCGCTTTTTGCGGATGACGGGTTCTTTTTCGCCGAGGACGACGGCGCGGTTGATGGTCACCGAGTCGACATCCTTGCGCGACGGGATGTCGTACATGATGTCGAGCATGACGCGTTCGAAGATCGAGCGCAGGGCGCGCGCGCCGGTGCCGCGGGCGACCGCCTCCTTGGCGAATGCCTCGAGCGCGTCCTTGCTGACCTTGAGCTTCACGCCGTTGAGGGCGAGTTGCTTGGAATACTGGCGGACGAGTGCGTTTTTCGGTTCCGTGAGGATCTTGATGAGTTCCTCCTCGGTGAGTTTGCGCAGCGAGGAAATGACCGGGAGGCGGCCGATGAACTCGGGGATGAGCCCGAAGTGGAGGAGGTCCTCCGGCTGGGCCTTGCGCAGGAGCTCGGTGTCCGACTGGTCGGCCTGGTCAACGCTCTGGCCGCTGTGGAACCCGAGCGCGTTGCGCCCGAGGCGCCGGCGGATGATCTCTTCGAGGCCGACGAACGCGCCGCCGCAAACGAACAAAATCTTCTCGGTGTTGACCTGGATGTACTCCTGCTGCGGGTGCTTGCGGCCACCCTGCGGCGGGACGTTGCACACGGTCCCTTCAAGGATCTTGAGCAATGCCTGCTGGACGCCCTCGCCGGAGACATCGCGGGTGATCGAGACGTTCTCGGTTTTGCGGCCGATCTTGTCGATTTCATCGACGTAGATGATCCCACGTTCGGCCTTGGCGACGTCAAAGTCGGCCGCCTGGAGCAAGCGCAGGATGATGTTCTCGACGTCCTCGCCGACATAGCCGGCTTCCGTCAGCGTGGTCGCATCAACGATGCAGAATGGGACGTCGAGCACCCGCGCGAGGGTCCGGGCCAGCAGGGTTTTCCCGGAGCCGGTCGGCCCGAGGAGCAGGACGTTGGCTTTCTCGATCTCGACATCGCGGAGGTCCTCGTCGAGTTCCCCGTCGTCCTGGCGCAAGCGCTGGTAGTGGTTGTAGACGGCGACCGAGAGGACCTTCTTCGCGTGCTCCTGGCCAACGACGAACAGGTCGAGGTGCTCGCGCAGCTGCGACGGGGTCGGCAAGGCAAACCCGCTCTCGATCGGCGCCTTGCCGGGCGTCTCGCCGCCCTCGCTGAATTCGCGCTGGAGGATGCTCGAGCAGACGTCGATGCACTCGTTGCAGATGTAAACGCCGGGTCCGGCGATGAGTTTGCGCACCTCCGAGTGGCTCTTGCCACAAAAGGAGCACATCGTGAGGTTGGTCGCGCGCGCCATGGTCGGGGAATTTCTTGAGGGGGGTATTCGCGCCGGAGTCACGCTCCGGCGTCGGGGAAGCTAACGTAGTTGCGCCGCCGCGCTCGGATTATTTTCCGGCGTCGGGGAATTCGACCGCCCCGGGGAGCTCCTTGCGGCTCTCCAACACCTTGTCAACCAACCCGTAGTCGGCAGCGACCTGGGACGGCATGTAGTTGTCGCGGTCGGAATCCCGCTCGATCGTCTCGAGCGACTGGCCGGTGTGCTTGGCGAGGATTTCGTTGAGGCGCTTCTTGAGGGTGAACATGAACCCGATCGTCCGCTCGATGTCCGAGGCGGTCCCCTGGGCGCCGCCCGAGACCTGGTGGATCATCACATGCGAGTTCGGCAGGCAGAAGCGTTTCCCCTTGGTGCCGGCGGTAAGCAGCACCGAGCCCATCGACGCCGCGATCCCAATGCAATACGTGTTCACGTCGCAGGTCAAAAACTGCATCGTGTCGTAAATCGCCAACCCCGCGGTCACCGACCCGCCGGGCGAGTTGATGTAGATGTGAATGTCCTTCTTCGGGTCCTGCATCTGCAGGAACAGCAACTGGGCGATGACCGAGTTGGCGACAAAGTCATCGATCGGGGTGCCGATGAAGATGATCCGGTCCTTGAGCAGCCGCGAGTAGATGTCGAACGAGCGCTCGCCGCGGCCGTCCTGCTCGACGACCACGGGGACGTAGTAGCTGTTCTTGGGGGCGGACCCGCCTTGATCGAAGTTGAAGGGATTATTCATCAATGGTGGTGGTTGTCTCGGCGACGTTCGCGTTCTCCACAAGGAAGTCAATGACCTTGCCGATGAGCACCGAGGAGCGGATCCCGGAAATCTTCCCTTCGGCCTGCAACTCTTTGATGAGCTTCTGGATCGGCTGGCGACGCTGGGACGCCATCGCGGCCACCCGCTGGAGCATGTCCTGGTCGCTCACCGTGATGCTCTCGACGCGCGCGATCTCCTGGAGGATGAAGTTGGTCTTCAAGTTGGTGCGCGCCTGCTGGCCGGCCGCGGCGAAGATCTCGTTCTGCTGGGTCGAGATGTCCTCCTCGGACATGCCGGCGTTGACGCCGCGCTCGACCATGCTGTCGGCCGTCCCCTGGGTCTCGGCGCCAACGAGTTCGTCAGGAAGCTCGAAATCGATCTGGGCATTGAGGTGGGCGACGATCTGGCTCACCTTGGCTTCCTCGGCCTCGCGGGTCGCCTGCTCGGTCATTTGCTCGCGGATGAGCCCCTTGATGTCCTCGAGCGATTTGCCCGGGAGCACCTTGGCGGCGAACTCGTCGTTCGCCTCGGGCAGCGTCTGCTGCTTGATCTCGTTGAGGGTGACGGTGAAGACGACCTCGCGGCCGCGCACTTCGGAGAGCGGGAAGTCATCCGGGATCGTCAGCGCCACGTCGCGGGTCTCACCCGCATTCATCCCAACCACCGCATCGCCAAACCCCGGCAGGAACGACTCCGCGTCGACCTTCAGCCAGAATCCGTCGCGCCCGCCAAGGTAGCCGGCCGGGCGCCCGATCGCTTCCTCAAGCGGCTGACCGTCAAGCGTCGCCTTGTAGTCGATGACGGCGAAGTCGCCCATTTCGAGTGGTCGTCCGGTGATCTCGGTGAAGTCGGCGTAGCGCTCGCGCAGGCTGGTGAGGTTGGCCTCGACCATCGCGTCGCTGACCTCGACGGCGGGTAGGTTGACGCTGATCCCTTTATATTCGCCGAGCGCGAATTCGGGAGCGAGGATGACCTCGGCGGCGAAAATGAGGACCCCGCTGGGGTCGAAGCGAAGGTCCTTGGGGTTTTTGAAGCTGAGCACCTTGAGGTTTTCCTGGCGGATCGCGGTTTCAAACGCCTCGCGCACCAGCCGGCTCTCGAGTTCGTCGGTGATTTCGCGCTCGAAGCGCTTGGCGATGACGGCGGCGGGCGCCTTGCCTGGGCGGAACCCGGGGATCTTTGCCTGCGAGGCATAACCTTGGAGAATCCGGCCGCGCTCGCTGGCGACCTTTTCCGCGGGAACTTCAACCTGCAGGGTCGCGACGCACTTCGGCAGCTTTTCGACAATGATGTTCATGAGTAAGTCCTTTCACCGCGCGGACGGGCCATCCCTCGCGCTGGGGCGGCGAGGCTAAGGGCGCATCCGCCGGCATGTCAAAGGGAAGTAGTCCCCTTGCGCAGAGCTTTCTCGCCGAGCGCCTTGATCCGCCCCGGAACCTGCCGCCGGCGCAGGTCAAACTGGCGCACCGCGTGGCGCTGGAGGTGGCCGATGGCCTCCTCGACCGAATCGGTGAAAAAGATGATGTCAGGGTCCTCCGGGCTGATCGTCCCCTCGTCGGCCATCTTGTAGACAAAGTCCATCAACGGGCGCCAGTAGTCTTTGCCCATCAGGACGATAGGGAAGTTCCGCAACTTCCCGGTCTGGATCAGGGTCATCGTCTCGAACATCTCGTCGAGGGTCCCGGCGCCACCCGGCATGACCACGAACGCGTACGAGTATTTCACCAGGATGACCTTGCGGACGAAGAAGTAGCGCATGGTCACGGAGCGGTCGACGTAGGGGTTCTCGTGCTGTTCGAAGGGCAGCTCGATGTTGACGCCAATCGAGCGGCCGCCGGTTTCGTGGGCACCACGGTTGGCGGCCTCCATGATGCCCGGCCCGCCGCCGGTGATCACCGTGAACCCCATCCGCGCAATCTCCGCTCCCATCCGCCGCGCCAAGTTGTAATACGTCGTCCCCTCCGGCGTCCGCGCCGACCCGAACACCGTCACGCACGGACCGACAAAGTGGAGCACCCGGTAGGCGCGCAGGAAATCCAGCACCACGCTGAAGATCGTCCGCAGATCCCGGATCCGCGATTTTGGCCCGGCGAGCAGTGTCCGGTCGGCATGTTCGAGCTCGAAGATCTCCTGCTCACGGATTTCCTGCTCGGTCACCGCGACCGTGGCGGGCTGCTCCGGTGGCAGCGCTCCATGTTGACTATGCGGTGGTTCCTTCGTCACGGCCGGGACCCTAGCACGGATGAATTCCTCCCGAAGAGCGGAAAAACCGGTGGCGCCGGCCGCGGTTTCCCGCCATTCTGGTCCCCATGCGCATCCCTCCGTTGGCCATCCTGATGGTTTCCCTCGGGTGGCTGGCGGCCGCCCCGCCGACCGGCGTCACCATTGACCAGCAGCCGACGCCACTGCCAAAGCTCGGCCAGCCGCTGGCATTCGACACGGTGGAAGCGGACGCGATTCTCGCCGCGCTGCAGGTTTTCCCGCCGGACAACCCGTGGAATACCCCGGTCGACCAATGGCCGGTCGCGCCGAACTCCGCCGCCATGATCGCGGCGATCGGCGCCGCCAAGCCGCTCCGCTACAACCCTGACATGGGGTTTGTCCTGGTCCCCGCCGGGCAGAAATTGGTCCCCGTTACCCTCACTACCTACGCCGACGAGTCCGACCCCGGCCCGTA
>JBILQE010000058.1:0-17519 GCA_044373465.1 Akkermansiaceae bacterium | reverse complement strand
CACTGCATGTCGGCGTCGGGACATTCCGCCCGGTCAAGGCGGAGGTCGTCAGCGAGCACGCGATGCACTCCGAGCGGTTCGTCTTTTCCGCGGATTGCGCGGCGGAAATCGCGGCGGCCCAGCGGGTCGTTGCCGTCGGGACCACCGTGACCCGGGTGCTCGAGCACCTTGCAAGCATCTCGCCGGACGGGCGGCCGCAACCGGCGCGCGGCGAGACTGACATCTTCATCTATCCGCCATACCAGTTCCGCGCGGTCGGCGCGCTGCTGACCAACTTCCATTTGCCAAAGAGCACGCTCATGATGCTCGTCAGCGCGTTTGCCGGCCGCGAGCTCATCATGGACGCCTACGCCGAGGCGGTCCGCGAAAAATACCGGTTCTTCAGCTACGGCGACTGCATGCTGCTAATTTAACTTATGTTCAACATCGTCATGGTTGCCCCGGAGATCCCGCACAACACCGGCGCGGCAGGGAGGCTGGCGCTCGCCACCGGCTCAACCTTGCACCTGGTCAAGCCGCTCGGGTTCTCGCTCGACGACAAGCACGTCCGCCGCGTCGGCCTCGACTACTGGCACGCCGTCGACCTGCGCATCTGGGATGACTTCCACGCGCTCTTCGCCGCCGCCGGCTCCGACCCGCAAAGGTTCCACTTTCTAACAACCAAGGCGACCCGCGCCCACTGGGATGTTAGATATGCGGCGGGCGACTACCTTGTGTTCGGGTGCGAGACGCGCGGGCTGGCGGAGCCGTTGTTAGATGAGTTCGCCGACCGCGGGTTGAGGATTCCGATGTTAGACGGGGCGACGCGGAGCCTGAACTTGGCGACGGCGGTGGCCATCGTGCTTTACGAAGGGATGCGCCAGGTTCGGGATGGCGGATGAGCTGGCGGGGTGCTAGAACCTGCGGATGCGAAGGATTTTGTGGGTGATTTGGCTTGGGTTGGTGGGTGTGGCGGGCGGCCAGGATGGGCCGAAGAAGGAGTTTGAGACGCCGGCGGTGGATGTGGCGGGGAAGTGGGATTTTCCGGCCGACCCTGCGCTGCCCAACGTGCTGATCCTCGGGGACAGCATCTCGATCGGGTACACGCGCAACGTGCGCAGCGAGCTTGCGGGGAAGGCGAATGTTTTCCGGCCGCTCAACCCGCAGCGCAGCGCGCCGGTCAACTGCGGCGACACCGAGATGGGGCTCGCCGGCATCGACGGCTGGCTCGCCGGGAGGAACTGGAGCGTCATCCACTGCAACTGGGGGCTGTGGGATTTGTGCTACCGGGTCCCGGGCAAGCCGAAGGCCGGCAACCGCGACAAGGTCAACGGGAAGATCGCCTTCACCACCGAGGAGTATGCCGCCAACCTCGAGAAGATCCTCACCAAGCTCGAGGCGACCGGCGCCAAGATCATCTGGGGCAACACCACCTGGGTCCCCGAGGGCGATGCCGGCCGGGTCCCCGGCGACGAAGTGCGCTTCAACACCGCCGCCGCCGCGGTGATGGCCAAGCACAACATCCCCATCAACGACCTCCACGCGCTCACCCGCACCTGGGCCGGCAAGTTCAGCAAACCCGGCGATGTCCATTACAACGCCGCCGGCAACGCGCTGCTCGGCAAGCAGGTCGCCGCGGCCATCGCCCAGGTGTTGGCTCCTGTCGGCGCCGCGCCTTGAGCGGGGCGCGCTGCGAAAGTGCCGCGCCAGTTTGGAGTGCGGTGGGAAGGGGTATTCCCCGCCACACCGCTTTGGCTTGAACGCCAGCGGCGTTGCGCCCTCCAGCCCGGGGTTGCGCGGGAACCGCGCTACCCCGGGGAATTGCCCCTAGAATAATACAACCGCAACGCGGTTGCGTCCCGAGCGGTCCTGTGGTCCCGGGCGGGCGGAACCGCGTTGCGGTTCAATGGCCGCTGCGGCGGATTTTCCCGGGGTAGGCCTCATCGGCCAACCCCGGGCTGGAGGGCTCAACGCCGCTGGCGTTGGAGATTCCTCCAGCGGACGTTCCTCCCGGGACCTTGCGGACCATCCTGAAACAAGCGGACCTAACCGAGGAGGCATTTCTCAAATTGTGAGACGCCATCGAGCTGCGGCTCGGCGCTCCAGTTTCTCGTTGCGGCAGTTAGTTGGGTCGCCTACCTCTGGGCTATGCGTTGTTGGAGAGTAGTTTTGGCATTTTTGTTAGTCCCGTTGTTGGCGGGAGCGGCGGACGAGTGGCGGACGTTCACGGATGTGGGCGGGCGGACGATGCAGGCGAAGATTCTGCGGGTGGAGGGTGACAAGGTGATTGTCGAGCTGCGGGCCAACGGCAAGCAGCTGCCGATCAGCTTTGAGAAACTGAGCAAGGAGGACGTCGAGTTTCTGCGCGAGTACAAGGGCCCGGCGGCCGACGCGGGTGGTGCGGGTGGTGCGGGCGGGGATGATTTGCCGGAGGGCGAGGCGACTGCCAACCGTCTCTATCCGCGGACCAAGGCGGAGATCCAGGATGGGATCCGCGAGATCAAGAAGCGCGCCAAGCCGGCGGACCTGAGCAAGGAAGTCCACGAGGCGACCGAGCTGCTCAACATCTATCGGTTTCTATCAGGCGTGCCGTACGAGGTGAAGGGCGACGAGGATTTTTCGAAGAAGGCGGAGCTCGCGGCGCTGGCGTGCAAGAAGAACGGCGGGCTGTCGCACGGGATCGGGAGCTTCACCGACCGGTGCAACCTCTCGTCGATGGGCAACATGGTCGCCAGCGTCTCGCAGTACATCGAGGACGCCGGGGACAACAACCGCGACGCGCGCGGGCACCGCGAGTGGTGCCTGAATCCGCCGATGGGGAAGGTTGGGTTCGGATCGGCCGGCGACAGCTATTCGGCGATGTGGTGCATGGACAACAGCGGCGGCGGCAAGATGCGTGGGATCTGGACCTACCCGGGCAGGGGATTGTTCCCGCTCGAATACATGCACGGCAACGCTTGGTCGCTCTACGGGATCGAGAAGCCGAAGAGCGCCGACGAGGTTAAGGTGGAGGTCTACCGGCTTTCGAAGCGGCCGGAGAAGCCATTCACCGCCAACGAGGAGATCGACGGCCGACCGGTCAAGGTGAACCACGTGTCGCTCGGGATGGGGTCGATCAACTTCGAGCCGGAAGACTACGCGAAGCGCGGCGTCTACTGGGTGCGGGTCAAGGGCGGTGGCGTCAGCGAGGGGTGGCTCGTCGAGTTGTATTAGCCAACCGGTTCATTCGCCGGCGCTGCGCGGGGCGAAGCGGACCTCGCCGGAGCCACCCGAGCCGCGCCCGAGGTCATCGCCGATGTCCTTGCTGGTGACGAAAAGCATCATGCCGATGAGCAGCACGACGCAGGCAAGCTGGATGGCCTCCAGAAACCGCGCGCGGACCGGCTTGCGGGCGATTTTCTCCATGATCGCCAGGGTGATGTGGCCGCCGTCGAGGACCGGCAACGGGAGCATGTTGAGGATCGCCAGGTTGACGTTGAAGAGGACCATGAACCACAGGACCCGCCGCCAGCCGCCGTCGGTCTGGAGCAGCTTGTACTTGGTCTTGAAGATCCCGACCGGACCGCTGAGCTGGTCGACGCCGACCGAGGAATTCCGGGCGACGAGTTTTTGAAAAGTGACCACCATCATCCGCAGGCTGTCGGTGACCTGGCGCCACGGGCCGGGGTGGATGATTGATTTGTCAACCCCCTGCTGGTCGTCCCAAGCGATGCCAAGCATCGGCTCGCGGCCGGCCGGCTCGATCGGTGACTCTGGCTTGACGGTGAGCGTCAACTGCTGGCCGGCGCGCTCGATCGTCAGCTCCCCGGCGGCAAATCCGGCGGCCTTCATGAGCTCTTTGAGCTGGAAGGGGCTCTGGAGGGGAGTCCCGTTAAGCGCGACGATCCGGTCGCCAGGCTTCAGGCCGGCGAATTCACCCGGGCCACCGGGATAAACCGCGGCGACCACCGCGGGCTGCGCCCAGGTGATCCCGACGTCGCGCAATGCCCGGCGTTGGAACCACAGGCTTTCCCCGGTGGTGAATCCCGAGGTCACCGAAACTTGGCCGACCCCCGGACGTTCGACAACGAACACGATCTGGTTGCCCTCGCTGAGCATGATGTTCTCCATGATGCTGTCGAGCGATCCGGCGAAGCCATCCACCGTCGCGCCGTTGATCGAGATGATCTTGTCACCGGGAAGCAGGCCCGCGGTCGCCGCCGAGCTGCCGGCCTCGACAAACCCGATTGTGTTGGTGCGCACGACGTCGGCCGGCTTGCCGACCTTCCAGACGATGGTGGCGATCGCCAGCGCGAGGAGAAACGAAAACAACGGCCCGGCAAACGCGACGATGATCTTGTCCAGCGGCTTGATCGGCGGCAGCGGGTCGCGTTCCGCGTTGCTCCCTTCGATCGCCTCCATCGGCGCCATCTGCGGCAGCGCGACAAAGCCACCCGCCGGGATCCACCCGAGGCCATATTGGACGCCGCCAATCGTCTTCTTCCACAGCGGCTTGCCGAACCAGATCTGGAACCGGTCGATGGTCAGCCCACGCCACTTGGCGGCGAGGAAATGCCCGAGTTCATGGACAAAGATGATGAGGTTGAACGCGAGGAGCACCGCAAGAATGCTGCCGATGATTTTTAGGGCGGTCCCGATGGTTTCCATAGGCGTACTGAGTCGGCTCAACGTAGGCTGCTTGGCACTGCGTGCAAGTGGTTAACTTGGCGATCTCCAACAGCGTTGACGGATCCTGCTGAGGTGGATCAAGATGCGCCGCAGATGGCATGGCGAATTGACAAGGCGGTCGTCCGCGGCGAGGTGGACAACACCATTGCGGGGGTGACGACGGCGCGGATTTGGTTGCTGGGCCGTGAGAACCCGTTGCGGGTCACGCTTGAGGGCGATTGTTGGCGGGACGTCGCCGGGACCCGGTTGACCTTTGCAAACCCGGCGGTCCAGCCGCAGCCGGACGTCGTCGCCGAACTCGACGAGGAGCAACTCGGGCTCGTCGGAGATATCACCGCATCGCGGAAAATGCGCGTCCCCACCGTGCCCGAGGAGGAGTGGCATGAGTATTTCGATGCCGGCAAGGAGCTCCCGTATGCCTGGCGCAACGGGCTATATCTCGAATGGTTCAGCGAGGCCAACGGGCGCGTGTTGATCGAGACGGCCGAATTTTCCTTGGAAGTCTCCGAGCGCGAGTGGGTGATGGACGAGGACGACGAGCAGGCGCAGCGGATGGCCAACCAGCATGCGATGCGCGAGTTCATGACCGCGGTGATCCAGCGGCGCGAACCGTGCGACGACAAGCTCGACGAGGCCGACGAATTCGAGTGGGAGGAGCGCCTCAAGGAGAGCGACCGGCTCGCCGACGCCTATCAGGAGGTCCTGGAGAAATACATGGACGACCGCGACTCCGAGCAAAAGGAGGCGTTCGTGATGGGCTGGGACGGCCTGCTCGACGCGATGGCTGACGAATCGGAAGGCGGCGACTCCGAGGCGCTCAACATGGAGGCCTTCGGCGGGGTGGTCGAGGGATCCTCCTCCGCGGATGAGGATGACGAGGAAAGCCACCCGCTCCAGGCCCGCTCGCACGAGGTGGCGCTGCGCGCGTTTGACCTGGTGCGCACCCAGGGGGATGAGAACTCGGCATCCAACCGGCTCATTTCAAGCCTCCTCCAAGTCAGCAGCAAACTTGCCGGCGCGCTCAACGGCCGCGATGAAGGCTACGAGCCGGAAACCGGCTACGTCTTGGCGATCTTGAAGCGCTGCCTGTCGTGGTCGAACGAGGCGATCGCCGCCTGCCTCGAATTGCAGTCCCAGGAGGAGTCCGACCCGGACCACCGGCGGGCGCTCGAACAGCTGCGCCAGAGGGTTTTCGAGGTCCGCGATGGAATCGTTGCGCTGCGCCGGGAGCTGCGGCGTAACTGAGCAAATCGAAAGCGCAGCCGGGCAGGTGAAACGTCTATCCGCGCAGGGGAAAACCGCGACTATCCGGTTGCCAAGCGCGGTTAAGGAAGGCAAATAGTCAAGCGATGAAACGTATCATGTTCTTGCTGGCGGCTGCGGTGTGGACCGTGGCGGGGATCTCCTCGTGCAACACGGCCATCGGGCTCGGGCGCGACTTGCGGATCCTCGGCACCGGGATGGAGAACAAGGCCCACGGGCGCACCTTCAATGATGGCAGCGGTGGCGGGTCGGTTCCGGCGCCCGACCCGTACGCGCCAGCGGCGTATTAGCCCGGCGGGCGCCGATTGCGGGTGGCGCGGGGCGGACGGTTGAGCCAAGTTGACAGTATGGACGTGCGCGGATTTCTGGATGATTTCGCGGTTGCGGCTGCGGCCCAGGGATTTGAGCGTGTGGCGGTGGGTCAGTCGGCGGGTGGGCCGCTGTGGGCGTTTGGGAAGGTGGTGGCGGACCGGCCGATCGTCTATCTTTCCGCGGGGATCCATGGGGATGAGCCGGCGGGCCCCGAGGCGCTGCGCCGGCTGCTTGATGCCGGGGTGTTTGACGGTCGGGCGAGCTGGTGGCTGTGTCCGGTCCTCAACCCGTGGGGGCTGGCCAATGGCCACCGCGGCAATGTCGACGGCCACGACTTGAACCGCGACTACCTCGCCCGGGCAACCCGCGAGGTCGCACAGCACGCCGGCTGGCTCGAGTCGCTGGCGGTGCCGGAGTTGTTCTTGTCGCTCCACGAGGACTGGGAGACGAGCGGGTTTTACCTGTATGAGATCAACACCTCGGGGAACGAGTCATTTGCCCGGAAGGTGATTGCCGCGGTCGCGCCGATCTTCCCGCCCGAGCCGGAGGCGACGATCGACGACCACCCGGTCACCGCGCCGGGCTGGATCTACCACCCGGCCGACCCGGACATCCCCGGCGACTGGCCCGAGGCGATCTTCATCGCCAAGCGCGGCTGCCCGCTGTCATTCACCTTCGAGACCCCAAGCAGCGCCAAATGGGACGACCGGGTGCGCGCCCAGGTGCTGGCCACGGACGCCGCGCTCACGGCGTGGGCGGCAGTTGCCAGATGACTTCGAGGCCGCTGGGGAGGTCGGTGAAGGAGGGGCCGAGGACGAAGAGGGCGGTCGCCCAGGCGTCGGCGGTGGCGCAGTCGCCGGCGAGGACCGAGACGGCGGTGGGGCGGCGGAGGACCGGCTCGCGGGTGCGCGGGTCGATGAGGTGGCTTTTGAGCATTTCGCCGGTGGCGACGAACTGGCGGTAGTTGCCGCTGGTCGCCAGGGCGCGGTTGGTGAGGGTGAGTTGGCGGCCGGGGGCGGGGTGGCTCGGGTTGGGGGTTTCGATGGCGACCGGCCAGCTGCCGGTGCCGGCGAGCACCTCGCCGCCGAGTTCGAAGATGAAGTCATTGACGCCGAGCTGGGCGAGCCGCTCGCCGACCCGGTCGACGGCGAACCCTTTGCCGATCGCCGACAGGTCGACGCCGGTCCCCGCCGGCCCGAATCCCGCGCGGTGGACATCTTCCAAGATCCGGTGGTCAAACGCGCCGCCGCTGGCGATCCGGACATTTTCGGCAAGTGCGAGGACCCGGGCGAGCTCGGCAGTGGGCGGCTCGCCGCGGTTGAACCGGCTGAGGTCCGAGTCGGCGCGCCACTGGCTGAGGACCTGCTCCCAGTGGTCAAGGACCTGGGTGACTTCGCGGGCAAGTTGCGGGGTGGCGGGACCACGCCAGGCGAGTTTCCAGGTAGTCCCCATCGACCGGCCGGTGAGCTCGCGCGGCGCCGGGTCATCCGCGGGCATGGATTTCCACGCCAGCACGCTTACCAAGGCCAGCAGGACGATGGCGACAAGCGGCCGGTTCATGTGAGAACAACGAAGAGGGTGGCCACAAGGATCAGCACGCCGGCGAGGCTGTCGCGGCGCGTCCAGCGGCCCGGGGCGTGGGTGAGGAATTTGAGCAGGGCGCCGGTTGGGCAGCCGTAATGGCAATAGGCTTGTGGGAGCACAACCGCAGCGAGCATGCCAAGGGTGAAGATGGCCGCGGGGAGGAGCGCGTAGAACCCGCTGCTCCAGACTTCAAATGGCTCAGCCTGAGAGAACGGAAAATTCAGCGCGGCAACCGCGATTGCCCAGATGGCGAGCAGCGTCACCCATGGCAGCAGTTGCAAACTGCGGTGGATTTTCCCCGGCAGGGCAAAGCGCTTGCGCGTCACGCTGCCGGCGAGCCGTTGGGCGGCACCGTGCGGGCACAGGTAGCCGCAGTAGATGTTTTTGCCGGTCAGGGCGGGAACCACCATGGCGACGGCCGCAAGCACCAGCCATGGGAGCGCGACGCCAACATCGAAGCCATGCCGCGCCCAGCCGATGAGTTGATCCTGCCCGACCATCCACCCGAGGGTGAGCCCCGCGGCGACCGACAGGGTCGCGAGAACGAAGCGGGTCCGCTTGTTGCTGAGGCGCTTGGAAAACCCGAACGCGATCCCCAGGGCGATCCACGAGAACCCTAGTAGCATCGGCCAGGGGATGCCGGCGCGGGAGTTTTCGCGGGTGTGGCGGCGGAGCATTTCGCGCACATTTTCAATGACGGCCGAGGCGGTGATGCTCGCGCCGGAAACAATCAGGCCGTCATCCGCGGGGGCCGCGAGAATCTCTGCGACGCTGCGGCCGGCGAAGCCGTCGGCGAACTTCAGCTCGTCGCGGACGTCACTGGTATACGGTTCGTTGTCGCGGCTGACGAGCATCCCGACGCCGAGCACCTGCTCGCCCGCCGGGTCCAAGGCGACAATGACATCCGACGCGCCATTGTAACCGCGTGCGGCCACTCCCATGCGGCTGCTGCGCAGGACGTGGCCAAGTTTTTCGTTGGCATGCAAGACGGTGTAGTGGCCGCGGGATTCGACGAGCCGGTCGGCGCTTGGGAACCAGCGGTGGACTTGCGCGGGGTCAAGTGCTTGACCGAAATAATCGGCCATCCCTGCGGCACCAAAGCGGGCGGCCAGACCGCGCGCCATCGCCTCGCTCGTCAAGGTGGCGCCGCTGACAATGATTGGGCTCTCGAGCGCCCCGAGACGCGCTTCGGCTTGGCCATTCCATTGCTGCCAGAACTCTTGGTCGGCCAGCACCTTGGCGACATGTCCGCTGGTGTCGGCGGTTTGGATCATGCGCACCGCGCGCACCCGGTGGTCGGTGTCGAAGATGACCGCCAGCTCGGATGGCCCTGCGTAGCCATTGACCGGGCGCGCGGCGGGGTTGGTCCGCGCCGCCCAGCCGAGCGGGTTCTGGTTTTCATCCAGCAGCGGAAACAATCCATCGACCGGCTCACCGAACCGGGTGGTCGCTGGAACTTCCTCGCGCGCAATCGCCAGCAACGGCGCCGGGTCATCTTGCGCGGCGCGCTCGCCGCCGCGGACCAGCGCAAAGGCCGCAAACACAATCCCGAGCCGATACAGCCCAAGGGCATAGCGGCGCAGCCTGCGCTTCGGATCAGTTTCCGGCTGCGGGCTTGTCGAGGTGTTGGCGCAGCTCATCGATCGAGTTGAAGCGTTGCTTGCCCGGGAGGCGCCAAAGGGTTTTTGCTCCATCGAGGTGCTTGGTGTAAACTTCCCGTGGTGTGGAATCCGTGGCGATGCAGACGGCGGCGGCCCGGCCGACGGTGGCGCCCATCATGCCGATGGTTTTCATGACCCGGATGGTCCCGAGGGCATCGCGGTTGACGCTGATGTTGCGCCCGGCCATGAACAGGTTCGGGACGTTGCGCGAGTAGAAGCACCGGTACGGAATCGGGTAGCCGACCCGCTTGTCGACGGTCCGGCGGTGGATGTCCTTGGAGATGAATGGATGTTCCGGCAAGACGTGGATGTAGTCCTTGTGCGGGACGTGCAGGTCGATCGACCAGGTGGTCAGCGCGGTGCCGTCGTCGAAGACCTTCTTGGTTTCGATGTCCTCGCCGTTGAGCACCACGTCGCCAAGGATTTGCTGGGTCTCGCGGGTTCCGCCGACGTAGGCGAGCCAGGCGATCGAGGCGTTTTTGTGGGCGTTCGGATCGCGCTCGGCGAAGACGCCGTTGTTCTTGATGGCGCTCCATGCGCTGTAGGCGGCGATTAGGTTCCAATCGCGGGTGACCTCGAGTTCGGTGATCGGGTGCTTGTCAAACCCGCTCTCCCAGAACCACTCGGCGTGGCCGCGCTTCGGGTACGGGAAGTCCTTGGCGGTGAGCGTGAGCATCCATGGTTGCGCGGGGAAGCTGGTCGCGGCCGGGCCGTTTTCCCACATCCACATGTTGCTCATTCCCATGCGGCCTTTTTCCTCCATCGTCCGGTCGGCATTGGCCCACTGGCCGATGAACCCGTGGCCGGTGCAGTCGGCGAACAGCTTCCCGCGCAGCCGCTTGAGCGCGCCGGTTTCGACTTCAAGGACCTTGGCTGCGGCGATGGCGCCATTTTGCATGTCGAGCCCGTACGCGTGGTGGCCGAGGAGCAGGGTGATGTTCTTTTCGGCGCGGACGACCTGTTCTTTCTTGTCGTCGACGAACTGCTCGGCGGGCGCCGGCGACGCCTTCGCCTCGTCCTGGATCTCGCGGATGATGTCGGCGAGCGGATATTCGCTTGGCGGCAGGTCGCCCTTCGCCCACACGCGGATTTCGGACGACCCGTTGCCGCCGAGGACCTCGCGGTTCTGGACGAGGGCCACTTTCAGGCCCATCCGGGCGGCGGCGATCGCGGTGCCAAGCCCGCCGTAGCCGCCGCCGATGACGACGAGGTCGAACTCGCCCGAATCCTCGATCTTCCCCGGTCCGCCGGGAACCTTCCAGCCGATGCGCTCCTCCAAGGCCGCCTTGGCCGGCGGGGTGAACGCCGGGTCGTTGCTCAGCAGCACCGCGTCAACCCGCCCGTCAAACCCGGTCAGGTCGCGCAACCCAAGCGATGCTTTCCCCGCCTTGAGCGCCAGCTTGCCGACCGGCTGCCACGACCACTGCGGGTCGCCGGCACCCAGCGGACCGCCGAGTACCGCGCCATTGACGACCATGTTGAAACTTCCAGCCCCTTCGGCGCGCCCGAGCCGCTCGCTCCAGTCAAGCGTGCGCACCCACACCCGGTAGTCGCCGGGCTCGGTGATGGTCACCTCGGTGGTCGCGTCGGCTACCGGCTTGCCCAGCCCGTGGGCGATCAGATACGGCGACCCCATCGTCTCGATGAACTGGGTGTCGACACCCCACCCGCCTTTGACGGCGAATTGCTCGGCTTCAACCAAATGGGTGCCAGCTGTGGCGGGCAGGCTGACGAGCAGCGCGGCAATGGGGAGAAATTTCATGGAACCCTCATTACGCGGGATGCGGGTTCTTGTTTCAAGGCGTATCTGCCCGATTTCCCTAGGGTTATGCGGGATCTTGTGGGATTGTCTGGAGTCCGCAGGCAAACCGGGCTTGATCCGAGTAGAGATGGAAATCCGGGTTTTTGGGTCGATGAGTTGCGGCTGCGCTGCTTTGGTGTGCGCATGCTAGCGGCTTACGACATCCATGAACTTGTCGCGCAATCGTCTGAGTGCGTGATTTTCGCGGGCGAGGAGAAAGAAGCTGGGGCGGCGGTGGCGATGCGCCGGTATTTGGCCAGGCGCGATGGCGAGCGGCGGGCGGAGGATGTGGTGGCATTCCAGCGGGAGGCGGGGAAATATTTGGGGATCGAGGAGCCGCGGGTGGTGGGGATTCTTGAGGCTGGATTCGACCCGCAGGACCACCATCCGTTTTTCGTGACTCGCACGCTGGTTGGCGAGGCGTTGCCAAAGATGCTCAACGGCGCGCTGTTGGCGGAGTCGGATGCCTTGGGAGTGGTCAACCAAGCGCTTGACGGGCTCGAGTTCCTCCACCAGCGCGGGCTGGTCCATGGCGGGTTGCGCAGCGACCGGTTGGTGTGGTCGACCACCCAGGGAGTGTGCCTGATGGACGCGGGTGTCGAGCCGGCGTTGATCATGCTGGGTGACTATGCGGCGGCAGGCGAGCCGGCGACCACGGCGCCGGAGTTGCGTGGTGGCGGCGGGCGCGCGGTGGCGGGGGATTTTTATGCGTTGGGTGCGTGCCTGTTCGAGTTGCTCAGTGGGGCGCCGATTCCGACCGATGGGCGGCCGCGCCCCAGCGTTGGCGATGGATCGCTGGCGCGGTGGAACCAGTGGCTCGATGCCATGTGTGCCGAGGACCCGGGGGCGCGCCCGGCCGACGTCGCGCAAGCCCATGAATTGCTCACTGCGGCCTTGGCGATCATCCCGATGCGCAAGCAGGCACCCGCGAAACCCGCCCCGCTGGCACGCGCCGCAGGCCCGGTGAAGGCGCCGCAAAGCATCATGGCACCCGGCCGCGCCGCTGGACCCGACTCAAGCGCCGCGGCGATCGCGGCGCTCCCGTCGAGCGGCGGCCCGCGGAAGCTTGCCGTGCCTGCGGGCAAGGCATTGGCAGTGGCCGGCGCTCCCCGGCAATTGGTCCCCGCCGCGCCTGCGGGTTTTCCGCCCGCGGCCGCGCCGGTGGGCGCCCGGCCGCGGAAGGTCACGCGGCGGGCCGCCATCGCCGTGGTGGTGGCGATCGCCGCCGCCACCGGAATTTTCCTCGTCACCCGATCCGGCCCCGAAAGCCCGACGCTCGCCTCGGCAGCGGCTCATCCAACTCCGCCGCCGGCCCCGACGCGGGCAGCGCCGCCGCCACCGCCAGCGAGGGAAACCACCCCGGACCGCCCGCCTGTCAAACCGCCTGTCGCGCCGCCAACTCCCGCCGCGCAACCTCTCGGGCATGGCAACGCCCCCCGCTACATCGTCAAGCGAACTCCGGACATGCGCGAACTCGTCAAGCGCCCGGACGGCGAGCCGGCGAACCTGGTCGGCACCGTCAAGGCGGTCACCCTGAGCCGTTCGGGGAAGTTCATCGATATCGTCTTCAGCGATGTGCGCGCCCGCGGATTCATGAAGATCGACCCGGCCGCCGCCAACCAAGCGACCCTCGTACAACTCGAGGAGCGCATTCTCGGCAAGAACATCAGCGTCTTCGGCACCGTCGAACGCCGCGACCCGGAAGAACGCAACCCGAACATCGGCGTGCGCTTCTCCAATCCCGACGCCATCACCATCGAGCCCTAGCGCGTGATGACGCGGCCGCAGGCCGTCTTCAGCGCTTCATCTCGCCGCCGAGCTGGGCGTAGGCGCGGTCGAGTGCGGCGCGTAAGAGAAACGCCTTCTGGCGCTGGTTGTGTTCGGCGCGGGATTCCTCCAGAGCGCGGGCGAGTGCAGCGCGGAGTTTCTCTGGCACATCGGGGATGAGTTGGAGCGACTCGCAGGTGATTTCATAAACCGCCGAGCATGCTTCCGGGTTGCCGTTGTTGAACAACGGGACTCCGCGATCGATGGCTTTTTCAATCAGGCCGGCTGGGGTTGGTTTGGGGGTCGCGGTGACCTCGGGCGGCAGAAGGACTTGGTCAATCACATGGATGACGCCATTGGACGCGTTGATGTCGGCCGCCAGCAGGGTGGCCGGGCCGATGCGCACCCGCCCGTCGTCGAACTTGGCGGTGATCTTCCCGCCTTGCAGGGTGACGGCTTCGCCGGCCTCGATCGCCTTGGCCAGCGACACCCGTCCGGCGACGACGTGGTATTTCAGGATGGTGGCGAGCTTTTCGCGGTTTTCCGGGCGGATGAGCGACTCGACGGTCCCCTTCGGCAGCTTGGCGAATGCCTCGTCGGTGGGCGCAAACACCGTCAGCGGGCCAGGCCCGGAGAGCGCCTCGCCAAGCCCCGCGGTCATGGCGGCCAGCAGGAGGGTTTCAAAGGTGCCCGCCTCACGGGCGACGGCCACGATGTTCTTTCCTTCCGGCTTGGTCTCGGCCGTTGGCGCCGCCGTAGCGGGCCAGGCGCCCACGGCAAGCGTGAGAAGTGTGGTAACAAGGATGGTTTTCATCGTCTTTGTGTGTCGGTTCGCAAAAGGCCGTTGGCGACTTCATCAGGACCTTTCGTGGAAACCCGCAGCTTGGATTCAAATTTCTAAAATGAAGGCTGCACCGGTGCGGGGCCGCCGCGCAACGCAGGCGCTTTTGGGGAGGAGTCACAAGTCTGCACGTCGAAAGTCGAAGGTCGGGAAAGCTTGGCGACTTCCCCGGTGAAGGGATCTTCAACGCCAGCGGCGTTGCACCCTCCAGCCCGGGGTTGGCCGATGAAGCCTACCCTGGGAAAACCCGCCGCAGCGCCGATGGAACCGCAACGCGGTTCCGCCCGCCCGGGACCGCAGGCCGGTACGGGACGCAACCGCGTTGCGGTTGGCTGGATTGCCTGTCCGGTTCCCGGGGTAGCGCGGGAACCGCGCAACCCCGGTCTGGAGGGCGCAACGCCGCTGGCGTTTGAGGAGGCTCCCAAGGGGCGGCGCAGCGCCGGCCTAGGTCCTCATGCCCCGCAGGGAAGCTCTCACAAGTTTCGCGGCGAGAAGTGGCTCAGATGAGCATCAGCGCCGGGCTTTCGAGGAGCTTCTTGAGTTCGGCGAGGTATTTGGCACCGACGGCGCCGTCGACGACGCGGTGGTCGCAGGAGAGGCCGAGGTTCATGCGCATGCCGGGGACGATTTGGCCGCCCTTGACGACGGGTTTCTCGATGACGGCGCCGACCGAGAGGATTGCGGCCTGGGGCGGGTTGACGATGGCGTCGAACGAGTCGATGCCGAACGCGCCGAGGTTCGAGACGGTGAGCGTGCCGCCGTCGAATTCGCTCGGCTTGAGTTTCTTGTCCTTTGCCCGCACGGCGAAGTCTTTGACCTCACGGGAAATCTGCAGGAGCGACTTGGTCTGTGCCTGCTTGATGACCGGGGTGACCAGGCCATCCTCGACGGCGATGGCGACGCTCATCCCGACGTTGGCGAACTGGACGATCGAGTCGCCGTTGAACGACGCGTTGACTGCGGGCACGACGGTGGCCGCCTGGATCGCCGCCTTGAGGATGAAATCGTTGACGCTGTATTTGTTGCCGTGGGTCTGCTCGGCCTGGGCGTTGATCTGCTGGCGCAGCGCCATGAGCGGTGCGGCATCGACTTCCACGTGCAGGTAGAAGTGCGGGATGGTGGTCTTCGACGTCAGCAACCGCTCGGCGATGATCCGGCGCATCGAGCTGAGCGGGATCACCTGGTCGTCACCGCTGACCGTGGGCGCAATCGCCTTGGCTGGCGCGGCCGCAGCGGGCGCGGCAGCGGGTGCGGCAGCGGGTGCGGCGGCTTGTTTCGCTGGCGCGCTGCCGGCGGCTTCGACATCGGCTTTGACGATGCGTCCGCCGGGGCCGGACCCGCGCACCCTGGCGAGGTCCACTCCCTTGGCGGCGGCGATCTTGCGTGCCAGCGGCGAGGCTTTCACCCGGTCACCGGCTGCCGGTTGTGGCGCAGCGGCCGGAGCCGCCGCGGCGGGTGCCGGCTGGGTCTTGGCCGCCTGGACGGCGTCGTCGCCTTCCTTCTTGTCGTGAGCGACCGGCGGGGCAGCGGCGATGGCGCTGCCGCCACCTTTTTCTCCCTTTTCGTTGAGCCATGCCAGGGCGGCGCCGACCGGGGCCTTTTCGCCATCGTGGATGAGGATTTCGCCAAGTGTCCCGTCGTCAAACGATTCCATCTCCATCGTCGCCTTGTCGGTCTCGATCTCGGCGAGGACGTCGCCGATTTCCACCTTGTCGCCGGGCTTCTTGAGCCATTTGACGACGGTGCCCTCGGTCATGGTGTCCGAGAGCTTGGGCATTTCGATTTTGATGGCCATAGTGCGAATGGATGCTGACGGCGCGAGAGTGCGCGATCAGGGAGCGATTTCGAGAAATTTTTGCGCTGATGCTTGGTTACCCGCGGGTCACCTTGGTGATGACGCCATTTTCGACGGTGAAATTCAGGCGCTCCGGCCGGTAGTCCTGGGTGACCATCATTTCCTCGCCGTCGAGTTTGACGACCCGCGCCGGCAGGTGGTGACGCTCTGCAAGCGCCTGCCCTTGCTCAATGCTCAGCCCGATGAATGAGCCATCCGTCAGTTCCTCCGGCGCGCCCGCTGGCGCCTCCCCGGGATTCGGCGGCGGCGTGCCAGGCTCACCCGGCACCACTCGCTCCGGAACTTCAGCGGCGGCTGCCGGCTCGGGCGCCGCCACCGGACCTGCCGCCGGTGGCGCGCTGGTTTCTCCGCCGCTCCGGTTCTCACAGCCAACCAGTGGCCATGCCGCCGCCACGGCTACCAGGATCAGTTTCAATGTGCTCATGGTCAGGACGCAGCCGGTTGTGGCCGCGACCGATTGGTAGCACCGCTGGCGGCTCGGCGCGAGCTATTCGGCAAGCCGCCGCATCGTCGGGATGAGCCCGATGTGGGGTGCCCCGTTCGACCCTTGCGCCGAGGCGGCCGCCAGCGTCTCAGGGCCGGTCGTCCCGCATGGCCAGTAGTCAGGCCGGAACCACGTCACGCACCCGCGGTGCGACCCCCAGTTGCTCCCACCGCAGGTCCGTCGACGCACCGCCACTTCCTCGTACACTGGCTCTTGCACCATCCGCACCTGGGCCATTCCGCCCTTCGGGTCAGGGTTGGCGACAATCTGCTCGACCTGCCGGTAACCGACCAGCCGCGGGCCCTGCGACCGCTCTGCTCCCGATGGCTTCCAGCAACTCGCACAGCACGACGAAAGCGCCAGCCCGAGCCCGGCGGCGGCAACAACGACAAACGATTTGGGGGTTTTCATGGTACCTAACAGTAGAGGGCGCTTTTCCGCACAAGCAAACGGAAAGGTGCCAATACTGTTAGGTGGGCAGGGTCACATGATGGTGAGGACCTGGGCGACGACTCGTTTGGTATTTGGGAGTTGTTCGTCCTCGACGTGCTTCGAGTAGATGGCGGGTGCGTCGAGGGTACAGACGCGCTTGACGGGTGCGTCGAGGTCGTCGAACGCGTGTTCCTGGATGAGGGTGGCGACCATGGCGGAGACGCCGCCGAAGGCCTTCGACTCATCGACGAGGACGGCGCGGTGGGTTTTGCGCACGGAGGCGAGGATGGCGTCCTGGTCAAGCGGGCGGATGGTCCTGAGGTCGACGACTTCGGCGGAGATGCCGTGGTCGTTCTGGAGGATTTCTGCGGCCTCGAGGGCGAAGAGGACCGAGCGGCCGTGGGCGATGAGTGAGACGTCGGTGCCCTGGCGTTTGACGTCGGCTTTCCCGAGCGGGATGACGAAGTCGCCGTCGGCCGGGTCTGGGACCTCGCCGGTGGTTCCGTAGAGGAGGGTGTTCTCCATGAAGAAGACCGGGTCGTTGTCGCGGATGGCGGCCTTGATGAGCCCCTTGACGTCGGCCGGAGTGGCCGGGACGACAACCTTGAGGCCCGGGAAGGCGGCGAACATCCCCTCGGGGACGTGCGAGTGGGTGGCGCCGACGTTGGTCCCGCCGTTGGCCGGGCCGCGGACGACGATCGGGCAGTTGATCAACCCGCCGGACATGTAGCGGACACAGGCGGCATTGCTGACAAGCTGGTCGAAGGCGACCGAGTGGAACGACCAGAACATCAACTCCATGACCGGGCGCACGCCGAGCATCGAGGCGCCGATGCCCATGCCGATGAAGCCGGCTTCCGAGATCGGGGTAT
>JBILQE010000095.1:0-5006 GCA_044373465.1 Akkermansiaceae bacterium | reverse complement strand
GCGGATGTCGTAGGCCGCCTTGAGCGGATCCGGATTCCCGTCGGGCCCTTCGGGGTTGACGTAAATAAGCCCCATCTGCACCGCGGCGAGCGGATTCTCAAGCTGGCGCGTGTGGATGTCGCCATCGGCGTTGTCATCGGTCGGCAACACCGCGTGGTCGGCCACCACCCCTTCGGAGCCGTGCGCGTAGCGGACATCCCCACCCAGCCAAGTCGTCTCGCGACCCCAGTAAACATCCTGGTCCGGCTCCCAGGTGTCGGCGCGGCCCCCGGCGAACCCGAAGGTTTTGAACCCCATCGTCTCCAACGCGACATTCCCCGCAAGGATCATCAAGTCGGCCCAGGAAATCTTCCGGCCATACTTCTGCTTGATCGGCCACAGGAGCCGCCGCGCCTTGTCCAGGCTGACGTTGTCCGGCCAACTGTTGAGCGGGGCGAACCGCTGCTGGCCGCGACCACCACCGCCGCGACCGTCACCGGTGCGATACGTCCCCGCGCTGTGCCACGCCATCCGGATGAACAGCGGCCCGTAATGACCAAAGTCCGCCGGCCACCAATCCTGCGACTCGGTCATCAGCGCGGCCAAGTCCGCCTTCACCGCGGCAAGATCGAGCGTCTTAAACTCCTGCACATAGTCGAATCCGCCACCAAGCGGGTCGGACTTCTCGGAATGCTGGTGGAGCAATTCCACCTTCAAGCGGTTCGGCCACCAATCCTGGTTGCTGGTGGCGCCACCGGTGACGGCGCTGGCGGGCTTGAACGGACATTCGGCTGCGGCGGTGTTCTCGGGCATTGGATGGTGTTGGTTTGAAATCGAAAAACTTAATGGTGAGTGGTCAGCACCCGGATGCGAGACAGGCCGGGCAGGTCCCCCAGAAAATCACCTCTGCCTCGTCGATCCGGAACCCGTGATCGGCCGCCGCGCTCAAACACGGGGCCACGCCAACCGTGCAGTCGACATCCGTTGTCAGCCCGCACGCTCGGCAAATAAGATGATGGTGGTTGTCCCCGGTGCGGTTTTCGTAGCGCGCCGGCGAGCCAGCTGGCTGGATGCGCCGGATGAGCCCTTTGCGCACCAGCATTCCAAGGGCATCATACACCGCCTGGCGCGAGATGACCCCGATCCCTGCCCGCACCTCCTCGGCGATGGCGTCCGCCGTCGCGTGCGGCCGCGCACCCACGGCTCGCAACACCGAAATCCGCTGCGCGGTCACAGGAATCCCGTGCTCTCGAAGCAACGCACTCTCTTCCACGGCAGACATGGCGCGACTCTCGCGCTTTTCTGGACTGTGTCCAGATTATTATCTCGTCTACCAACCTGCCGGTGGCCCATTGACAGCGCCCGCCTCCTGTGGGACCTCCCACCATGAAGGTCCTTACCATCGATACCAAGCGCCGCCTGGTTCTCCCCGGGGCGCTTCCCGGGGAATGTTATGCGGTGCGAGAAACCGGACCGGGTCATTACGAGCTTGCCAAAGTCATGCCCGCCCCGAGAGCTCCCAAGCCGGGTCCCGCGGAAGTTGATGCCTTGCTCATCTCCGCGGCCCTGACCCCCAGCATGAGCGGGGAAGAACTGCGAGCGATCACCCGCGAGCCGTGATCCTCCTGGACACCAATGTGCTCATCGATGGCTTTGATCCCGCCGCCCGCCTCCATCGATGGGCCGCCGGAATCATTCCGCAACGGCTTCAACCTGACATTAGCCACCGCCGATGTCAGCCGCTACCCAGACTCACTTTCCAGAGCTGATCTTGCTTTCCCCACCGCACCCTTGAGTTGGTCACTTCAGGAAGCGGCGGGTTCGTTTCCGCCGATGGCGGTTAATACTTCACGTCACACCCGTAGGCTTTGGTCTTGGCTTTCTCGACCTGCTTGCCGGCCAGCACGGCGTCCAAGGCGGTGGCCAGGAAGTTGCTGGCGGCGGCGATGTCGGCCTGGTCGGTCGTCGGCTTGTCGTCGATCGCCCCGGCATAGGCGAGCACACCGTCCTTGTTGATGACAAACAGGTGCGGGGTGTTGGTGGCACCGTAGGCCTTGCCCACCTTGCCGTCCTCATCGAGGAGAATCGAGCTGGCCTTCGACCCTTCCTTGTCGGCGCGCGCCTGCAGGTCGGCGGCGGGCATATTCCCCTGCCTCCCAGGCGCGGCGGAGTTCACACTGAGCCAGACAACTCCCTGGTCAGCGTATTTCTCCTGGAGCTTGGCCATGTTGCCGCTCGCATAGTGCTTCTTCACAAATGGGCACTCATAGTTGATCCATTCCAGAACCACCACCTTGCCTTTGTAATCGGCCAGGGAGACCTCCGCGCCCTTGGTGTTCTTCAGGGTGAAGGCCGGGGCTGGATTCCCGACCTCCGCTGCGGCGGCCATCACCGTCATCGTCGCCAACGCGCCGATCAGCGCGCCCATCAATTTGCTGGTTGTCTTCATAGGGGTTACTGCGGATTTCGAATCAGCGCCTAACATCGCCGAGCGGCGCAGATTGTCCAATGACGGCGGGGCGTTTTGAGGGATTATTTTTTCCAGGCGACGCTGACCGGTGGTCCGGCGGTTGGTTGGATGACGAGTTCAAGAGCATCGAGCGGGTGCTCGGCGAACTCATTGCGGGTGGTGGTCGCCGACCATGCGCCGGGGGCGCCCGGGTCGGCGGCGAACTCGAGCGGGGTGCGGAAGTCCAAGGCAGTTTCGGTGACCGGAAATACCGTGGCCTTGGCAAGATCGACATCTTTCGGAGCCCGCAGCGTGACCCGCAGCTTTTGGCCCTCCTCGGCGACCACCAGCTCCCAGCCATCGCGCGGAGCGGGAACCGCCTCAAGGGCGGCGGCGAGCGCCTCGGCTGCCGGACCCGGCTGCGGGTCGCCGACCGGGAGGACCACCGCGACCTGCGCGCCGCCGGGAAGACATGCCTCCTCGCTGCATGTCAGCCAATCGATTTTGAGGCCAAAAGTCACCTCGGCTGGCACCTCGGCGAGTTTTTCTGGCCAGCTGATCCAAACAGGCAGGATCACCTCGCCATCATAACCATAGCTGACCATTCCGGCGGCATTGCGGAACTCCTTGGGAGATGGAAAAAGCACCCGCGCGGGACCAAAACCGGGCGGCAGGTTCCACTCAAGCGACGGCTTCATCCCCGACTCGCCCGGATTGATCCAGTACGTGTGCCATCCAGGATCGACCTTGAGCCGGATCCCCAGCAGCACCGCCGAGCCAGCCTTCACCGGGCCCGCTGCGCTGATCAACTCCACCTGCGCCTTGCCCGCCTGGACGACACCAGTCCCCTGAACGACGCCAGGTCCGGCCACGGCGCCGACGGCCGCCACTCCCCACAGCGCGAAACCAACAACCCATCGCTTGTTCATCCGCTCAGGATAGCCCAGCTCACCGCGATCGGGCAGGGAATTTTCTCCTGCTCATTGGTTCAAGACCGGCAGCAGCGCGATGATCGGCGCCACCAGCCCAAGCACCCCGGAGGTTCCTACCGCCGTCAGGATCACAATCGAGCGCGCCCGGTTGCTGCCAAACTTGGCCGCCCACAGCAGCGCCGCGGCCAGGGCCAGCAAGGTCCCCCAGGCGGGCGCGCCGCTGCCGGTCAACAGCAGCTCGGTCAGCCGCGGCAGCTTTGTCCCCAACGACTCGTACATCAGCCCCAGCTTGCCCAAAAACGTGAAGGCCACCGCTGCGGCGATCACCTGCACCGCCCCGGCCCCGGCACAAATTCCGCCAAGGTGGGTCGGGCGCGCGGCGCGGTTCATGAGTCCCGAGCATCCATGCCAGCGCCCGCTTGGCAAGCTCAGCCGCCGAACTCCTGCCCGAGCATCCGGCTGATCCCCACAAAGGTCTCCTCAACCATGCTGCGCCCCTTGCTCTCCAACGAGTAAACTCCCCACTCGCGCCTCAGCGGCGGACTGATCGCCACCGCCACCAGACTTCCATCGTCAAGTTCCCGCCGCGCCACCCACGCCGCGACGATCCCGATGCCCACCCCCACCTTGGCCATCTCCTTGATCGTCTCCATGTCGCCGAGCACCAGCGGCGGCCGCGTCGCGATCTCGCCAAAGTGCTTCTCGACCATCCGGTAGGTCTCCGTCGCGCGCGCATAGACGATCAATTGTTCCCGGCCAAGCGACTCAGGGTCAACCCGTCCGGCCCGCGCCCACGGGTGCCCCGGCGCCACCACGAACACCAGCCGGTCGCGAAACAACGGCTCATACCGCAGCGGCCGATCAAGCTTCATTTTCATCCCGAGGACGACATCGAGTTCGAAGTCGCTGAGCATTTTGACGAGCGTTTCGGTGGTGCCCGACTCGATGAGTGCCTCGCACCCCGGGAAGCAATCGCGCAGTTCCCGCAGAACCTTGGGCAGCAGATAGTGGCACAAGCTTGGCGGGGCTCCGATGCGGATTCTCCCCTGCCCCCAGCCCTTCAAGCCGTCGAGCTCGCGGGCGGCAAGGTCAAGCTCATGGATCACCCGGCGGCAGCGCCGCAGGAACATCTCACCCTCCAGCGTCAGGGTGCTGCGCTTCCCCTGGCGGTCAATCAAACGGCAGTCCATCTGTTCCTCCAGCGCGCGCACCGAATGACTGATCGCCGACTGGGTCACTGAGAGCTTGCGCGCCGCATGGGTGAAGCTGCCCTCGTCGGCAACCGCGGTGAAGGCCCTGATCTGGCGGAGGTCGGGAAGTTGCATGCGGGTGCCGGGCGGGCGCCGGAAGAGGTGGGCGGCAGGAAAAACTGGATCCGGCAGCGGGAAAGCAGCGGACATGCCATTGGCAGGCAAAGCTCACGGGCGTGGGATCGATGGTCGGGAATCTGGCATGCCAGCGGCTTACAGCAGCCCATGGTTGCTTCCTCCCTCCCCACCCCGCCGACCCAGCCGATCCGGCCGATCCGGCTCGGGTTTGTCCCCTCGGTTGACTGCGCGCCGCTGATCGTGGCGCGCGACCTTGGGCTGTTCCGCAAACATGGTCTGGACGTCCGGCTGACCCGCGAGGCCGGCTGGGCCACCGTC